>NZ_JBXAHF010000004.1:808390-878267 GCF_058794875.1 Afipia sp. GW823-FHT06G09
CCGGTGCGTCGTTCGTCCCTGTGATCGTCCACGACACCGAAGCCGGCGTCGGCGTGGTGACAATGCCGTCCGAAACGCCGTAGTTGACGGTTACCGTCGTCGTCGCACCCTCGGCCAAATGCTGATAGGCGGCGTTGCCCGGATCGAGCGTAAAGGTATGATTGACGGCATCGTAGGTAACACCGGCAGGCAGTGAACCGGGGACATCGACGCCGGGCACGTTGACCACAGACAGCGTCGCTCCGTCATCGACGTCCGAAGCGTTGGCCAGCGCATTCAAAACACTGACCGGAGCATCCTCGACTACCAGCGCATCGGACACGGTGCCGCTGACGACAGGCTCGTCATTCGAACCGGTATAGGTGACGGTCACCGTTTGGCTGCTCGAGGTGCCAGTAGCGACGCCGTTATGATAATCGGCAACGGTGATGTCGTAGGTAACCGTGAGGGTCTGGCCATCCGCCAGGAAATCCAGCGCGCTGTCCGTGATCTTGTAAGTCCAGTCAACCGACCCACTGCCCGTCCCTGTGCTGTCATGCGGCACCAGCGTACGCGCGCTTGCGTTTGTCAGGTCATTGATCTGGATTGACGTCAATGTCCCGCCCGACCAGTCGAAAATAGCGGACGATTGCGTGACCTGATGTGTGTCGGTCAGGTCGACATCGGCGAAGGTTACGGTGCCGCCGGCCGGATCCAACGTCGCGGATCCGGTGGTGGCCGTCAACTCCGGGACCGTGGCACTGGCGGCAGCAGTGCCGCTGGTTATCGTCGGCGCATCGTTGGCGCCCGTAATGGTGACGGTTACAGTCTTGGCAACCGACGTATCGTTGCTGTTGCTGCTGTTGTCTTTGACAGTGATCGTATAGGTCGCCGTAATTGTCTCGCCTTCCGCGAGGTACTGGATCAGGTTGGTATCCAGCGCGAAATCCCAGTTGAAGTCATGATCGCCCGCAGCCAGGGTCGACGAAGGAACCGTCAGTGCGGTGGCCAGCGCGAGAGCCAATGCAGGAGAGACACCTGCGCTTCCCGCTGCATCGTTGTTGTAGGCAACGTGCGCCGTATGGGTATCCGTCAGGTCGGTATCAGTGAACGTGACCGAGCCGTGGTCTTTCAGAATACCACCGACAGGATCGACGTCTTCCTTGACTGCTGCGCCGTTGTCGATGACAGAAATAACGGGCTGGTCATTCGCGGCGCCGACCTGAACCGTGATCTGCTTTGTCGACGAAAGGCCGTTGTTGTCCGTGACCGTGACGTCGTAGATCAGCGTCAGGGTCTGCCCCTTCGCCAGAAAGTCGAACAGATGGTCCGGCAGCTTGAATTCCCAGCTGATCGAGCCCTGGTTGTTGGTATCGGTATTGTTCTCCGATACCGAGGCCGTCACCGCGCCATTGAGGGCATCGCGGGTTGCCTGCGGAATGTCGTTGTAACTGCCGCCCGACCAGACCACTAATGAGGCGCCCTGAAGCGCGGCACTCGCCGTATGGGTGTCGGAGAGGTCCACATCGGCAAACGCCAGCGTGCCGGTCGCAACATCGACGACCGAATTAGGCGCGCCTGTTGTGTCGGGAACCTCGTCGGCCTGATGAATCGACGCGTCGGCCGTCAGCACCGGTGCATCGTTGGTGCCGGTGATCGTGATCGTGACGGCTTGTGTGACCGGGACGCCGTTGTCGTCCTTGATCGTGATCGTATAGACCTGCGTGATCGTCTGGCCTTCAGCCAGCGACTGCAGCGTGGGATCGTTGTCGTCCAGCGAGAAGTGCCAGCCAACCGAGCCCTGATTGTTGGTATCCGTGGTGCTTTCGGAAACCGGGTCGACGGTGAATGTTCCGATCTTGGTCGTCGTCGGGGCATTTCCAGCCCCGTTGACAAAACCTGGCAGGGCTGAACTGGTCGTCGATGTCAGTTCGACGGTGGCGGTGTGTGCATCGGTCAGATCGACGTCCTTGAACGTGATCGTGCCGTTTGCCTCAATATGACCCGACGTGACCGGGACGTCTTCCTTGACCGCGCCGGTGATGATCGTCGGAGTTCCTCCCACGATGGTCGGCGCGTCGTTGGCGCCCGTAATCGTGATCGGGATTTCAACGATGCCGGTATCTGGTCCAGATGTCGCGGTCACCTGGATCTTGAAGGTGACAGTCTGGCCGTCGTCCAGAAAATTGAACTGCTCGCGATCGAAGGAAACGATGCCTGTGGTCTGGTTGATGTTAAGCAGCGGTTTCAGAAAAGCTTCGCTGAGATAGCCGACCGTGCTGACTGCGCTCTTGATGATGGCGCTGCCGGCGACGAATGGAACACCGATATCGTAGAACGGCGCACTGCCGATATCCGGGTCGTCGATCTTGACCACGTCCTTGAAGTTGAAAACCCTGATCGTCGGAGCAAACGCCTGATCCGCGAAAACAGGGAGCGCCGAAAATTGCGCCTTTGTGTTGTAGAAAGTCCTCGAGGGATTTGGCTGACCGGTAACGGGATCGACTCCGACGCCCGGAATTGTGATGACCTTCGGTGGCCCGAGGTCCTGCAAAGGCTTGTAGAACGCAAACGGATTGATGTTGTCGCCGGGAGAGCCAAATCCGGTTTTCTGCGACTTCGGATTGGAGTTGTCCGGATTGTAGTTCGGGAAGTACAGCTTGAAGACTTCCTGGATCAGGGCCTTCGCAGATTCCTGATCCGCAAGCGTCTTGAGCTGTTCGATCGCCGTCGGAGGCTGACCGATGCCGCTAACCGAAACATAGGTCACCTGCCCGGCCTGCGACACCGTGCCGATCAGTTGGCCGGTCGTCTTGTCGTAGAGATTGTAGGAACCCGTGTGCCCATCAGGCTCGACCAGCACCGAAAATTTTGTCGGTCCGTCATTCGCGCCGATTTCCACCAGCACCGCCGTACCGCGAATACCCATCGTGGCAACCGGCGTCTCGACGCGCATGTTGCCGTTCTTGGCGGTCTGTCCCGCAACGAAAGTAATGGTGCCCTGAACCAGGCTGATCAGCGATGAGTTCGACGATCCGTTCGGATCGAAGATCATTTCGTTGAGCACCATGCGTGCGTTCGACGTCATGCCGAACACGCTGCCATCAACAAACGTCATGCCGATCGAAGAGTCGGATCCGGTCTGGACCACGTCGCCTTTTTGCACGGCGTCCCCGACACGCAATTCGACCGATACGCCGTTGCGGATGACGGTGGCGCTTCCGGACATTTTCTGGACGTGACCGATGATCTGTCCAGCCTGTGCCGGCGCTGTGGCCTGCGCGTAGTGGACGTGGCCGGTCAGCGCATCAACGATGTGACCGGCAAGGGTCGCACCGTCCTTGGTGGCGAGGGCTGGCCGTGCGTCACCCTTGAAGTAGTTTCCGACGACGAATTTCTGGCCGTCGCCCGAAATGATCAGGTCGCTGCCGATCCGCATATACTCGCCAGAGAACAGCAGATGCGCGTCGGGAACAACGATGTGGCTGTCCGACGCGTGATGCTGAACGAATCCTGGTTTCGGATCAAAAGACAATCGCTCCCCACCCAGCGAAACTGGGGAGTCGTGCGCTAACCCGGCGTCAAATGGTCCGGAAAAATTCAAACTCAGCCCGCCCGTCTGAAAATTATTCTTAAGAAATTCAGAATTGCCGGTTCATAGCATCAAAGACCGCGGCCCCATAGTGAATTGAACTAAACGGCATGGTTTTACATGGCCGCGTTAAGTAAAGCTGCGGGGTCATGACTTGGCTATTCCGCCACTACTTTCTAACGTCATGGGATAAAGTCGATAATTCATGCTGCTCCGCAAAATCATCCCCGGGTGAGGAAAGGCCAATCCAGCCTAAAAGCCTGAAGAAACGCACAAAAATAAACGCAAGATAACCAAACTATACAATCGATATATCAAAATAGACTTGTGCTGTACGCTCTACAATACGTCAAACACTTGCGTGTTTTGGCGATTTACACGGTCAGCCGCGCCGTTAGCCCTATCTACAATTTTAGACAATGTGGTCAGCGTTAGTTCCGCATATTTGAATCCAAATGGCGGATTAGCCCCTCGTTTAAGCCGTCGAAAAGGGGATCGCGCCTACTCCTTGTGACGAAATGATCTGGTCACGAGCTCGCATATCTCTGCAAGCCGATGCCCGGACACGGGGCGTCACATGTCGGCTTTCAATGTTCTGCGCACGAGCGCACTGTCATTCGTGATTGTTATCAGCACCTTGAGCGGCGTTGCTCACGGGGCGCCTCACGCCGTGCACGAAGCGTACAGCGAAGCTATCAAGGACCGGCCGGGCACGGCTACGGAGCCGTTTGGGCTGCCGACCTCGACCCTGGCCGACGGCCCGCTTCGCGCCAAATGGCTGACGGTTGAGCGCGCCATCGCGGCCGAAGCCGAGGTCATTGCCGGCTGCGCCGGCGATCCTGGACACTGCGCATCCCAGCCGGCCCTCCGATTCCTTGAAATCGTAAAGATGGCTTCCAGCCGTGAAGGCCTTGCCCGGTTTGGCGAAATCAACCGCGCTTTCAACCTTGCCATCCGGCCGGTCAGCGATCGTGCTCAGTACGGCGTCGAGGACTACTGGCAGTCACCGCTGGCGACACTCGCGGCTGGCGCGGGCGACTGTGAAGATTACGCGATTGCCAAGCTCGTTGCGCTCCGCGCCGCCGGGGTTGCCGCCGAGGACCTTCGCCTTCTGATCATCCGCGAGACCGCAACCGGCGACGACCATGCCGTGGTTGCAGCCCGGTTCGAAGGACAGTGGCGGGTGCTCGACAACCGGACTTTCATCATGCTTGAGGACAGCGATTTCGACAAATACCGCCCCCTCTTCGCGATCGACGCGGAAGGCGCGAAACGGTTTGAACAGCCGATGTTCGCGAACGCCGCACAGGTCACGCAGGCGCGCCCGGCCGAGATCGCGCAGCATGAAGTCGCCGCCGGTCCCGGAACATCGGAAACCGCGTTGAGCATGGATAGTTCTGCATTCGACGAGTTCTGTCAGACCCTCGCGATGTAACGGACATCTGACGAGGCCCGGCCGGATTGGCTCACGGTCCGGTTAACTGATCTGTGTCCATCGCTCAGATTTTGGCGATGGTTTTAATGGTCGCGACAAACAACAAGGCAGCGAGTGTAACGAGCAGCCATCCGGGGTTGTCGCACAGGGTCGCTCCCTGACGGCAGACTTCGTCGGCCAGAGCCCAGCCGCGGTTCCGGGTGGCGCCGGCGAGCAGGAAGATGCCGCCCGCGCCTGTGATTGCGAGAATAAGCTGACGCATGGGTCCACTCCTTTCCGACGCCGATGTTCGGCGGGAACAAGTGAATCAATGCTTGTCCGGATTGCCGAAACCCGGGTGTTTCGCGAGAAAATCAGCCACGCTTGAGGGCGGCGGCCTTGTCCATGGCTGCCCCTATGGCGGCGAACCGGCCCTCAACCCCGGTGCGCATCTCAGGATGAGTAAATACGTAGAGATCGTTCGCGCGGATCGCCGTCAGCACACGCGCGGCAACGTCCGACGGGTCGAGCCCTGACTGGATCAGTTCGGCAATGTGGGCGACCATCATGCCTAGCGGAGTTGCGGGATCTGGCGTTTCTGTCTGACCGTAATGCTCCGGCCGGTTACGTCCGCTCTCTCCGATGCGCGTGCGGACGAATCCTGGACAGAGGACGCTGACCCCGATTCCGAACGGCGCAAGTTGTAGCGCGAGCCCCTCAGACATGCCGACCACCGCGAATTTGCTTGCGGTGTAGGGGCTGAAACCCAATGCGCTCTCCATGCCGGCCATCGAGGCCGTGTTGACGATGTGACCGCCCTCGCCGTGGGCACGGATGTGCGGAACGAAGGTGCGGATGCCGTGCACGACGCCCATGAGGTTGACATCGAGCACCCATCGCCAGCTATCCAGCGAGATGTTGTCAATTCCGCCGCCAGCGGCGACACCGGCATTGTTGCAAACGATGTGTACGTTTCCGAATGCGTCATATGTTGCCTTCGCGGCGCGCTCGACGCTGACAATATCGGTGACATCGCAGTCGATACCGCGCACCTCCGGACCTGTGTTGTGAAGGCTTTTTACCGCAGCGGCCAATGCGTCCGTTTCGATATCGGCGAGCATCACCTTCATGCCCGCTTCCGCAAAGGCCCGGCCGAGTGCGAAACCGATGCCGCTGGCACCCCCCGTCACGAACGCTGTCTTGCCCGCGAGTTCCTGCATGTTTCCCCCAATGATTCTTTTCGCTGACGCCATCATCTCACAATCGGGTGAGCGAGAACCAGCGTCGACCAACGATCATCGCAAGCAACCGATTCAAATATGAAATGTGAATTTGCGAATGTCTTAAAATGGACACGCGCAGGCGTCTTACTTTGATCGTTATCCGTCGCGTCGGGGTGGAACCGCGGAGCACGCGCGTTGCAGCCGTCGCATTTTCGCGGAAAGGAATTTTGCCGATGGCAACACGTCTACAAAGACTTGCAGAATTTGATGGCAATGGCGAACCGTCTCCCGATGAGGCGGTTCAGGTTTTATGCGAGGATAAGAGCGGGACCTATCAGCTTCCCTTCGCATGCCGCCGGGTCAACGGCGAATGGCGCAACAGCGAATCCGGAAGTCTTGTCGAAGCGATGGTCGTCGGGTGGAGGCGGCCCCGGGAGGCGCGATCCTGACTGAAGAGCCGCAGCGGCCTTCAGACGCGATCACGCCTCGCGCCGACCTGATGCTTACTTCTTCGCCTTGGAAGCAGCGTAACGCGCCTTGGTCTCGGCGTTCATGGGATAGAGGCCGGGCAGTTCCGCGCCGTTGTTGACCTCGTTGACGATCCAGCCCTCCATCGCCTCCTGCTCCGGACCTTCCGTCAGGATCAGCTCGAGGAATGCCTGCGGGATCAGCACCGCGCCATCCTGATCGGCCACGATCACGTCATCGGGAAACACGGCGACCCCGCCGCAACCGATCGGCTCGCCCCAATTGACGAACGTCAGTCCGGCGACCGACGGCGGTGCAGCAGCCCCGTCGCACCATACCGGCAGGCCGGTGCCGAGCACGCCCTCAACATCGCGCACCACGCCATCCGTCACCAGCGCCGTGACGCCGCGCTTCGCCATGCGCGCGCAGAGAATGTCTCCGAAGATGCCCGCGTCGGTGATGCCCATCGCGTCGACAACGGCGATGCAGCCCGGCGGCATCGCTTCGATGGCGGTCCGGGTTGAAATCGGCTTCGACCACGATTCCGGCGTCGCAAGATCTTCCCGCGCCGGCACAAAGCGCAGCGTGAAGGCCGGACCGACCAGACGCTCCTGTCCCGGACGCAACGGCCGCGACCCACGCAGCCACACATTGCGGAGCCCCTTCTTGAGAAGGATGGTCGTGATGGTGGCGGTCGTGATTTTCTTGAGCGTGGCGATGGCTTCAGGCGAGAGCGACATGGGAAAACTCCGGTGTGGTGTGCCACGCCTTTTTGCGAAAGCCCGGCTTGGCGTCAAGGCGACATTCGCGTGACCGGTAATCTCCGCTTATGTGCCGCGATAACACCAACTTATTTGCCATTTGACCTGGAGTATCGGACAAAGGGGCGTCGATATCGAGATCCGGCCCGTCGATGACCCCGCCCCGCATCCTCCCGTCTGGAGACACTGCCTTGGCGGTCGAATTCGGCCGCAGCATCGATCCGGCGGTCAACCGGCAGGTCCTTGCGCTTGATCGCGAGGTCGCCCGCGAAGCCGTCACCGGGGTCACGGAGACTGTTCCGACCTATCGCTCGCTGCTGGTTCATTACGATCCGCTGCGGATCGATTTCGCAACCCTGTCGGAGAAACTGCTGACGCTCGCGCAGCGGCCCGTTCCCGCGCAAACCGGCATCAGGCGCTGGCGTGTTCCGGTGGTCTATGGCGGAGAGCACGGTATCGACCTCGACGATGTCGCGCGTGCGCATAACATCTCGACTTCCGAGGTGATCGCCAAGCATACCGGCGGCGACTACCGCGTCGCAATGATCGGCTTCACGCCGGGCTTCGCATATCTCGGCGGCCTCGATCCCGCCATCGCCACGCCGCGGCGTGAGACCCCGCGGACCGAAACACCGGCCGGCACCATTTCCATTGGCGGCGTACAGGCCTGCGTGCAGTGCCTCGCCGCTCCAAGCGGCTGGCACCTGCTGGGGCGAACGCCTGTCCGCACCTTCCATCCGCATCGCGATCCGGTGTTCCTGATGGAGCCCGGAGATGCCATCACCTTCCATGCCATCAAGGCCAATGAATTTGCCTCGCTTGATCGCGCTGCTGAGCAAGGCGAAGCCGTCGCCGAACTGATTGCGTCATGAGCAAACTCGTCGTCGTTACAACCGGGCCCGCAACCTCGGTTCAAGATGCCGGGAGGTTCGGCGCACAACGCTACGGTCTCACCACCAGCGGCGCGATGGACCGTGTGTCGCTGGCGATGGCCAATACTCTTGCAGGAAATTCTCCGCTGGCCGCGGCCATTGAGATCGGGCCATTCGCGACCGCTTTCACGGCACGCAACGGAGCCGTGCGCGTCGCACTATCGGGAGCCGCGCGCGCCGCGGACGTTGCAGGCTCGCCGCTGCTGACGAATGAAACAGCACTGATTGCGGAGGGCGAAACGCTCAGGCTGGGCGCAGCGCGGAATGGCATGTTTAGTTATCTCGCGATCGAAGGCGGCATCGCGGGTGAGCCGGTTTTCGGAAGCCTGTCAGTCAACGCTCGCGCCGATCTCGGCAGTCCCTTCCCGCGCCCGCTGCAGGTGGGCGATGCGCTGGACGTCGGAACCGCGCAGATTGCCCCGCACGAGCGCGCGCTGGATACGTTCGACATTCCACAGGCACCTATTCGCGTCGTGATGGGACCGCAGGATGACGAGTTCGGCGCTGCGTGCGATGTGTTTCTCAACAGCGAATGGCGCATCTCCGCCACCAGCGATCGCATGGGCTATCGGCTGGAAGGACCGAAAGTTGTTCACCCAGGCGGCCATAACATTGTTTCCGACGGCGCGGTTCACGGCAGCATTCAGGTGCCGGGTAACGGACAGCCCATCGTGCTGATGGCGGATCACGGGACGACCGGCGGTTATCCCAAGATCGCAACAGTGATCAGCTCCGACCTTGGACGATTGGCGCAGGCCCAGTCTGGCGCCATCATTCGCTTCAAGGCCGTCAGTGTCGAGGACGCGCAGACCGAAGCGCGCAAACTTGCGAAATTCATCCACGACCTGCCCGGCCGCCTTCATCCCGCCGGTGGATCGAGCCTCAATCTTGTCGAATTGCAAAAGGCCAATGTCGCCGGCGTCGCGGTGAATGCCATCGACGAGCCGTAACCACGAGGCGTACCATGAGCGTTGATCTCAACAGCGATCTCGGCGAAGGATTCGGTGCGTGGGACATGGGCAGCGATGACGCCATGCTCGGCCTCGCCAGCAGCGTCAATGTCGCGTGCGGTTTTCACGCCGGTGATTCCGACATCATGCTCAGGACTGCGAAGCTCGCAAGGGAACGCGGCGTCAGCATCGGCGCGCATCCGGGCTACCGCGATCTGCACGGTTTCGGGCGGCGGCCGGTGCCGGGGCTGAAATCGTCCGAGATCGAGACCATGGTTGCCTACCAGATCGGCGCCTTGCAGGCGGTCGCCGCACTGGCCGGTCACAAGGTGACCCACGTCAAGGCGCACGGCGCGCTCTCGAACGTTGCATGCGCAGACGACATGACCGCGCGCGCTATCGCGGCTGCGATCAAGGCTGTTGATCCGAACCTCTATTTTGTGGTGCTACCAAACACCGCGCTGGTCCGCGCGGGCGAAGCCGCCGGGCTGAAGCTGATCTATGAGGTGTTCGCCGACCGCGCTTATGAGGACGACGCGCAACTGATGGCGCGAAGCAAACCCGGATCGGTTCTTCATGACGCCGACCAGATCGCGCAGCGTGTGGTTCGCATGGTTCAGGACAATGCCATCACTGCCGCATCCGGGAAAATCATCCCGGTGAAGATCGATACCGTCTGCATTCACGGCGACACGCCGGGCGCGGTCGACATCGCACGCAGGGTGCGCACTGAACTGGAGAATAGCGGCGTTACCGTCGCGCCGTTCAACTCGCGGCGCTAGCTTCCATCGGTTGAACGACGTCTGTCTGCGCGATCAGCCGCTTCAGTTCCGGAATGCACGAGCCGCAATTGGTGCCCGCTTTCAGTTTTGCGCCGATGTCAGCCGCACTACGCGAACCTTCCGCGATTGCACCACAGATCGCATTCCGGCCGACACCGAAGCAGGCGCAGACCACGGGACCATCGCTCGCGACGCCATCCGCTGATTTGCCAGACAGCAGAAGTCGCCGCTGGTCGTCGCTGACCGCTTCTGCAGCGAATGCCACTTTCACCGCGTCCCAATTCAGCGCGTCGGCCGCCAGGCCGATAAACAGGCAGGCTTCAAGCATGTCGCCGGAAAACTGTGCCGCGCGGTACACCCCGTGAGCCGCATCTTCGTACTCGGCGACGTGTTCAGTCTCGCCCTGCGCCGCGAGAAAGGTTCTCCAGTTTGTGGCATCGAGATTGCTGGCGAGCAGATAACCATATCCGCCGGTGACCGCCACGCGCGACCACCACACGCCTTTCGGAAACGCCACGGGCTTGCGTGACAACACAAAGCCGCGTTGCGCGAACACAACCGCCTCGATCGCGACCGGCGTGGCCTTGTTCTCCGGCTGACCGGAGAACGGATCGGTGAACGGCGCAACCAGCGCCCCTATGCGCCCGGACGCAGAATTTTCCTGACTCCAGTGAATTGGCGCGAACAGCATGCCGCGCTGCTGCCGCTCGCTGACGACGACCTTCAGGATGCACTGCCCGAGATCGGTCGCGAGACGCGCATAACCGCCGTCGACGATGTCAGCCTGCGCGGCGTCGGCCGGATGAATCTCCACATATGGTTCGGGAAGATGCTGACCGAGACGCGGACTGAGACCTGTGCGGGTCATGGTGTGCCACTGGTCGCGGATGCGTCCGGTGTTGAGCCGCAAAGGTCGCGCCGCGGAGATTTCTCCGCGGAGCACCGGCACGTCCGGCGCGATAAAGTGCCCCCTGCGATCCGGCGTGAAATATCGCCCGTCGGCGAAGAAGCGCGACTGCGGTTCTGTCGTTCCTTTCGGAGCCGGCCACATGAACGACGGCATCGTGTCGAATTCATCGTCGGCAACCGACACCATCGCCCCGATATCGAAGTCGCGGCTGCCGCCATTTTCAAACGCCGACAACTCGGCGTGCTCACGGAAAATGTCGGCGGCTGAGTTATAGGTGAATGCCGCGCCGTAACCGAGGCGCTTCGCAACCTCGCTCATGATCCACCAGTCCGCCTTCGCCTGCCCCGGTGGCGGCAGGAATGCGCGCTGACGCGATATCCGCCGCTCGGAATTGGTTACCGTACCGGACTTCTCGCCCCATGCATGTGCGGGCAGCAGCACATGTGCGCCGGAATTGATGCTGTCGTTGGACTGCACATTCTCGGAAATCACCAGCAGATCGAGCTTGCGCATCGCTGCGCGCACGGCGTCCGCGTTCGGCAGCGACACGGCGGGGTTGGTGCCCATCACCCACAGCGCTTTGATCTCTCCGCGGCCGATGGCCTGGAACATCTGCACCGCCTTGAGCCCTTCATGGGTGGCGATATGCGGCGCTTTCCAGAACCGGCGTACGCGGTCGATGTCCGGCGGCGTGAAACTCATATGCGCGGCAAGCTGATTGGCGAGACCGCCCACCTCGCGCCCGCCCATGGCGTTCGGCTGACCAGTCAGCGAGAACGGTGAAGCCCCCGGCTTGCCGATACGCCCGGTCGCGAGATGGCAATTGATGATCGCATTGACCTTGTCGGTCCCTTGCGCCGACTGGTTGACTCCCTGCGAATAGAGCGTCACGGCACGCGGCGTTTTGGCAAACATCTGGAAAAAAGCCGCGACGTCGGATTCGGAGAGGCCCGTCGCGAGCGCAGTCGCGGGAATGCTGCCGGCAATGCTGCGCGCCTTCGCCAATGCTTGATCGAACCCGGCCGTATGCTCCTCGATGTAGGCGCGGTCGAGCGCGCCGTTATCCGCGAGGTATGTCAGCAGTCCGCTGAACAGCGCCGTATCGGTTCCGGGTTTAAGGCCGAGAAATAGATCGGCGTCGCCCGATGTCTCGGTCTGTCGCGGATCGATCACGACGATGCGTGCGCCGCGCTTCTGCTTGTTGGCTATCATCCGCTGGAACAGGACCGGATGACACCATGCCGCGTTCGATCCGACCAGCACCAGCAGGTCGGCCTGATCGAGATCCTCATAGCAGCCCGGCACCGTGTCGGAGCCGAAAGCGCGGCGATGCCCCGCGACCGACGACGACATGCAGAGCCGCGAGTTGGTGTCGACATTCGCCGTGCCGATGAAGCCCTTCATCAGCTTGTTGGCGACATAGTAGTCCTCGGTGAGCAATTGCCCCGAAAGATAGAAGCCGACCGATCCGGGTCCATGCTTGGCGATAATGTGCTGAAGCCGGTTGGCGATGTGATCCAGAGCATCGGTCCACGCCACCTGCTCAAGCTTGCCGTTCGAGCAGCGGATCATGGGATCCAGCAATCGCTCGCCGAGGCCCAGAGTTTCGCCAAGCGCCGAGCCCTTGGAACACAGCCGGCCGAAATTCGCCGGATGTTCGGGATCACCCGCGATTGTCGCGCCGCCCTTGCCGTCGGGCGCGGCGATCACGCCGCAACCAACGCCGCAATAAGGACAGGTGGTTTTTGTGGGAGCGAGGGATGGACCGGCGTTTGTCATGCGGTTCCCCGCACGACAAACGGATCAGAGGTCAGAACGGATGGTACGAGAGCGTGCCGAACACGATGGCAGCGATCAGCGCGAACGCGCTGTAGACCGCGAGCGTATGAACGCGATCGTCCGGCTCCGCTTGGGCGGAAGCCGCCCGGGCATGGGCTTCTATTCCAGACGCAATATCGCTCATCGCCGATCTCCAATCGATCACGTGAGACGATATTGAATTGCTTTATCAGCCACTTACAAGGCGCGCCGTGAAAAGACGATAAACTTGCCCCGCCCTGCGCCACAGGAGAGGAAATTCCTCCCCTGACGGTCTGCAGAGGATGAACTGTCTCCGGCGGAACCGGCAATTTACCCCTGCCTGCCATCAATAGACGTCCTGCTGATAGCGGCCCTTCTTCTTCAGATCGGCTACGAAGGCGATCGCTTCGTCCGTCGATCGCGCGCCGAACTGCGCGGTGATGTCGACCAGCGCGCGCTCGACATCCTTCGCCATTCGCTTGGCGTCACCGCAGACATAGACATGCGCGCCGTCCGCCAGCCAGTTCCACAGCTCGCGGCCAACCTCGCGCATCCGGTCCTGCACGTAGAATTTCTCCGCGCCATCGCGCGACCAGGCCAGCGACAGCCGCGTCAGCAGACCGGATGCCTTCATCGCGTTCAACTCATCGGAATAGAAGAAATCGTATTCGCTGCGCTGATGGCCGAAGAACAGCCAGTTGCGGCCCGGCGCCTTGGTCGCCTGCCGGTCATGCAGGAACGCGCGGAACGGCGCGATGCCGGTTCCCGGACCGATCATGATGATCGGTGTGTTCGGGTCCTGCGGCAGGCCAAAGCCATGCGCCTTCTGAACGTAGACACCAAGCTGCTCGCCGGGATTGATCCGCTCCGCGAGAAACGTCGATGCAAGGCCAAGACGCTTGCGTTTGCCGATGACGTAGCGCACCGCATCGACGGTCAGCGACAGCTTGCCCGGCGTGGCGTTATGCGACGACGAGATCGAGTACAGCCGCGGCTGCAATGGCTCCAGCGTCTCGATGAAGGCTTCGGGATGCGGCCGGACGCCGGCAAACTTCTGCAATGCCGCCAGCACGTCGAGATTGGCTGCATCGCCGTCCGGATCATCGCCCGACGCCAGCGCCCGCGCCTTCTCGCGCTGTGCGCCGCCGGTCACGAACGAAATCAGCTCGAACAGCGTATCCGGCGCAGGAGACAGGGACACATCGTTGAGCAAGACCTCGCGCAGCGGCTTGCCGTTCACTTCCGTCATGTGCGACGCGCCGAGCATTGCAATGATCTGGTCCACGAGACCGAGATCGTTGGCGGCGAACACGCCGAAGGAGTCCCCGACAACATAATCGAGACCGGCCTGCGAAAGGTCGAACTCAATGTGCCAGGTCTCCTTTTCCGAGCCGGGCTTGTTGACCAGGCGGCGCGACAGGAAGGAAGCCTTTACGGGATTGTCACGCGATCGGCCCGGTTCTCCCGTCGGCGCGGCGGCGACAGGCGCTGCGGCGGGTGCACTCGCAGGCGCTGATGCGGCAGCGGGGGCTTTCTCGAGCTCCTCGTAAAGAGACTTGAGCATCCGTGCGGTTTCCTTGCCGCCCGGAACGCAGAGGTTGAGCCGTGCCTCGGACTTGTTGGCGATCACCTCCGAATAATCGTGGCAGTTGTAACCGCACTGGCCGCAATCCTGCTGCGCCATCGCCGCCATCATCTTGCGGCGGATCGGACGCCCCTCGGCAAGTTTCATGCGCTCCGCGATCGGCATGGTCTGATCGTGCCATGGCGCTTCGCCGTCATCGCCATCGCCAACGGCGCCATTCATCACCGCCGCGCCCTGCTCCGCCGACAGCGGCGTCACGGCGTTGTCGAGCGACACGAGACCGGCAAAGAACCCATTGAGCCAGGAACGCTGCTCCTGCGAAAACGGCGCGGTTTCCGGAATGATCTGAAGCTGCGCAGGAGGTGTAATCTGGTTCATCACACAGCCTCCAGTTCGGTCATGCGCTTGAGGTCGTCGATCTCGATCCGCTTAGCGAAAGCGATAAACGTCTCCTCTTCGGAGGCGCGATTGGCGACATACGCCTTCAACACACGCTCGACGGTACGCGGTGCATCCACCGCCTTCACATTCTGGAACAGTTCGCGACCCATCGTAGCTTCGGTACCGAACCCGCCGCCCACCAACAGGTGATACCCATCGACGGTGTCACCATCGTCATTGATCGGAACACGTGCACCGATCAGGCCAATGTCGCCGATATAGTGCTGCGCGCATGAATGGTGACATCCCGTAAGATGAATGTTCACCGGCGTTTCCAGCGGCACGCGCTCCTCACACCACGCGGCAATCTCGTCGGCGCTCTCCTTGGTGTGAGCCGCGGCGAAGCGGCAACCGGTCGCTCCCGTGCACGCGATCAGGCCGGCACGCAGTGCGGACGTCGTTGTCGCCAACCCCAAAGCCTCGATGGCCGCGGTGACGGTCGCAACGTTGCCGTCCGGCACTCCGGAGATCAGCAGGTTTTGCCAGACCGTAAGACGGATATCGCCATCGCCGAAATCCGCCGAGAGCTTCGCAAGTCCACGAATTTGCTCCGGTGACAACCGTCCGAGCTTCAGCGCAACGCCAATCCAGTTCAGGCCCGCCTGCTTCTGCGGGTGCACGCCAATATGGGCCAGGCGATCATAGGCCGGGCGCGGTGCGATGGCTTCCGCGGGGACACGCGCCAGCTTGCGGCCGAGCTTCTCCTCGACGGCGGCGAGAAACTTGTCGAAGCCCCACGAGTCCAGCACGTACTTGAGCCGCGCCTTGTTGCGGTTGGTGCGATCACCGTTCTCTATAAAGACGCGCACGATCTTGTCGGCAACGTCGGTTGCGTCCTGCGGCTTCAGAATGACGCCAGTGTCGCGTGCGAAATCCTTGTGGCCGGTGATGCCACCCAGCGCCAGCCGGAAGTAAATGCCGGGCTCGACACCGTGACCATCAAGCACCTCGACGGCCTGAAACGCGATGTCGTTGGTCTCTTCCAGAGTCGCAATGCGCCCTGCTCCGTCGAACGCCACATTGAACTTGCGCGGCAGGCCGTACAGCGAACGGTCGTTAAGAATGTGGAAGTGCCATTCGCGGGCATAACGCCGCGTATCGAGGATCTCCTGCGGATCGATTCCCGCAGTCGATGTACCGGTGACGTTGCGGATATTGTCAGCGCCAGAACCGCGCGAACAAAGACCGAGATCCTGCAACCCCTCGATGATGTTGATTGCGTTCTTCGGCTCGATCTCGCGAAGCTGGAGATTGGCGCGCGTGGTTACATGCGCATAAGGGCCGGCGAAATTCTCGGCCAGATCGGCCACACCTGCGAACTGCCAGTGCTTGAGGATGCCGTTCGGAATCCGCATGCGGCACATGTAGGATGCCTGCGTCGGCGCAACGTAGAAGATGCCGTAATAGCGCCAGCGGAAATTGTCCGGCGGCTTCGGCGCTTCGTTGTTCTGCGCCTGCTTCACCAGCCGCGGATAGGCATCGAACGGATGCTCCTCGCGCTTGAATTTCTCCTGATCGTTGAGCTTGCCGCCAGCGGCAACGGCGCGGTCCTGTGCCTTGAGGTGAATGGCGTCAGGCCCAACCGGCTCGGACTTCGCCGGCGCATTGGTGCGTGCAACACGCGAGGCAGAGAGCCCCGACACGAATCCTTCGAGATATCGCTTCTGGTCCGGAGAAAAATCGCTGGACATGTCTCATGCGGCCTTCGGTTGTGCGAGAGCGCGGCCAAACATCATGTCGCCACGGATCGCTTCGATGGACGCCGTTGTCCTGATCAGTTCGAGGTACCAGAGCGCGTCCTGCGTATCGCCGACCAGGACCGCTCCCTTGAGGCGGCCATCTGCCACCACAAGCTTCTTGTAAGTGCCACGCCGTTCGTCATTGAACACAAGCGTGTCGGCGCCGGACTCGCCGAGGAAATCGCCAGCCGAAAACACGCTGACGCCGGAAACCTTCAAGTTCGTGGAAACGACGCTGCCGTTGTACTGCGCCGAACCACCCGCAAGATGATCGGCAAGGACCCGCGCTTGCTCATAAGCGGGTTCAACGAGCCCGTAACACGTGCCGCGATGCTCAGCACATTCACCGAGCGCAAACACATCGGCATGGCCCGTCCGCAACTGATCGTCGACGACGATGCCACGGTTGACCGGAACGCCGGCGTCTTTCGCCAGCGCAATGTTCGGACGGATACCTGCGGCGAACACCACGGCGTCCGCCGCAATCGCCCGCCCATCCGACAGTTCGATGCCCTGCGTCGTGCCCTCGCCAAAAATCTGTTTGGTATTGGCGCCGAGCAGAACTTCGATGCCCTTGCTTTCCACCAGCCGCTTCAACAGCGCTGCCGCCGGCGCATCGAGTTGCCGTTCCATCAGGCGGTCCATCAGATGCAGCAACGTCACCTTGGAGCCAGCCTTGGCAAGGCCGTAGGCTGCTTCAAGACCGAGCAGTCCGCCGCCAACCACCGCGACGCGCTTCTTGTCACGCGCCAGTTTCAGCAGCAGATCCACGTCACGGCTGTCGCGAAACGTATGAACGCCCGGCAGGTCCGCGCCCGGCACATTCAGCCGGATCGCAGTGGAGCCCGTGGCAATGACCACCTTCGAGAACGGAACGGCTGCGCCGTTCGCCAGATGAATCATGCGGTCCGTCAGATCAACAGAGGTGGCGGCGCAGCCGTATGTCAGCGTGACGCCGCGGTCGCGCCACCACGAGGCCGACCGTAGTTCGATCTCCTGCGAGGTAGCCTCGCCCGCCAGCACCGACGACAGCAGCACGCGGTTATAGGCCAGCCTCGGCTCGTCACCGATCACGGCAATGGCGTAACGTCCGAGTGCGCGCTTCGCCATTTCGTCGACAAAGCGGGCTGCGGCCATTCCGTTGCCAATGATGACAAGAGGTTCGCTCACGTCACGTCCTCACACCAATGCCTCGATCAAGCCGCCTCGACGAAACGATGACGCTCATAGAGGAACTCAAGCACGCGCTGGCGGCACTTGAGGTAGATCGGGTTGGACGCCAGTTCGAGCCGCTTGCGCGGGTGCGGCAATGGCACGTCCAGCACTTCGCCGATCCGTGCGCTCGGGCCGTTTGTCATCATCACAATGCGGTTGGACAGCAGCACGGCTTCATCGACGTCGTGGGTGATCATCATCACCGTGTTGTTGAGCTTCTGGTGCAGCGCCATCACCGAATCCTGGAGATGGGCGCGGGTCAGAGCATCGAGCGCGCCGAACGGCTCGTCGAGCAGCAGGACCTTCGGCTCCATCGCGAGCGCACGGGCGATGCCGACGCGCTGCTTCATGCCGCCCGAAATTTCCGAGGGACGCTTGTCCTTGGCATGGGTCATCTGCACGAGATTGAGATTATGCAGCACCCATTCATCTCGTTCGGCGCGGGTCTTGGTCTTGCCGAACACCTTGTCGACGCCGAGACGCACGTTGTCATAGACCGTCAACCACGGCAGCAGGCTGTGGTTCTGAAACACCACGGCGCGATCCGGTCCCGGGGAATTCACCTCGCGGCCTTCGAGGAGCACGCCGCCCTGGGTCGCAGTGGTCAAACCAGCGACGATGTTGAGCAATGTGGACTTTCCGCATCCGGAGTGGCCGATAATCGAGACGTAATCGCCCTTCTCCACGGTGAGATTGATATCCTTCAGCACTTCGCTCTGCGTCGAACCGCGGGTGAAGACCTTATCGACGTGATCGAGCTTGAGATAAGCCATTGTCATCCTCCGTTAGTTGGCCTGAGCGCCGCGGGTCGCGATGTTGCCGATGAAGGCCACCATGCGATCGAGCACAAATCCGACGATGCCGATGTAGGCGAGCGCCACGAAGATGTCGGACAGCCGTGACGAGTTCCAAGCGTCCCAGATGAAGAAGCCGATCCCAACGCCGCCGGTGAGCATTTCAGCGGCGACGATGGCGAGCCATGACAGGCCGATGCCGATGCGTAAGCCCGTGAAGATATAAGGCGCCGCCGACGGGATCATGATCTTCCAGAAGAACTCGAGCGGATTCAGCCGGACCACAGCGGCGACGTTGCGGTAGTCCTGCGGAATGTTGCGGATGCCGACAGCGGTATTGATGATGATCGGCCAGATCGACGTGATGAAGATCACGAAGATGGCCGACGGATTGCTGTCACGGAAGGCCGCGAGCGAAATCGGCAACCACGCCAGCGGCGGAACCGTGCGCATCACCTGGAAGATCGGATCGAGGCCGCGCATCGCCCAGACTGACTGGCCGATGATCGCGCCGACCAGCACTCCGACCACGCTCGCAAGGCCGAAGCCGACAGCGACGCGCTGAAGTGATGTCAGCACGCGCAGACCGAGACCGATATCCTGAGGCCCGGCGACGAAGAACGGATCGATGATCAGGTCCTTGGCGTCGGCCCAGATGCGGGACGGCGACGGCAACGTCGCGCCCGGCTTCATGCAGAGGATCTGCCAGACACCGAAGATCAGCACGAGCATGATGAACGGCGGGACCACACGGGCTGCTAGCGCACGCAAATTCGGAAGCAGCGTGTCCGTCAGGAAGCTGCGGGATGACTTCGGCAGCGGGACGACCGCGGCGCTCGAAGCCGGCGACGGCGCCGGTGTCGGAAGAGTGCTGGTCGTTTTGGCGAGCGGCATGTTCATGAGATTGCCTCGGTTGTGTTAGGTGCGGGCCGCCCATGCGTGGGGCGGCCCGCAGGGTCTCAGGCATCGATACGCTTGATCGACAAACTCTTGAGGTACGCCGACGGATTTTCAGGATCGAAAACCTTGCCATCGAAGAAGGTTTCCTTGCCGCGCGACGTGCTGGCCGGAATGTCGGCCGCGGCAACGCCGAGTGCCTTAGCCGCAGACTTCCAGAGGTCTTCACGGTTGACCTTGTCGACCAGCGCCTTGACGTCCGTCGTCGGCTCGAACTTGCCCCAGCGGATATCTTCGGTGACGAACCAGGCGTCATGGCTCTTGAACGGGTAGGACGCGTGGTCCTGCCAGAACTTCATGAATTGCGGCGTGCCTTTCACGAGGCGGCCGTTACCGTAGTTGATGTCGCCATTGGCACGGCCGATGATGTCGGCGACCGGCACATTGAACCACTGACGCTTTCCGACGATCTCCGACATTTCGGCGCGGTTCGCGGGCTTGTCGCACCACTGCTGCGCTTCCATCACGGCCATCAGGATGGCCTGCGTCGCCTTCGGATATTTGTCCACGTAGTCGGCGCGCAGGCCGAGCGCCTTTTCCGGGTGCTTCGACCAGATTTCACCGGTGGAGCAGGCGGTGTAACCGATGCCCTGGTTGACGAGTTGTTCGCCCCACGGCTCGCCGACGCAGAACGCGTCCATGTTGCCGACCTTCATGTTCGCCACCATCTGCGGCGGCGGAACGACGATGGTCGAGACGTCCTTGTCGGGATCGATGCCGCCGGCGGCGAGCCAGTAGCGGAGCCATAGGTCATGGGTGCCGCCGGGGAAGGTCATGGCGACCTTCACTTCCTTACCTTCGGCCTTCTTCTTGGCAAAGGCTTCCTTCAGCGCGGATGCGTCCGCGGTGACCTTGAGATCCTTGTAGTCGTTGGAGACCGAGATCGCCTGCGCATCGAGATTGAGGCGTGACAGGATGTACATCGGCGTCGGCACGTTGTTCTGCGTCACCTTGCCCGCCGAAATCAGATACGGCATCGGCGTCAGGATGTGTGCGCCATCGATGCCGTTCTTCTCGCCCCCGAGGACGAGGTTATCGCGCGTCGCGCCCCAGGACGCCTGCTTGGTGACTTCAACGTCCGGCACGCCGTGCTTCGCGAAAATTCCCTTTTCCTTGGCGATCACCAGGGGCGACGCGTCCATCAGCGCGATGTAGCCGAATATCGCCTTGGTCACTTCCGGTCCGGCGGTCTGCGCGAATGCGCCGCCGGGAAAATTCAGTCGCGCCGCAGCCAGCAGCGCCGCCGTTCCCGCACCGGCCTTGAGCAGCGCACGGCGGCTCATCTTGCTGTCCATCGCCATTCCCGCTTTGCCCCGCTTCGTGATCTTGGTCATCGTGTCTGGTGTCCTTGTTCGGTTGCCGTTGTCCTGTTGCCCTGTCGGTCCGCCTGCGCTCACGTCCTCGTCGCCCAAACAAAAAGCCGCCCTCGAGGTGCGCGAGTGCGGCTCCTCGAGACAGCGGCGTTGCTGCGTGGCTCATCGTGGAGCCGTAGGCCTTCGTCCTGACCTGCAACTACCTATTCAAGGATCGTGCCAGCCGCGTGCGACGCAGCAAATTCATATTTTTCAGGGAGTTATGTTGGTGCCTTTGCAGAAGGCAGCTACCTTTGCGGGCCTGCCCCGACGGCAAATGCCCGCTTTTTGCGCGGCGCACAAAATTTGTGCAGGTAATATTGAACTAGGAATCGCTGCTAGGGCTGACGCCGCTTTATGGCGACTGAGGCAAGATGCGCGCTGACGTTATTGGCGTCGAACGACGGACCATCAAAGGCCCCTACGCCGTCCTGGACGCTGTGTACCGGCACCTTCTGTACCCCGAGGGCCGCGTCGTAAAGATCAGGTCGGAAGACCTTTTTCGCAGTCTCCAGCGCCTCCGGCGAGTAGGCCGCTTGCCCCCAGCGAACCATCTGGGCGTAAAGCCATGCGGCCTGCACGGGATCGGGCCGCGCCGCGCCCTCGCGGCCGATCAGGAGATAGCGCCCGCTTTCGCGGAATGTCCCGTCGGGCGAGATCTTCAGCCGTCCGTCGAGCGTGCGCCGGATGACCTCGGGATCGACGCCTATCCGTTCAGGGGCCCCCAGAATGCGGGACACCTCGGCCCGGTTATCCGGATTTTCTATGAAATCTGCGGCGCGTCCATGCGCGCGCGTCAACTTTGCGAGGGATTCCGGATTTTCCAGAGCCCACCTCTCGCGCACCGCCAGCACCTTTTCCGCTGCGCGTTCGAGAATGTCCGAGACGTAATGCAGGATGTGCCCGACGCCGAGATCGACCGCGACCGAGTTCCATGGCGCGCCGACGCAGAAGGCATCGACATGGCCATTGGCCAGGCTGTCCACCATGTAAGGCGGCGGCAGCACCACCAGCCGCACGTCCTCGTCCGGATCGACGCCACCGGCCGCCATCCAGAACCTGAGCTGGTAGTTGTGGGTCGAGAACGGGAACGTCATGCCGAACGTCAGCGGTTCGCCCCCGCTCTTTCGCCGGGCTGCGACAACCCGCGCCAGCGCCTTCGCGGTCACCAGTGGATGGGCCGGGTCACCATCAGCCTCGCCGATGATCGCGGCGTGAAGCGCCGGGGACACCGTGATGGCATTGCCGTTCAGCCCGAGATTGAAGGGCGTAACGATCGGCACCTTGACCTGGGACAGGCCGAGCGTCGATGCGATGGCGACCGGTGCCAGCAGATGCGCGGCGTCGAACAGGCCGATGTTGAGCTTGTCGCGGACGTTCGACCAAGACACCTCGCGCACCAGCGTGACATCAAGGCCCTGAGCCGCGGCGAAGCCCTTGTCCACGGCAACGATCAGCGCGGAGGCGTCCACCAGCGGGATGAATCCGATCCTGAGCGGTGTATCTGTCATTTCAACAACTCCGCCGCCGTAATGATCGATTGGGCGATTTCGCCGATCTTCTTTTTCTCGCGCATGGCGGTGGAGCGGATCAGCACATAGGCCTCTTCCTCAGTCAGCCCCTTCGCCTTCATCAGCAGGCCCTTGGCGCGATCGAGAATCTTGCGGTCTTCCAGCGCCGACTTGGTGCGGTCCAGTTCGTCCTGCAATTTGGAGAAAGCGTTGAACCGCGAAATGCACAGGTCGAGGATCGGTTTGATCCGCTCCTTCTTGAGCCCGTCGACGATGTAGGCCGACACCCCGGCCTCGACCGACTGCTGGATTGAGGCGGCGTCGCTTTGGTCGACGAACATGGCAATCGGCCGCCGCACCGCGCGGCTGACCTGGAACATCTGTTCCAGAACGTCGCGGCTGGGGTTTTCAAGGTCGATCAGGATGACGTCGGGATCGATGCGATAGATGCGCGCCAGGAGATTGTGCATCTCCGGAATGTGCTCAACACTGGTAAAGCCCGCGTCGCGCAGCCCCTCCTTGAGGATTGCAGCTCTGATCGGGCTTTCGTCGACGATGACTATCTTGAACGACGAATCCGCAGCCATTCAGTACTCGCATTCCGGCAAAACAGTCCTAGCATGCCCGCCCGCTCGGCTTAAAGCCTTGTATTTAGGGCAGATCAGGGATAGCTCCTGCATTCTCCCAACAGGTCGGAAGCTATGGAACAGGGCGTCGCCCCAAAAGTCAGTTTTGTGTCGCTTGGATGCCCCAAGGCTCTGGTGGATTCCGAGCGCATTATCACGCGGCTGCGGGCCGAGGGTTATGAACTGGCGCGCAAGCATGACGGCGCTGACCTGGTGATCGTCAACACCTGCGGGTTCCTCGACAGCGCCAAGCAGGAATCGCTGGGCGCCATCGGTGAAGCCATGGCCGAGAACGGCAAGGTCATTGTCACCGGCTGCATGGGCGCGGAACCGGAACAGATCGAGAAGGCCTACCCGAACGTTCTGTCGATCACCGGACCGCAGCAATACGAAAGCGTGCTCGACGCCGTGCACCGCGCGCTGCCGCCGCTGCACAACCCGCACATCGATCTGGTGCCGCCGCAGGGCATCAAGCTGACGCCGCGCCACTATGCCTACCTGAAGATTTCCGAAGGCTGCAACAACCGCTGCACCTTCTGCATCATCCCGAAGCTGCGCGGCGATCTGGTCTCGCGGCCAGCCAACGACGTGTTGCGTGAAGCCGAGAAGCTTGTCGTGGCCGGCGTCAAGGAATTGCTGGTGGTGTCGCAGGACACCTCCGCCTACGGTGTCGACATCAAGTATGCGACCAGCATGTGGAAGGACCGCGAGGTCCGCGCGAAGTTCTTCGACCTGTCGCGTGAGCTTGGCGAACTCGGCGCGTGGGTGCGGCTGCAGTACGTCTACCCCTACCCACATGTCGATGAAGTCATCAGCCTGATGACCGAGGGCAAGGTGCTGCCCTATCTCGACATCCCGTTCCAGCACGCCTCACCTGAAGTGCTGAAGCAGATGCGCCGCCCGGCATCGCAGGACAAGACGCTCAATCGTATCAAGAAGTGGCGCGAGGAATGTCCGGATCTCACGCTGCGCTCGACCTTCATTGTCGGCTTCCCCGGCGAGACCGATTCCGATTTCCAGTATCTGCTCGACTGGCTCGATGACGCGCAGATCGATCGCGTCGGCTGCTTCAAGTACGAGCCGGTCGCGGGCGCGACCTCGAATGCCATCGAGAACCCTGTGCCGGAAGAGATCAAGACCGCGCGCTGGAATGCGCTGATGGCACGTCAGCAGAAGATTTCCGCGCAGCGCCTCAAGCGCAAGGTCGGCACCCGTCAGCAGGTCATCATCGATGAAGTCGGACCGACCGTGTCGAAGGGACGCTCGAAGGCCGACGCGCCGCAGATCGACGGCAATGTGTATGTGTCCAGCCGCCGCCCGTTGAAAATTGGCGACATCGTCACCGCGAAAATCGATCGCGCGGATCAGTACGACCTGCACGGGACCGTGGCGGGGTTTTAAAAGACTTCTTCGTCATTGCGAGCGAAGCGAAGCAATCCATCGCGTGGTGCAATAGAGTGGATTGCTTCGTCGCGAGCGCTCCTCGCAATGACGGAAAGCTACGGCTTCAAAATCCCCGAGCCCGTGGTCACGCGGCTCTCGAGATCGCGGTGCGCCTTCTGTGCATCCTTCAGCGCATAGGCGTGATTGATCGGTACATGCAGCGTGCCGCTGATGACGGCGGCGAACAGCGTATCCGCACCCTCCATCAGCTCTTTGCGCGTTCCGACGTAATCATTCAGCTTCGGACGGGTTGCGAACAGCGAGCCGTGATTGTTGAGCTCGGCGATGGAGAACGGCGGCACCGGCCCCGATGCGTTGCCGAACGACACGAACAGGCCGCGCTTTCTGAGTGACTTCAACGATCCGGCGAACGTGTCCTTGCCGACGCCGTCGTAGACCACATCACAGAGTTCACCGCGGCTGATCTGCTTCACGCGTTCGGCGAAATCTTCCTGATTGTAGAGGATGACGTGATCGCAGCCGTTGGCCAGCGCGAGCTTCGCCTTCTCCTCGGTGCCGACAGTGCCGATGACGTTCGCGCCCAGCGCCTTGGCCCATTGGCATGCAAGCAGGCCGATGCCGCCGGCTGCTGCGTGGATCAGCACACGATGACCGGGCTCGACCTTGAAGGTTTTGTGCAGCAGGTACCAGACCGTCAGCCCCTTGAGCATCAGCACCGCCGCCTGCTCATGCGAGATGTGATCCGGCAGCTTCACCAGCTTGTCAGCGGGAATGTTGCGCTCGGTCGCGTAGCCGCCGAGATTGAAGTAGTACGCCACGCGATCACCAGGATGGAAATTGGTCACGCCCGGACCGGCAGACACCACTTCGCCAGAGGCCTCGTTGCCGACAACGAACGGCAGGCCCGGCGCTTTATAGAGACCGGTACGGTAATACGTGTCGATGAAGTTCAGGCCGATGGCGTGCTGGCGGATGCGGACCTCGCCAGGACCGGGCGGAGGCACCTCAACATCCTCGTAGATCATCACTTCCGGACCGCCCACCTGATGGACGCGCACAGCCTTGGTCATGGTTTCTCCCGGCCTTTTCTCAAGCAATCTCAACCGGGAGCGAAGTCCATCGGCAGCGAATTGTCAACGCGGACCAAAGCCGCGCCGGATCAGCCTTTTTGCAGGCTTGTCCGCTTCCTGCGATTGCGCTTGGCAAGAATGTTGAAGAATTCAACCGACGCCGAGAAGCAGATCGCCACGTAGATGAACGCGCGCGGAATGTGAAAGTGGAATCCGTCCGCGACCAGCGCCACGCCGATCAGAACGAGGAACGCCAGCGCCAGCATCTTTGTCGTCGGGTGCTCCTTCACGAACGCGGCAACAGGTCCGGACGAGACGTACATAACGCCGACGGCGATGATGACAGCGGCGACCATGATCTTGATATCGTCCACCATCCCGATCGCGGTGATGATGGAATCGATCGAGAACACAAGATCGATGACGATGATCTGGATGATGACCCAGAAGAATGCGCTCGGCGTGGCCTTGGCGGTTTCCTCGACCTCCTTGGCTTCAACCTCGGCATGAATTTCATGGGTCGCCTTGGCGATCAGGAACAGGCCGCCGACGATGAGGATAATGTCGCGCCACGACAGAGCGAATTTCGCGACAGTGATAACCGGCTGAGTCAGACCAATCAGCCAGACCAGGATGCTCAAGAGCGCAATCCGGAAGACCAGCGCCAGCGCCAGGCCGATCTTGCGGGCGCGCTCTGCCTGTTCGGGCGGAATGCGCGATACGATCACCGACAGGAAGATCACGTTGTCGATGCCAAGCACGATTTCGAGCGCCGTCAGAGTCAGCAGCGCGGCCCAGGCTTCGGGGCTCGTCAATAATTCCATCATGCGCGGTTCCCACCAAACAGTCTGATCAACACGTCACTTAAAAGAATGTATGCGCCGATGGCGCACAGCACGGCTGTGACCCACCACGACACCTCGAAATTGGCGGCGATCGCGATCACTGCCAGTACCGCCCAGATGACCAGCAGCGCGATGTTTAACTCGCGGAACCGGGTGGTCCGCAGCGGATGCATCACATTGAACGGCACGAAGGTCAGCGCGACCAGAATGGCGAGCGCGATGCTGCCGACTGCCGCCGGAGGCTTGAGCAGGAACAGGTAAAACGCTGCTGCATTCCACAGCGCCGGGAAACCGCGGAAGTGATTGTCGTCGGTCTTCATCCGCCGGTCGGAAAAATACAGCGCACCGGAAATGACGATGGCCGCGCCAAGCACATATGTCGCCAGCGGGATCAGAAGACCGCTGGCGGTGATGGCATAGGCCGGCACAAACACGTAGGTCAGGAAATCGACCACCAGATCGAGCGTATCGCCGGACCAGTTCGGCAGCACGTCGCCGACGTTGAGCCGCCGCGCCAGCGGCCCGTCGAGACCGTCGATCAGCAGCGCCAACCCAAGCCAGCCGAACATCCCGGCCCAGTGTTCCCTGACCGCCTCCAGCATCGCGATCAGCGCAACCGCGCCGCCCAGCGCCGTGAAAATATGAACACCGAACGCGGTCACGCGCATTCTGGCGGGAAACGGAGGCTGATGCTGCGGGCCGGGCTCGCTCATGTACTCTCGTAACTAACAGGATTCCCGGTACTTTGCATATCCGGTGCCGGCGGATTCGATTGTGACAGGCGCGAACCGGATTTGCCTTAAATGCCCCCTACGATGACAACGTGATATCCATTGTGACACCGGAAAAATCCGGCGATAGGTAGCCTATGACCGAGCCTCGATCCGCCTCGCAAAACCATCACGCCGCCGTTGTCGGTGGCGGCCCCGCCGGGCTGGCCACGGCCATCGCACTGGCCCAGGCCGGCATCGATACCGTTCTGGTCGCGCGCCGCTCGCCCTATGCCGACAACCGGACCACGGCCTTGCTCGGCGGCTCGGTGGATTTTCTGCAATCGCTGGATATCTGGCGGCGCTGCACCGGCGACGCCGCCGCGCTGCGCACGATGCGGCTGGTGGACGACACGCGCCGCCTGATCCGCTCGCCGGAGGTGAAGTTCTCGTCCGACGAGATCGGTATGGAGGCATTCGGCTACAACATCGAAAACCGTCTGCTGATGGTTGCGATGGAAGCGCGCGCGGCCGAACTGCCAAATCTCGCGCGCGTCGATGATGACGCCCAATCCGTCGTCGCCAACGAAACGTCAGTCATTATCACCACCAAGGACGGTCAGACCCTTAGCGCAGCGCTGGTGGTGGGCGCCGATGGACGGCACTCACTGTGCCGGGAGGCCGCCGGCATTGGCGTCAAGCGCCGCGATCTTGGTCAGTCGGCATTGACCCTGAACGTGACGCATACCCGCCCGCACGGAAACTGCTCGACCGAGTTTCACACCGAGTCCGGTCCCTGCGTATTTGTGCCGCTGCCCGGCAACCGGTCCAGCATCGTCTGGGTGGTGAAGCCGGACGAAGCCGCGCGGTTAAAGAACCTCGACGAGGACGCACTCGCCCTTGCCGCCGAGCGCCAATCGCATTCGATCCTCGGCAAGCTGACCGTCGCGCCGGGACGTCACGTCTTTTCGTTGGCGATTGAGAATCCCGATCATCTTGCCGCGAAGCGCATCGCGCTCGTCGGCGAGGCTGCGCATGTGCTGCCGCCGATCGGGGCGCAGGGTCTCAACATGGGACTGCGCGATGCGGCCGATCTGGCGGAGATCGTGCGCGATGCACTGTTGATGGGCAGTGACCTTGGCGACGACACGATCCTGCGACGTTACGCCCGCGCACGCCGCGCGGACGTGTTCAGCCGCACCTTTGCGGTGGACATGGCAAACCGCACCTTGCTCAGCGATTTCCTGCCGGCGCAATCACTCCGGGCCGCCGGGATGCACGTGCTGAACACGGTCGGTCCGATCCGGCGGCTTGCAATGCGCGAAGGACTGTCGCCCTCGTGGCGCGGACGTTAGCTCCGGGCACAGGTCCTTACCGAACCGGCACCAGATGCACGCGATCGATTGTGCCGCCGCTGGTGGCAAAACTCTTCATCGCGGCTTCGATCAACGCATCGACCTTGGCAACATCAAAAGCCGGGGCGGCGGCATTCAATTCCAGATCGGTTTCGACAACCAGCACCGTCTCCACGCCGTCCTTGTCGATTTCAATCGTCGTCCGGATGCTTTTGGCATTGGGATTGTCAATCGTCATCGGAATGCTCCTTGCGATCCGCCGGAGCATAGCACAGCCGCGTTTCTATGGCGGCACCGTCCGCTGGCCAGGAGTCCACCAGATCACGGAAAAATCATGCCGTTCTTGATCATCCACATGACGCTGGTCAGCGTCACCACGGATACGAACGTGCCGATCAGAACCAGCGTCGAGGCCGGTTCGATCCAGGTATCGTACTGACGCGCGATCACGAACACGTTGAGCGCCGGCGGCAGTGAGGCCAGCAACAGCGCGGTCGCAGCCCACTCCATCGGGAACGGACCGAGCAGGATCAAAAGGCCGAACACGATCAGCGGATGCAGGATCAGCTTGACGGCGATGACCCCCGGCACTTCCCATGGCACGCGCTCGAACGGCCGCAACGCGACGGTCACGCCGAGCGCGAACAGCGCGACCGGTGCGGCAGCGCTTTGCAAAAACTGAAACGTGTTGTCGAGCGCGACCGGCACCGGGACATGGAAGGCCGCGACCAGCACACCGAAGTAGGACGCAATGATGAGCGGATGCAGCAGGATCTGTTTTGCAACAAGTCCGATGGTCGGTAGCAGCGGCCGCCGCTCGCCGTCCGTCAGCACCATCAGCAGCGGCACGGTCGTAAACAGGAAAATGGTATCGAAACAGAAGACCAGAGCGACGGGTGCCGCGGCCTTCGCGCCCAGCGTGGCAAGCGCCAGTCCCGGTCCCATGTAGCCGATGTTGCCGTAGCCCCCGCCGAGGCCCGCCATCGCGGATTCGCGAGTCGAGAGCTTTGCGATGAATTTCGCGCCGAACATCGACAGGAAGAATGCGCTCGCGGTCGCAAGCGTCGTGGCGATCACGAATGGCGGATTGTTCAGTTGCTCGAACGGCGTTCTTGCAAGCGTTCTAAAGAACAGCGCCGGCAGCGAAACGTAGAGCAGGAAGAAATTCATCCACTCCAGGCCAGCTTCCGGAAGACGTTTATATTTCCCGCAGGCATAGCCGATGAAGATCAGCCCGAAATACGGGAGAGCGAGATTTAGAATATCGATCATTGGGATACGCTTATTATGCCGCGCGGCACCAGAGAACCGACTGCGGCGCAGGGGAGCCCCTCACCCGCCCGATTCAGGCGTAAACCCCTAGCATCGGCCACAATCATGGTCTATTCGACGGAGGATGATTAAAGCTCGCACCGCCAAGTTTCAGATCGGCCAGATCGTTCGCCACCGGATTTTCTCTTTCCGTGGGGTGATTTACGATATCGATCCGGAATTCAACAACACGGAAGAGTGGTGGCTGTCGATCCCGGAAGAGATGCGGCCCCACAAGGATCAGCCGTTCTATCATCTGCTGGCCGAAAATTCAGAGTCCGAGTACGTCGCGTACGTCTCGGAACAGAACCTGCTGCCTGACGAGTCAGGCGAGCCGATCCGGCATTCGCAGGTCGCCGAGATTTTCGTCAAGGACAAGTCCGGCAGCTATCGTCCGCGCAATCCATCGCTGAACTGACGGCTTAGGCCTAAGCCTGCTTCCGTCCGTCCCGCTCCTTCACCAGCGCTTCAAGCTCCTCGGTCTGCTGCGCGATGCGATCGGCGTTGCGCTCCTCGTTCTGGCCGCCGGACACCGCCGCCGCCTGCTCGATGAGTTGCCGGATGTTGTCCCGCACGATGGCGATGCGGTCTTCGAGTTCGGGAAGCGAGAGTGCACTGTAGTCGGACATGAAGTTCTCCTGTGGCGGTGCGCCATGCATCGCTCATTCTGCAACGCGCAGCGAACTATGCCCGTTCCGTAGCCAATAAAAAAGGCGCGCATTGCTGCGCGCCCTTTGTTCGTGTGCGAAAGACCGCGTTACTTCGCGGCGGGATTGGCGGGCGGAGCCGCGTTTTCCAGCTTCTGGCGGGCTTCCGCCGCGCGCTTCTGAAGCTCTTCCTGCAGCTTCTTCTGGGTCTCTTCAAACACCTTCGGGTCGGTCGGCGGGCCGTCGTAGGCCTTTGCGAACTCGGCAAGCGGAAGCGCCAGGGTCAGCGGGGCGCCGTTGGCGTTGATCGCCTGCACGACGAGGTTCTGGCCCTTCTTCATCTGGCCCAGCATGTCCGGGGTCACTTCGTAATCCGACATGCAGCCGTTGGCGAAGCAGATCACGTAGGGGCTCTGCTGCGGCGCGTTCTGGTCGACGATAATACGGGTGCCGTGCACGAGCTGCATGCCGAGCGGCAGGGTGACGCGAAGCAGCTTCTTCGGCTCGCCTTCCGGCTCGATGATCACGGCGGCAACGACAGGCTGGCCGGATTCGATGCGGCCGTCCTTGCCGGTGAAGCACACCTGCTTGGCGTTGGCATCCTGGCCCTTCATGCAGAACTTGGTCCAAGGCTGGTAGATCAGCTGCACCTGCTGGTCAGCCGGAGGCTGCTGGGCAGCGCCCGCGGCAGGAGCCTGCTGAGCGGCCGGAGCCGGTGCCTTCGGTGCGGCCTTCGGAGCAGCCTTGGGAGCAGCAGCCTTCGGAGCCGGAGCGCCAGGGGCTGGCGCGGGGGTCTGGGCCTGGGCGCCGGAAATGCCGGCAGCGGCCAAAAAGGCGCCCGCGGTCAAAGCGGCGAACACCCGGCCGCGCGGCAAGGCCTGCGCGGCCAAGATACGGAAATTCATTGTGGAAAACCCTTTCTGAACCTTAACGCCCGCTCCCGTTCGGGGCCCGGATGCCTGTTTGTTCGGCGGCTGTCTCGGAGCCAATTGAGGCGGTTACGTGACAGTGCCCGCAGCCTTCCTCGAATAGCCCGCCTTCAATACAACGGCGAACGAAAAGATCAATGCCAACAGTGATATTTGCGGGTCGTAACCCGTATTATCGGGGTTGAACGTGGTAAATTTTCGCGTGAAGTCAGCCGAATCAAACCGGGTGCCATCCGCAGTGCGCCGCAGCGGCCAAAGCTGGGCGCGAAACCTTGGCTGCGTGGCACTGATCTGGGCCGGACTAAGCGCGACAGACCTCCGGGCCGAGCCCACGGGCCAACGAGATTCCCCAGTTCCGGCTCACGGTATCGCCATGCATGGCGTCCCGGCCCTGCCCGCGAACTTCGCTCATATGCCTTACGTCAATCCCGACGCGCCAAAGGGCGGCCGGATCATTTTCGGGCTTCTCGGCGCGTTCGACAGCCTCAATCCGTTCATCGTGAAGGGCATCGCGGTTCAGCAGGTCCGCGGTTACGTCATCGAAAGTCTGCTGGCCCGCGGCCATGACGAGCCGTTCACGCTCTACGGTCTGCTCGCGCAAACCGTCGAGACCGACAGCAACCGGACCTATGTCACGTTCCGGCTCAACCCGCTGGCGCGGTTCTCCGACGGCAAGCCGGTGCTGGCGGCGGACGTGCTGTTTTCCTGGCAGTTGATGCGTGACAAGGGCCGGCCCAATCACCGGCTGTATTACGCCAAGGTCGAAAAAGCCGAAGCGCTGGACGAACGTACCGTGCGGTTCGATTTCGGCGGCGCAAACGACCGCGAATTGCCGCTGATCCTCGGCCTGATGCCGGTCTTTCCGAAGCACGCCATCGATGTCGCAACCTTCGAGGACACATCCCTTACCGGTCTGATCGGCTCGGGCCCCTATCGGATCACCGGCGTCCGCGCCGGGCAAAGCGTGACCATGACGCGCAATCCGGACTATTGGGGCCGCGACCTGCCGATAAACCGCGGCGTATGGAACTTCGACGAGGTCCGTCTGGACTACTATCGCGAAGCCAACGGCGCGTTCGAAGCCTTCAAGCGCGGCCTCTACGATTTCCGGATCGAGAACGAACCCCTGCGCTGGCACGAAGGTTATGATTTCGCCGCAGCCCGCAGCGGCGAAGTGGTGCGAGATACGGCCAAGCCTGGGACGCCGCAGCCCTCTGAATACCTCATCTTCAATACGCGCCGTCCGGTGTTCACGGACATTCGCGTTCGCGAAGCATTGACGCTGCTGTTCGACTTTGAGTGGATCAACCGCAACTACTTCTTCGGTCTGTATGGACGCTCGGCCGGATACTTCGCAGGCTCCGAGCTGTCCGCCTACACCCGCCCGGCAGACGCGCGCGAGAAAACATTGCTTGCGCCTTATGCGGCAAGCATCCGCCCCGACGTGATGGACGGCAGCTACCGCCTGCCCGTCACCGATGCCTCGGGGCGCGATCGCGCATCACTGCGGGCGGCGCTCGCGCTACTGGCACAGGCCGGTTACCAGCTCGACGGCACGGTGCTGCGGCAGAAAGCCAGCCGGAAGCCGTTGACGTTCGAGATCCTGGTCACCACGCGGGATCAGGAGCGCATCGCGCTGGCCTATTCCCGCGATCTCAAGCGTGCCGGCATCGACGTGGCGGTGCGCGCCGTGGATGGGGTGCAGTTCGACCAGCGCCGCCTCGCCTTCGACTTTGACATGATCCAGAACCGGTGGGACCAGTCGCTCTCGCCGGGCAACGAGCAGGCATTCTACTGGGGCAGCGCTGCTGCCGATAATCAGGGCACCCGCAACTACATGGGGGCGAAGTCACCGGCCGTCGATGCCATGATTGCCGCCCTTCTCGAGGCACGCGAGCAATCCGGCTTCGTTCCGGCCGTCCGCGCGCTCGACCGGGCGCTGATCTCGGGCTTCTACGCTATCCCGCTTTATAACGTTCAGCAGCAATGGCTCGCGCGGTGGAATCGGATAGAACGGCCAAAGGCCACTGCGCTCACCGGGTATCTGCCGGAGACGTGGTGGCAAAAGCCGGGCGCGAAAGCGCCTTAGATGACCTCTTGATGTCGTGACCGCGTGAGCGAGACCTTGCAGACCACGCCGACCTCAGCAGCGACCTCGTCAGGCGCGCCGCTGACGCTCGACGATCTGTTCCGGCGCACGGTGCTGCGGCAACCCGACGCGATCGCGCTGATCGACCCGCCGAACAAGCACCGCGTCACCGGCACCCAGCCGCAGAAACTGACGTTCGCGCAGGCCGATCAGGCCGTCTCCGCCATCGCAGCGCGCTTTGTGGAGGCCGGGCTGCCGCCGGGCTCGATCATCGCCCTCCAGATGCCGAACACTGTCGAGTTCGCGGTGACCGTGCTGGCCGCACTTCGTGCCGGCTTGGTGGCGGCGCTGCTGCCGCAGCTCTGGCGGCAGTCGGAACTGACCGGCGCGCTCAACCGGATCGGCGCCCGCGCCATCGTCGGCGTCAGTCGCATCGAGATTGTGGATCATGCCGAACTCGCCCTGAACGCGGCGGTCGAAGCCTTTTCGATCCGCCATGTGTTTGGCTTCGGCGACGATCTGCCGGAAGGCATGGCGCCGCTCGAAATCACGACCAGTGGCATGAATGGCTGGCTGCCGCCTGCGCCGCCTGATGCGCGCAGACCGGCGATCATAACGTTTGACGTCACGCCGGATGGATTTCGTGCAATTCCGCGCAACCATCTGCAATTGATCTCGGGTGGTCTTGCGATCTTCCTTGAAGCCGGCCTCCCGCAAAGTGCAAGGCTGTTGTCCGCGATTGCGCCGGCATCGTTCGCAGGCTGCGTGTCGTCCGTGGTGACCTGGTTGCTCAGCGGCGGATCGCTGGCGCTGCATCACCCGGCGGACCTGCAGGTTCTTGAACAGCAGATCGTCGACGAACACCATGACACACTGATCGCGCCCGCCCCGCTGGCGCTCCGGCTTGCGGAGAGCGGAACGCTGGCGCGGCCCCAGGTCGCCATCAGGAACGTCATCGGACTGTGGCGCACGCCGGACCGCGTCATGGCGAGCGAAGACTGGCAGGATACCGGCACCACGCTCACCGATGTCTATCTGTTCGGCGAAGCCGGCCTGTTCGCCGCCCGGCGTCTCACCGACGGCGCGCCGGTGCCGATCACACCTGGCTCGTTCAGCGCACCACGTGGCGCGGCAAGCTCGAAAGCCATCGGCGAGATCATCGTGACCCCGAAGGCGACGCTCGCACTGCGCGGCACGATGGTGCCGGTCACGGCCTATCGGATTTCATCTGACGACCCGCTGAAGGAAGCGGCTGCTCCGGACTACGTCGATACGGGATATGCTGCGCATGTTGATCGTACGACAGGCGCCATCGGCATCACCGCACCGCCCGTCGGAATTGTCGGTGTCGGCGGCTATCGCTTTCTCGCGCAGGATCTTGAGTCATGGGCGAAACGGCTCGCAGCAGGCGCGATGCTGACCGCATTGCCTGATCAACTCAACGGCTTCCGCCTCGCCGGACGCGCCGGAGATAACCGCCGCGCGCGCGAAGCGCTCGGCGAACTGGGCCTGAATCCACTGATGGTGGATGCATTCCGCGACCGTTCCAGCGGAACCTGAGCCCCTCATTTCATCGATCGCATTGACCTGCCATTAACAGGCGCGGTTTAGGCTTCGCGCGCTGCCGACACTTTCGGCTGTTCCACGGTTTCTGTGAGTCACTACACCATGTCGCAGCAAGGCCCGATCCTCACTGTTTCAAATCGGGAAGGCCGAACCCTCGCCGACGCGATCGCGCAGGTGAAGACATTTCCGCTGGTGGATGTGGGCTGGCCGGATGCGGCAGACGCCATAGCAAGGCTGCGGCCAGCAGCCGTACTCGCGGCCGATCTCGACGGTCACGACGCCGCATTGGCAAGTCTCGCGAAACAAGCCGCGCAAGCCGATCCCTACGTGCCGGTTCTGGCCGTCGACCCCGGCACAGTGTTGCCGCAAAATGTTCTTCCGTTCACACAGGTTGGCCGAAACGCCGAGCGCCTGGTCAGCAGGCTCAATGCCGCACTGCGCGTGCGCGCGCTGCACGTGACGTTGCTGCGCCGTCTGGCAAACGAACGTTCCACGTCTACCCGCATGCCAACGAGTGATCCCATCGACGACGCGACGGTCCTGCTGATCGGGCGCGGCGCGGGCTATCCTGCCCTGTCGGTCTCACTCGGCCAACGGATGGGTGTCGTCGGCGCACTCAGCATCGAGGCCGCCGCCAAGCACCTCAATGCCCGCGAACTCGACGGCATCATCATCGGTGACGGGTTTACCCTGCGCGTACTCGATGCGTTTCTGACCGTGCTGTCGGAAGACTCCCGGTTCCGTAACCTTCCTGTTCTGGTGGGAAGTGGAACTGGTCTGACCGCCGGTTACGACCTGCCCAACCTTGAAATCTCCAACGGCGATCCGCACACGGTCGCAACCCACGCCGTCCCGCTGATCCGGCAGCAGGCGTTCGAGTCGCGCATCGCACGCGCACTGAAATCGATTGACGTCGGCGGCCTGCTCGATCCGCGCACGGGATTGCTGAACGAAGACGCCTTCAGTCGCGATTTCGAGACCGCCGTGACAGACACCCAGACGCGCGGCGCGGGATTGTCCGTCGCCCGCATCACCTTCGCGCACGGCTCGATCTCGGAACGCATGCGCCTCGACGCGGCGCGCATTCTCAGCCGCCTGATGCGGCGGATGGACTTCGCCACGCTGGATGAAGAAGGCGCGATCGTCGCGGTGTTCGCCGAAACCGACCTGCGCAACGCGCACGCCATTGCACGGCGGCTGACCAGCGTGCTGAGGCACACGATGTACAGCACCAAGCGCGACCAGCGGCTCGATCCGCAGGTCACCGTCGCAACACTGATGCCCGGCGATACGGCGTCCGCGATCCTCCGGCGGCTGCACACCGAGGCGCAGCGGGTCGCGTCCTAAAAGAATTTTACTTTCGATATCGTCAGGAACAATCGCACCGGCTTCGCATTGGTGAGCCTCTATTCCCTTTGGAGGATACCATGAAGAAGATTGCACTCGTCGCCGCATCGCTGGCCGTTCTCGCCGGTCCGGCACTCGCGCAGACCAGCGGAACTGCTCCTGCTGAAGCCAAATTCTCGACCGTCGCGAAGGACGAGATGTTCAGTTCGAAGCTCAAGGGCCTGAACGTCTACAACCAGAAGGACGAAAAGGTGGGCGAAATCACCGATCTTGCCATCGGCAAGGGCGAGCAGATTCAAGCCATGATCCTGTCCGTCGGCGGGTTCCTCGGCGTCGGCGAGCATTACGTCGCTGTGTCACCTTCGTCCGTGCGTGTGAGCTACAACAAGGACAAGGACACTTGGACTGCGAAGATGAACACCACCAAGGAGGCGCTGAAGGCCGCGCCTGAGTTCAAGTATCCGAAGTAACGGTTCCTGCTAGATAAGCTCTTCGTCGTTGCGAGGAGCATTTGCGACGAAGCAATCCAGCTCCTTAGATGCCAAGACTGGATTGCTTCGCTTCGCTCGCAATGACGGCGCGGAACATCACGCCGCCTTCTTGCCTTCCGCCAGATTGGCAAGATCGCGCAGGATCGTGGTCGTGCCTTCGACGCGCTCCTCCGCCGTCTCCCATTCCTGGAAGAATACCACTTTCACGTCCGGGCGGACCTTGGCGGCTTTGCCGTGGCGGCTGATGAAGAACATAAGCCGGTCCGGATGCGCGAATGAGTTATCGCGGAATGTGATGACCGCGCCCTTCGGGCCGGCATCGACCTTCTCGATGTTGGCGCGGCGGCAGTACGACTTGATCGCCGCAATCTTGAACAGCCAGCGCACTTCATCCGGCAACGGCCCGAAACGGTCACGCAGCTCCGCGCCGAAGTTTTCGATCTCGTCCTCGGTGTCGAGATCCGCAAGACGGCGATACAACGACAGCCGGATCGAGAGATCAGCCACGTAGTCTTCCGGAATAAGGACAGGCATGCCGAGCGTGATCTGCGGCGACCAGCGGTCCGCGACCGGCTCGGAGATGCCGGCCTTGAGCGAGAGGATCGCTTCCTCCAGCATCGATTGATACAGTTCGAAACCGACTTCCTTGATGTGGCCCGACTGCTCTTCGCCGAGCAGATTGCCTGCGCCGCGAATGTCGAGATCGTGCGACGCGAGCTGGAAGCCCGCGCCGAGGTTGTCCAGCGACTGAAGCACCTTCAGGCGGCGCTCGGCCTGCGCGGTGATCTTGTGCGTGGACGGCAGTGTGAACAGCGCATAGGCGCGCAGCTTCGAACGGCCGACGCGTCCGCGCAGCTGATAGAGCTGCGCGAGGCCGAACATGTCGGCGCGATGCACGATCAGCGTATTTGCGGACGGAATGTCGAGACCGGACTCGACAATGGTGGTCGAGAGCAGCACGTCGTACTTGCCGTCGTAGAACGCGGACATGATGTCCTCGATCACCGTCGGCGGCATCTGGCCGTGGGCGACGGCGACTTTCATTTCCGGCACATGCTTGTCGAGGAAGTCCTTCACCTCCGCGAGATATTCGATGCGCGGCACGACATAGAACGCCTGACCGCCCCTGTATCGTTCGCGCAGCAACGCCTCGCGGATCATCAGCGGGTCGTGCGGCGCGACAAAGGTGCGCACCGCGAGACGATCGACCGGCGGAGACGCGATGATCGACAGTTCGCGAACGCCTGTCAGCGCCAGTTGGAGCGTGCGCGGGATCGGCGTAGCCGACAGCGTCAGCACATGGATCTCAGCACGCAGCTGCTTCAGCCGTTCCTTGTGGGACACGCCGAAGTGCTGTTCCTCGTCCACGATCAAAAGGCCGAGATCCTTGAACTTGATGCTCTTGCCGAGCAGCGCGTGGGTTCCGACGATGATGTCGATATTGCCGTCCGCAAGATCCTTCTTGACCTGCGTCATCTGCTTGGGCGCGACAAGGCGCGACGCCTGCGCAACGTTCACCGGGAACCCTTTGAAGCGTTCCGTGAATGTCTTCGTATGCTGCCGGGCCAGCAACGTGGTGGGCACGACGACCGCGACCTGCTTGCCATCCATCGCGGCGGCAAAGGCTGCGCGCAGCGCAACCTCGGTCTTGCCGAAGCCGACGTCGCCGCAGATCAGGCGATCCATCGGACGTCCGGCATCGAGATCGTGCAGCGTAGACGTGATCGCGCCGAGTTGATCCTCGGTTTCCTCATAAGGGAAACGCGCGCAGAACTCGTCATACGTGCCTTGGTGAATCGGGAACTTCGGTGCCTCGTGAATATGGCGTTCGGCGGCGATCTTGATCAGTTCGCCCGCGATCTCGCGGATGCGGTTCTTCAGCTTGGCCTTGCGCGCCTGCCATCCGCCGCCCCCTAACTTGTCCAATTCGACATTGGTCTGGTCAGAACCGTAGCGCGACAGTAGCTCGATGTTCTCGACGGGGAGAAACAGCTTGGTCTCGTTGGCGTAGTGCAGTTCAAGACAGTCATGTGGCGCGCCGCCGACCTGCAGCGTCTGCAATCCGACAAACCGCCCGATGCCGTGCTCGACATGGACGACGACATCGCCGGTGGCCAGCGACGTTACTTCGGAGATGAAATTGTCGAGCTTGCGGCTCGCCTTGCGTGGACGCACGAGGCGGTCGCCAAGAATGTCCTGTTCGGTGATGAGCGCAATGGTCTCGGTCTCGAAACCGGACTCGAGGCCGATCACCGCCAGCATGGTCTCGTTGCGCGGCGTCGCCTGCACTGCGCGCCATGTGTTGACGCTGGTGATGTTGAGCAGCTTGTGATCCTTCAGCATGCTCGCCATACGATCGCGCGAGCCCTCGGACCACAGCGCGACAACGACCTTCTTGCGCGCCGCCTGCAAGCCGTTGATATGCGCCACCACGCTTTCGAAGACGTTGACCTTGGTATCGCCACGCTCCGGCGCGAAGTCGCGTCCCTGCCGCGCGCCGACATCGATGACGCCCTCACCCTCGGGCAGCGCGAACGGCGTCAGCCGCGCCAGTGCGCTGTCCGCCAGCAATGACGTCCATTCGGCGTCGGTGAGATACAGCCGGTCCGGCGGCAGCGGCTTGTAGATCGCGCCGCCGCCCGGCGTGTCCATCGCCTCGCGCCGCGCCTCATAGTAATCGTTGATCTGGGTGAAGCGTTCGCGGGTGGCGTCCTCCGCCAGAGGCTCCATGACGATGGGCGCGGCGCCGAGATAATCGAACAGCGTGTCCATCCGCTCCTGAAACAGCGGCAGCCAGTGCTCCATGCCCGGATGGCGGCGGCCTTCGCTCACCGCCTCGTAGAGCATGTCGTCGCGGTCCGGCGCGCCGAACTGCGCGACATAGCCCATGCGGAAACGCTTGATGGTTTCGGTGACGAGCTGGAATTCCGACACCGGCACGAGATCGAGTCCGCGCATGTCGAGCAGCGTGCGCTGGGACTCCGCGTCGAAGGTACGGATCGATTCCAGCGTGTCGCCGAAGAAGTCGAACCGCACCGGCTGGTCCAGCCCGGCCGGAAACAGATCGAGGATGCCGCCGCGCACGGCATATTCGCCGGGCTCGCGCACCGTCGAGACGCGGTTGTAGCCGTTGTGCTCAAGCCACGCCGCGATGTTATCCATCGGCACGCGATGTCCCGGGGCGACCGACAGTGCCTGCGCCGCGACCACATCGCGCGCGGGCACGCGCTGGACGATGGCGTTGACGGTGGTCAGCACGATCAGCGGCTTTTCGCTGCCCTGAAGACGCGAGAGTTTCGCCAGCGTCGTCAGGCGCTGCGCCAGAATGCCGCCATGGGGCGAGACACGGTCATAGGGCTGGCAGTCCCATGCCGGAAACTGCATCACTGACAGGTCAGGCGCGAAAAACTCCAGCGCGCGGGCCAGTTGCGCCATCCGCGGGCCGTCGCGGCAGACCACGGCAAGGCTGATCGCAGGCGGGTTCGGCTTGGCCGCGACTGCGCGGGCCATGTCCGACACCACCAGCGCCTCGGCACCATCGGCAACGTTCGACAGCGTCAGCGCATGGCCGGGCCGCAACGCCTGAGCCGGAGATTTCGCCGAAGCCTTCATGAGAACCGGCTCGTATCCAGGAACTGCTTGATGCGCACGAAGATGCCGTCCTTGTAAGGGGACGTGAGCGGCTGCGCGCCGCTGAATGCCGCGTAAAGATCGGGGTCTGGCAATTCCATCAGGCCTTCGAGATCGTCCAGATCCGCGTCCGACAACGCGGCGATATGCACATCGGCGAAGCCTCCGAGGATCATGTCCATCTCGCGCGTGCCACGATGCCAGCAACGGAACAGCAGTCGCTTGCGCCGGTCGTCGAGGCCATCGCTTGATCGTGTCGTTCCCGTCATGTCCTGAACTCTCTCCAACGCAAAAAGCCCGGACGGTGCCGGGGAGGCTGATATAGCCGTCATGGCAACCGATGTCAGCATTTCTCTGATCTTGCATTCGGGATATGCAAAAGCGGCGGCAAACGTCCCAATTGAGTCGATCTGAATGCGTCCGTCCCTGCTCAATCCCCTGTTCGCCCCCGTCACCAGCCTCACAGGCGTGGGGCCGAAGCAGGAAAAGCTGTTTCGCTATCTGCTGGGCCGCAGCGAAACGCCGCGTCTGGTCGACCTGCTGCTGCACCTGCCAACCAATGTGATCGACCGCCGCACGCGGCCGACTATCGCCGAAGCTGTTCCGGGAACCGTGGTGACGCTCGAAGTCACCATCGACCGTCACCGGCCCGCGCCTCCCGGCCGCTCCCGCGCGCCGCATCTGGTCTATGCGAGCGACGAGACCGGCGATGTGGTGCTGACCTACTTCCGCGCCAAACCCGAATATATCGAGAAGTTGCTGCCGAAGGGCGAGAAGCGCTACGTCTCCGGCACCGCGCAGATGTTCGACGGCACGCTCCAGATTGTGCATCCCGACCGCGTCGTGGACGAGGAAGGCCTCGCCAAGCTGCCGCAGATCGACACCGTGTATCCGCTGACCGAGGGTCTCGCCATCGGTTCGATCCGCCGCGCCATGGCGCAGGCGCTGCAAAAGCTGCCCGAACTGCCGGAATGGATCAGTCCCGAGGTGCTGCGTCGCTGTAAGTTTCCACCACTGAGCGTGTCGCTGCGTCACGTCCATGAACCAACCGAACTGACCGACATCCTGCCGCAAAATCAGTTCTGGTCGCGGCTGGCGTTCGATGAGTTGCTGGCGGGACAACTCGCGCTGGCGCTGGTACGTGCGCAGCTTCGCCGCCCCGCCGGTGTCCGCAATGCCGGCGACGGACATCTGCGGCACAAGATCATCGATGCCCTGCCCTATGCACTGACGAACTCGCAGCAGGAAGCGGCGAAAGCCATTGCCAGCGATCTCAACGAGCCGGTGCGGATGCTGCGACTTCTGCAGGGAGACGTGGGCTCAGGCAAGACCGTCGTGGCTCTGCTCGCCGCTGCTGCCGTTGCCGAAACCGGCAAGCAATCCGCGCTGATGGCGCCGACGGAAATCCTTGCGCGGCAACACATCAAGACCATTGCTCCGTTGGCGGAGCGGGCCGGACTACGCGTCGCCATTCTCACGGGGCGCGAGAAAGGCAAGGAACGCCGCGAAATCATCGCAGGGCTCGCGGACGGTGAGATCGATCTGCTGGTCGGCACCCATGCGCTGATCCAGGACGACGTGATCTTCAAGGATCTGGCGCTCGCCGTGGTCGATGAACAACACCGCTTTGGCGTGCGCGAGCGCCTTGCGCTCACAGAGAAAGGCGAAGCGGTCGACGTGCTGGTGCTGAGCGCCACGCCGATCCCGCGCACGCTCGTGCTCACCTATTTCGGCGACATGGACATCTCCGAATTGCGCGAGAAGCCCGCCGGACGCCAGCCCATTGATACCCGCGCGGTGGCCGACAGCCGCACCGGCGAGATCATCGACGCAGTTGGCCGTGCCATCGACAGCGGAAAGCTGGTCTACTGGATCTGCCCGCTGGTCGAGGAATCCGAGGCTGAGGGAATCGAGCATCTGACGAATGCGACGAGGCGGTTCGAGATTTTGCAGAAGCGGTTCGGCGATCGTGTCGGCCTGGTCCACGGCCAGATGAAGGGCACGGAAAAGGATCGCGTGATGGCGCAGTTCGCTGCCGCCGAGATTCAGGTGCTGGTGGCGACCACGGTGGTCGAAGTCGGCGTCGATGTGCCCGCTGCCTCCATCATGGTGATCGAGAACGCGGAGCGTTTCGGTCTGGCACAGTTGCATCAGTTGCGCGGGCGTATCGGGCGCGGTTCGGAAGCCTCGACCTGCCTCCTGCTCTATCACGAGCCACTCTCGGAGATGTCCGCGGCGCGGCTGAAGGTCATCCGCGAAACAACCGATGGGTTCCGGATCGCCGAGGAAGATCTGCGCTTGCGCGGCGAAGGCGAAGTGCTCGGCACCCGCCAGAGCGGCCTGCCCGGCTATCGCATCGCGCGGCCCGAGGTCCACGCGCAACTGATCGCGCAGGCACGCGACGAGGCGGTGCGGATCATGCAGGACAATCCGAAGCTCAAGGGCGAGCGCGGCGAAGCGCTGCGCTGCCTGCTCTATCTCTATGAGCGGGACGAGGCGCTGCCGTTGATCGGCGCGGGTTAGCGAATTCAAGATTGCGCAGCGCGCTATCACTTCTTATGCGCAACGATGAAAGGCCGGTTGTCGTAGCCCTTGGTCGAATGGCGTTCTGTTGAAAGAATGTCGAAGCCCGCGGCGGATATGCAACGACTCAACTCCGCTGCACTGAAAACGCCGGCATGGGGCGCCTTGCCGATTGCGCGCATTGCAGGCAGGACGAACCGGATCAGCGGGTTCATGTCGCCAACGCAAGGAGTCTTGGAAATGAACAGACCATCGGCGGCAAGCAGGCTGTGGATGCGTTGTAAGGTGCCCGGCAGATCGCGAACCAGATGGAGATAATTGAACCCAAGAACTGCGTTGAACTGCCCGGTCGCATCAAGCTCAAGCGCCTGAGCGGTTGCCGTGCGAAATTCAAGCGCGGGGACAGGAGCTGCAATGCGTTTTTCTTCGGCAATCATGATCATGCTGGCCGAAAAATCCGTGGCGAGATAACTTCTCACATCACCCGCGAGTTGCAATGCCGTCGTTCCGGTGCCGCATCCAAGCTCCAGCACCCGATCTCCCGCACCCAACAGAGCGCGAGTCCGATCCAGCGTGCGTTCGTATCCATCCCTATCCGCAATCGCGGCCTTGGCATATTTTTTTGATGCCCGGTCCCAGAAGCGGGTATCGCTCGCAACGCTCATTCAACATGCTCTCTCACAGGACCGCCAAGTTTATGCGCTGACAGTGGCTCATGGCGGAAGCCGCAGCATGTCTGCCTTTCAGCGCTGATGGAGCTCACGGATATTGAAAGCGCACAATCGCGAATGACGCGCGCCCTACTCCACCTTCGCCGGCGTTTGCGATGCCGTTGCCACGCGCGCGGCATTGGCCATCTCGGCCAGCGCATTGACCTTCTTCTGTGCGTCGCTGCCGGGCTGCACCACGCCCGCCGACATGATCAGTGTCGCGGCGGCGTCGGTGCTCATATCGACTTCGATGAGTTTCGATTTCGGAACATAGAAGAAGAATCCGGTGGTCGGGTTCGGCGCGCATGGCAGGAACACCGAGATGAACTCGTCGTCCTGTGGAAGCTTCGTGGCGATCTCCGTGCTCGGCGGCTGGGAGATCAGCACGATCGACCACATGCCCGGCGACGGGAACTCCACCAGCCCCACCTTGCGAAAGCTGGATCCGTTGCCCGAGAACAGCGTTTCGAACACCTGCTTGAGGCCGCGATAGATCGCCCGCACGACCGGCATACGGCCGAGCAGTCCCTCGCCGAATTCGACCAGCGTACGCCCGATCAGATTGGCAGCGAGGAAGCCGAGGAACGTCAGCGCGAACACGGCGACGATCAGTCCCGACCCCGGCAGACCGAACGGCAGATAGGTCTCGGGACGATAGGCGACCGGCACGAACGGCCGAACGATGCCGTCGACCCAGGTGACGAACCACCAGACCAGGTAGATCGTGATCGCGATGGGACCGGCAATGATCAGGCCGGTGAGGAAATAGTTGCGGAGCCGCGCCATCGCACCGCGCGGCGCGCCGGCCGGCGGTACGGGCGGCAGGCCTCCCGGAATCATGTTGGGGCTAGTCTCATTCATTGGCGAGCCAAATTATCCTCAAGCGAAACACTATCTTGGCGCGTATTCTGATCGCAAAACCGGTGCCCATTTTTGCGGAATACGCGCGGGAACACCATCGCAAATCATTGCGACACCACTGTATCAGACTTTTCGGGGCCAGAACGGCCCGCGCTGCGACCGTTTGTCTGCCCGCGCCTTACTCAACGGTCACAGATTTGGCGAGGTTCCGCGGCTGGTCGACGTCGGTGCCCATCACCACGGCGGTGTGATACGCCAGCATCTGTACCGGGATCGCATAGACCAGCGGCGTCACCGTAGCCGGCATGTCAGGCAGGATAATGGTGACCAGCGAGTCAACGGTCGCTTCCTTGGCGCCCTGCGCGTCGGTCATCAGGATAATCCGGCCGCCGCGCGCCGCGACCTCCTGCATGTTCGAAACCGTCTTCTCGAACACGCGGTCGTACGGCGCGATCACGACAACAGGCATCTTCTCATCGATCAGCGCAATCGGGCCATGCTTGAGTTCGCCGGCGGCGTAGCCTTCGGCGTGAATGTAGGAAATTTCCTTGAGCTTCAGCGCGCCTTCCAGCGCCAGCGGATAATTGGTGCCGCGGCCGAGATAAAGCACATCCTGGCTCTTGGCGATGTCGCGGGCGAGCTTTTCGATTTGCGGTTCGAGCGCAAGCGCCTGCGTCATCAGGCGCGGCACTTCGATCAGCGCATGTACCAGCTTGGTCTCGTCTTCAGCAGACAGTTCGCCTCGCGCCCTGCCCGCGGCGACCACGAGCGAAGCAAGCGCGGCAAGCTGACAGGTGAAAGCCTTGGTCGAAGCGACGCCGATCTCGGGTCCAGCCAGCGTCGGCAGCGCGGTCTCGCTTTCGCGGGCGATGGTCGATGTGGGAACGTTGACGATGGAGATGGTGTGCAGGCCCTGCGACTTGGCATAGCGCAGCGCCGCCAGCGTATCGGCGGTTTCGCCGGACTGCGAAATGAAGATTGCAAGATCGCCCTTGCGCAGCGGCGCTTCGCGGTAACGAAACTCTGAAGCGACATCGAGTTCGACCGGCAGCCGTGCGAGGCGCTCGAACCAGTACTTGGCAACGAAGCCTGCGTAGCTTGCGGTTCCGCAGGCCGTAATCGATACCCGCTGAATATCCTTGAAGTCGAACGGCAGCTTGACCGGCATGGACACCTTCTCGGTGGCCATGTCGACATAGTGCGCCAGCGTGTGACCGACGACTTCAGGCTGCTCGTGGATTTCCTTCGCCATGAAGTGGCGGTAGTTCGCCTTGTCCACCAGCGATGTGGCGGTGTTGTGCTTGACGATCTCGCGTTCGACCACGGCGTTCTTGTCGTCATACACGGTCGCATCGCCGCGCGACAGCACAACCCAGTCGCCGTCATCGAGATAGCTGATGGTGTCGGTAAAGGGTCCGAGCGCAATGGCGTCGGAGCCGAGATACATCTCGCCGTCACCGTAGCCAACCGCGAGCGGCGAGCCCTTGCGCGCGCCGATCATCAGGTCCTCTTCGCCCTTGAAGATGAAGGCCAGCGCGAATGCGCCATGCAACTGCGGAAGGGTCGCCTTCACGGCATCCGCCGGAGACAGGCCCTTGGCGAGATATGAATTGACCAGATGGGCGACGACCTCGGTATCGGTCTCGCTGGAAAACTTCGCGCCCTGCGCTTCGAGCTGCGCGCGCAGGTCACGGAAATTCTCGATGATGCCGTTGTGAACCACAGCGACATTGTCGGTCGCATGCGGATGGGCGTTGTTCTCGGTCGGCTTGCCGTGGGTGGCCCACCGCGTGTGACCGATGCCGATATGCCCCTCGAGCGGCGATGATTTCAGCACCGCTTCGAGGTTTTTCAGCTTGCCCTTGGCGCGGCGGCGATCGAGCAGCACGCCTTCCAGCGTGGCGACGCCCGCGGAGTCGTATCCGCGATATTCAAGCCGCTTGAGGGAATCGACCAGTTGCTCCGCAACCGGCCCACGTCCAAGAATTCCGACAATTCCGCACATGCGGTTTGTGATCTCCAGCCGCCCCAATGCGGCCTTATGTACCGAGGAATAACACGGTTCTGCCTCAACAATTGTTGCGGATTGAGACAGGGTAAACCGTTAACGAAAACAGTCAGATAGGGCGCGGGGCCTTACTTTGGACTTTTGGGCTTCCGATTGAGCATTTTCATGTCGCGGAATCGCTTTGCCCAACCTTCGCGCACCGCCTGATCGCTGCGTTCGACGGCCAGCGAATCGTCCGGCACATCCCGGGTGATGACCGAGCCCGATCCGATAAAGGCACCGGTGCCGATCTTGACCGGCGCCACCAGCGACGAGTTCGAGCCCACGAAAGCCCCGGCGCCGATCTCGGTCCGGTGCTTGTCGAAGCCGTCGTAGTTGCAGGTAATGGTGCCTGCGCCGATATTGGCGTTCTCGCCGATATGGGTGTCGCCGATATAGGTCAGGTGATTGACCTTCACCCCGGCTTCAAGATCGGCGGCCTTGGTCTCGACGAAGTTGCCGATACGCACGCCCTCGCCCAGCACCGTACCTGGCCTCAGCCGTGCGTAGGGACCGATGGACGCGTTCTTGCCGATGCGCGCGCCGACGATGTTCGAGAACGAATGAATCACCGCGCCGTCGTCAATGCTCACGCCCGCACCGATCACGACAAACGGCTCGATCGTGACGTCCTTGCCGAAGGTCGTGTCTGCCGAAAGAAAAACCGTGTCCGGCGCGATCAGCGTCACACCGGCATCAAGTGCCGCCTGCCGCAGCTTTCGCTGCATCACCTGTTCGGCTTCGGCAAGCTGGGCCTTGGTGTTGATTCCGCGCACTTCGTCCTCGCTGGTTTCGATGACCACTGCCCGCAAGCCGAGCTCGCGCACGATCGCCACCGCATCCGTTAGATAGTACTCGCCCTTGCTGTTGCCATTGCCGATACGATCGAGGATTTGCAGAGCGGTCTTGCCCGCAAACGCCATGACGCCAGCATTGCAGAGTGTCACCGCGCGCTCCGCCGCGCTGGCGTCCGCGTGTTCACGGATCGCTACAAGCTGCCCGCCGTCTTCCAGCAGCCGTCCGTAACCTGTCGGATCGGCGGCGCGGAATCCCAGCACGGCCAGCGCCGCGCCGTCTTTCAACGCTGCACGCATGCGCTCGAACGTCATGGCGTCGATCAGCGGGGTGTCGCCGAATGCAATGAGGAGATCGTCAGCACCCGCCGCGATGGCTTCGCGAGCCGCCAGCACCGCATGAGCCGTGCCAAGTCGCTCACGCTGCACGAAAGTGCCGGCCTCCGGGCGAACTCTCTTGATCTCGTCGATCACTGCCTGATGGTCCGGCCCGACCACCACAGCGACGGCGTCGCTCTTACCGGCCGGCGCAGCCCCCAGCACGTGGGCAATCAGCGGCCGTCCCCCAACTGCATGCAGCACCTTGGGCAGGCTGGAACGCATTCGCGTGCCCTCGCCGGCTGCGAGTACGATCGTAAGAGTTGATCTGCCGCTCATGCTTTTTCCTGTGCAGCGTGCGGGTGCGCGCCAGCGTGGTCTTACCCGAGAGCGCCGGGCGACAAAAGCATTTTGGGGGCTCTCGCCAGCACGCATGTGGCCCGGCTTCTGTTAATCTTTACGCAATGATTCGCAGGGCCGCGGGAGGGCCCGACAGTCCCATGACCAAGGATCGCAACCATTTCCGCGATGATCTGACCGAGGATGACGGTGCCGGCTGGATCAATCGTTTTCTCGCGGAAGAGGACGAGTTTGGCGGACCTTCGATGTGGCGTCTGGCATCCTGGGGCGTCGGCACGGTCGGAGCGCTGATCGTTGCGATTCTTGCGACGCGCTCACCGGCGGCGATTAACCGCGATCAAATGGCGTCCGCCGAACTTGCACGGCAGTCCCAACAAGTTCAGTGGATCGCAAAGGAAAGCCAGAACAAGGCGCGTGAACTTGCCGCAGCCGTCGAGACGCTAAACAGCGACCGCGACCGCCTTTACGCGCGTGTGACCGTGCTTGAGCAGGGACTGGATTCCGTTACCGGCGCCCTAGCGCGGCCTGCACCGGCCCCTCCACCCGCAACATTACCAGCGGCTGCGGCTCCTGCACCGGGAGTTCTCCCGCCGGTTGTTGAAGCTGACCCCATCGGACCGGTCAAACCAGCCGAGGCGAAAACCGAACCTGTGGCGCAGCTTCCCAAGATCGCGCCGGTCGCCACTGCCCCCGCCGCACCGTCTCCTCCTGCCAAGGCTACCGAGCAGAGGGCTGAAACGTCAGCTACTGACCAACCTCCGGCCCCAGCCGTCACTGCTGCCATCCCCCCGCCAAACCCGGCGCCTGTTGAAACGCCGTCGACAGCTATCGTGCGCAAGACGGAGTTCGGTATCGACCTCGGCGGCGCGAATTCGATCGAAGGCCTGCGCGCAGTGTGGCGCGGTGCAGTCAAGAGCAACTCACAACAGCTCGCATCGCTCCAGCCGATCATCGTCGTGAAAGAGCGTCACGACGGTTTGGGAATGCAACTGCGGCTCGTTGCCGGACCTTTGTCCGACGCTGCGGAAGCGGCCAAGCTGTGTGCGGGAGTGCTGACCGAGAGCAACCGGCCTTGCGAAACGGCTCTGTATGAGGGGCAGCGGCTGAGCATGATCAGCGAGAAACAACCGGAAGCGAAGAAGCCCGAAGGTCAGGTTCATCGCTCGAAGCGGCGAAGCAAGCAGCGCGGCGAACCTGTGGCAGAACAGCCCAAGCCGTCGTCCTTCAGCTCTTTTTTCGGTAACAAATAACCACTCAACTTTGTGGCCGTCCGGGTTGTATCGCAATCCGTTCCGAACCATATTCGGCGCATGAAAAAAGAGCCGTTCAGACTGACCCCTTATCAGGTGCAATGGATTTTGATCGTGGGATTTCTCACGATCGGATACGCATTGTATCTGCGTTACATGGCCATTGAGTTTGCGCAGGTTCGGCTCGAATGCGAGGCCGGTCTGCAAACCATGCTGTGCAAGACGCGGCTGACGATGACCTATCTGTTCAAGAACTACGTGTTCGGAATAGCCGCGCTGGTCATTGCGACCCTGCACTTCATCCGGCCATCGATTGTCACTCTCACCGCCGGGCTGGTCGCAGCATGTTTCGGGATCGTGCTCTACAATATCGGCCTGTCGGGCGTCGCGATCGCGCTGCTTATTCTTGGGTTTGCGCGACCCGCGCCCGCGACAGCGTAAGCGCCAAAAGCAGATACAATCCGCAAGTCCATAGCGACTGCCAGTTCGCCGGCCCCTCGTTGAATCCGATATAGATCGCGGAGAGCGCGAGAGCGCCTGCGAAAACGGATTCAGTTATCGGGCGCGTGCCCTTTGCCGGCCTGTTGAGCGCCGTCAGCAGTACAAACGGGACGACAGCCATGGTCAGCGCCGCGAACTGGAAATCGCGGTAGCGTGGATCGAAGACGAAGCCGAGCGCGGTCTGGGTGGCCAGCACAGTCGTAATCAGCAGCACGATCCCAAGAATGGTCTGCATGCGCGAGCCCGTGCGATACTCTCGCGGTCCGATAAGTTCCATGAACGTCGGAAGACTGCGCCCGTACATCACGGTGTTGGCGACGATCAGCGGCGACAGCACAGCGGCTCCGAACAGCAGGATGCCGACGGTCCAGCCGCCGAGACCGAGGCTTTCGACGATCAGCTTGTCGTACGCCACGCCGAGAAGCGCGCCGCCCGCAGTCGCGCAGATCGCGACCGTGACCCACGAGCTCAGGTGCGGCGACCAGGGCCTGCGGCGCAGCGTCAGCAGCGCCACGCCAAAGACGAGCGCCGAGAAAATCATGCCGGCAACGGCATAGATCTTTGCGCGCGGGAAGTTGGTGATCGGCTCGCCGGCGGGATATTTCAGATCGCGGGCGCCGTCGGCGTCGAACAGACCCCAATGGCCGCCGACAGTGCCTTCCCACATCCGCTTCCAGGGCTGGTCGTAGGCCTCGATCAGATTGACCCGGAACTTTTCCTGACGGGCAAGCTGGAGGATTTCGGAAACCACCCGGGCCTGATTGGCCCGTGACGGCAGCGCGCCTTCACGCATGCGGCCCGCGCTTGGCCAGCCGGTTTCTCCGATCAGGATTTCCTTGTTCGGGAACGCAACCGCCATCCGCTTGCGGATCGCGTCGACGTGGTTGGCAGCATGGCGCGCACGAATCGGGAAGTCTTCCCAATACGGAAGAATGTGAATCGTAACGAAATCGACGGCGTCATAGACGTCACGGTTCTTGAGCCAGAACTCCCAGACATCGGCATAGGTGACCTGGATAGCTCCGACCTTCGACTTCACGTAGCGGATATTCGCCGTCAGGTCGGCAGCGGTCATCTCGCCGCGCAGAAGCACCTCGTTGCCGACAATGACCGCGCTGACGACGCCGGGATATTTCTTGGCGAGCCCGATGGCGGTTTCCATCTGCGTGCGGTTGTCGACGCGATTGGTGCCGATCCAGATTCCGAGCATCACCTTGAGCCCGGCCTTCTGAGCGAGTTCTGGAACCTGATCGAGGCCGTTGCCGACCGAATAGGTCCGGATGCAGTCAGTGACCTTGGCAAGTTGTGCCAGATCCTGCGCGATCTGCTCCGGCGCAATGATCAATCCGGGCTGAAGGGGATTCTGCCCCCCGCGGAACGGTGCGTAGGAGACGCATTCAAGCTTCGCGGAAGGGTCGATCGGGGCGCGCGCCAGTACAATCGGCGTGGCCAACCACCACCAAATTGCGGCAATAGCGCTCAGGGATATGACCAGAAGGGCCAGTGGCGTACGAAGGGAAATGGGTTCCGTCCTCCAGGGAGGCACGTCGATAACCGGTCGCCGCCGGTCTGCCAAGACCCCAGTCAATGGCTACCCCCGGTCTTCTCGTCGCACACCTTCATTACGGGGGCATCAAACTTCCGGCTTGCTGGACAAAAACATAAATGTCCTTCATGTGAATCAGGCAGTTGCGGTAGAGGCAATCTTCTGCCGCATTGGCAGGGCATCTGTGTGGGCGGCGCGCGGCGGCCGGCACGCCATCAATCGGGGATTTCATGCTTCGGGTACGTACCGGGTTTCGAGTTGCGGTTTTTCAGCGAGTCGCCGTTCCGGCCCTTGCTTTGTTTGTCGGGATCGGGGCTGCAATCGCTCAAAGCGGTGACCTCCGGGCCCAGGACACGGCCCCCAAACAGGCGGCCCCGGCCGACGCAGCCAAGGAAAGCAAGCGCAAGGCCGACGAGTTCGTCGAGGCGGCCCAGGCGATTAACGGTCCTGCCGGAAACCCGGAATGTGTCTGGCTTGGACGGCGGGTGGTCGGGTTGATGTGGCGCGACGACCTCGACACGGCGTTCCGTCACCTCGACCTCTATGAGCGCTTCGGCTGCCCCGGCGGGCACATCCAGGCGACTTTCCGCTGTGTCGTGAGGTTCGGCGCCACGATCGACCCCAAGGTCGCTGAGACCCTTAACGGCCGTGTGCACGCATGCTGGATCAATCCGGCGGCCCAACCACAGGCAGCCGCTGCGCCACAGCCCCCGGCTGCTGCACCCCCAGCAGCGACACCGCCAGCACCCGCGGCGGCGCCTGCTCCGGCAACACCGGCCAAGTGAGCGCCAAAGCGCTGGCGGAACAGGAACGAACCGATCCCGTATTCATTGGGTATTCATACGGTCTCGGCTACGCCCTCAAAAGGCCATGTCGCCGTATGAGTTGTTAAGCCGCGCAGCATAGATAAGCTGCCATCAACGCTGACGAACCGAGGGGACAGGTTCGCGATCCTGCCACGTTCGGCCCCGTATGGTTTTCCTTGATGCGCGCCATCGTTGCTGTCCTCCTCTGCGTTACTGCTGTCCACGCGGCCATCTGGGGCCTCCTGAGGGATGAGCAGAAGGCACCCGACTTCAACGGAATGTTGCCCAGCTTGTCCTACGCCCCGTTCGAAGGCGCAGGACACCCGGACGTCGACAACATTCCTAACAAGGAAAAAATCCGCGCCGACCTCAAGAAACTCGCGACGATGACCAAGGCCATCCGCCTGTACTCGTCGACGGGCGGCGTTGAGCTGGTTCCCCCGATTGCCGCCGAATTCGGCCTCAAGGTCACGGTCGGCGCCTGGATCGACAAGAACGCAGAGCGGAACGAACGCGAAATCGCCGCTGCCCTCGAACTTGCCAAGCGAAACAGCAACGTCATCGGCATAGTCGTCGGCAATGAAACCATCTACCGCGGCGAACAGAAGGTCGAAGACCTCATTGAGCTGATCCAGCGCGTCAAAAAACAGACTAATGTCCCTGTTACGACTGGCGAAATCTGGAATATCTGGCGCGACAATCCGCAATTGGCCTCGGCGGTCGATTTCATCGCCGCGCACATCCTGCCGTACTGGGAAAACTTCACCGACAAGCAGGCTGTCGATCAGGCGATGTATATCTATGGCCTGCTGCGGGATACCTTTCCCGGCAAGCGCATCGTGATCGCCGAGTTCGGCTGGCCAAGCGCCGGCTACAATCTCAAGAACGCCAACCCCGGCCCATTTGAACAGGCCTCAGTGCTGCGGAATTTCGTGACCCGCGCCGAGGCCATCGGGATGGACTACAACATCGTCGAAGCGATCGATCAGCCTTGGAAATTTTTTGAAGGCGGCGTTGGACCTTACTGGGGCGTTCTTAATGCATCACGCGAGCCGAAATTCGCATGGACCGGCCCCATCGTCGATCCGGATTACTGGAAAATTGCAGGCATAGCCCTGCTGATCGGCGTCCTGCTGTCGCTGCCGATCCTGCGCCTGGCCCATCCAACCGTGATGCAAGCCATCATGCTGGCCGCTGCGGCAAACGGAGTGGGCGCATGGTTCGCAACCGTGTTCGCCTACTGGAACACGCACTACTTCGTCTTCGGCTCGGCCTTTGCGCTGACCTTGGGCCTCATTCTGCTCGTACCGCTGGTCCTGATTGCGATGGCCCGGATCGAAGAGATCGCGACCATTGCTTTCGGGCGCAAGCCTTCGCGCCTGATCTCGGCGGCTGTCCCCGCTCCGCCTGAAGGTTACGCACCAAAAGTCTCGATTCACGTGCCTGCGTATTTCGAACCGCCTGAGATGCTGAAGCTGACGCTCGATGCGGTGTCCCGGCTCGATTATCCAAATTTCGAATGCGTGGTGATCATCAACAACACGCCCGATCCGGCGTTCTGGCAGCCGATCCAGGACCACTGCCGCGCTCTCGGCGAGCGCTTCATCTTCATCAACGCCGAGAAGGTGCAGGGCTTCAAGGCCGGTGCGCTGCGGATTGCCATGGAGCGCACGGCCCCGGACGCGGAAATCATCGGCATCATCGACGCCGACTATGTCGTCACGCCGGACTGGCTCAAGGATCTGGTCCCGGCTTTCGTCGATCCGCGCGTGGGTCTCGTGCAGGCTCCGCAGGAGCATCGTGACGGCGACCGCTCGCTGATGCACTACGCCATGAACGGCGAATATGCCGGATTCTTCGACATCGGCATGGTGCAGCGGAACGAAGCCAACGCCATCATCGTCCATGGCACGATGTGCCTGATCCGCCGTGCGGCGATGGACATGGCGGGCGGCTGGGCAGGTGACACGATCTGCGAAGACACCGATCTCGGTCTTGCGATCATCGAGCACGGCTGGCTGACGCACTACACCAACAGGCGCTACGGGTATGGCCTGCTGCCGGACACCTACGAGGCCTTCAAGAAACAACGTCACCGCTGGGCCTATGGCGGCTTCCAGATCGTCAAGAAGCACTGGCGCCGGTTCCTGCCCAATGCGAGCAGGCTTTCGCCCGATCAGAAGCGCGAGTTTGCACTCGGCTGGCTGAACTGGCTCGGCGCGGAAAGCCTCGGCGTGGTCGTTGCGATCCTCAACCTGATCTGGGTGCCGATCGTCTCATTCGCCGACATCGCCATTCCCGACAAGATCCTGACCCTGCCGATCATCGCGGCATTCATCGTCTCGCTGGCGCACTTCCTGACACTCTACAGGCTGCGTGTGCCGGTGAAGGTCGGCCAGATGCTGGGCGCAATGGTTGCGGCAATGTCGGTGCAGTGGACTGTGTCGCGCGCCGTCGCCAACGGCCTGATCACCGACCACCTCCCGTTCGCACGCACCTCCAAGGGCGGCCTGTCCCGCATGTCGGTGGAATTCCAGGCTTTCTGGGAGGCCGTGATCGGTATCCTCCTCATCATCGGCGCTATCGTGCTGGTTGCTTTCAACCAGAAGGAAGTTCGCGAGATCAACATCTTCGCCGGCGTGCTTGTGCTTCAGAGCCTGCCGTTCCTGTCGGCTGTCGCGATCGCGATCCTCGAGAACTCGCGCATCAACGCCTTTGGCTTTTGGAGTTCGTCAACAGTGCGTGCTGCGGAACTGATCGGTCTTCGCCGGGAAACAACGCCAACTAACATGACGGTTCAACAGCCGGTCACGTCGGACGTCCGTCCCGATATCAAGTGATTGCTGCGACCTAATGCGCGGAAATGTCGTCAGCTATTTAATGCTGACGAATGTGCCCCATGCTGCGGCTATTCCCGCTCCGACCAGAACGTAGACGGGATGCTGGCAAAACGTGTCGCCGTAATTGCACATCGTCTTTCCAAACCGGCCGAGCTGGCCGTGGTCAGCTGCGTAGAAGAGCCCCGAGAGAGCAACCAGGATACCGGCGACGAAATACATTCTAGTTGGCCCTTTTCGCTCCCAAGCCCGCATCGCCGACTCATCCCACGATGCGAATCCTAGCCGATTGTAGCCGCAAGGATGCGGTTTGACAGGGCACCATGGTGAGCGCGGAGGGACTCGAACCCTCGACCCCATGATTAAAAGTCACGTGCTCTACCGCCTGAGCTACGCGCTCACGTGTCGCGGTGTGTAGGTGGCGGGTGGATGTGGGTCAAGTGCAGGCCGGCATCCTTGTTCAACCTGTGGAATTCACCGCCAAAGTTTAAAAATCCCGGCTTGAGAACGACAATTGACACATGAACAAAAAGAGAACATAGTGAGTTCTCACTGCGGGAGGCCTGGATGGCCGATATATCCTATTATGTAGCCCTTCCGTTCACTGAGGACGACGAAGGGTCCGTTGTGACCGGGACCGCCGAGGAGTTCCAGAGCGCGTCCACGGCGATTCGGCGGGCCGAGACGCTGTCACGCACCTCCGGAATTATCGGCGCGGTCGCTTTCACTCGCTCCGGTGACCCAATGACGGGTGACTTCAAGGACGCCATGGTGCTGAAAACCTTTGGCAGCGTCCCCACGGATTTGAGCGGCCTGTAGAGGGAGCCATCAGGACCTGCGGTCTTCCTGCTCTTTCAATTCATCTTCGCTGAGATCGATCCTCGGCGTCGCGAAATCATCACTATCGGGATCGACCTTGAACGGCGCGTTCCTGGTGGGATCCAGGCGCCCTTTCCGTTTGCCCTTGTCGGTGGCGTCGCCCTTTTTCTTCTTTCCGGCCATCGCTGGTTTCCTTGCCTGCGCTGCCGGAATGACCGGCATGGTTCCCTAGAATATGGCTGAGGCGAAGCGCATCTGCTACGCCTACTTCTCCAGATTTCGAGGACATACGCCATGACGGATTCGCCTGCGGCCCCCGAGAACACCGTCCAGGAATTCGACGTGCCGGTGCCGTACATGCAGCGGACGCGCGACTACTATCTGGCCATCGGCTACGACACGCCCTACCGCTGGGCGCACAACGTCGACGCTCCCTTTCAGCCGCTTACGAAGCCCCTGGCGCAATCGCGGGTTGCCATCGTCACCACGGCGGCCCGTTTTGATCCGACGAAGGGCGATCAGGGACCGGGGGCGGCCTACAACGGCAGTGCGAAGTTCTATCAAGTCTATGATGGCGACAGCGGGAAGAAGCACGACCTGCGCATTTCCCACATCGCCTACGATCGCGTGCATACGTCCGCAACCGATATGAACACCTGGTTTCCGCTGGAGCAGTTGTACCGGCTTGCCCGCGAAGGCCGGATCGGTGACGTCGCGCCGCGCTTCTTCGGCGCGCCGACCAATCGCAGCCACCGCGTCACGGTCGACACCGACGCGCCGGATATCCTGGCGCGATGCAAGGCCGACAACGTCGATGCCGTCGTGCTGGTCCCCAATTGTCCCGTGTGCCACCAGACCACGGCTTTGGTTGCCCGACACCTCGAGGCCAGTGGAATTTCAACCGTAGTGATGGGATGCGCCAAGGACATCGTCGAGCACGCTGCCGTGCCGCGGTTCCTGTTCAGTGACTTCCCGCTGGGTAACTCCGCCGGCAGACCGAACGATCTGTCGTCCCAGGCGCTCACGCTGGAACTGGCGCTGAAGGTGCTCGAAAGCGCACCGGGTCCGCAGACCACTGTGCAGTCGCCACTGCGCTGGAGCGCAGATGCTTCATGGAAGCTCGACTACAACAATGTCGAGCGCATGTCGCCGGAAGAGCTTGCCCGGCGGCGGCGCGATTTCGATGCACAGAAGGAAGCCGCGCGCGTCAATCGCGTGGCGTGAGCTATTCGCACATCCCTGCCGCCTTCCTCAAGGCGGCATTGATGCGGTCCTGCCAACCCGGACCACCCTCCTGGAAATGCTCAAGGACGTCCTGATCGATCCTGAGTGAGACAAGCTCCCTCACGCCTGGAATGGCAGCTTTCTTTGGAACGGCTTCCGGCACCTTGGTGGTGACGGACTTGAACGCCGCCTCAGCTTCCGTCTTTGCATCGCTCAGCGTGCGGGGCCGCCGTGGAGGAGAAGCCATCGTTAAACTCCCTCAAACAGCGCCGTAGACAAATAGCGTTCCGAAAATGATGGGATGACCGCCAGAATGGTCTTGCCCGCATTTTCGGGCCGCTTGCCGAGTTCGAGCGCTGCCGCAATAGCTGCCCCCGACGAGATGCCGCCCGGAATGCCTTCCACACGTGCAAGTGCGCGCGAAGTCGCAATGGCCGTTGCACTGTCCACCTTGACAATCTCGTCGATCACCGACCGATCGAGGATATCAGGCACGAATCCTGCGCCGATGCCTTGAATCTTGTGAGGCGAGTGCTGCCCGCCGGACAACACCGGGCTTTCCACCGGCTCGACAGCGACGATCCGCAGCGACGGCTTTCGCGGCTTCAGAACCTGCCCCACGCCGGTGATCGTGCCGCCTGTGCCGACACCGGCGACAAACACATCGATATCGCCATGGGTATCGTTCCAGATTTCCTCAGCTGTGGTGCGGCGGTGAACGTCCGGATTGGCCAGATTCTTGAATTGCTGTGGCATCACCGAATTGGGCGTATTGCGGACAAGGTCTTCCGCGGTCGCAATCGCGCCTTTCATGCCTTGTGCAGCCGGTGTCAGGACGATTTCTGCACCCAGAAACGCCAGCATCTTGCGCCGTTCAATCGACATCGATTCCGGCATAACCAATTTCAGCCGGTAACCGCGCGACGCAGCGACGAACGCCAGCGCAATACCCGTGTTGCCGGAGGTCGGTTCGATCAGCACGGTATCCTGATTGATGACGCCAGCCTTCTCCATCGCGACGATCATCGCCGCACCAATGCGATCCTTCACGCTGGCGGCAGGATTGAAATATTCAAGTTTGGCGAGAATTTTCGCCTTTACTCCATTCTGTTCCGGCAGACGATGAAGACGGACGATCGGTGTATCGCCGAATGCATCAACGATGCTGTCGTAGATGCGTCCGCGCCCGGGCTGACGTGTCTGTGAAGCGTTTGGGTTTGACTTGGTATCCATGCCCCGGTCCTCCTGATCGATCCATCCGCACCATGAGAGAAAGCTACGCAAAACGAAAGGCTTCGCCATTAATGGCGGTCGCGACCGTGCGCGCAAGAGCAATGATGTTCCCGACCGGCATTGCATCGCAAAAACGGTATTTCGCAAAAGGAACGTATTTGTGTTGCGACAACTTCAAACTTGCATGAGTATATTCCGCGCGAGCTCGAACCCGGAAGGGAGGTCACGATGCCAGCACTTGCTGAACTTCTGTCGACCAAACCGTCACGCCTGCCGCCCCGTATCACTGACCGGCCGATCTGCACGATCTGCGCGGACTCGATGGTCGCCGCAGAAGCGTCCGCGTTTCTTGCCGACAATGTCATCAGCTATCTCTGGACTTGCGACAATTGCGGCTATGGCTTCGTCACGAAGCACTCAAACTATTCATCGAAAATCGTCTGTAACTGAACGCAACTCTCAGCGCGGCGCGATATCGCCCCGCGCCCATCCTGCACGAACTGACGCGCGGTAATCGTCGAATGTCCCGGCAGCAATTGCGGCGCGGGCACCGCTCATCAGATTTTGATAGTATGCGACGTTGATCTCCGACAACAGCATCGCACCCAGCGCCTCTTCCGACTTCACGAGGTGGTGCAGGTAAGCCCGTGAATAGCCGCTTGTCGAACGCCAGCCGCTTTCCTCGTCCAGCGGACGAGGATCGTCGGCATGGCGGGCGTTTCGCAGGTTGATAACGCCATGGCGCGTGAAGACGTGGCCGTGACGGCCGTTCCGCGTCGGCATCACGCAGTCGAACATGTCGATGCCCCGCGCAACCGCCTCAAGCATATCGTCCGGTGTCCCGACACCCATCAGATAACGCGGACGATCCTGAGGCAGGATCGGCGCCACCTCCTCGATCATCGCAAGCATGACCTCCTGCGGCTCGCCCACGGCGAGACCGCCGATGGCGTAGCCGTGGAAGCCGATGTCAATCAAGGCGCGGGTGCTTTCGCGGCGCAGGTCCGGAACATCTCCGCCTTGCGCAATTCCAAACAGCATATAGCCGGGCGGCGCGGTCTCAAACGCGCGCTTGCTGCGCTCCGCCCAGCGGAGCGACAGTTGCATGGCGCGCTCGATCTCGGCGCGTTCTGCCGGCAGCCTGACGCATTCGTCGAGCTGCATGGCGATATCCGAGCCGAGCAGCCGCTGCACTTCGATGGCACGCTCGGGCGACAACTCCACTTTGGTGCCGTCGATGTGCGAACTGAACGTCACCGCCTGTTCGGTAATCTTGCGGATCTTGGCGAGCGACATGACCTGGAAGCCACCGGAGTCGGTGAGCATCGGGCCATTCCATGTGGTGAAGGCCTGCAATCCGCCTAACGCAGCAATACGCTCGGCGCCGGGCCGCAGCATCAGGTGATAGGTGTTGCCGAGAACGATATCGGCGCCAGTATCGCGAATATCACGCCAGTGGATGCTTTTCATCGCGCCAGCGGTGCCGACGGGCATGAACGCAGGCGTGCGCACCACCCCGTGCGGGGTCGTGAGTTCGCCGGTCCGCGCTTCGCCATCGCGGCCGAGAAGCTTGAAATGATTGGGAACGCTCATGAGCGAGTTCATCGGTCAGGTTGATTTGCGAAACAACAGGGACGCATCGCCATACGAATAGAAGCGATAGCCGGTCTCAATGGCATGAGCGTAGGCTTTCTGCATGGTCTCCAGCCCGCTGAAGGCCGAAACCAGCATGAATAGCGTCGACCGCGGCAGGTGAAAGTTGGTCATCAGAATGTCCACGGCCTTGAAGCGATAGCCCGGCGTGATGAAAATCGCGGTGTCATCGGAGAACGGCTGGATAGTGCCGTCATCCGCAGCAGCGCTTTCCAGCAGCCGCAACGATGTCGTCCCGACGGCGACGATACGGCCACCCCTGGTGCGGGCCTCGTTAAGTGCGGCGGCCGTCTCGCTGGACACCGTGCCCCACTCGGCATGCATCCTGTGGCCGTCGGTGTCGTCAGATTTCACCGGCAGGAACGTCCCTGCTCCCACATGCAGCGTCACCCGATGCAGACCGATGCCGCGATTACGTAAGGCTGCCTCGAGCGCAGGCGTGAAATGCAGCCCCGCTGTTGGCGCGGCGACAGCGCCTTCGCTGACTGCAAACATGGTCTGATAGTCGGTGTTGTCTCGCTCATCAGGCATGCGCCGCGAGGCGATATACGGCGGCAGCGGCGGCGCGCCCACGTCCGCAATCGCCTGATCCAGAACTGGTCCGTGAAACGAGAATGCCAGCGTCACTTCGCCGTTCTCGCCCTTGCTCTCGACCTGTGCGTCCAGATTTCCGAGCAGGCAAACCCGGCCTTCGTTGCCGAAGCGGATGGCATCACCCGGAGTGAGTTTCTTCGCCGGCTTCACCAGTGCCTGCCAGCGAGAGCCGTCGAGGCGCTTGATTAGGGTCGCTTCGATCTTCGGCTCGGTTTCGCGGCCGATGCGACGGCCGGTCAGTTGGGCGGGAATGACCTTGGTATCGTTGACCACAAGCTGATCGCCCGGTTGCAGAAACAGCGGCAAATCGGAAACCGTGGAATCCGTCAGCGGCTGGTTCGGCTTCACCACGAGCATGCGCGCCGCATCGCGCGGGCTGACAGGCCGCAGCGCGATGTTGCCTTCCGGAAGGTCGAAATCGAAAAGATCAGTACGCATGATGCTCAAATGTCGATGGCCGGGACATGCCCGGCCATCCGTTCGCAAGCCAGACTACAGCGGCGATCAGGCGGCGTCAGCCGCCATGTGCGCCTTGATGATCTTGTCGGGATTCTGCACGGGCTCGCCGCGCTTGATCTTGTCGACGTTCTCCATGCCCGAGGTCACCTTGCCCCACACGGTGTACTGGCCGTTGAGGAAAGCTGCATCGTCGAAGCAGATGAAGAACTGGCTATCACCCGAATCCGGGTTGGCAGCGCGCGCCATCGATGCGGTGCCGCGCACATGCGGCTCCTTGTTGAACTCGGCTTTCAGCTTCTTGCCGGAGCCGCCGGTGCCGGTGCCCTGTGGACAGCCGGTTTGCGCCATGAATCCCTCGATAACGCGGTGGAACACGATGCCGTCATAGAATCCCTCGCGCACCAGTTCCTTGATGCGGGCGACATGACCCGGCGCGAGATCGGGACGCATCTCGATCGTGACCGGCCCCTGCGTCGTCTCCAGGATCAACGTGTTTTCATTGTCTGCCATGATATTTCCTTTGCAGATTGGGAGGCCCGCTATGGCCGGTAGGCCGCGGGCCGCCTGAGGTTGGTTACTTGATGTCGGAAGCGACCTGCACTTTCACCATCTTGTCGGGATCCTGAACCGGCTCGCCGCGCTTGATCTTGTCCACAACGTCCATGCCGGAGACGACTTCTCCGACGACCGTATACTTGCCGTTCAGAAAGCTGCCGTCGGCGAACATGATGAAGAACTGCGAATTGGCCGAATTCGGTTCGCTCGAGCGCGCCATGCCGACAATGCCGCGCTTGAACGGCACGTTGGAGAACTCCGCCGGAAGGTTCGGATACTTCGATCCGCCGGTGCCATTGAAACGCTGGCCGTCGCCGGTCTGAGCCATGAAGCCCTCGATCACGCGATGGAACGGCACATTGTTGTAGTAGCCGTCGCGGGCAAGCTGCTTGATGCGCTCGGCATGCTGCGGGGCCAGATCGGTGCGCAGCTTGACGATCACCCGCCCCTTTGTGGTGTCGATAACAATGGCGTTGGCCTTGTCGAGACCAGCCGGAAGCGCCTGCGAAAAAGCTGGCGTTGCAAGAACAATAGCCGCGAGAACGGCAAGGATGCGGATCATGAGAACTCCGGATCAGAGGAAGTTATTTGCCGGCAAATTTTGTTTTCAGGCGCGCGGCGACCGCCTTGGGTACGAAATGGGAGACGTCTCCGCCCATCCCTGCGATCTGACGCACCAGTGTGGCAGTGATCGGGCGGACGGTGGCGGATGCTGGCAGGAAAACGGTGCGGATTTCGGGCATCAGCGTCTGGTTCATGCCGGCGATCTGCATCTCGTAGTCCAGATCCGTGCCATCCCGCAGGCCACGGATCAGGATCGTCGCCCCTGCCCGCTGGGCCGCGGTCACGGTCAAATCGCTGAATGTAACGCAATCGATCTCGCATTTGGCGCTGGCGGCGATCGGCGCGAACACCTCGCGGATCATGTCCTGCCGTTCCTCGACCGGAAACAGCGGAGCCTTGCCGGGGTGGATGCCGATCGCCACGACCAGCCGGTCGACCAGGCTGCAGGCCTGCCGCACGACATCCAAATGGCCATTGGTGACAGGGTCGAACGACCCCGGGTAAAGCGCAATACGGGACATGTCCCCTCCTAACCCGGCCCGGCGACCGCCGCAAGCTGGCCGGTTCCCCTCGATAACGCGGGTTTCAGCGTCAAAAATTTTAAGATCTCGTGAACTTTTACCCGCTGCTGCGCGTCATCCCTTCGAACGGCCCGCCAAGGCCGGCATCACAGGGGACGGACCATGATCAAGGCACTCTCAGCAGTGACGATCGCGGCTTTCGTTGCAGCCGCCATGACAATCTTGCCAAGCTTCGCGCCTCCGGTGGAGGCGAGCGTGCCGCAGGCGCTCGCAAAGGCGGACCGGCTCCCGATCCGGACGGTCAGCGTGCCTTGCGCCGCACAGCACTGGCCGACCATGGACGCGGCGTGCCTGCATCGCAGCAATTGGAAGAGCGGTGTCCAGCCGGTCCGGGTCGTGACAACAGACCGCAAGTAATCCCCCGCGTCATCCCATTCACCTCCGCCTGGGGCGCGGCGTTGCTGCGCCCATCAATAAAATCCGCTCGGCGGCCATGGCAATTTCCTTCTCGCGGTAGCAGACTACGGACATGCGTCCGTTCGGGATGCTCACGAGGCGACGGGGGTAGCAAGTGACTGCCGTACATGCCGCTGCTTCAGTCCGCAGCCCCGGACTTCCAGTAACCGCGATGGTCGGAGCTCTCGGTGTCGTCTATGGCGATATCGGGACCAGCCCGCTTTATGCCCTGAAGGAAGCCGCGAAGGCGGCAACTCATAACGGCGGCGTTCTCACCAACGAAGCTATCCTCGGCGTGGTCTCGCTGATCCTCTGGGCACTGATCCTCATCATCTCGTTCAAATACGCCATGCTGATCATGCGGGCAGACAATCGCGGCGAAGGCGGCATCGTCGCGCTTCTGGCGCTTCTTCACGCCCGCAACGCGCAATCCGGAACATGGCGTGCGAATTTGCTCATCATCGGATTGATCGGCGCGGCGCTGTTGTATGGCGACGGCGCCATAACGCCCGCAATCTCGGTTCTTAGCGCGGTGGAGGGATTGAAGGTCGACGCACCATCGCTCGCCCACGCCGTGGTGCCGATCACCGTCGCGATCCTGATCGGTGTTTTCCTGATGCAGCGCAAGGGCACGGGATTCATCGGCGGGATATTCGGGCCGTTCATGCTGATTTGGTTCATCGTCCTTGCATTGCTCGGCATTCACGGCATCGCCAAAAATCCGGACGTCCTGGCAGCCCTGAGTCCGACATACGCGGTGACGTTTCTGCTCAGTCAGAATTTCCACATCTCGTTTGCGATCCTTGGCGCGGCGTTTCTCGCCGTGACAGGCGGCGAGGCCATGTATGCCGATATGGGTCACTTCGGCCGCTCGCCGATCCGGTTCGCGTGGTTCACGATTGCGCTGCCGGCGCTGGTCCTCAACTACTTCGGCCAGGCGGCGCTGCTCATCACCGATCGCGGGGCACTTGAAAACCCGTTCTACCAACTCGCCCCCGACTGGGCGCATTATCCGCTCGTTGCCTTTGCCACCCTCGCCACGGTGATTGCATCTCAGGCAATCATCACCGGTGTCTTTTCCCTCACCCAGCAGGCCATTCAACTGGGATTCTTGCCCCGCATGCACATCCAGCACACGGCGAGTCACGAAAAGGGCCAGATCTACGTTCCGCTGATCAACTGGCTTCTCGCCGCAGGAACGCTCGGAGCCGTCATCGGCTTCGGCACGTCGGATGCTCTCGCGGGCGCCTACGGCGTCGCCGTGTCGCTTCTGATGGCGATTACAACGCTGCTGGCAGCGCTTGTCGCCCTCCAATGGGGTTATCCGCCGGTGGTTGTCATCGCGGTCAACGGATTCTTCCTCGTGATCGACTGCATTTTCTTCGCCGCGAACTCTGCCAAACTTTTAGACGGCGGCTGGTTCCCGCTGCTGATAGCGGCCGTCATCGCGTTCCTCATGCTGACATGGCGCAGTGGCGTGAAGCTCGTCGAGGCCGCGCGAGGCGCGCTGCGCCAGCCCGAAGAGGACCTGATCGAAACCGCGGTGAGCAAATGCCACGCGCGGCTTCCAGGAACCGCGGTGTTTCTAGCCTCAGCCCCGAAAGGTGTCCCGCTCGCGCTGACGCAGTTCGTGAAACACAATCACGTGCTGCACCAACGCGTCCTCCTCGTGACCGTCCTGATTGCGGAAGCGCCGCGCATCCCTGACGACGACAGGGTCGAAGTGATCGAGATCATCGAGGGCATCACGCGGGTGATTCTGCATTTCGGATTCATGCAGTACCCAGTCATTCTGGAGGGACTTCAGCTCGCCTGTGCGCAGGGCAAGCTTCCGGGCATCGATCTCAACAACATCACCTATTACATCGGCCGCGAGACCATCATCCCCAGCGAGAAAATCGCAGGCATGTGGGTGTGGCGGGAGACGGTGTTCGCATTTCTCCAGCGGAATGCGGAACGCACGGCGGCGTTCTTCGGCGTTCCCACCAAGCAGGTCGTCGAGTTCGGAACCGAGATCGAGATTTAGGTCACAATCCCGGCCCGATGGGCCGGGATCAGACTCTAACCGCCGTTGCCGTTCTCGGACTCGTCCTCGGTGATGTGCTCAACCGACACCACGTGTTCGTCCTCGGCGGTATCGAACACGATCACACCCTGCGTCGAACGTCCGGCGACGCGGATCCCCTCGACCGGGCAGCGGATAAGCTGTCCGGCGTCTGTCACCAGCATGATCTGGTCGCTGTCCTCGACCGGGAAGGACGCCACAAGCTTGCCGTTGCGGTTGTTGACGGACATCGCGACGATGCCCTTTCCACCGCGGCCCGTGGTCCGATACTCGAACGACGAACTGCGCTTGCCATAGCCGTTCTCGCTGATGGTCAGCACGAACTGTTCGGCAGCGGACATTTGCGCATAGCGCTCCTGGCTGAGTTGCACTGTCGCCGATGTCTCTTCGGTATCCGAATCGCCGCTCTCCTCGGCAGCCGCCTCACCGGCAACCGCACGGCGCATTTTCAGGTATGCGGCCCGCTCGTCGGCGTTGACGTCCATATGACGCAAGATCGTGAGAGAGATCAGCTTGTCGCCGTCGCCAAGGGCGATGCCGCGCACACCCATCGAAGTGCGGCCGCTGAACACGCGCACATCCGTCACCGGGAAGCGGATGCACTGCCCGCCGGCGGCCGTCAGCAGCACGTCATCGTTTTCGGTCGCAATCTGAACGTCGACGATGGCCTCGCCCTCGTCGAGCTTCATGGCGATGATGCCGGAGCGGCGCACATCGACGAAGTCGGACAGCTTGTTGCGCCGGACATTGCCGCCGGTGGTGGCGAACATCACGTCGAGGTTGCCCCACGACGACTCATCTTCCGGCAGCGGCATGATGGTCGTGATGCGTTCGCCCTGCTCCAGCGGCAGGATGTTGATCAGCGCCTTGCCGCGCGAATTCGGCGCGGCCATCGGCAGACGCCAGACCTTCTCCTTGTAGACCTGCCCACGGGACGAGAAGAACAGCACCGGCGTATGCGTCGAGGCAATGAACAGCCGGCTGACGAAATCCTCGTCGCGCGTCTGCATTCCCGAGCGGCCCTTGCCGCCGCGCTTTTGCGCGCGATAGGTCGACAGCGGCACGCGCTTGACGTAGCCCGCGTGCGAGACGGTCACGACCATATCCTCGCGCTGGATCAGGTCCTCGTCCTCGACTTCGCCTTCCTGATCGATGATCTTCGTCCGACGCGGGGTGGCGAACTCATCCTTCACCGCGGTGAGTTCGTCCTTGATGATAGATTGAATCCGCGCGCGAGAGCGCAGGATGTCGAGATAGTCGGCAATCTCTGTCGCGAGTTTGTTCAGCTCTTCGGAGATTTCCTCGCGGCCAAGTGCCGTCAGACGCTGCAGACGCAGATCGAGGATCGCTTTTGCCTGTTCCAGCGACAGGCGCGCAGTGCCGTCTTCAGACACGCGATGGCGCGGATCGTCGATCAGCGTGATCATCGTCGCCATATCCTTGGCCGGCCAGTCGCGCGACATCAGGGTTTCGCGCGCCGTATTCGGATCGGGAGACGTGCGGATGACGCGGATGACTTCGTCGATGTTTGCAACGGCGATCGCAAGACCGACCAGGATGTGAGCGCGGTCGCGCGCCTTGCCGAGCAGGAACTTGGTGCGCCGAGAAACCACGCTCTCGCGGAACGCGATGAACACGGTCAGCAGATCCTTCAGGTTCATCACCTGCGGGCGACCGCCATCCAGAGCCACCATGTTGGCTCCGAAGTTGGTCTGCAACGGTGTGAACTTGTAGAGCTGGTTCAGCACCACCTCCGGCACCGCATCGCGCTTCAGCTCGACGACCACGCGGTAACCGTCGCGGTCGGATTCGTCACGCAGATCGGCGATGCCTTCGATCTTCTTTTCGCGCACCAGTTCGGCGATACGCTCGACCATGCCCGCCTTGTTCACCTGATACGGGATTTCCGAAACGACAATCGCCTGACGGTCCTTGCGGACATCTTCGATCTCGACCTTGCCGCGCATCACGATGGAGCCGCGGCCGAGATGGTACGCGGCGCGAATGCCCTGGCGGCCAAGAATAATGCCGCCGGTCGGGAAATCCGGTCCGGGAACGATATTGATCAAATCGTCGATGCCGAGTGCCGGATCGTTGATCAGCGCGATACACGCAGCGATCACTTCGCCGAGATTGTGAGGTGGAATGTTGGTCGCCATGCCGACCGCGATGCCGCCGGCGCCGTTGACGAGCAGATTTGGAAATTTGGCCGGCAGAACACGCGGCTCGCGCTCGGAGCTGTCGTAGTTCGGCTGAAAATCGACAGTATCCTTGTCGATATCATCGAGCAGCGAATGCGCAACCTTCTGCAGACGCGCTTCGGTGTAACGCATCGCGGCCGCCATATCGCCGTCGACCGAGCCGAAGTTGCCCTGTCCGTCTATCAGCGGCACGCGCATGGAAAAGTCCTGCGCCATGCGCACCATTGCGTCGTAGACCGACTGGTCGCCGTGCGGGTGGTACTTACCGATCACGTCACCGACGGTGCGCGCCGATTTGCGGTACGGCTTGTTCCACTCGAAACCATTCTCGTACATCGCGTAGAGAATGCGCCGGTGCACCGGCTTCAGACCGTCACGCGCATCCGGAAGCGCACGCGCTACGATCACGCTCATCGCGTAATCGAGGTAAGAGCGCTTCATTTCATCCGTGATCGAAACGGGACGGATATCGGCCGTCTCGGGCGGGCCGGACGGCGGATCTTCTTGGTCAGCCAACGTGCGAATCCTGAGTGTGAAATACTCGTTTTATATAGGCGAATTCGCACCGCAACGCCAACCGCATTCGCCGTTAAAAAGAACGCCAAAACAGATGGAATTACAATGCCTTACAGCCGCCTAAAAACTCGTGTGAATTCCCGATTCTCAGCGCCTGAGATTAGACGTTTCGGCAGCCGCTACTGACCGAATGCGACCGCGTGCATGATACGTCCGGGGACGAATGTGAACAGCCCGGCGATAACGAGCCCGCCGGTGAAAATCGAGATCATGGTGATCCGGTGCCCCCTCACACGGTGCCTGTGAGCGAACCAGATTCCGAGCGGAAGCATGATCAGGCTGAAGATCGACAGCAGATGAATTGGGCTCCACGGCTCGCCCAGCTTGATCTGTCTGCCATGTATCCAGAATGAACTGATCGCAACAGTCACCATCAACGCGACCCAGATCCATCCCATCGTACGATGACGCTGAGTGCCTTTCGGAAGCGAGAACTGAACGAGGCCAAGCACAAGCGCGCCGATCGCGGCGAACGTATGCAATTGAATGACCAGAGGCGCATTGAGTAACGGCGCGAAGCCCATCCTTGCCCCCACGACACGAGTTGACCCGACCGAATGGGTTTCGCGGCCATTCGACCCAATGTTAATATCATTAACATAAGTCCGAGGCAATGTCGTGCGCGGCCGGCGCGAGGATCGCCGGCTATTTCTTACATCGATTGCTTGATGATGCCGCCGCGCTCCTGCACGGCGTTGATCCAGCGCGGATTCACGCACAATCGCGGAGACGGTGATTTGAGCACCGGCTCCGCGAGCTTGGCAGCGTTTCGGCTCAGAACGGAATGTCGTCGTTCATGTCGTCGTTGCGGCCACCGCCGGCAGCCACGCGGCGCGGAGGAGCAGAACGCGAAGGTCCCGACGATCCGAAATCGCCCTCGTCGGCTCCAAACGAACCGCCGCTGCTCTTGCCGTCGAGCATCGTCAGCGTCGAGTTGAAGTTCTGAAGCACGACCTCCGTCGAGTAACGATCCTTGCCGTCCTTGTCCTGCCATTTACGGGTCTGGAGCTGGCCCTCAATGTAAACCTTCGAGCCCTTCTTCAGATACTGCTCGGCAATCTTGCAGAGACCTTCACTGAAGATCACGACTCGATGCCACTCGGTCTTTTCCTTCCGCTCGCCAGAGTTTTTGTCGCGCCAGGTATCGGAGGTCGCGACGCTGAGATTGGCGATCGGGCGACCGTCCTGTGTGCGCTTGATTTCAGGGTCGGCGCCGAGATTTCCAACCAGAATGACTTTATTGACGCTTCCCGCCATTACCGTTCTCCACTTTAGCGCACCGAGAGGGCGCGCCGAATCTGTCAGGATTTATGTACGCGGGACGACAATCCCCACCCTTGGGAAAGCCCGCTCTACAAATGACCCTATACTTTCCGGCCCCCGCGATGAGGCCGCCGCGCCGGTTATCCACACGCAACCGGTATTGTCGCACAGACATAATACGTACTCTTTTTGTTCTTATGCAAGTGGTCCCGCAAAAGCAACCCTTTGTAGGACAAAACATTCTCGCCTGGGGTTCCATAAATGTGACGAAAACGTGATCAAATCGTGGAACCGGGAGGCCGAATATCCCAAACAATTCCTTACGTTAGAAGCTTTCACTTCCCGTCCGACTGTTGCATTTCGGAGACGGCTTTTTTGGGAGAAGCCGGTATATTCCGTCCACGAAATCGAAATCCCATTGCGTTCGCGCCTTGGAAAACTGCTTCGAAAAATCGAGGCGGACTTAAAACTGGAGAAGATCAGATGAAGAAGTTCTTGCTCGGCACCGTGGCACTCGTTGCCCTCGGTACTGCTTCGGCGGTTGCCGCTGACCTGCCGGCCCGCACCTACACCAAGGCGCCGGTTTACGCCGCGCCGATCTACAACTGGACCGGCATCTACGTCGGTGCGCACATCGGAGCCGCTTTCGGTGGTGACGACGGGTTCGCAACCAACATCGTCGGCCTGACTGGTTCGAGCCGCGACGCTGCGTTCCT
>NZ_JBXAHF010000005.1:0-425644 GCF_058794875.1 Afipia sp. GW823-FHT06G09
CCTCCCCCGTCCGCACCCGGAAGTACGGTCCCCTCGCCCAAAATCGCCGCAGTGGAGCGCCGCAAGGCGATGCGCTTTCGGAATCCCATCGCCTCGCACGCGATGCCGGAAGCGAGACGAACACAAGGTGCGCCTCGCGGCGCTCCATGCCCCTCGTTTTGAGGGCGCGAACGAGGCAGGCCTCGCGTGCGCATCAAGGGGGCAAAACCAAAGCTCACCTCGCGCGATGCGCGAGAACGATGACGCGCGCCTTTCGTTGGCGCGAATGGGGCAAGCCCCACGCGCGCCTGCTGTTTGACAATTGAATCTGGAAAATGACGATGAGCCGCTGAAGGCAGCCACACCGTCACTGTCATGGCCGGACTTGTTCCGGTCATCCCGATAACGAAGACACCGTGCTCACTTCATCGGGATCACCGGGACAAGCCCGGTGATGACAGCCGCAAATGGCGCACGCTGTCGCATCACACTCAATTGTCGTCCCCGCTTACGCGGGGACAACATGGAGAGGGATTGTAGCGTCAGCTCCCCGCCCAGACGTCCAGCACGTAACGGTTTTGCGTTCCCATGGCGTCGATCCAGCTTGCAGCAGCGGTTTCATCTGCACCCGACTTCTCGCGATAGATCGACATCAGCACGCGCTTGACGTCGGGCTCCATCTTGCCGCCATCACCGCACACGTAAATGATCGCCCCGGCTTCGATCAGCTTCCAAACCTTGTCCTTCTGGGCGGCGATCAAATCCTGCACGTAACTCTTCGGCGTGTCTGCCCGCGAGAACGCGACATGCAGTTCTGTGATGCCCTGATCCGCGAAGCCTTTCAGCTCATCGGCATAAAGGAAGTCTTGCTCGGGATGACGGCAGCCGAAGAACAGCATCGAGGGGCCGAGCGACTGTCCCTTGGCTTTCATCGCGGCGCGTTCCTGCAAGAATCCGCGGAACGGCGCGAGGCCGGTGCCGGGACCGATCATGATGATCGGCACCGATGCTTTTTCCGGCAAACGGAAACCGGCCTTGGTTTCGCGAACAGTGGCATAGACCACATCGCCCGAGCGGCGGCTGGAGAGATAGTTCGAGCAGACGCCCTTGTAGATACCGCGCCCTGAAACCGCAGGCGCATCGACCACACCGACGGTCACGCTGCATTTCGATGCCCCCGCCACCGCAGGCGACGACGAAATCGAATAGTAACGCGGCGACAGCAGCGAGAGCATTTCAAGATAAGTGTGGAACGGCAGCTCGCACGCCGGGTATTCTTCCATCAGGTTGTAAACCGACTTCCGCTTGGCGAGGATCTCCGAGCGATAGAGTTCGGTCGAGGCAGGATCGTCGCCGGTCAATGCCTCGAGCTTCGGCTTGGTCATCGGGCAGCGGGTATGCTCCGACATGATCTGGATCTGCTTGCGGGTCGCGACCTGCTGCAATTCGACGAACTCGCCCAGCAGACGGCCGACCGACACGGCATTATCGACCGGAAGCTGCGCGCGGCGGCCCGTCGCCACCTGAAGCTTGACCTGGTCCGTCGGCAGGAAGCCGAAACGCCGCGCGACCGCGTCCACAAGCTCCGGGGCATTCCGTGGAACGACACTGAGGTGATCGCCGACGCGGTACGTGATGTTCTCCGGCAGCTCCACTTCAATATGCCGTGTCGAACGGGTCGATGGATTGGCGCCGGACTGATTCTGCAACTCGTCGTTGACGATGATCTTGACGGGCAGGGCGCCGCCTGAAGCCGCGATCGTATTGGCGGCACTGTGCGCCACCGGCTCGATCTTGTAGAGCGGCTCGTCGTTGGCTTCGCGCGTGAACCCCGTCTCGATGCCGGCTTCCCTCCCGGCAAGCTCACGCACCGACTTGAACCATTTCTCGAACTGTCCATCGAGATCGTCGCGGGCATCGCCCTCTCCGCGCGGCAACCCGGCCTTCGCGCCGTGGGCGGCAAGCTGCTCGTCAATCAGGCGCGGAATCGACTGGTAAGTCGCCAGCCAGTCACTGTTGCCGCAACCGAACACGGTATAGCGGACCCCCGCGAAAGCGTCTTTCGGAAGATCGCTGTTCAGCCAGTTGACGAACTTGGTCGCATTGTCAGGCGGCGCGCCATTGTAGGACGCGCAGAAGATGATGACGTCGCCCTGATCCTTCAGGTTGCCGACATAATCGTCGAGCGGCGCGAGTTTGGTCGCGAACCCGTTGACCTCGGCGAGATCCGCGACGCGATGCGCCAGTTCCTCCGCGGTGCCGAGATTTGAACCGTACAGAACAAGCAGCGGCGTGTTGTGACCGGGACGAACGCGCGCCGGCGCGGCTGTCCCGGATGTATCGGCGACCGCTGCACCGGGGCGGTTGGCGACAATGGTGCGATCCTTGTCCGAACGCGCTCTCACCTTGATCTTGAAGCCATCGGGCTTGATCGTCAGCGTTTCCTTCAGATGCATCTGGTAGCGCGTATGGTCGAGCAGCTTGAAACGCTGAAGGATCATGCCGAGCGCCAGTGCAGCCTCATGCATCGCAAAGCCGCGGCCGATACAGGCGCGCTGACCGTTACCGAACGGCTTCCAGGCGTTAGGCGGACGCTTCGCCTCCGCCTCGCGGCTGAAATTCTCCGGATCGAACACGTCCGGGTTTGGCCCCCACACCGACGGATCGCGATGCAGCGCCATCACCAGGATCGTAACGAAGGTGCCTTTCTTTAGCTTGTACTTTCCGCCGATGGTTTCATCCTTGAGCGGCGACACGCCGTAAGCGGGCGCCGGCGGCCACATCCGCAGCGATTCCTTCAGAATCTGCGAAATGTAGTGAAGCTGCGTGACCTGCTGGAAGGTCGGCTTGGCGTTGATATCAGCGCCGAGAACGCGATCGACTTCCTCATATGCCTTCTTGAGCACTTCAGGGTGCTTGAGCATGGCATAGATCGCGCAGGACAACAGGCCGCTCGTGGTCTCGTGCCCGGCGATCAGAAAAGTGTTGATCTGATAGCGAATGTTGACGTCGTCGAGTTGCTCGCCGGTCGCCTTGTCGACACCGGTCATCATCGCATTGAGCATGTCCTTGGTGCCGGCAGCAGCTTCCGCATTCTTGCGGCGCTCGGCGACGATTTCGTCGACCATCTTGTTCATGAAGGCGACGTCGTCCGCGAGATCGGCACGCCGTGCGCGCATGAACAGCCCTTCGAGCGGAAGGCCGCGCGTCATCATGATCGTTTCAAGCGAGCGCACCAGCGCGCCGACGAACGGGTGATAATCCTCGCGGTAGAATGAATTGAACCGATAGTCGAACCCGCACAGCCCGATGGTGTCGAGCGTCAGCGCGGTCATGTCATGAACGACATCGATTTCGTCGTCGGCGTTGAGGCGCTCCCACTTCTTGACGAGTTGTTCTGCGATATCGACCATCATCGGGTGATAGGACTGCATCGCCCGGCCGCCGAACGGTGACAACAGGATGTTGTGCGCCTTGCTCCAGTTCGGCTCGGTGGTGTCCGCAGTGAACAGGCCATCTCCGCCGATGGCGCGCACGCGGCGCAGCGCTCCGCGCACCGCCTTGTCGAACCGCTTCTCGTCGCTCAACTCGTTGACAAGTTCGAAGCCCGAGACGATCACCAGCGGCTGGCCCATCATGTCGAGCCAGAAGATCGGGCCAAGCTCCTTGGTCTTGCGGACCAGATCCTGCACGGGCGCACTCGAGTCCAGCGACAGCATGTTGCCGACGACCGGCTTCTTCGGCGGATGCGGAATCGGATTCAGCTTGTTCTGGGACGCCATCGCTCGGATATCTCCTGCCCACGTGACTTATTGATGCCCGGCCTGGCCCGGAGCTTTTCTCCGAAGCTACTGTTCCGGCGCATCTTTTGCAAAGAACTTATACTGCAAGGGCTTTGGCTGGCCTCCCGGCGGCGTTACCCGAAACGCCGCTTGCGCCACTCGAGGATCTTGGCGCTGACCTCGCCGGGCTGCTCCTGCTGTGTCCAGTGGCCGCTGTCCCTGATCAGGTGTTTTTCGAGATCAGGAACAATATTCTCCATTCCATCGCAGGAGGACGGCGGAAGCACCGCATCGTTCTCGGCCATGATCATCAGCGAAGGCACGCGCACCGTGTGGTCGATGTGCCCGGATCGCTCCCAGTTGCGGGTCATGTTGCGATACCAGTTGATCCCGCCGGTGAAGCCCGAGACCTTGAATGCATTCACGAACACCTGCATTTCCTCAGGAGTCAGGATTTTCTCGCGCGGGTCGAGCTTGCCGTCGTAACCCGCAACCATCTGCGGAAAGGCCATGTTCAGCTTCGGCGACGCACCGAGACCAGCCGCTGGCGGACCCTCGCCGGCTTCTGGCGCTTTCTTCTGCGGCATCGGCTTGCGCATAAAGAAGTCGAAGGTCTGCTCGACACGGCTGTCGAATATCTTGTCAGCGCGGCGTTCGGGGTCCTGAAACTGCGCGATGTAGAGATGGTCGCCATACCGCTGGCGAAGCAGCCCGATCGGATCGCTCGGCGTGCGCGGCGTATGCGGCGTGTTGACGCCGATCACACCGGCGACCCGTGACGGATGCCGCAGCGGCATCTGCCAGACGATGAAACCACCCCAGTCGTGGCCGACAAAAATCGCCTTGTCGATGTTCAGGTGATCGAGCAGTCCCACCAGATCAGCGGTGAGGTTTTCAATATCGTAATCCTCAACCTTTTCGGGCCGGTCCGTCGCACCGTATCCGCGCTGATCGGGCGCGATGACCCGAACGCCCGCCTCGCTCAGCGCCTTGATCTGGTGCCGCCAGGAAAAGGCGATCTCGGGCCATCCATGGCACAGCACCAGAGGCGGCTTGTCTGATTTGGGACCGGCTTCGTAGAAGCCCATGCGAATGCCATTGACCTGGGCATACTGAAGCGGCGGCATTTCCATCATTGCAGGTGCCACGCTTCAACTTGCCGCGCTTGCACGGTTGCCGGGCGCGACGGCGGCGGCAAGAAGCTCGAACTCCTTGGGCAGCATATTCGCCAGCACCTCAACATGCGGAATGATGTTTGCTCCGGCGATGAAGCCGAAATCGAGCTGGTCGCGATAGCTTTGCACGGTAATGTTCAATGCGAGGCCATGGGTCGCAATCGAAACCGGGAAAATATGAAGCAACTCCGCACCCACTGCATAGAGTGTCTGCCGCGGTCCCGGCACGTTTGAGATAGTGACGTTCGCACTGGGTGGAAGTACGTCGGACAGGTTCGAGCGGCTGTAGAGCAGCGCCAGCACCTGGATCAGGATCGGCGCGCCCAGCATCGAGATGTTGGAGATCGAGGGCATGAGCGCACGCAGCGGGTGCGACATTTCCTTGGACTTGGACGATTGGGCGATGATCGCCTGAAGACGCTCCTTCGGGTCTTCGATATTGCTCGCCAGCGAGCAGATCATCCCGAACACCTGGTTGTTGGCTTCGGTGTTGCCCTCCTCGCGCAGCGAAATCGGGACAGCTGCCGTCAGCGACCGGTTGGGCAATCCGCCATGCTCGAGCAGATACCTGCGCAGCACGCCGCTCGACAGCGCCATTACCACGTCATTGAGTTTGCCGCCGGCCTGCTTCGCGATTGCCTTGGCTTCCGGCAGCGAGACCGAGACGCCGGCAAAACTGCGTTCCGATGAAATCGTCTTGTTCAGCATGGTCGATGGCGAGACCATGCTTGCCAGACTCTCCCGTGATTTCGGGTCCGACACCTTCGCGACCATGTCGCGGATGCTCTTGACGGTTTCCGGCACCCCGCCGAGCATCCTGATGCCGCTCTCGATCTGAAACATCGCGTTGTCGAACAGCACGGATCCAAGATCGCTCTTGCCGCTGCGCGGCAGATCGAAGCTCTTTGCCTTTGACGCATCGAGCGGCTGACGCCAGAGTTGCGTATAGGAATCCAGCATGTTGGCCGCGATGTCTCGCGGCTCGTTGGCTTGCTTGTTCGGAACGACCTTCGGAAACTCGCGCGGCACCGGCGTGATGTCATAGATCATGTTGGTGAGCGCGGCGCCCGCGCCACCGTCGATGCAGGCATGGTGCATCTTGGAATAAAGCCCGACCTCGTTGTTCTCCATGCCCTCGAACACGTAGAACTCCCAGAGCGGGCGCGCCCTGTTGAGCAATTTGGCGTGAATCCAGCCCACGGTGCGTTCCAGCGTTGCACGATCGTGCGGCGCTGGCAGGCCACCGCGGAATATGTGGCGATTGATGTCGAATTGATCGTCCTCGATCCAGCTCGGATTATCGATGTCGAGTGGTGCTTTTTCCAGCCGCGCCTTGAGGATTGGGGCAACATGAATCCGGTCCGCGATCATCTTCTTAAAGTCTTCGAAGAAATCACCCTGATAACCGTCCTTCAGCTTAAAGATCGCCATGCTTCCGACGTGCATCGGCATCTCGGGCGTCTCGAGATAAAGAAACGATGCGTCCATCGAGGACAGCTTCTTGGCGTGACTCATAGTACCCTCCCTTGAACAGGCGAGATCACGATGTTCCGGAAATTCGTTCCGTCCTGTATCGTGATCCGAGAGCCGCTGTCGCCTTTCAGGCGATCTCGTCCGGCAGTATTCTTTTATGCGCCCACTTTCTCCGGCCGCGCATAAGCCAGCGCGAACGGTCCTGACCGATCGAACGGATGAAACTCGCCTTCCTTCTGCGCGAGACGGTCGGCGACGGCCCACAGCGCAGCCGCGTTCACCCCAATGCCGATATGGCTCGCGAGCGTGATCTCGATGTTTTCGGCAGTGTTGGCCTCGCGCACGAGGCAAGTCCGCCAGTTCACGATTCCGTCGGTGCGGGTATAGAGCGACGACGTCGGCACCGGCAGATCGCCGGACAGCGCCTGAATGTCCTTGATGTCCGCATCCTCGATGGTTTCACCCGACACCATCTCGTACACGCGCTTGGCGTTTGTCGCAGTGATGTCGCCCGCGAACGGGCTGCCGAGCGTTACGACATAACGGACCATCTCAGGCATCCGTAACGCCAGATCACGTGCGTAGACGCCTCCGAGACTCCAGCCGACCAGGCTGACCTTGCGGCCGGTCGCGCTGTGAACGCTGGTCAGCAGCTTGCCGAGTTTGTCGCGCATGCTGTAGACGCCGCCGGTGTTCCGGCCGAACCCCCACGGATGGGTCGAAAATCCGAGCAGATCGAGATAGCGCCGCAGAATGAGCGTTGAGACATCGCTCGCCAGCAGGCCCGGCAGGACCAGCACGGGATGACCGTCGCCGCGCGGAGCCGTCAGAAGTGCGGGTGCCATCAGCAACGTGGCGTTCAGTTCGAACACCCCTCGCCCTTCGGCCAGAAACAGACCGAGATTTGGCGGACGTAGTCGGCCCTTTTCGGCGAGGTGGCTCTCGTTAACTGTCATTGCGACCTGCCCGGGCAAACAGCTTCATCACACACGCTCTTACTGCTCCGCACTGAGGCAGTCCGCACAGTCTAGAAGCATGTCGGGGTTCCTGCCAATCGGCTTTCGACCAAAAGGATGATGTGGTGAATTTTATTGCTCTGCACCATGTTCCGTAACAAGGTGCACAAGGCCACAACCCGAGGAATCGCGACATGCGACCTCTTGCCCTTGGACCGGCCCTGACGCATTTCCCGCCCGATTGCGATAGCCTGTGACGACGATGGCCCGAGACCTTTCATGAGCACGTATCGCCTCGACCACCTGTTTGCCCCGCGCTCGATCGCAATCGTCGGCGGAAGTTCGAAGCCTGCGTCGGTCGGGGGCGCAACGTTGCGCAACCTGCTTGCCGGCGGTTTCAGCGGACCGATCTACATCGTCAACCGCAAGCATTCCGAAATCGAAGGCATCAAGACGTTTCACGACATCAAGGATCTTCCCGCGATACCCGATCTCACGATCATCTCGACCCCGCCTTCCGCCATTCAGGATATTGTGAAAACAGCCGGCGCCCGGGGGCACCCGGCCGCGATGGTGCTCTCCGGCGGTCTCGGCGTCGGCACCGGATCTTACACAGAGGCGATCGCGCAAGCGGCCCGGAAAACCGGCTTGCGCCTGATCGGACCATCGCTCGGCGTTCTGGTGCCGCGGATAAAACTGAACGCCAGTTTTGGATCACGCCTGCCGCAGGCCGGCGACCTTGCGTTGATATCGCAGTCCGGTGCGATCTCGACCGCACTGGTCGAATGGGCGGCGAACCGCAATGTCGGTTTCTCGGGTATTGTCTCAACTGGCGAAAATCTCGACGTCGATTTCGGAGATTTACTCGACTATTTCGCACTGGATTCGGACACGCGTGCCATCCTGCTCTACGTGGAATCGATCAGCGACGTGCGAAAATTCATGTCGGCGGCGCGAGCTGCGGCGCGCGTCAAACCTGTGGTCGCCATCAAGTCGGGCCGGCATTCGCAAGGTGCGCGGGCCGCGGCCACGCACACCGGCGCGCTGGCGGGATCGGATGCCGTCTACGACGCCGCATTTCGCCGCGCCGGTCTGCTGCGCGTGCTGGATCTTGATGAGTTGTTCTCCGCCGCTGAAACACTGGGGCATCTGCAATCGTCCCATGGCCACCGGCTCGCGATCGTCACCAATGGCGGAGGACTTGGCGTTCTCGCGGTGGATCGGCTGATCGATCTCGGCGGTGAACTTGCGGGCCTGTCTGAAGACGTCAAGAAGAGCCTCGACAAGGTGCTGCCAGAGCGGTGGTCCGGAGCAAATCCCGTCGACATCCTGGGCGACGCCGATGGCGAACGCTATGCCAAGGCCTGCGAACTCGTCCTGGGAGACACGGCGAACAACGCGGTCCTGATCATGAATTCGCCGAACACACTGGCCTCACCGGTCGAGTCCGCGAAGGCCGTTGTCGCGGCAGTGAAAAAATTCCGTACTGAAACGTATTCCCGCAAGCCGGTGTTCGCCGCCTGGGTCGGAGATAACGGGGCCGCTTCCGCCGTGTTCGGGGAAGCAGGCATTCCTCATTTTCCAAGCGAAGCCGACGCCGTGCGCGGCTTCATGCATATCGTGCGCTATCGCGAAGGACTCGATATCGCGATGCAGACGCCGCCCAGCCTTCCGGAGGACTTCGCGCCAGACGTGGCCGCGGGACGCGCCATCATCCAGAACGCGCTGCGGGATCGCCGCAACTGGCTCAATCCGATCGAGATCAACGACCTTTTTGCAGCCTATTCGATTCCCATCGCCTCCGCGGTGCTGGCGCAGGATCCGGATCAGGCGGCTCGCGCAGCGACACCCATCCTGGCGGAAGGCAATACGGTGGTCGTCAAGATCAGCTCGCCGGACATTCTGAACAAGTCCGACGTCGGCGGCGTGCGGCTGAATCTCACCAGCGAGCGTGCGGTCCACGATGCGACCGACGATATCCTGCAACGGGCGCGCAAAATGCGGCCAAAGGCCCGCATCGACGGCGTGACGGTCCATCCGATGATCTTGCGCCCTCGTGCGCGCGAACTGATCGCCGGCCTTGCCGACGACCCGACGTTCGGTCCTGTTGTGGTGTTCGGACGCGGCGGCACCGCGGTCGAGGTCATCAACGACAAGGCGCTGTCGCTTCCGCCGCTCGATCTGAACCTGGCGAAAAGCCTGATCGCGCGCACCCGCGTCTCGCGCATCCTCAAGAGCTATCGCGACGTTCCTGCTGCGGACGAAGGCGCGGTCGCGCTGATACTGGTCAAGATCGCACAAATGGCGGCGGATCTGCCGGAGATCCGTGAACTCGACATCAATCCTCTGCTGGCCGACAAGGACGGCGTGATCGCGGTTGATGCACAGGTGTCAATCGCGCCTCTGAGCGAAGCACTTCGCGGCTCGGGTCACTACCGCTTCGCGATCCGGCCATATCCGAAAGAATGGGAACGGCACACCACGCTCAAGGACGGCCGGCAAATTTTCGTGCGGCCGGTCCGGCCCGAGGATGAACACCTTTATCCGGAGTTCTTCTCGCACGTCAGTCAGGAAGACATCCGGCTGCGGTTCTTCTCGGCGATGAAGGAACTGACGCATCCGTTTATCGCGCGTCTGACTCAGCTCGACTACGCACGCGCGATGGCTTTCATCGCTATCGAGGAAACCACCGGCAAGATGCTCGGCGTGGTCCGCCTTCACACCGAGGCGGACTTCTCCAGCGCGGAGTTCGCCGTGCTGGTCCGGTCCGACCTCAAGGGAGTGGGACTCGGCCTGCTGTTCATGAAAATGATCATCGAGTACGGAAGCGCGGAAGGCGTGCGCGCCATCCGCGGCCAGGTCCTCAGCCGGAATACCAGGATGCTGGATATGTGCCGGCGGCTCGGGTTTCAGATCGGACCAGATCCGCAGAACTCGGACATCTCGCTTGTCGTTCTGCCGTTTGCAGATGCACCCAGGTAATCTGCGTCAGGGAACGAGCACGGCGCGGCCGACCAGCTTGCCCTTCTTCAGATCGTTGAGCGCAGCATCGGCCTGCTTCAGCGGCATCCTGGTGACCGGAATTGGCGCGATCTTCTTCTCGCGCACCAGGTCGATCAACTCCTGCGTCTCGCGCAGGTTACCGACGTAGCTGCCCTGAATCGTGATCGCCTTGATCGGAATCAGCGGCAACGCCCATGGCGCGCCGCCGCCAAACAGTCCGACCATAACGAGCTTGCCGCCCTTGCTGAGACAATCGAACCCGAGTTGCGCCGTCGCCGCGTTACCGACCAGATCGATCGCGCCAAGAACAGGCCTTCCCGCCTTCGCGGCAATCTGCTGCAAGGCATCCGGTGCCGCGCCATTGACGAATCCGAGCGCGCCGGCCTCCTCGGCAGGCTTGCGCTTACTCTCATCGATATCGACAACGATGGCGCCCTTGCCACCCATGGCTTTCAGGATCGACAGAGCCATAAGGCCGAGGCCGCCCGCACCGAAGATCACGATGGGCTGGTCCAGAATCGTTTCGAGTTTCTTGATCGCGCTATATGTGGTGACGCCGGAGCACGCATAAGGAGCCGCGGTCACCGGATCGAGACCCTTGAGGTCCAGCAGATAGCGCGGATGGCGCACCGTGATGTGATCGGCATAACCGCCGTCGCAATAAACGCCGATCGAATTCGGCTTGACGATGCACATGTTCTCGTCGCCTGCCTTGCAGGTCGCACATTCGCCGCAGCCGAGCCACGGATACACCAGCCGGATATCGCCGACAGCCACGCCCTTCGCCTCAGGCCCGAATGCAACGACTTCGCCCACCGTCTCATGTCCCATGGTCAGCGGCAGCGAAACACCACGATCCTTCAGGGATAGCGGCTTGCGGCCATGGCCCAGATCATAGCCGCCTTCCCAAATGTGAAGATCGCTGTGACAGACACCCGCCGCCTTGACCTTGAGCAGGACCTGCGTGCCCTCGGGTTTCGGGGTCGCGATGTCGACTTCGGTCAAGGGTGCGTTGAAATCGGTGACCTTGAAACTCTTCATCGCGTCTCTCCCTTTTCTTATGCAGCCGCCTGACGGCGCGGATGCTGTTCGGGCGGAAGTAGAGGCGAGCCGAGGCAACCCTGTCAATATGGCGCGGCCCCTGCCCGCCTTCGCAGCCAGATGAACCTTGGCCGAAGGCCTCTTATGGATTACCCAAGGCTGGCTGGCACGATATTCAAGCCCCGCCGGCGACTATCGAGAGTAGTGATGACCGACCAGTTTGACTGGAATCTTGTTCGATCGTTCCTGGCGATCACACGCACCGGCAGCATGACGGCTGCGGCGAAGCGGCTGAAGATCGACTATTCGACGCTCAGCCGGCGTATCGCCGCGCTGGAAACATCACTTGGCTCCCAGTTATTCGACCGCCGCACCAGCGGCTCGTCGCTCACCGAAGCCGGAGAGCGGCTGCTCGAAATGGCCGAGCAGATGGACCAGCTTGCGACCTCGGCGGCGCAGTCGATCGGCGACTCAAAGGCGCAGGCCACCGGCGCAGTGCGCATCGGCACGCCCGACGGCTTTGGAACCAAATTCCTGGCACCGCGGCTCGGCAAACTCAGCGATCGCCACCCGGACCTCACCATCGAACTCGTGGCGATGCCGCGCGAGTTCAATCTCTCCCGCCGTGAAGCCGACATTGCAGTGAGCCTGACGCAGCCGACGGAAGGCAGGCTGCACGGCCGCAAGCTGACGGATTACGAACTCGGTCTCTACGCGTCCCGCGACTATCTGGCCAACAACCCGGCCGTGGAGACAACGGCAGATGTTCCGTCTCATCGATTCATTTCATACATCGACGATCTGATCTTCTCGCCCGAGCTCGAATACGCGCATTTCGTATCACCGGATTTGCGCCCGGCGATCAAGAGCTCGAACCTGATCGCGCAGCTCAACTCCACCCTCGCAGGCGCGGGCCTGTGCGTGCTGCCGTGCTTTATCGCGCTCACCGAACCGGATCTCGTGCGGGTGCTGCCGAGCTTCCGCCTGATCAGGACGTTCTGGCTTTTGCTGCACAGCGACCTGCGCAACATCGCGCGCGTCCGGGTCACGGCGGATTTCATTGCCGAACAGGCAAGCCAGGCTCAGGCGCTATTCATGCCCAACGGACAAAAGTAAATCGAACGGCATTCGCCGTCTGCGATCTACAGCTTAGTAGCAGTATCCATAACAGCCGCCCGGATTGGAATTCGGCGGCGGATTGACCTGATTGGTCTGGTTGGTCTGGTTCGACTGCGACTTGTTCTTCGCGATGGAATTGCCGCCGTCGAAGATCGAGAAATATCCGAGCGGATCAGTGCCCGGCGGCTTCGCAGGATCGGTGACGATGGTCTTGCCGAAGCCGAGCCGCGCGGCCATCTGGTCGGTGGGCAGATCGGATACGCCGCCGGTCTGGCCGGGTCCGCTGGTCAGCGCAGCCATGATCTTCTGCAGCAGGAAGTCCGGAATCGGGAACGGCTCAGGGATCGGATCGTTCGGTCCGGACACCCACGTCATGTAACCGGGGCGGACGACCACCGAACCGACATTGTTCTTGATGACCACCGAACCGACATGGCCGATGACGATCTCACCCCGCGCCTGCGCCAGCTTCGGGTCGGAACCGGCGAAGCCCGGCGGGATCGGATAAACTACTGTCGCCACGCCGCCGCGAATGCCCAGCGTCGCCACCGGAGTCTTCACCGTAACGCCCGCCGTGTGGCTGATCTGCCCGCCGACGAAACGCATGACCCCCTTCGAGACGGTCGCGACCATCTTTCCGGTCCCGGCGGCCGGATCATAAACGTATTCGTCGATGACGATGTTGCTGTTGCGGCCGACATTCAGTGTCGAGGTGTCAGGGAACATGATCTGCGTCGATCCCTGCGCCGACGTCTGCACCCGCTCCTTGTAGATGATGTTGGTGCCGATGGTGAGCGTGCGCGTTCCGGCGCCCGGCGGTGTGCCGGTTGCATCGAGATTCACGGCCCCGACGCGGCCCGAGTTCTGCGCCTCTGCCGCCGGAATAAGCGCGGTCGTCGAGAGCAGCACCGTCAGAAACGATGTGAAGTATGTCTCTTTGGAAAATAACATCTGCTGCCCTCAGAAACGAGCGGTCGGACCGAACATCACGGAGAAATTATCCAGGCGATAGTTCGGCAGCGAGGAATTGGTCTTGTCATACTGAACCGCAGCCGAGATGCCGAAGTTCTTCGTCACGGGTGCATTGAACAGCGCGCCCACCGACCACTGGTTGTCGCTGCGAGCGACCAGCGGATCGATGAACGGATTTGCGGCATCGAAGCGGGTCTCGATCCACCGCACGAACGGCGCCACGCTCCAGTTGCGTGACATCCAGACGAACGGCGGCGCGAACTCGAGCGTCAATGCGGCTTCAATCGCCCATTGGTCGAACGACTGATACACGAGAGAGGCATCGCCACGACGATACAGTCCGCGCGCGTCGAGCTTGATCTGCTGCGCGATATTCCAGCTCGCCGTAAGGCTGGTCGTATACCAGTCGCTTGAACCGAAGCCCGCGACAGGATCGACGTTCCTGAAATCCGCGCGGCGCCATTCGAAATCGGGACCGAAGGTAAATCTGTCGTTCACCGGAACTTTCACGCCAACACCGGCGCCGGCTGTTGAAAAGTACGACGATCCGCCGACCCAGGTGTTTCCGCCAACCACATAGGGCTTGATGGTGACGCCCGGCAGAAGTTCCGGCGCGAGCGCAAGCCGTGGGCCGAAGCTGACATCGACGAAGCCGACGTTCAGATCCTTCAGGCGCGATTGCTCGGTAAGATATCCAACGGCGCGCGTTTCGAGGATATCGCCGCGCTGGTTCTGCAAATCATAGTCGTGGCTCAGGCCGACCAACCCAAACCAGTTGATATCGGCCTTCCGCTGCGCGGTCGGCAGCAAAGCCAAATCCTGACCGCCGAGGCGCAGAACGCCGCCACCGGGCGCGAAGCTCGCATTGCTCTGCGAGCGAATACCAGTCTGCGCGAAACCAGAGAACCGGCTCGGCTGAAGCTGCTTTTCGGTATCAGGCAAGTAGGTCTCGATACGCTCCTTGGTGATCGCATCGATATCCGGGCTGGCCAGCGCTTCCTTGAAATAGCGCTTCGCCATCTCATAGGAGCCGAGCCGGAAATACAGCGCGCCGAGTTCGTATTTCACGCGCGTAAGCCTGGGATTGTAAAACAGCAGCCGCTCGAGCGCGCCGATTGCGGCTTCGTAGTCGCCGCGTGTCGTTGCAACCTTCACGTAAGCAAACGTGATTTCGTGATTACCGGGATTGCGGACCATCTGCTGAAACAGGTTCTGCTGTTCCGACGCATCCTGTGCGCGCGCAACGCCCGCAGGAGCGAAAAAGACAAGCGCGCAAACTACCCAGACGCTACGGGCCGATACGGCCTGCGTCCGCGAACCTGTTAAAAGAGACAATACCCGAAACCACATTTCAAAAATTCCCGTCGCCAATGACTACGGAAGAACCATAAAAGCGGTCTCCAATCAACGCTGTACGACCCGTATCCAGTGGCCGAATTGATACAGGCTGAAGAAAACACTGGCCGTCGGAACTCGGTTATCCCTGCCTCAGGCGTATGCATTCGTACATGTGCGTCATCCATCGGTTCAATTCGCGGAAAGAAATTTTCGCCGGAAAATCAGCGGCTACGCCGTATTTCTGGACTTGGCTATCGAGGAATGAGCCCTCGGGCGGCGCGAGATTATGCGGTATCCCGGCACGGCGCCATGCATCGTCGTGAAGATGCAGGAACTGAAAATCGTTGCACAATCGACTCAATTTTCCGGCGCTGTCCGGATTGAACAAATCCGGCACATCGAACCATGAGACAGGACCAAGAGACGTCCTGCCTAAAATCTTACCGTTCAGCTTGTGTCGTCCCGCGAGCGACGTAAGCAACGCCGAGCCTGATTCCTCCCAACTCTCCCATGAATGCGAAAGACGCTCGGTTTCAGCCAGCGCTTCGGTGAGCATTCCATGTCCGGCAGGGAATTTCAGAGCACCCGTCGGCACACGCCCGAAGACATCCAACTCTGCAAAGAAAACATCGCCGGCTGGAAGATCAGACTTCAGCAACAGAACGTCTGGATCGATCCACCATCCACCCAGCTTCTGAAGCAAAGCGTATCGAAAAAGATTCGCGTGAATGGCGAGCGGCCCCTCCTCGCCCAGCGGTCTCAACACAACTTCGCGCGGAAGAATTTCGGCCGCATCCCCTACCGATATCCAGCCGGGAACATTCAGGTCGCGATTGTAGGAAAACACCTCGACGCGATGCCCGCTTGCAGCAAAGCTCTTCAGGCACATCAGTTGATACGGACCGATCGTCTCGCCGTGCCAGAAGGTTCTGACGGTCTGGGGAGCGATGGCATGCGGATGGTCCTCCTGCTGCAACACCGGAGCGCTACCGAAGGAACGCTGGCCGGGCTGCCAGCCCTTGACCTGTATGGACCGCGCCAGATGATCCAGCGCATCGTAGGGCACGCTTTGGAGGGAGAGCTTCTGCTTGAGCTCTTTCATCACCCAGAACTCGCGAAACCATCCTTCAATGGCCTGAGAGGACAGACGCGCTCCCTGCGGAACATCAATTCCATACTGTCTGAACTGCGAATCCAGAAAGCTGCCTTCCGGCGGCCCCAGATTCTTCGGAATGCGCAGCGCGCGCCACAGGTCATTCCAGAGATGAACGAAATCGCTTGAGGCGAGCCGCTGACATGCAGCTTCGCATTGAGCGGGATCGAAGAACATCAGCACTTCGTTGGGATGAACCTCATAGGCGCTGGCTTTCGGACTAACCAGATGATCGATCGCATACTCGGAGGCGAGGCGCGTGATGAGCTGAGGTCCGACAATGCCGTGATCGGCTCCCGGCGCCACCGTGCCCGCCGCCGGCAGCAATCCCATCGCCTCATCCACGGCTGCCGTCATGATGGGCGACCGCGCGGGAAACTTCATCACGGCGGCATTGATGACGCCATCTTCCTGATATACGAGATAGATCTTGTCGCCGGGCAAGGCCGGTTTCATCACGACGATGTCGAGGTCCATGTACCAGCCGCCGAATTTCTGGATGGCGAGATACCGGAACAGATCGGAATGCAGGGCGAGCGAAAGATCGCCGTCCTTGTGATGGAATTGATGGAGCGGGCCGGACAGAACCTCGCGCGCGTCCACAAGCTCGACGCCGTCGGGGACGTTCAGGCTCTCGTTATACGAATAGAGCAAGACCCGGGCACCGGTCGCAACAGCGCTCCGCAGCGATAAATCCTCATAGGAGCTGAGATTGGGCCCCGTCCAAAAAGTATGCACTTCCTGACGATGCGTCACAGGAGACAATGGCTGCATGCGATGTTCGATTGCCTTTTGATGCTCACTCATTATAGCCAGTATTCCGGCCTGCGTTGTCAACGCAAAGAGAGAAGCAAGACGCCGTCATGAAGACCGTTCTTTTTGCCTGGGAGCACGGCGGCGGCTTTGGCCATATCGCGAACCTGGAACGTTTCGCTGCACAGCTGAGCCGCCACCACGTGCGCCCGGTATTCGTGCTCAAGGATCCGCAAGCCGCACGTCTGATGGGACTCAATGCGGTTGTTTTGCAGGCTCCATCATGGCCCGCCGCGCGGTCCCTGCGCTCAACAGCGACGATGCACGATCAACTGGCCTCAAACGGTTTGACTGATGAGAATGGCCTGCGGTCGCTGCTGCAATCGTGGGACGATATTTTCAGAACCGTTTTGCCGGATCTTATGGTCGCGGACTATGCACCAGCGGCAAGCCTCATGGCGCGCGGAAGGATTCCGCTGGTCGTTGTCGGCAACGGATACACGGTCCCTCCCGGCGACATGAAACGATTTCCGCTGCTGCATCGTGTTCATCCCCCGCGCTGGAGCGAGGAAGAAACACTGGGAACAGTCAATCGCGTATTGCGATCTCTGGGCCGGCCTTTCCTTGAACAGCTGCCGCAGATGTTCTCAGGCGATGCGCAGATCGTTCTCACTTTTCCGGTGCTCGATCCTTATGATCTGCAAAGACCGGAGCCACTGGCCGGCCCGATCTTCGACAGCCCGCCGCTGGAGGCTCGGACAGATGCAGACAGCATCTTTGTCTACCTGTCGCGCGGCGTGCTGTCCGCACTGCCTTTCGACATTGTTCCGACGCTGGTCCCGGTCGCTGAACGTCTCATCATTTCCGCGCCGGACATAACAGGCGAGCAATCCGAGAATCTTTCGCGCTGCGGCGCGCGGGTCTTCTCGCAACATTTACCATTGAGCGAGACACTGGCATCGGCGCGACTCGCCGTTCATTTCGGCGGGGGTGGACTGGCATCGCACGCCATAGCGGCAGGCATTCCGCAACTTGTCGTCGCGACCCACATCGAGCAGCTCCTGAATGGGCTTCAGCTTGAAAATGCCGGCCTCGGAAAAGTCATCGATAGTTTCGGGCCACAGGTCGACATCTCGAAGTCTCTGGAAGATATCCTCGCCGACGACAATATGCGGCAGCATGCGGCACAGGCCGGTCATGAACATCGCAACATGCTGAAAAGTATGAAGCCGCTTGAAACATTTGAAGCAGCTGCCCTCAATCTTCTCGGCAAATAGCCGGGCGGCGCTCGGCAACCGTGCATGCCCGCCCCGATTCCCCGGCGCAGGAAGGCCACTTGCCTCGGCAGGGAATACCTGCATAAAGTTAATCGACCAATTAACAAAAGCCAACGATCAGGGAGAGACTGCAGATGGCTGCACCTTCGCGCGCCTTGCCGGTGCCAACGCCCGAAACCCAGCATTTCTGGGACGGCACACAGTCAGGGGAACTTCGTCTGCAGCGCTGCGACGATTGCTCGAACGTCTATTTTCCGCCTCGCCCGTTCTGCCCTTCGTGCGCCTCGCGCAAGGTCAGCGTGTTCAAGGCCAGCGGCAAGGGCAAGCTCTACAGTTATGTGATCAACCACCGGCCTGCCGCTCCGGGCTTCACGCCGCCATATGCGATTGCCGTCGTCGAACTCGATGAAGGCCCGCGGATGATGAGCAATATTCTCGACTGCCCGCAGACGCCCGAGGCCCTTGTGCTCGACATGAAACTCGAAGTCGCGTTCGAGAAAGTCAGCGACAAGATCACCCTTCCCCAGTTCCGTCCGGCGAAGGGTTAAGAGCATGCGCAGAAATCAGGTTGCCGTCGTCGGCGCGGCAGAGACCACCAAGCTTGGCGTCATTCCCGACATGTCGCAGATCCAGTTGCACGCGGATGCCGCACTGAATGCGCTGGCGGACGCGGGACTGAAGCTGTCGGACATCGACGGCATCGCGACTGCAGTCGAAACGCCCCAACAGCTCGCGCACTATCTCGGCATCACGCCGACATGGGTCGACGGCACGTCGGTCGGCGGTTGTTCATTCATGCTGCATGTCCGCCACGCCGCCGCGGCGATCGAGGCCGGACTGTGCAAGACTGTGCTGATCACCCATGCCGAGAGCGGCAAGTCGATGATCGGCAAGCTGCCGCGCTCGATTCCCGCCGACAGCCTGCAGGGCCAGTTCGAGGCCCCCTTCGGCGTCTACGGTCCGCCCAGCATGTTTCCAATTCCCGTACTGCGCTATATGAAAACCTACGGCATCACCCACGAGCAGATTGCGATGGTGTCGGTGGTTCAGCGTGAATGGGCCGCGAAGAACCCGCGCGCGATGATGAAGGACCCGATCACGGTCGAGGATGTACTCAACTCGCGGATGATCGCTTACCCGTTCCGCATTCTTCAGTGCTGCCTCGTCACCGATGGCGGCGGCGCGCTGATCCTGACCGGTGCCGACCGCGCCAAGGATTTTCCGCAGAAGCCGGTTTACATCCTCGGCACCGGCGAAAGCGTCGAGACGCCGATGGTCAGCCAGATGGAAACCTTCAACTCGTCGCGCGCTTTCAAGGTGGCGGGCCCGACCGCGTTTCGCGAGGCCGGCATTGCGCACAAGGATGTCGATCACCTGATGATTTACGATGCCTTTGCGCATCTGCCGTTGTTCGGCCTCGGCGATCTCGGCTTCATGCCGCATGAGGAAACCGGCAAGTTCATTGCCGACCGAAATACTGCCATCGGCGGCAAGCTGCCGATGAACACCAACGGCGGCGGCCTCAGCTACATGCATTCCGGCATGTACGGAATGTATGCCTTGCAGGAAAGCGTGCGGCAGATGCGCGGCATCGCACCTGCACAGGTGCCAGGCGCGAAGATATCGGTGTGTCACGGTGTCGGCGGCATGTTCGCCGCCAGCGGCACCATCATTTTCACCAACGAACGCTGACAGCGAAAACAGGAGTTACAACAATGTCGAACAAGAAGTCGCTGGACGGCAAGGTCATCGTTGTCACCGGTGCGGGCCGCGGCATCGGCCGCGAGATCGCCCTGCTCGCCGCCGCCGAGGGCGCCAAGGTGGTGGTCAACGATCCCGGTGTTGCGGCCGACGGATCGGGCACCAACGCCGCCCCCGCCGAGGAGGTCGTCGAGGAGATCAAGAAGCGTGGCGGCACCGCCGTCGCCAACTTCGAAACGGTGGCGGAAGCCATTCCAGCCAGCAAGATCATCAAGCAAGCCGTCGACACCTACGGCAAGCTGGACGGCGTCGTGAACAACGCCGGCATTCTGCGCGATGCGATCTTCCATCGCATGAGCATCGAGGCATTCGAGTCGGTCATCAAGGTTCACCTGCTCGGCTCGTTCTACACCTCACACGCTGCCGCCCGCATTTTCCGTGAGCAGGAAAGCGGCGCATTCGTCCACTTCACCTCGACATCGGGACTGATCGGCAACTTCGGCCAGGCGAACTATGCCGCCGCCAAGCTTGGCATCGTCGGCCTGTCGAAGTCGATCGCGCTCGACATGGAGCGCTTCAACGTGCGCTCGAACTGCGTGTCGCCGTTCGCATGGAGCCGTCTGATCGGCACCATTCCAACCGAGACCGAGGAAGAGAAGGCCCGTGTTGCGCGCATGCAGCAGATGGGACCGGAGAAGATCGCGCCGCTATCGGTGTTCCTGCTCAGCGACGCCGCCAAGGATGTCACCGGGCAGATCTTTGCCGTGCGGATGAACGAAATCTTCCTGATGGGCCAGTCGCGTCCGCTGCGCTCGATCCATCGCGACGGCGGCTGGACGCCGCAAACCATCGCCGAGCACGGCATGCCCGCGCTGAAATCGTCATTCTACAAGCTCGATCGCTCCGCCGATATCTTCTCGTGGGATGCGATCTAGGAGAACGGGCGGCCGGCCTTACTTGAAGGACCCGTGCCGTCCGGTGCCACTGGCGAAGCGCTTGGCGCCTTCCAGCGTCTCGCCGGACGCAATGACATCGAGACCGCCCTGCATTTCATCAAGGATGGCAGACGTCTCGTCGAGATCCCATTGACGCAGCGCCGAGCGCTTGTCGTTGCGCAGGCAGGCTTGCGGAAACTTCGCCAGATCCTGCGCCAATGCAATCGCGTGCGCACGCGCTTCACCCTTCGGCACAAGGCGGTTGGCGATCCCGATATCGAATGCTTCCTTCGCGTCGACCGGCCGCCCGGTGAGGATCAAATCCATTGCGCGGGAATGGCCTATCAGCCGCGGCAGACGGATGGTGCCGAGGTCGATCAGGGGGACGCCGAAGCGGCGGCAGAAGATACCAAAGGTCGCGCCCTCGCCCACCACGCGCATGTCGGCCCACAACGCCAGTTCCATGCCGCCCGCGACCGCATGGCCCTCTACCGCCGCTATCACCGGCTTGCTCAGACGCAAGCGGCTCGGTCCCATTGGCGCGATGGTGTCGTGTCCGCCAAGCTCGCGCTTTTTCTCGCGATCGCCGATCGCAACAGCTTTCAGATCAGCACCTGCGCAGAACGCGCCGCCTGTACCCGTGAATATGGCAACGGAAGAATCCGGATCGGCATCAAAGGCGCGAAAGGCATCGAACAGGCGGCGCGCCGTGGCGCCATCGACGGCATTCTTGCGCTCCGGCCGGTTGATGGAAACGATGGTAACGGGTCCTTCGTGCTCCACAAGAATGGTGTCAGTCTCGGTCATCGATACCTCCCGTTGTTTTTATCTTAGCCGCTGTTGCGTAGCCCCGCGGAAATTCCGTTGATGGTGAGCTGAATGCCGCGCAGCACCTGCTCATCCGTGCTCTGAGCCCGGTGCGCCTGAAGCAGTTCGACCTGCACATGGTTGAGCGGATCGAGGTAAGGGAAGCGATTGCGGATCGATCGTTCGAGCAAGGAATTTCCCTGCAACAGCCGGTCATGGCCCATGATGGTCAGCAGCGTTTCGATCGAGTCATGCCACTCGGAGCGGATACGGCCAAAGATGGTGGCGCGCAGCTTTTCATCCGGGACAAGGTCCGCGTAGCGCGAGGCGATGGCGATGCTGCTCTTGGACAGCACCATGTCCATGTTGGACAGCAGCGTCTGGAAGAACGGCCACTCGCGGTACAGTTCCTGGAGGAACGCGATGCCTTTGTCCGGATGCTGCTTGACCCAGGCATCGACAGCGCTGCCGAAGCCATACCAGCCCGGCAGCATCAGGCGGCATTGCGCCCAGCTGAACACCCAGGGAATAGCACGCAAGTCCTCGATCCTGCGTGTCTTTGTGCGCGAAGCCGGTCGGCTGCCTATGTTCAGCGTCGAGATTTCCGAGATTACCGTGGAAGCCCAGAAATAATCCTCGAAGCCTTCGGTTTCATAGACGAGGTTGCGATAGGCCGCATAAGCGAGGTTGGAGAGCTCCTCCATCGCGGCGATGTATTCATCGCGCGGCGCGGAATGTTTCGGCTGCAACAGGCTCGCTTCCAGCGTTGCCGCCGCGAGAATTTCGAGGTTGTGGCGGCCAACGTCGGCATTGGAGTATTTGCTGGAGATGATTTCTCCCTGCTCGGTGATGCGGATCTGCCCGTTCACCGCTCCGCCGGGCTGCGCCAGGATTGCGTCATAGCTCGGGCCGCCGCCGCGGCCGACCGAGCCGCCGCGCCCGTGAAACAGCCGCAGGCGCACGCCGTGGCGCTCGAACACTTCGACGAGACTGATCTCGGCCTTGTATAGTTCCCAGCCCGAGGTGACGAAACCGCCGTCCTTGTTGCTGTCCGAATAGCCGAGCATAACCTCCTGAAGGCCGCCCCGGCTGTCGACGAGGCGACGATATTCCGGCAACGAGAACAGGTTGTCCATGATCTGCGCGCACTGCCGCAGATCGTCGATGGTCTCGAACAGCGGCACAATGTTGAGACGGCTGGTGCCGTCCGGCGAGACGAGACCCGCTTCCTTCAGCAGAACAGCGACCTCGAGCAGATCCGACACGCCCTCGGTCATCGAGATGATGCACTGGGGAATGACAGCGCCGCCGAATGTCGCATGGGCTTCCGCAGCCGCGCGCAGCACGGCGAGTTCCTTGATCGTCTCTTCGCCGTACGCGACGAACGGCGACGCCAGCGGACGCGCGGTCCTCAATTCGCCGGACAGCAGCGCGATACGCGCCTCTTCCGGGATCTCCTGATAATTGGTGCCCGGTGCAGCCGCTTCAAAGAGTTCAGTAATGGTCCGTTCATGCACGGCAGAGTTCTGCCGCATATCAAGCGCCGCAAGGTGGAAGCCGAAGCAGTCCACCGCACGGCGCAGATGCCGCAGCCGTCCCCGCGCGATCACCAGCGAGTTGTTGGCGACTAGCGAGGCATGCAGCACATCAAGATCGCGCGCAAGTTCGTCCGGACCGGCATAGGCCGCCGCAGCGCCCACCGGCGGCCGGCTGGTTTCAATCTTCAGCTTCAAGGCGGTTGCCGCCAGCCGGGCGTAGATGCCGGAAACCGCAAGCCGATAGGGTTCGCCGCTGCGGTGGGGCGACGGGTCGGGGGACTGCCCTGCGAGAGCGCGCAATTCAGGCGACACGTCGGCAAGATGGGCCGCGAGTGAAAGCTCCGCGCCAAGGTCGTGCAATTCGGCAAGATAAAAACGAAGAATGCGCGTAGCGTGCAGGTTAAGAGCACCGCGCATCACCTCCGCTGTCACGAACGGGTTGCCGTCGCGGTCGCCGCCGATCCAGCTTCCCATTTTCAGGAATGTCGCAAGCTCCGGGACATCGTGCGCATCGACGGCCGTGCCGCCCTCTTCGGCCAGCCGGTCCTCAAGCGAACAGTGCAGCCGGGGCACTTCGCGCAGGAACGTATAGTCATAGAACGACAGGCCGTTGGAGACTTCGTCCAGCACCGTCAACTTGGTGCGCCTCAAAAGATTGGTCTGCCACAGCGTCACCACCGCACGGCGCAACTGCTCGTCACTCGCGGCGATCTCGTCGGCAGTCATCTGCGTGCGGTCGCGTATGTTGAGTACGGAGGCGATCTCCATCTCGCGGTCGATCGTACTCTTGCGGCGGACCTCGGTCGGATGCGCGGTGAGGACCGGGCTGACCTGCGCCTTGGCAAAGAATGCCCGCAACGCATCGGCATCGATGCCTGCTTCCTGCGCGCGCGCAAGCGCCCGCGTCAGGGTGCCAGGGCGCGCAGCGGTGCCTGCCATGTCCTGCGCGCGGCGCTGGCGGATATTGTTCTGGTCTTCCGCGATATTGGCCAGATGCGAGAAATAACTGAACGCGCGAACGATGCGGACGGTGTCGGCGATCGACATGCCATCCAGAATGGCCTCAAGCTCGCGGCGGGCCGGCTTGTCGTCATCGCGGTGGAAACGGATCGAGGTCTGCCGGATGCGTTCGACCAGATCGAAGACATCCGCTCCTTCCTGGTCACGGACGGTGTCCCCAAGAATTCGACCCAGCCGCCGGATATCGGCCCGCAACAGCGCATCGTCATCGGCAGCGGCCGGATCGGTCCCGCGAAGCTTCACGTCCCGAGTATCGGACTGTTTCGCTTCGTATGACATGACGCGATCCCGTGAGAGCTGTTCCCGTCCTCTCAAGTCGCAATTTTTGCGCACCGGCGCAAGCGGCGGATACCCGTCCTGCCTTTCCGCGCAACGATCTTGCGTTCGGCTAATGATTTTTTCGTATTTTCTTCACGACAGGCGGGCCCCGGTTGAAAAGGTCTAGATCCTGCGCCCGGCCCGCTCCCAGTAGGGATCGCGCAGCCGCCGTTTGAAGATCTTTCCCGAATCCTCGCGCGGCAAACCGGTCTGAATCTCGATGTGCTTGGGCACCTTGTAACCCGCCAGCGAAATCCTGAGTTGCTCACGGATCGCCGCGACGTCGAGCACGGCTCCGGGCTGCGGCTCCACCACCGCCATCAGCGCCTCGCCGAACTCGTCATCGGGAATGCCGAACACGGCGCAGTCGTGAACACCGGAAATTCCGTGCAGCACCGCTTCGATTTCCGCCGGATAGATATTGACGCCGCCCGAGATCACCATATCGCGTTTGCGATCGCAGATGAAAACGTAGCCGTCGGCGTCGATATAGCCGACATCGCCGCTGGTGATGAAACCGTCGCGCTCGATCTCGGACCGCTTCTCGGGCCGGTTGTGATAGGTGAAGTCGGGGTTCGCGGCGATGCGCGAGTAAATCTCGCCGATCTCGCCCTGCGGCAATATCCGGCCATCCTCGCCGAGAAAGCGGAGTTCAGTTCCCGGTGAAATCTTGCCCACCGTGCCCGGTTTCTTCAACGCATCTTCCGAGCTCGCGAATGTCACCGCGCCGGATTCCGTGCTGCCGTAGAACTCAAAAATCACCGGACCGAACCATTCGATCATTGCCCGTTTCACATCCGCGGGGCACGGCGCAGCCGCGTGGATGACGTGACGCAGCGACGAGACGTCGTAGGACTTGCGGACGTGCTCCGGCAGCTTCAGAAGCCGGGTGAACATGGTCGGCACCATGAAGACGTTGTCGATCTTCTGTTGGTCGATGATGCGCAGAAACTCCTCGGCCTCGAAGCGCGGCATCAGGATCGTCACATCACCGAGCCGCCCGGCACGCAGGCCGAACGCGTTCGGCGCCGAATGATACAGCGGCCCCGGCAGCAAAGCGCGCACACCCGGCTTCAGTCCGTAGATCAGCGCGCGCATCGCTTCCATCGACGCACTCTGCTCCGGCGTCGGCGCATAACGCTTGACGCCTTTGGGATGCCCTGTGGTGCCGGACGTGTAAATCATGTTTTGCGGCTGCGGCAGTGCGGGTCCATCGTAGGGCGTCTGCTGCGCAAGCCATGTATCGAAATCGAGTGTTCCGTGCGCCGTCGCGCACAACACCGCATCAATCCGGTATGCCGCAACGATTTCCGGCGGCGGCGGCAAGCTGAGCATCGTGACGCCGACAGGAACGACGCCGTCGAGCCCGTGTAATAGATCAGCATGGCCGATCAGAACGCGCGCGCCGGAATCGCCCATGACGTAGGCGATCTCGTCCGGCCTGAAGTGCCAGTTGATCGGCACGGCGTAAGCGCCGAGCGTCATCACCGCATAGGCCGTCTCAAGAAACGCAATGTCGTTGCGCATCAGGATGCCGACGCTGTCACCTTGCCTGATGCCGAGCCGTTCGAGCCCGCCCGCGATCAGGCGTGCACGTTCATTCACCTCGTCACGGGACTTGCGGCGCCCGCCGCTGACGATGCCCGTCGCTAACCCCGACATGCCGCAGCCGTTCAATTCGAGCCGTCGGCAAACTTCGGCGCGCGCTTTTCGATATTGGCACGCACCGCCTCTGTCTGGTTGGGCGATCCCATCAGCTTCATCTGCTCGACGGATTCCGCCAGCAGCGCCGGGCCGGGATTGGCCGTTGAGAGATTGTTCAGCATCCGCTTGATGGCGCGGATGGCATCCGGACTCTTGCCGGCGATCTCGCGCGCGGTTTCCAGCGCGACCGAACGGGGATCGTCGCAAATCCGCGTGGCCAGACCGTAGCTCATCGCGTCCTGCGCGGAGAAAATCCGGCCAGTGAAAGTGAGGTCGCGCAGAATATCGTCGCGGACCAGACTGGCGAGAATCGGCGTTCCCGCCATGTCGGGCACCAGCCCCCATTTGATTTCCATGATCGACATGCGCGCGTCCGGCGCGAGAAACCGCATATCGGCGCCGAGCGCGAGCTGGAAGCCGCCGCCAAATGCAACGCCGTGCACAGCTGCAATCACCGGAACCGGCAGCTGCCGCCAGCCCCACACCGCCTGCTGCGAATGATTGGTCAGGCCGTGAGTCCGCTTGGCGAGATCGCGCAGATCGCTGGAGCCGCCGCCCATTGCGGCAAAACGCCCCATATCGAGCCCGGCGCAGAACGCCCGTCCCTCGCCGGACAGCACCACCGCGCGCAAGCCCTTCTCGGTCTTGAGCCGCGCCGCTGTATCCACCAGCGCATTGAACATCGCCGCGTCGAGCGCGTTCATCTTGTCCCCACGGACCAGACGGACGTCGGCGACCCCCTCCGACATCGAAACCGTGATGCGATCGTTTGCGGCAGTCATGGCGTTTCTCCTGTTGTTTTTGATCTCTTCTCTTTACAGGATTAGCGCATGCTGTTTTAATTAATCAACTAACTAATGAAGAAAAGCAATTCTGGGAGGATTGCACCATGTTCACAGATCGACTTCTCGCGGGCCGCAAGATTCTGGTGACCGGTGGCGGCACCGGCCTCGGTAAGGCCATGGCCGCCAGGTTCCTCAGCCTTGGCGCGGAAATCCACATTTGCGGACGCCGCAAGGGCGTTTGCGAGGAAACCGCCGCCGAACTGATGAAACTTCATGGCGGCAAGGTCACCGCTCACGGGGTGGACATTCGCGATGCCGCCGCCGTCGATGCGATGATCGAAAGCGCATTCCAGGACGGCCCGCTCACCGACCTGATCAACAATGCCGCGGGCAACTTCATTTCGCGCACCCAGGACCTGACGCCGCGCGGCTTCGACGCGGTCGCCAACATCGTGATGCACGGAACGTTCTACGTCACCCACGCTGTCGGCAAGCGCTGGATCGCCGGCGGCCATCGCGGCAATGTCGTGTCGATTACAGTGACATGGGTGCGCAACGGCAGCCCTTACGTCGTCCCCTCAGCCATGAGCAAATCCGCGATCCACGCCATGACCATGTCGCTGGCGACCGAATGGGGACGCTATGGCATTCGTCTCAACACCATCGCACCGGGCGAAATCCCGACCGAAGGCATGAGCAAGCGCATCAAGCCCGGCGACGAAGCCGGTGCGCGAACCATCGCTATGAACCCGATGGGCCGCGTCGGAACCATGGAAGAATTGCAAAACCTCGCAACGTTCCTGATTTCCGGCGGCTGTGACTGGATCAACGGCGAGACCATCGCAATGGATGGCGCGCAGGCGCTGGCGATGGGCGGCAATTTCTACCAATTGCGCGACTGGAAGGATTCCGACTGGAGCGCAGCACGCGACGCCATCATGGCGCAGAACGAAAAGGACAAGGCGAAGCGCGCGTAGCGCCTTGCCCCGTCCACAAACAAAAAAACAAACAGGGAGACCACTGAATGCGCTTGACGAAACCGCTATGCGCCGCCGTTGCCGCAGGATTTCTGATTGCCGCGACCGGGAGTGCGATGGCCCAGAAAAAATACGATACCGGCGCGACCGATACCGAAATCAAGATCGGCAATATCATTCCCTACAGCGGTCCCGCCTCGGCCTATGGCGTCGTCGGCAAGGCGATGGAAGGCTATTTCAAAAAGATCAACGACGAGGGCGGCATCAACGGCCGCAAGGTCAACTTCATTTCGTATGACGACGCCTACAGCCCGCCGAAAGCGGTGGAGCAGACCCGCAAGCTGGTCGAAAGCGACGAGGTACTGCTGGTGTTCGGCGCACTCGGCACGCCGTCGAATTCTGCAATTCAGAAATACATGAATTCGAAGAAGGTGCCGCACCTGTTCCTCGCCACCGGCGCTACCAAATGGAATGATCCGAAGGCGTTTCCATGGACCATGGGCTGGCTGCCGAGCTACCAAAGCGAGGGTCGCATCTATGCGAAATTTCTCCTGAAGGAGAAGCCCGACGCCAAGATCGCCGTGCTCTACCAGAACGACGATTTCGGCAAGGACTACCTCAAGGGTATCCAGGACGGTCTCGGCGCCAAGAAGTCCATGATCGTTATCGAGGAGAGCTACGAGCTGTCCGAACCGACCATCGACTCGCACATCGTCAAGATTAAATCCCTGAACCCGGACGTTCTCGTGATCTTCACCACGCCGAAGTTCGGCGCGCAGACGATCAAGAAGGTGGGCGAACTCGGCTGGAAACCGATGCAGATCATCACCAACGTCAGCGCCTCGACGGCAACCGTGATGAAGCCTGCCGGATTTGATAACGCGCAGGGGGTCATTTCCGCAGCCTACGCCAAGGATACATCGGACCCGCAGTGGAACGACGATCCCGGCATGAAAGAATACAAGGCCTTCCTCGCCAAGTATGTCCCGGAAGCAAACGTCGCGGACAGCTCCGCTCTTACAGGCTACAACATGGCGCAGACCATGGCCGCAGTGCTGAAGCAATGCGGCGACGATCTCACCCGCGCCAATGTCATGAAGCAGGCCGCCAGCATCAACGGCATCCAGCAAGGCGGCATGTTGCCCGGCGTCCTGATCAAGACCAGCGCGACGGACTTCTCACCCATCGAGCAGTTGCAGTTGATGCGCTTCAAGGGCGAGCGCTGGGAGCTGTTCGGCGCTGTGATCGACGGCGAAGCCGGAGGCGAGCGGTAAGCCCGCGACCATGCGCATCGCGCTGACGTGACCTGAGTTGAGCGAGGCGGATATCGCCTAATTTCGCCTCGCCATTGCGATGCCTCCCGCTATATTGGCCACCCAAGAAGCCAATGAGCGGGAGGCGATTTCGTGGGATCCAGTGAAGAACTCGTGCGGGCGACGGCCTGCGACATCGTCGAACGGCTCCGCAAGAACGAGATTACGCCCCACGATCTGCTCGATGCGCTGGAAGCTAGAATTCGCAAAGTGGACGGCGGGGTCAACGCCCTCCCCATCCTCTGCTTCGACCGCGCCCGCGACCACGCCGACAAGCTGATGAAGAAGCCGGCCGCCGAGCGCGGCCTGCTTGCCGGTATGCCGGTGCCCATCAAGGACCTGACCGATGTCGCAGGTGTGCGGACCACGCAGGGTTCGCCGATTTTCAAGGATGTCGTTGCGGCCAAGTCCAACATCGTGGTCGAGAACCTCGAAACCAACGGCGCGATCGTCTACGCCAAATCCAACACACCGGAATTCGGAGCCGGGGCGCAGACCTTCAACGACGTGTTCGGCGCGACGCTCAACCCGTGGAATCTATCCCGCTCCGCATCCGGCTCCTCGGGCGGTGCCGCGGCAGCACTTGCGAGCGGCACGGCTTGGCTCGCCCACGGCACCGACGTCGGCGGCTCGCTGCGCAATCCCGCCAGCTTCTGCGGCGTGGTCGGCATGCGCCCCAGCATCGGCCGAGTGGCGCATTCGCAAGCCGCAAAGGTCGATCGCACGCTGAGCGCTGATGGTCCGATGGCCCGGAACGTCGAGGATTTGGCGCTGATGCTCGACGCCATGTCCGGCGAGCATCCGGGCGACGCGCTGTCCCTGCCTCGATTGCCGACATCGTTTCTCTCCGCCGCGCGATCCGGCGCGAAGCCGAGGCGCATTGCCTATTCCGCCACCCTTGGCATTTCGCCCGTCGACCCCGAGGTCGCCGAGATCACGCGCAAGGCCGCGCAGCGCTTTGAAGAGGTTGGCGTCATTGTCGAGGAGGCCCATCCGGATTTCAGCGAGGCGGTCGCCTGCGCCCATGTGCTGCGCGCCTACGATTATGTCCTGACCAAAGGCAAGCTGCTCAAGTCTCACCGCGACCAGTTGAAGCCGGAAGTAATCTGGAACATCGAGGAAGGTCTCAAACTGACGCTCGCGGACATCGAACGTGCCGAGGCCCAGCGCGTCACACTGATGAACCGTGCCCTCGCCTTCTTCGAGACCTACGATTTGCTGCTCTGCCCGACCACCATCGTCGCGCCGTTCCCGGTCGAGCAGCGCTATCTCGCCGAATGCAACGGCGTGAAGTTCGACAACTACGTCGGCTGGCTCGCCATCGTGTCCGCCATCACCGTTGCCTGCTGCCCGGGTCTGTCGATTCCGTGCGGGTTCACCCGCGAGAACCTGCCGGTGGGATTGCAGGTCGTCGCGCCACCTCGCGGCGAGGCCCGGGCGCTCGCAGGCGGCAAGCTGCTGGAAAATATCCTCGGGCTTGGCGCCATCACTCCGATCGATCCCCGGCCGGGCAAGTGATCCCGAAGCGGCCTTGCAATCGACCGCCCTGCGTGAAAGATACGGCACCCGGCAACCAGAGAAGATAAATGGCAGCGCCAAAACAACCTGCGTTCGATACGCTCAGCCTGCATGCGGGCCAGCATCCTGATCCGGTCACCGGCTCGCGCGCCGTGCCCATCTATCAGACGACGTCCTACGTCTTCCAGGATGCCGATCATGCTGCCGCGCTGTTCAACCTCGAACGCGCGGGCCACATCTATACCCGCATTTCCAACCCGACCATTGCGGTGCTGGAGGAACGGCTCGCGGCGCTTGAAAACGGCGTCGGCGCGGTCTGCACCGCCAGCGGCATGGCCGCGCTGCATCTGGCGATTGCAACGCTTCTCAACGCCGGCGATCACATCGTCGCGTCCGCATCGCTCTATGGTGGAACGATCAATCTTCTCACCCATACTCTGCCGCGCTTCGGTATCACCACGACCTTCGTGAAGCCGCGCGACCTCGACGGAATCCGCGCCGCGATCAAGCCGAATACCAAGCTCGTGATCGGCGAGACCATCGGCAATCCCGGCCTCGAAGTACTGGACATTCCTGCGGTCGCAAAGATCGCGCACGACGCGGGCATTCCGCTGCTGATCGACAACACGTTTGCGACGCCCTACCTCTCTCGCCCGATCGAGCTCGGCGCAGACATCGTGATGAACTCGATCACCAAGTGGATCGGCGGACACGGCATTGCCATCGGCGGCGTCATCGTTGACGGCGGCCATTTCGACTGGGAGAAGTCCGGCAAGTTCCCAACGCTGACCACGCCCTATGCTGGCTATCACGGCATCGTCTTTAGCGAGGAGTTTGGCCCGCAGGCATTCATCATGCGTGCCCGCGCCGAAGGCCTGCGCGATTTCGGCGCGTGCCTGTCGCCGACCAACGCATTCCAGATCCTGCAAGGCGTCGAGACCCTCCACGTCCGTATGCAGCGCCATGTGGAGAATGCCGTCGCCGTTCTGGAATTTCTTAGATCGAACAAGGCCGTCGAGTGGGTGCTGCATCCCTCCCTCGACAATCATCCTGACCATGAGCTTGCCAAAAAACTGCTGCCGCGCGGCGCGGGCTCGATCATCACCTTCGGCATCAAGGGTGGGCGCGACGCAGGCCGCAAGTTCATCGAGGCGCTGAAACTCGCCAGCCATCTGGCAAACGTCGGCGATGCCAAGACGTTGGTCATTCATCCCGCCAGCACCACGCATCAGCAGATGAACGCCGAACAGTTGAAGGTCGCAGGAATCGGCGAAGAACTGATCCGCCTGTCCATCGGCATCGAAGCCGCCGAAGACATCATTGGCGACCTCGGCCAGGCACTGCGCTTTTCACAGAAGGCTTGAGACATGATTTTGACTGTGGACGGCGCCAAGGTTTTCGCGACAACGGGCGGCAAGCCATTCAATCCGGAACTTCCGCTGGTGGTCTTTCTGCACGGCGCGGGTTTCGATCATTCGATGTGGGCACTGTTCAGCCGGTGGTTCTCCCATCATGGCTACAGCGTGCTGGCGCCGGACCTTCCGGGACACGGACGCTCCGAGGGCGAGCTCATCACCTCGATTCCGGGAATGGCGGACTGGACGATCCGTCTGATCGAAGCCGCCGGTGCGAAGAAGGCCGGCCTGGTCGGCCATTCTATGGGCTCGCTGATTGCACTCGACGCGGCGGCGCGTCATCCGGACAAGGTCTCCTCTCTCTCGCTGATCGGCGTCGGCGGTGCGATGCCGGTGTCCCCTGACCTGCTCAACGCAGCGAAGGACAACAACCACGATGCCATCGACATGGTGTCGATCTGGGGTTTCGGATTCGCGGCTGGTCTGGGCGGCTCACAGGCACCGGGCCTCTGGATGATGGGCGGCGGCATGCGCGTGCTGGAGCGCGACGCACCCGGCGTGCTCCACAACGATCTCGCGGCCTGCAACGACTACAAGGCGGCAATGGAATCCGCGGCGAAGGTTACCGCCCCCACCACGCTCATCCTTGGCGAGCGCGATATGATGACGCCGCTCAAATCGGGCAAGCAGCTTGCCGCCGCCATTGCGGGATCAAAGCCTGTGGTGCTGCCGGGCGCGGGTCACATGCTGACGGCGGAGCGGCCGGATGCTGTTCTGAAGGCGCTGATCGCATCACATGCCTAGGTAGATGCGCCGCACTTCCGGGTTGGACTTGATGTCGGCCGCCGGACCGCTCATCACAACCTTCCCGGTTTGCAGCACATAGGCGCGGTCGGAGATTTCAAGACTCTCCGACAAGCGCTGCTCGACCAGCAGGATGGTCACTCCGTTATTGCGGATTTGCTGTACCGCCTGGAAAATTTCGTCGACCAGCTTGGGCATGATGCCCTGCGACGGTTCATCCAGCATCAGCAGACGCGGCCGCGTCATCAATGCGCGGGCAATCGCCAGCATCTGCTGCTCCCCACCCGACAGCGTTGCCGCACGCTGCGACAGGCGCTCTTCGAGACGCGGAAACAGCTTGAACACGAATTCCAGCGGGCTGTCGCGATCCGGGCTGCCGCGATGCAGGTAGCTGCCAAGCCGCAGATTGTCCGCCACGCTGAGCCGCGGAAACAACCGCTTGTTTTCCGGAACGAAGGCCAGCCCCCGCGCGGTGATCAGATGCGCCGGAATGGTGTCGATCCGTTCGCCAACGAAATTGACCGCCCCTGATTTCGGCTTCTCCATTCCGGCGATGGATTTCAGCAAGGTCGATTTGCCAGCTCCGTTCGCTCCCGCAACCGTGACAATCTCGCCGGAATCGACGTTGATCGAAATATCCGAAATCGCGATCAGACCGCGATAGGCCGTAGTGAGGTTTGCGACATCAAGCAACACGATGACGATCCCCCAGATAGGCCGCGATCACCTTCTCGTCGCGCACGACTTCCTTCGGCAGTCCTTCTGCCAGAACCTTGCCGAGATGCAGCACCACGGCACGGTCCACCAGCGGCATCACCACTTCCATGACATGCTCGACCATCACCACCGTGACGCCGGTCTCCCGCACCTTGCGGATCAATTCGACGCCAGCCGCCGCCTCACTCGGCGTGAGGCCCGTCAAAACTTCATCGAGCAGCAACAGCTTCGGTTCGGTCGCCAGCGCGCGCGCAACTTCAAGCCGGCGCTTCTGCGGCGGCGTGAGATCCGCCGCGGAGGCATCGGCATGGGCCGCAAGACCGACATAGTCGAGCACATCGAGCGCCTTGGCGCGGGCCTGCAATACGCCCGGATAGCGCACAAACGCACCGACGGTGACATTCTCGACCACCGACATGGAATCGAACGAGCGCGGCACCTGATACGTGCGCGCAATGCCGAGATCGCAGCGGTCGGCCGCAGGCAGCGGTGTGATGTCCCGCCCGTCGAATTCGATGACGCCGAAGGACACCGGAAACGCCCCTGCGATCAGGTTGAACAGCGTCGACTTGCCCGCACCGTTCGGACCGATCAACCCAAGGATTTCCCCGCGCTTGACGTCAAGATCGATGGAGTCGTTAGCAACAAGGCCGTCGAAACGGCGTGTCACGCTGCGGCAAGTAATCAGCGGAGCCTCGCTCATGACGCCGCCCCGCGCGCAGCCGGCGGCTTGATGATGCTGAGAATGCCCTCGGGCCGCGTCAGCGAGACGATCATGACAAGCCCGCCGTAGATAACGAGATCGAGACCCGAGCCCGACCCGCCCAGATATGAGCGTGTCAGTTCGGCCAGCGGGATCAGGATCAGCGCGCCGATCGCCGGCCCCCATAGCGAACCGACGCCGCCGAGCACGGCGGGCAGCGCCATCAGCAGCGAAAAGCGGAAATGCATCACGCTATCCGGATCGATATAGGAGACGAATGCGGCATAGAAGCCGCCGCCGACTGCGGTAAAAAATGCCGAGATCGCGGCGGCCGCCATCTTGGAGTGGAAGATCGTAACGCCAAGGCTTTCCGCCGCCTCCGCGTTGTCCTTCACGGCGCGCCACCAGTAACCCCACTTCGACTCGACGATGGCGAATGTCACCAGCCAGGTCACCGCGAACAATGCGAGGGCGAAATAGAAGTACGGCGCCTTGTCGCGCGCAAACTGCAAGGTCCACCATGAATCCGGCGTAAACGGCCACTGGATGCCGAGCGCGGCGCCTGCGTAATCCCAGTTATGAAACAGCAGCAGGCCGATCTCGGCGATGACGATGGTCGCAATCGAGAAATAGTGCCCCTTGAGCCGGAAGCACGGATAGCCGAGCGCCAGCGCGATCAGCGCGGCGATAATCCCGCCCGCGAGTAGTCCGCCCCACGGGGTGATGCCGAATTTCACATAAAGAATGCTGGTCGCGTAAGCGCCTATCCCGAAATACAGCGCATGTCCGAGCGACACCTGACCGCAGTAACCGCCGAGCAAATTCCAGCTCTGAGATAGCGCTGCGAACAGCAGCGTCAGGATCAGCACGTTCATCATGTAGACATCGGTGACCAGACGCGGCACCAGCGCAATCACCGCGAACACGGCGAGCGCCGTCAGAAGTTGCCGCCGCCGGCCAGCGACAAATGACGACATCGAGGACGTGGTGACAGCGTTCTGGGTCATCACAGCCTCCCGAACAGGCCGCTCGGCCTGATAAACAGGACCAGCAGATAGAGTGAGTAGACGCCGACCGATTTCAGCGATGCCGGAAGGATCAGCGTGGTCAGCGCCTCAACCAGCCCGACGATTACACCGGCCACGAGTGCGCCGAAGATGCTGCCGAAGCCGCCGAGCGCAACCGTGACATAGGCGATCAGCGCAAAGGTGCCGCCGACCTGCGGATGGATGTAGTAGAAAATCGCCAGCACAGCGCCGGCGATGCCGACCAGCGCGGCGCCAAGCCCCCACCCGAGCGCGAACACACGGTTGCGGTCGATGCCGACCAGCGCCACCGCCCCCTGATCCTCGCGCGTGGCTTCAAGCGCCTTGCCAAAGTCGGTGCGCGTGATCAGCCAGTAAAGACCGGCGAACACCGCCAGCGAGACCGCCCCGCCGAATATCTGCGGCCAGGGCAGAAACACGCCGCCTAGATTAAGCGTCTTGCCGCCGAGCCAGGTGTTGGCGATGTTGCGGTAGTCCGGCGTGAAAAAGTACTGCGCCAGTCCCTGGATCAGCAGAGCGAGGCCGAAGGTCGCGAAAATCTGCACCATGCCGGGGTTTGCCTTGGCGCGCATCGCGTAGCGGATGATGCCGGCGTACACCGATACCCCGAGCACGAACATCAGCGCCACCACCAGCGGCGCCAGCACGACAGGATCGAGCGCGGTCATGAGCACCAGCCCGAAGGTCGCATACATAGCGAGCATCAGGAATTCGCCGTGCGCGAAGTTGACCACATCCATCAGACCGAAGATCAGCGACAGGCCGACCGCGATCAACGCGTAGATCAGCCCCATCAGAAGGCCGCTCGCGATCACTTGAAGAAAAGCCTGTGTCGTCACCGGAAGCAATCCATCGCGGAAAGGTGCAAGGCGGCCCCGCCGCCGGGAACTACGGATCGTAGCATTCAGGAAAAAGGCGCTGCCTTGAAGACAGCGCCTTGTCGCACCTCAACCGTTCATCGGCCATTTCGGCTCGGCGATTGCCGCCTGCGCCGGATACACGGTGATGAATTTTCCGCCGAGATATTGCAGCAATACAGGGTCAGCGTCGTCGTTCTGGCCCTCAGCGGTGAACTTGATGCGCTTCCACGGCATGATGGTCTTCTCGCCGGGCGTATCGGTGGCCGCCAGTGCCGCGCGGATTTTCTCGCCGTCGGTGGACTTCGCCCGATCGATGGCATCCGCAACCACCAGCAACGCGGTCAACTGCCGCGAGGTGTTGTCGTTGAGGTCGCGGTTGGCGCGCGCCTTGAACATATCATTGACCTTTCCGACCGACGGGCGCTTGGCGGCGAGATCGAGCGAGAAGCTGGCGCGCGAGATCATGCCGTTGAGCTTGTCCCCTACCGCGTCGAAGGTCGCCTTGTCGGAAAAGCCCGCAGCCTGCGCGAGAATGTTGTTCGGCTTGTAACCGAGTTCATCCATGGTCTTCATAAGAAGAATCGTATCGGTGGTGTAACTCGACGGCAGCAGCACATCAGGATTGGCGCTCTTGATCTGCTGCACTTCGGCGGTCAGCGACGGCGAAGAGGCGCGATACTTGATGTCGACGGCTACCTTGTAGCCCCGGTCTGCGGCGAGCTTGCGCTGCACGTTAGACGAGTCGGTGCCGAAAATCGTATCCTCGAAAAACAGACCGACGCTGTCGATCTTCTTGCCCTTCTTCTTGAGCGCATCCATGAACTCGAACATCGCGAGCGAGAACATTTCGTCGTGCGCGGCGGGGCGGAAGAAGAACTTCAGGCCACGGCGATGCAGGCTCGGCGATGACGAGTCGGCGGCAACATAGGGAATGCCGTAGCGCTCGCAGGATGCACTGACCGTTGCCGACACCGACGAATGGAAGGCGCCGCAGATGGCGACCACCTTGTCCTGTGTGATCAGGCGCTCGGCTTCGGCGCGGCCCTTCTGCGGATCGCCCTGATGGTCGGCGAACACCAGCTTGATCTTGGCGCCGCCGAGACCCGCAAGGCCCGCGTTCTTGGCCATCGGAAGATCGAGATCGTGCGACCCGTTGACGATGTCCACCGCGGTCTCCAGCGCGTGGCGCGCATCGGCGCCGATCTGGGCGGTCGGCCCCGTCAGCGGCCAGATGCAGCCGATCAGCACTTCGCCGCCTTGCGCGACGGCGCGCGTTCCGACAGCACCGGCCAAAGACAACGCAACACCGGACAACAACACTTCGCGACGATTCATCGACAATACTCCTGTGTGTGACGAAGCCTTATGTCAGGCAAAGGCTTGGCGGCTGGTTGAGCAAACTTCACTGAATCGAAAATTCCGAATTGCGAGCGTCCGTCACCAGCATATGGCCCGGCGCATGAGTGATCGCGAAGTCAGGCCGCGATTGCAGAATGACCGATTGCGGTGTCACTCCGCACGCCCAAAATACCGGCACTTCATCGGGCTGAATGCTTACTGCGTCACCATAGTCAGGCTTGGAAATATCCTTGATGCCGATTTGCTCCGGCTTGTCGAAATGCACCGGCGCACCATGCACAGCCGGAAAACGAGTGGTGATCTGAATCGCCCGGATCGCTTCCGCAGGCTTGAACGGCCGCATCGACACCACCAGAGGCCCCGCGAACGGACCTGCGGACGCGCAGGCAACGTTGGTGCGGTACATCGGGACGTTCCGCTTTTCCTCGATGTGGCGAATCTTCAATCCGTCCGCGATCAGCGCTTCCTCGAACGAGAACGAACAGCCGATGACGAAGGCAACAAGATCATCGCGCCAGTGCGCCATGATGTCGGTCGGCTCTTCAACCAGCTTTCCATCGCGCCAGATCCGGTAGCGCGGCAGATCGGTGCGCAGATCGAGATCGAGGCCGAGCGCCGGAATGCGCGGATCGCCGACTTCCGACATACCGATGATCGGGCATGGCTTGGGATTGAGCTGGCAGAACCGGTGGAACGACGAAGCGAGTTTTTCCGGGAGGATGGCGAGATTGCCCTGAACGAAGCCCGGCGCGACGCCGGCGGTGACCCCCACCTTGCCGGACCGATAGGCCAGCCGCGCGTCCCGGCTCGGGAGATCGACGCCAGAGCGCTGACCGGTTGGAGACATCTGTTGGGCTGCCGAAAGCATAAGACCACTCCATTTCTCACAGAAAAGAGTGGATCATTGCCGTTTGATAAAGTCTAGTCGTGTTTTCTTATAAGAAACGATAAGCTGGACTAATAGGCAGCGAGATAAACGGGCATGATCGATTTCAAGTCAATCGAGACGTTTCTCTGGGTGGTGACGCTTGGAAGCTTCGGCGGCGCAGCGCGAAAGCTCAACACCACCCAGCCTGCAATCTCTCAGCGCATCGCCCAGCTCGAAAGCGAGATTGGCGTGAAGCTTCTGCAACGCGACAGCCGCACCGTGATGCCGACGCCGAGCGGACGGCAGATGATGCAGTATGCCGAGAAGCTCATCGCGCTGCGCTCCGAGATGCTGGCCGCGGTGATGGATCGATCCGGGATGCGCGGCATCCTGCGTCTCGGCGTTTCCGAGACAATTGTTCACACCTGGCTGCCGCAACTGATCGAACGCGTCGCAAGCACACATCCAAATCTCTCGCTCGAAGTCGAAGTCGACATCACGCCGAATCTTCGCGCGCGGCTGCTGGCGCAGGAGATCGATCTCGCCTTTTGTCTCGGGCCATTGTCGTTTCCGAACGTGCGCAACCGCGTGCTGTGCGATTATCCGATTTCGTTTGTGGCCAGCCCTATGCTTGGTCTCGGCGACCGCGTGCTGACGGTGCATGATCTGGCGCGGTTCGCGATCATCACATTCGCACGCAAGACGCAACCATATGAAATCGTGAGATCCCTGTTCAATCGGCCCGATCTGCCTCACACAAGGCTGCACGCCAGCGCTTCACTGGGAACGGTGATCCGCATGGCGACCGATGGTCTGGGAGTCGCAGTGATCCCGACAGCGATCGTCGAGCGTGAACTGGCGGAAGGCCAGCTCTGTCTCTTGTCCACCGACCTGCATGTCCCGACACTGACATTCGCCGCGAGCTGGCTGGCATCACCCGACACGCTTGCCGCTGAACTGGTCGCCGATGTTGCCGCCAAGCTGGCGCAGGGCGAAGACGACCCTACGGTGTCCCAGCGCGCTATCAGTGCCGCGACTGTGGCTCGTCCGGAATCTCGAGCGCTTCGCTGAACGGAAACTCGAGCACGATTTCGCCGGCTTCGTCGGTGACTTCGAGCGACGCCGACAGCAGCCCCGGCTCCTTGCCCTCTTCCTGAAGGATCTGCCGGATGGTCGCACGCGCGACCTCCCAGGCGTGATCCGGGTCGCGCAGTTCCTCGCCCTCCGGGTCAGGAATAAGCGTCTCGCCAATACGGGTGTTGAAGAAGTAGCGGGGCATGGCCGAAATCTATTGTCGCCATGGCAAACCCACAAGGGCGGCCTGCATTTCTGCGCGGCGATAGCTGTTGATCTGGACGGGCTTTTTGAGGCCTAAGTGAAAGCTATCTGACGGAATCATGACGTGCATACCATCATCACCGAGCCGTTGTTCTATTTCGTGGCGGTTCCGGCGGTGATCCTGCTGGGACTAGCCAAAGGCGGCTTTTCGGGGCTCGGCATCGCGTCGACCCCGCTGCTGGCACTTTATCTTCCGCCGCTGGAAGCCGCTGCGCTGATCCTGCCGATTTTGATCACGCAGGACGTGATCTCGATTTATGTCTACCGGCGCGATTGGGATGGATGGAATCTGAAAGTCATGCTGCCCGGCGCGATTGCCGGCATGGGGCTTGGCTGGCTGCTGGCGTCGCACCTGTCCGACGCCCTTGTCCGCATCATCATCGGCATTATCGGGCTCGCCTTTGTCGCCAACACCTGGCTGCGCCGCGGGAGGATCGAGCCGCATCCGGCAACCGCGGTCAGCGGAGTATTCTGGGGCGGCGTCTCGGGGTTCACCTCGTTCATGACACAAGGCGGCGGGCCGCCGTTTCAGGTGCACGTTCTGCCGCAGCGTCTGCCAAAGCTCACGCTGGTCGGCACCACCACAATCTTTTTCGCGGTCGTGAACGTTCTGAAGATCGGGCCCTATTTCATGCTCGATCAGTTCACCACAAAGAATTTCGCGACCTCGCTGTTGCTGCTGCCGATCGCGGTGCTCGCAAACTTCGCGGGCATCTGGCTGGTCCGCAAGACGCCGACCGGACTGTTCTACAACATCGCCTATGTGCTGCTGTTCATCATCTCGTTGCTGCTGCTCTGGCAGGGCGTCGCAGCAATAATCTAGAGCATCGGCAGACTGCGCGGTTCACGGCCGAGCGGAAACGCCTTGTCCAGCGCTGCCATGTCGCTTTCGGTCAAGGTGATGTCTCCCGCACCCGCATTTTCCGCTGCATGATCCGATGACGATGCCTTGGGAATCGTGAACACCGACGGCCATCGCGCCAGAAAACTCAGCGCCACCTGACGCGGCGTTGCATTGTACCTTGCAGCGATCTGATGCAGGACCTTGCCGCCAGTCGACTGCGGAGCCGGAAAATCATCGTGTCCGAACGGCGAATACGCCACCACCGCCACGCCATGCGCCTCGCACCACGGGATCACCGAATGTTCGATAGCGCGCTCGTTCAGATGATAGAGCACCTGATTGCAGGCGATACGTCCCTCGCCGGCGACATCGACCAACTCTGCAAGATCGCCAGCATCGAAATTGCTGACACCCCACGAGCGGATCTTTCCCGCGCTCACCAGTTCTTCCAGCGCAGCGACGGTATCTTCCAGCGGATATGATCCGCGCCAGTGCAACAGGTAGCAATCCAGACGATCCGTCTTGAGCCGCTTCAGCGAACGGTCGCACGCCTGGATCGTCCCCTTGCGCGAAGCATTGCTGGGCAGCACTTTTGAGACCAGAAACACCTCGTCCCGCCGGCCGTTGATCGCTTCCGCGACCACAAGTTCGGCATCGCCGTACATCTCTGCGGTGTCGATATGAGTCATGCCGAGATCGAGGCCGCAGCGCAGCGCCGTCACCGCAGATTTGCGGTCACCATGATCGATGTACCAGGTGCCCTGCCCGATGACTGAGGTTTGCTGTCCCGTCTGGCCGAATGGCTTCTGCTTCATTCTGTGTTCTTTCTCAGTAACCCGTCATTTCAAGATAGCCGACACCTGCATGGCTGCCTTTGAAATTGATCGGGCCTTCCCAATAGGCGAAGCGCGTTCCCATCCAGCTTTTGGCATTAAGCGGCACGCTCTCGATCTTCAGTCCGCGATCCGCGATCGCAACGGTCCATGACGTCGGCAGCTTGCGGTTGCGGCTCTCGATGGTGGTAAACCCGGTCGGTGTCATGACGATCGAATCCGGCGCAAGCGGCACCGAGTGCCCATCGCGCTCAATCCAGTTTCCGGCGAAATAGTTCCGTCCGTCTTTCTGACGCAGACGAAACAGCATGACTTTCTCGCCTGAATCGAGATGCAGCGAAAACCAGTCCCATCCGGTCTGGTCAGACGCCAGCGGCTGACTGCTCCATTCACGGTCCATCCAGGCGTCGCCGGTGGCGGCGATCTGCCTGTCACCCAGTATGATCGTGCCCGTGGCTTTGAAATACGGCTGACTGAAATAATACGACGCCTGACCACGTTCCGATTTCTTGCTGTAACCGCCCTCACCCTGAAGCACCAGCGGACGATCCGCAGTGAGATGCAGGGTGTAGCTGAAATCTGATCCCGATGCCGAGACGGCAAGCGGCGCGACGTTCCGCGCGTTGAAATCTTCAAGCCCTCGCATCTCCCATGAATCGATCCATGCATGAAACGGCGACGCGTCCGCGCCCGCCTGCTTCACACCTCCGCGCGCGAACTTCTCGGCATACCGATGAACACTTGCGCTGGTGAGGGCGGCATGACCCATCCAGATTTGCTGATTGGCCCAGCCTTCCTGCTGCGAACCCGGTGCCGTCGCCTGCCGGAACAGGGTCCATTGCGCGCCCCACTGCGCGCCGTTTGTGTCCTTCAGATTCGCCGTGAGATACCACCACTCGATCCGGTAATCCGGATGCGCACCGTGTTCGCGCGGGAACTCCAGCACCTTGCCGGGCACGACGGCCGCAAAGCCTTCGCTCTCGCCGCCCAGTCCTGCAAAGCCCTGGGCGCGCGCCAGCGTACCACCGAGACTTGCGAGCAGGCTGCCGCCGAGGAACGAACGGCGGCTGGTGCGAAAATCAGCGCTCATTGGCGAATATCTTCGCAAGAGTTGCAGGTTGCAGACGCATCAGGCGCAGGATCGGCAGACATGTCGCGAGCAGTGCCGCCAGCATAGCCACGACAAGCAATTGCGCCAGTTGCGCCGGGAAGACATGGAACGGCAACCGCCATCCGAAGGCCTTGACGTTCACCACCGCCACCAGACACCACGCCACCAGCAAACCGAGCGGCAGCGCCAGCAGCGCGGTGATGAATGCGACCGACATCGTTTTCAGAAGTTCAATCCCTGCAAGCCGCCGCCGCGTCAGTCCGAGTGCCCACAACGGCGCCAGTTGCGGGAGCCGGCTGTTGCTCAGCGTCAGCAAACTCGTCAGCAGCGCGACCCCGGCGACACCGAGGGTGAATGCGTTCAGCGCGGTCGTGACCGAGAATGTACGATTGAAGATGCGCGTCGATTCAGCCTTGAGCGTCGCCTGATCCAGCAGACGGCTGGTGTCGAGACCGAATTCTTCGCGCAACGCCGTGACGAGTTCAGGCACTTTCGCGGGGGTCACACGCAGGCCGAACCGCGTCCGCGCGATGTCCGGCCAATGCGCCGCGAGCGCGTCGATATCGATGCCGATCTGGCCCTTGGGATTGCCGTAGTCGGGATAAATCCCTGCAACCATGACGGGCCATGGCCCCGTTACCGCTGGAAGCACAACGTGATCGCCGAGACCGGCTTTCAAGCGCCGCGCAAGCTGCTCGCTGACCAGCATACCCTTGCCCGCCCGCACCTTGTCCCAAACGCCCGGCATGAATTCCAGCAGCGGCCAGCGCTCACGATAGGTCGCGTGATCGGCGAAGCCGAGAATCTCCACCGGCAACGTGTCCAGCGTCACGTCGGTGCGCCAGGCCGGCAGGATTGCTTCGACTTCCGGGCGCTGGCGCAGCCACCGCACGATCTCCACGGCCTGCGCATCGCTGTTCGCGTTCAGATAGACCTCCGCCGCAAGCCGGTCGTCGAGCCAGGTGGTGAAGGTTCGCGAGAAGCTCTGCACCATGGTGCCGACGCCGACATTGACCGCGAGCGCAAGCAGCAAGGCCATCAGCGCCAGCGACAGTCCGGGAAGTTGCTGCCGGCTGTCGGCCCAGAACCATTTGACGACAGGCCGGACGGTGCCGCGCTGACCCAGACTTAACACCATGCCAAGCAGCACCGGCAACGCCAGCGCCGCCGCGAGCAGCATCCCCGCAAGCACCAAAAATCCCGAGGTGAGCGAGTCGCCGAAATAAAGACAGGCCGCAGCGACAACCGCGACCGCCCCCGCCATGGCGCCCTGCCGTATCAGCCATCGGTGCTGCGCCTGCTGCCAGGCATAGGGCTGCGCCGCAGCAAGAACCGGCAGACGGTAGACGCGATAGAGCCCCGCCGCCGCCGCGAGCAGCGCGCCGAGCACACTCATGCCGAGGCCCGACAGCCACCAGCCTGGCCGCAGCGACAGATGTCCCGGAATCTGCGCGCCATACAATCCGCGCAGACTGACCGCGACATCCGGCAACAGAAAGGCCGCGACGACATAGCCGAAGATCAGCCCGATAACACCGGACAGCAGTGCAAGCGACACCAGTTCGGTGATGAGCACAACGGTAAGTGCCCTCGCCGACACGCCGCAGGCGCGCATCGTGCGCAACATCGGCAGCCGCTGCTCGAACGCGAGCCCGATCGCAGAATGAACGATGAAAAGACCGACCACGAACGACAGCAGACCGAACGCTGTCAGATTGAGGTGAAAACTGCTGGTGAGGCGCTCGAGGTCGCTCGGTGCGCCTGCCTCCACCAGCAACAGTTTGCTGCCGGTGACCTGCGCAAGTGGAGGACGCTTGCCGCTGCGCATGTCGCCGACAAGAAGCCGCGAGATCTGGTCCGGCATTTTGAGAATGCGCTGCGCGACGCCGATGTCGACCACCAGCACGCCCGGCGCGAGATTGTCCTGCACCACGAGCGGCGGCAGCGACATGCCGTTTATCTGCGGCGATGCGCCCTCGTGCATTTTCAAATCCGCCAGCGTTTCCGGTGCGACCAGCGTTTGGCCAGGCGGCGCAATGAACTTCTGCAAGTCCGCCTGCCCGAGTTCGGGCGCTGACCCCGCCCCCGGAGGCAGCGAGACAGGCTCAATTCCTAATAACCGGGACGACCGGCCGCCGATCAGTACCCGGCCTTCGACCACCGGCGACACCGGCCAGTTGGCGCGGCGCAGATCAACAAACAACTGCTGCGGAAATGCCGGGCTGTCGCGCCCGACCAGCATTGCGGTGTTGCCGCCGCCGAATGTGGCTGCCGCGCGGTCGTAGCTGTTGCGCGCCTGCTGGTTGAGCGCCTGTACCCCGCTCCATAACGCAGTCGCCGAAATCAATCCGACCAGCAAGGTCGCAAGCTGCATCCGGTGCCGCTTCCAGTGGCTCAAAAGGCCGACCAGAATCCAGAACGGACGCGTCATGTGATGCGCCCCGCGGTCAGATGGACTCGCCGGTCGAGCGTCGCGGCAAGCCGCTCGCTGTGCGTCACCATCAGGAAACCGCAGCCGGTACGGGCGACCAGATCGCGTGCCAACGCCAGCACATCGTCGGCGGTGGCTTCGTCGAGATTTCCGGTCGGCTCGTCGGCCAGCAGCACGAGCGGCTTGATCGCCAGTGCGCGTCCGATCGCGACACGCTGTTGCTGGCCGCCGGACAATTGCTCTGGATAGCGGTCGAGCAGCGTGCGAAGCCCGAGCCGCTGCACCAGTTCATCCTGCCACACCGGATCGTGGCGGCCGGCGATGCGCGCCTGGAACGCGAGATTGTCGGCGACCCGAAGACTGGGAATGAGGTTGAACTGCTGGAACACGAGACCCAGCCGGTCACGCCGCATCGCCGCCCGGTCGCTGTCGGACAGATCGGACACCAGCGCGCCGTCGAGCCAAACCTCGCCACTGTCCGCTTTATCGAGGCCCGCGATCAGATGAAGAAGGGTGCTCTTGCCGCTGCCGGATTCGCCGGTGAGCGCCACGCTCTCGCCGGCCGCCAGCGCAAGATCAACGCCGCGCAACACCGCAAGCTGCTCCTCCGACGTCCGATAGGATTTGGTGAGGTTGCGAACGGTCAGCATGGTTGCGGCGATCATACATAAAGCCGACTTCGCCGTACATCATGAAGCATCAACCGGTGCCAACGATGAAGGTTGAAACATCGTCATGGCCGGGGTTACCCCGGCCACCCACGTCTTAAACGGGCACCGATAAAGACGTGGATGCCCGGCACACAGACAAATTTCGCGGTTTGCGACCGCTGCGGCCGGGCATGACGACGCGTCACAGCCTCAAGTCAGGCTGAGTTCGTATTTCTCGATATCCTTGGCCCGCTCGGTTTCAGCCGCAGCCCTGTGGTCAGTCGCAAGCACGGTATAAACCGCCGGCAAGACGAACAGCGTGAACAGCGTGCCGACCGACATGCCCGCGACGACCACAATGCCGATGGAGAAACGGCTTGCCGCGCCGGCACCGCTCGCGGTGAGCAGCGGCAGCAGGCCGGCAACCATCGCGGCCGTCGTCATCAGGATCGGCCGCAGACGAACGCGCGCCGAGTGCTCGATGGCAGTACGCCGGTCCACACCTTCGTTGACCTGCATCTCGTTGGCGAATTCCACCATCAGGATGCCGTGCTTGCTGATCAGGCCGACCAGCGTCACCAGACCCACCTGCGTGTAGATGTTGATGGTGGCAAGGCCGAAGAACAGCGGGATCAACGCGCCCGAGATCGCCATCGGCACCGAGATCAGGATTACCAGCGGATCGCGCAGACTTTCAAACTGCGCGGCCAGCACCAGGTAGATGATGATGAGCGCGAATATGAAAGTAACCGTGAGCTGGTTTCCTTCCTGCACATACTGACGCGAGTCCGCGAGATAATCGCGGGAGAAGCCCGCAGGCAGTTGCTTCGCCTGCTGCTCGAGGAACTCCACCGCCTTGCCCATCGTCACGCCCGGCATGGCCACGGCCTGGAACGTCGCGGAGTTGAGCTGGTTGAAATGGGTCAGAGCGTTCGGGTTGGTCATCGTCTCGATCGTAACGACGGTCGAGAGCGGCACCTGCCGGCCGGTATTGGTCGCAACGTAATAGTTGCCGATCGATTCCGGCGTCAGGCGCAGGTCACGCGGCACCTGCGGGATTACCTGATACGACCGGCCTTCCAGATTGAACCGGTTCACGTAGTTGCCGCCCAGCAGGGTCGACAGCGTATTGCCGAGGGCAGCCATGTTGATGCCGAGGTCGTTCGCCTTGGAACGATCGACAACGACGCGGACCACCGGCTGATTGAATGCCAGGTCGCTGTCAGCCACGATGAAGAGTCCGCTGGCGCGGGCCGCCTTCTTCAGGTTCTCCATCTGCTCGAATACGGCCTGGAAGCCGCTCGTGCTGCTGATGACCATCTGGATCGGCAGGCCGCCGGGGCCACCCGGCAGCGCCGGCAGATTGAAGGCAAACGCATTCACACCCTCGACCTTGCTCAACTCATTCTGCACCAGAGGCTTGAGCGCCAGCGAGGATCGCTTGCGCTCATCCCATGGCTTCAGGATCATGCCGGCAATGCCGTTGGCGGGGCCATTGGTGCCGTTGATGATGAAGCGCAGATCGGTTTCGGGGAAACCCGCAAAGACCTTGTCGAGCTTCTCGCCGTAGAACTTGCTGTAGTCGATGTTGGCGTATTGCGGCGCCTTGGTCACCGAGAACAGGATGCCCTGGTCTTCCTCTGGCGCCAGTTCCTTATTGGTGTTGACGAACATGAAGCCAACAAGAAACAGAATCGTCAGGGCGAAGAGGCCCGTGATGGGCCGATAGTCCAGCGAGCGGTCCAGCTTGCGGCCGTACCAGTCGGTCACCCGGGTAAACACGCGATCGACAAGCTTGGCGAAACGGCCCTGTTCGTGACCGCCCTTGAGCAGCACCGAGCACATCATCGGCGACAGCGTTAGCGCGACCACACCCGAGATGATCACCGACCCCGCCAGCGTGAATGCGAACTCACGGAACAGGGCGCCGGTCAGGCCTCCGAGGAAGCCGATCGGGGCATACACCGCGGCCAACGTAATCGTCATGGAGATGACCGGGCCGACAATTTCGCGCGCGCCTATCAGCGATGCCTCAACGGGCGATTTGCCCTCCTCCAGATGCCGATGGATGTTTTCGACCACGACAATGGCGTCGTCGACCACCAGTCCGATGGCGAGCACCATCGCCAGCAGCGTCAGCAGGTTGAGCGTAAAGCCCATCGCCAGCATCAGGATGCAGGCGCCGACCAACGACAACGGAATGGTGACAACGGGAATGATCACCGAACGGAACGACGCGAGGAACAGGAAGATCACGACGACGACGATCACCACCGCCTCAAGCAGGGTGTCACGCACCTCGTCGATCGACGACTGAATGAACTTGGTTGAATCGTAAGCCACCCGCATTTTCAGCGACGGCGGCAGATTGCGCTCGATTTCCGGGAACAGGCCACGCACGCCCTTGACGATATTCAGCGGGTTGCCCTGCGGCGTCGACTGAACGCCGATGAAGATGGCCTGCTGGCCGCTCATTGCAACGCTTGAGTCCGTGCTCTGCGCGCCGAGCTCCACCGTCGCAACGTCTTCAAGCCTCACGAAGCCGCCATCCTTGGCCTTCACCGTCATCCGCTTGAACTGCTCGATGCTGGTCAGGTCGGTATTGGTCGTCACGTTCGATACGGTGAAGTATCCCTTCGACTGACCTGCGGCGGCCTGGAAGTTGTTCGCTCTGATCGCCGCGGCGATGTCGTCGGGCGACACGTTGCGGCCGGCCATCCGCACCGGGTCCAGCCAGATGCGGGTTGCCAGCGTCTGCGCACCGAGAATATCGGCCGATGCGACGCCATCCACCGTCGAAAGAATCGGCTGCACCACGCGGGCCAGATAGTCCGAAATCTGCGGCCCGCTCAGCTCGTCGCTGGCGAAACCGAGATACATCACGGCCGTGGTCTGGCCGGTCGATTTGGTGATGACCGGGTCGTTCGATTCTCGCGGGATCAGGTATCTGACCGAACTGACTTTCGAACTGACTTCGGTCAGCGCGGAGTTCGGATCGACATTGAGCTTGATGTAGACCGAGATCGTGCTGGTGCCCTGCACCGACGACGACGTGATGTAATCGACGCCTTCCGCCGACGCCACCGCCTGCTCGATCGGCTGGGTGATGAAGCCTTGCATCAGGTCGGGCGACGCGCCGGGATACGACGTCGTGACGGTGACCACAGTGTTCGACAGCTTCGGATACTGACGAATTCCAAGATGCGTCGCCGCCTGAAAACCGATCAGCAGGATCAGCAGGCTGACGACAAGCGACAGGACGGGCCGCTTGATGAAGATATCGGTGAAGGCCATGAGTGGCGCTCCGTTCAAAAATCAGTAGCGCGGCGGCTGCGCGGGAATCTGCGGTGGCTGGTCAGGCGAGATCGTGACAGCCGAGCCGGATTGCAGCTTGAGCTGTCCGACTGCAACCACCCGATCCCCCGGCTTTATGCCGCTGGCGATGACGACACGGCCGTTGATGCGCTGTCCGGTCTTCACGAAGGTCCGGTCGGTTTTCAGCGACACCTTGCCGTCGGGGCCCTTGGTCTCGGTGATGAGCCAGACGGAATCGCCGTAGAGCGTATAGTCCACGGCAGTTTCCGGCACGGTAATCACCGCAGGCTTCGGCGGCAGCTCGACCGTGGTCGATGCGAACATGCCCGGCTGCAGGATACGGTTCGGATTATCCAGCGTCGCCTGGACGCGCACGTTGCGCGTGTCGGCGCTGATCTGCGGCTCGATGGTGGTGATCTTGCCTTCGAAGGTGCGGCCCGGATAGGCGTCCACCTTGATGCGGACGGTCTGGCCCACGTTCAGAACAGCACGGTCCTTTTCGGTCACCGTGAAGTTCAGATAGAGGCGCGACAGATCGGTGAGCGAGACGATCTGCGTTCCCGCGCTCAGATACTGACCGAGCTGGACCAGACGCACGCCGAGTACGCCGTTGAACGGCGCGGTGATGCGCTTCTGCGAAATGATGGCTTCGGTCTTCGCGACCGCGGCGGCACCCTGATCGTAAGCCGCCTGCGCCTGATCGACCGTCGCTTGCGGACCGAACGATCTGGCGAGCAGCGTCTTGGCGCGGTCGAGCGCGAGCTGCGCCGCCAGTGTCTGCGCCTTGAAGCTGGCGAGATCACTCTGCTCCGGCGCGTCATAGATCTGGAGCAACGGATCGCCTGCCTTCACTTCCGAGCCTGGCTGGAAGAGAATCTCGGTGACGCGTCCGTTGACGTCGGTGGTGACGTTGACCTGATTGATCGCGGCGAGATCGCCGACTGCCGTCAGGAGATTCGGCAACACTTCGGACTTGGCTTCAGCCACGGCCACCACGGTCGGAGGCGGTTTGTTGTTCTTGAAGAACTCCGCGATCATGTGACTGCGGAAGGCGTTAAAACCCCAGATGATGCCGACTAGCAGCACAAGCGCGCCGCCGACGATGATCAGCCAGCGCCGCATGCGAATGGGCTTTTGCGGAGACTTCGCAGCAGGAGTTTGATGGGAAGGCGAGCTCTTGGCGTCCATGTTTATGCACTTTCCACAATCCGGACCGTCGCTGGCGAGAGCGACGGAACGGTATCCAAATAAGAAGCGATAGCGTGGCCGTTCATTCCGATTCCCCGAAGAATGAACTGGCAGATATGCCGTTCGAAGTCCGGCGCGCTTGGATAGTCGAGCGAGGGAGTCGCGGGAAGCCTTGTCAGGGCAATCATGTGAACAACTTGATGCGCGAACCAGAAGAGATTTAGCGATTCACCCTCAACCCGCTCCGCGTCACCCGCCGCGATGGCGCTTTCAAGCGAAGCGTTGAAGATGGGGCCGATCAGCTCTCCGATTTTGTCATAGAGCAGCCTCGCGAATTCGCCGTCGGTAAGCTGGCTGGAGATCAGAAGTCTGACCCGCTGCGCGTCTTCCTGATCCGGTTCTTCGGTCGCGCGCATGAAGTGCGCGACCATTTCGCGGATAAGAATGACCAGTGTCTCCGTCGATGGCTTCAACTCGCGCAGCCGAAGCAATTCCGGATCAGCCTCGCAGGCTTCCGCGAGTATTTCCGCATAGAGTGCGGCTTTAGTAGGGAAATGCTTGAACAGCAATCCTTCCGAGATACCCGCAGCCTGCGCAACACTTCGCGTTGTCGTCCCCGCGAAACCATACAGGGCGAAGCAACGTTTGGCCGCCTCCAGGATCTGCTCCCGGCGGAGATCGCTCGTGAGTCTGAGGGTGCTCATGCGGCGTGAGTAAGCACTCACTTAGCCTAAAGTCAACTGGAATTGCTGCAACGCAATGCGCATTTCAGCCACAATTGGGCATCCAGCGTCTCGCCATAAGACCAGTGTCGGGAACTCTGTCAGGCACGTTTGCGGCTGGTGCCTGCAATCAGATTCTGCGGATCGAATTACCGCGAACCGTCCCGCGTTTTGAGTCATCAGCGCCCCACGTCACTCTGTCCGCTGTTGATCTTTCATCCTGCCCAGAACGAAGTCTTGCCTTAATCGGGCAAACCCGCCTCAATGGACACAACGAATGGCCCCCGCCCCGGCGGGAAGGCCGCTAAGGCCCGGAACAATCAGGGCCAGGGGGAGGCAGCATGACGACGGTAAATACACCGCCGGGCAATGACCCGACGGTCATTTCCGACGAGGCTTTGCGCAAGGCTGAGGAATTCATCGAGGCCGATGAAGGCGCGACCAACAGACTAGGCGGGCTGGCCGGTCAGGCTGTCACCTGCATCGCCATCGCGATGAGTCTGTTTCATCTCTACGCAGCCTACGCGATCGTCCCGACGCAGGAACTCCGTTACACCCACGTCGCCTTCACGCTGGTGCTGAGCTTCCTGCTGTTTCCACTGGCCGCGCGCTTTCGCAACCGGGTGCGCTGGTGGGATGTGATCCCTGGCATCCTTGCCGTCGCGACCATCGTCTATGCGCTGTGGGGCGGTGACGATTTCACCGACCGCGCCACCACGCCGGACCGCTGGGACGTTATCGTCGGCGTGATTTTCATCGTCCTCGTGCTTGAAGCAACCCGCCGCACCACCGGCGCGATCATGCCGGTGGTTGCCATCCTGTTCATCGCCTACGCGATGCTCGGCCCGTACTTCCCTGCCCCCTGGACCCATCGTCCTTACGACCTGTCACGGCTTGTCGGACATCTCTTCATCACGCTCGAAGGCATCTTTGGCGTCGCAGTCGACGTGTCGGCGACGCTGATCATCCTGTTCACCATCTTCGGAGCGTTTCTCCAGCAATCGGGCGCCGGAAAATTCTTCATCGATTTCTCGCTGGCGATGATGGGCGGCAAGCCGAACAGCGCCGGGCGCACCGTGGTGCTGTCGTCGTTCCTGCTCGGCGGGCCGTCGGGATCCGGCGTCGCCACCACCGTGATGATTGGCACCGTTGCATATCCGATGATGAAGAAAGCCGGCTTCGAGAAAAACGCCGCCGGCGGCCTGCTCGCCGCGGGCGGCCTTGGCGCCATCCTGTCGCCGCCGGTGCTTGGCGCCGCCGCATTCCTGATCGCCGAGTTTCTCAAGATCAGTTATCTCGACGTGATCTGGATGGCCACCATCCCCACCTGTCTTTATTACCTGTCGCTGCTGATCATGGTCGAACTCGACGCCAAGCGCTTCGGCGCGCGCGACGTCAACTTCACACCGGAAATGTCGCTCGGCGCGATGACTAGGCGCTATGGCTTCCACTTCATCTCGCTCGTCGCCGTCGTCGTCTTCATGGTGATCGGCTATTCGCCGGCTCTGTCGGTGTTCTATGCGATCATCACCACGTTCCTGCTCAGCTTTCTGCGCAAGGACACCGCTCTGATGCCGCCAAAGCTGAAACGCGCGCTGGCCGACGGCTCGATCGGCGCACTGAACGCCGCGACCACCTGCGCATGTGCGGGCATCGTGGTCGGCATCGTGACGCTCACCGGTCTCGGCCTGAAGTTCTCGTCCATCGTGATCGCCTACGCCGGCGGCAGCCTGCTGCTGACAGCGATCTACACGTCGCTGATCGTCTGGATCATCGGCCTCGCCGTCCCCGTCACCGCGTCCTACATCATCTGCGCAGTGATCGCGGCCCCTGCCCTGATCAAGCTCGGCGTGCCGGACTACGCCGCGCACATGTTCATCTTCTATTACGCCGTGCTGTCGGAAGTCTCGCCGCCGACCGCGCTCTCACCGTTCGCGGCAGCCGCCATCACCGGCGGCGATCCCTACAAGACCACGCTGCAATCCTGGAAGTACACGCTGCCGGCATTCCTGGTGCCGTTCGTGTTCGTGCTCGATCCGCAGGGCGTCGGCCTGCTGCTCAACATCCCGAAGGGCGGCTCATGGGTCGATATCTTTGAAATCACCCTCAAGACCACGCTCGGCCTGATGGCGCTGGCGGCGGCGGCACAGGGCTGGGTCCTTCACCACACCACGCTGATCGAACGTGGGTTGCTGGTGCTGTCCGGGCTTCTGCTGGTCTTTCCGAGCCTGATCGAGGCCGTCATCGAAGCGGCGATTGGTCGCGATATTTCTTATACTTATGTACCCGGCGTCCTGATCGGATTGGGGGTATTGTTATGGCAGGCAAAAGGGCCGGCGGTTCAACGACCGGCCTGAAAACTCAAATGGGAGGATGATCGAGAATGAAGAAAACGACGAAAATGGCCGCGGTGCTGGCCCTCGCGCTGTCCGCCGGACTGATAACGGCCCACGCGCAACAAAAGACAATGGCGATCGGAACGGGCGGCACCGGTGGCGTATACTATCCGCTCGGCGGCGCTATCGCGAACGTTCTGTCGAAGAACCTGCCGAACGTGCAGGCCACCGCCGAGGTCACCGGTGGATCGGTCGACAACCTGAAACTGATCGGCACCGGAAAGAACGAACTCGGCTTTACCATGGCCGACGCTGCGCTCGACGCCTACAAGGGCGAAGACAAATTCAAGAGCGGAAAGATTCCGCTGCAAGCGCTGCTCGTGGTGTATCCGAACCGCATGCATGTCGTGACGGTCGAGAGCACCGGCATCAAGACCATGGCCGATCTCAAGGGCAAGCGCGTCTCCACCGGTTCGCCCGGCGGCGCCACCGAGGTGATGGCCTTCCGCGTGATCGAGGCCGCCGGTCTCGACAAGGACAAGGACATGAAGCGCGAACGCCTCGGCGTCGCCGAATCCGTCAACGCCATCAAGGACGGCAAGATCGACGCATTCTTCTGGGTCGGCGGCATCCCGACCGCATCGGTTACCGACCTCGCCGCCACACCCGGCGTCAAGCTCAGGCTGATCGACCACGCCGATGTCGTCGACAAGATGAACGCCAAGTACGGCAAGCTCTACAGCGCGGGCGTCATCAAGGCCGGATCGTATCCGGGTTACGACGTCGACAACAAGATGGCCGAGGTCTGGAACATCATCGTCACCGGCGACAAGATGAGCAATGACGAGGCCTATAACATCGTCAAGACGCTGGTGGAGAAGAAGGCGGATATCGTCGCCGTCCACAAAGAAGCCGAGAGTTTCTCGCTCGACAACCAGGTGCAGGATCGCTCACCGGTGCCGTTCCATCCCGGCGCGTTGAAGTACTTCAAGGAAAAGGGCAAGGGCGGCTAGGCCCACCCTGAACTGCTTCGATGGACCCCGGCCTCGTGCCGGGGTTTTTCGTTGCGCTAGGCTGCGATTTTCGGCGCATCGCGGTCGATAGCGAAATCATCGAACCATGGCTGGTGATTGCCGGCAATCGACGCCGCGATCATGCGCGAGGCAAGATAGCTGTAGGTGATGCCGTTGCCGCCGTAGCCGTAGGCCGCGTGAATACGCGGATGACCGGGCACGCGCCCGATCAGCGGCAGACCGTCGGTCGTCGTTCCGAACGCGCCGGACCACACAAACTCTGCGACAGGCTCGGCATGCGACCACAGCCCATTGAGTCTGTGCAGGAGAGCATCAGCCTTAGCAGGCATCAGACGGTCGCGCGCCTCGGGTTCGATCGCCTGATCGTCGTCCTCGCCGCCGATGATGATCCGGTTGTCGTTTGTTGTGCGTGCATAGCTGTAGTTCTCCGATGCCTCCCAGATCAGCGCGCCGTCGCGCCACAAGCCGTCGGCCGGCTGCGGCGGCGTCGCAATGGCCCAGCTCGATGAAATCTTGTGAAGGCTGGAGCTGATGAAATCCGGCATCACATAACCGGTCGCGAGAACGACCTGTTTCGCTTCGATCACATGACCGTTGTCGAGTCCGACGACGACCGCCTGCCCGCTGTTGTCGTAATTTTCCGCGCTTGCGTCGAATATCCTGACGCCTTCCGTTGCGGCTGCGGCCAGCAGCGCCTGACACAACAACAAGGGATCAGCATCCGCGGAGCCGATCGAATGGATCGCCGCCTCCCTGTAGAGACCGAATTCCTCCAACAGCGTCAGGTGATCGAGATAGTCGCCGGGTAGCCCGGCCCGCATCCGAAGTTCATGCTCGGCCTTGAGTTCGCGCGCACCGATCTTGCCCGCTGCCAGATAGAGCGAGCGCTTGTGGCGCATGCCGCATGCCAGCCTGTGCGCATTTACCAGTTCGGCCAATCCGCTGACCGCGCGGAAGCTGCGGCGATAGATGTTGGCCGCGCGCTCAAATCCGTACATCGCCGTGAGATCGCTCAGCGAGCGGTCGATCTCCCATAACAGCATCGCGGTGCTCGCGATGGTGCTGCCGAGACCGGGACGCTGCCGGTCGATGACGCAAACCTCGTGCCCCTCGGCCGCGAGATGCTCAGCTGCCAGCGAGCCTGTAACACCCGCGCCGACCACCAGAACCTCGCAGCGGAAATCCCGATCGACCGAGGGCCGGCCGGGCTGCATGAGTCTCTGGCCCCAGGGCGACGTACCGCCCCGCAAATCGCTCTGCCGAACTTTCTCAGGATCGAACATCATTCGCTTCAATCATGGCTGGAAACCGCCCCCGGTACCGCAACCATGATGACGCCAGAACGTGGCAAAAGTTCCGTTCGCTGATGTCTCCGTTCAGGCTCCCTCGTCCAGCGCGACCAGTTCGCGCTTCTTTCTGAGCGCCGGCAGCAGCGGCCCGATCAGCAGGATCGCCGCGATCACAAGACAGATCGCCGAGATCGGGCGCTGCACAAAAGTCATCAGGTCGCCCTGCGACAGGATCAGCGACTTGCGCAGATTGTTTTCCATCAGCGGTCCCAGCACGAAGGCAAGCACCAACGGCGCGGGCTCGTATCCGAACTTGCGCATCAGGTAGCCGATCACGCCGAACCCGACCATGACGTAGACATCGAAGACGTTATTGCTGCTGCAATAGACGCCGACGATGGTGAACAGCAGGATCAGTGGGAACAGCACGTTGTAAGGCAGCTTCAGCAACTGCACCCACATGCCGATCAGCGGCAGGTTCAGGATCAGCAGCATGATGTTGCCGATATACATGCTGGCGATGATGCCCCAGAACAGGCCGGGGTTCTGCGTGATCATCAGCGGTCCCGGCTGAAGGCCGTGGATGACAAATGCGCCCAACAAGAGCGCCATCACCACATTCGGCGGAATGCCGAGCGTCATCAGCGGAATGAACGCGCCGCCGGCGGCGGCGTTGTTGGCCGCTTCCGGTCCTGCCACACCTTCGATGGCGCCCTTGCCGAAACGCTCCGGCGTCTTGGACAGCCGCTTCTCCAGCGCATAGGACGCAAAGGATGCGACGACCGCGCCGCCGCCCGGCAAAATGCCGAGAAAGAATCCGAGCAGCGTGCCGCGGCCGACAGGGCCGGCGCTCGCCTTCCAGTCGTCCTTGTTGGGCAGAAGCTGTGTGATCCTGGCTTCGATCACATCGCGCTTGATCACCTGCTCAATATTGATGAGGACTTCGGCGACACCGAATAAACCCATGACCACCGGCACGAGACCAATGCCGTCGATCAGCTCGAGGCGGCCGAACGTCAGCCGCGGCTGCGCCGTGATGCTGTCGAGGCCGATCAACCCGAGTACGACCCCGATGCACGCCATCAGCAGCGCCTTCGCCATCGAGCCCTGGGTCAGGAAGGTCAGTACCACGAGGCCGAGCACCATCAGGCTGAAGTATTCAGCCGGTCCGAACGCAACCGCGACGCTTGCGAGCGACGGCGCAATCAGCATCAGCGCGATCAGCGCGAAGGTGCCTGCGATGAACGAACCGAGCGCGGAGATGCCGAGCGCCGGGCCGGCTCGCCCCTGCTTCGCCATCTGGTGACCGTCGAGACATGTCACCACCGATGCCGCCTCGCCCGGAATGTTGACAAGGATCGACGTGGTCGAGCCGCCATACATCGAGCCGTAATAGATGCCCGCCATCATGATAATGCCCGACTCCGGCGTGCCGGACAGCGTCACCGGCAGCAGCAGCGACATCGCCGAGATCGGGCCGATGCCCGGCAGGACGCCGACCAGTGTGCCGATGAATACGCCGATGAAACAGTACAGCAGGTTGACCGGCTGAAGCGCGACGCCGAGACCATGCGAGACGTTGACGAGAACATCCATGAGCCTGCCCGATCAGCCGATGTTGAACATGCCCGCAGGCAACTGGATGAGCAGCGCGTGTTTCAACACCCACCACACGCAGAGCGGCGCCAGCACCGCGAGCGGGATCGCCAGCGTCCAGCGTACCGGATCGATCACCCGCAGCAGCAAGAGCAGCAGCGGGATCGTTGCCAGCAGAAAGCCGAGCGGCTGAAGCAGGAAGGAAAACGCAGCGAGGCACACAATGACGACCAGCGGCTTGGTCCATCGCGTTCCGGCCCACAGCGATGCGACGCTCGGACCGCCTTCCGTGATCGCCGCGACAACGATCGTGCCGGCGAACAGGCACATCAGGATGCCCGTGTAGAACAGCACAAAACCCGAACCCGGATCGTTGATGCTTCCGATCTTGAGCTTCTGCCCCGCCCATATCACGAACACGCCAAGCGCGAGGCCAACGAGCCCGCTCCACAGTTCGGAATTGCCCAGCAGGCTTTTCGAACTCTTCTCAACCGCCATCGCGCCCCTCCCCTCAGGTCAGGGCTCGCGACGCGCGAGCCCTTCACGCACTGTGCGCAGGCGTCAGTTGGTTTTCTTCGCCAGCCCCAGCGTATCGATCACCTTGCGTTCGGACTCGGTGACCTCGGCGACGAATTTCTTGTAGTCCTCGGTGTTCTTGTAGTTCGCCACCATGTCGAACTTCGCCAGCGTCGCGATCACTGCCGGGTCATCGATCGCCTTCTTGAAGGCGTCGTGAAGTTTGGCAACGATCTTGGGGTCCATGCCTTTCGGGCCGGCGATGCCAAACGGCGAGTCATACACCATCGAATAGCCGAGTTCGTTGAGGGTCGGCACGTCGGGGAAGTTCGGCGAGCGCTTCGAGGTCCAGACCATCAGCAGGCGCAGCTTGCCGGCATCGACCAGCGGACGCCAGCCGGTCGAATCCGCTTGAAGCATGGTGTGGTTTCCAAGCACGGCAGCGTTAGTTTCCGCACCGCCCTTGAACGGCACCTGTGTCAGCTTGATGCCGGCTTTGCCCGCGATCTGCTCCATGCCGATGTGCAGCGAGGTTCCCGCGCCCGGCGTTGCGTAGGTCACCTTGCCGGGATTGGCCTTGGCGAAATCGACCACATCCTTCCAGGTCTTGAACTGCGACTCTGCGTTGGTGGTCACGCCGAAAGTGTAGCCGGTCAGATGAACGATGTAGGTGAAGTCCTTGTCCGCGTTCCACGACACGTCCTGCATCAGCGGCAGACGAAACACCGTGATCGGTATCTGCGAAATCGTGTAGCCGTCGGGCTTCGCCGTCGCCGCCATGGTTGCCGGCCCGACGGTGCCGCCGCCGCCCGCCTTGTTGTCCACGACGATCGGCTGGCCGAGAACCTTCGACGCGCTTTCAGCAATCGCGCGCATCGAGATATCGGTCGAACCGCCTGCGGGCCACGGCACGATCAGCGTGATCGGTTTGGTCGGATAATCCTGAGCCCCTGCGACACTGGACAACGCAGCCAGCGCGGCCGCAGCGAAAACGGTTTTGAATCCGGCTCGATAAGCCATTGAACGTCCCTCCCCTTGGCGGCTCATGACGATGTCCGAGCCCGTGTTGTTTTGTTTATGCGGCGATGATCCCCGAAATCGGCGCGAAAGAAAAGCAAGGAGACGCGTGCGGGACGCAGTTATTGCGACGCATCCGGCAGATGCGTCATTAGGTCCCAAAATATCCTGTCTCACGGCAGCCTTGCGTTCGCCCTGCGAAACGGCAAGTTGTGAATGAACAAGCCCTGCCCATCGGGAAATCTGCCGGTTTTGAGCGCATCATCAGCCCAACAGTCCGGATGGATCGGTTATGCTCAGGGAACCATCAGCCGCGGCCGGAACGGAGCCCTCTCAATGCAGCGCGTGACCATCACCCTCGACGACGATCTCATGGCCGAACTGGATCGCATGATCGAGGAGCACGGCTACCAGAACCGCTCGGAGGCGATCCGGGATTTCGCCCGCGCCGGCATGCAGCAGGCGGCGCAGGATGCCGGAAAAAGCGGTGGCGATTGCGTCGCCGCGCTGGTTTATGTCTACGACCACGCGGCGCGCGATCTTTCCAGCCGCCTTGTCAACAATTTTCACGACCACCACGACCTGTCGCTGGCGACGCTCCATGTGCATCTCGACAACGACAACTGCATGGAGATCACCGCGCTGAAGGGCCGGACGGCGGACGTGCAGCATCTGGCGGACCACGTCATCGCGGAGCGCGGCGTGCGCTACGGCCGCGTGGTGATGATCCCGACCGAAGCCGGGGCCAAGCCTTCGGGCGCGCGCAAAAAGCACGTCCATCGGCACACCTGACCCTCCTTTTCCGGAGATGTTTCCGGCGCCAACCTGCGGTATCGATCCATCATGACAAAAGCCAGATCCAATCTTCAGATCGATTCCGCGCGCCTCTGGGGCGACATTCACGAAACCGCGAAATTCGGCGCAACGCCGAAGGGCGGCGTCAAGCGGCTGACGCTCGGGCCCGAGGACAAGCAGGTGCGCGACTGGTTCCGCACCGCCTGCGAAGCCGCGGGCTGCGAGGTGAGCGTCGATGCGCTGGGCACCATGTTCGCGATCCGGCCCGGCCGCGACATGTCGAAGCCGCCGATCGGCATCGGCTCCCATCTCGACACCCAGCCGACCGGTGGCAAGTACGACGGTATTCTCGGCACCCTCGCCGCGCTCGAAGTCGTCCGCGCCATGAACGACGCTGGCATCGAAACCGAGTATCCCGTCTGCGTGTGCAACTGGACCAACGAAGAAGGCTCGCGCTACGCGCCGGCGATGATGGCGTCCGCGGCTTACGCCGGCGACTACACCACCGACGACATCCTGGGCCGCAAGGACGCCGATGGCATTACCGTTGCGCAAGCGCTCGACACCATCGGCTATCGCGGTACGGACGCAGTCGGACAGCAGAAGTTCAGCGCGTTCGTCGAACTGCACATCGAACAGGGCCCGTTGCTCGAGGCCGAGAACAAGACCATCGGCGTGGTCGATCGCGGCCAGGGCATCATGTGGTATGACGGCACGATCGCGGGTTTCGCCAGCCACGCAGGGACCACCCCGATGCCGCTGCGCAAGGATGCGCTGGCAGCGTTCTCCGAAGTCGTGCTTGCGGTGGAAAGGATCGCGCGCGATCACGGGCCGAATGCGGTCGGCACCGTCGGCGAAATCAGGATCGACAATCCCTCGCGCAATGTCATTCCCGGCGACCTCACCTTCACCGTGGATATTCGGAGTTCAGAGTCGGCCACGCTGGACAAGTTGCACGACGCGCTGCAACGCGCGGTCGCAGAAATCATCGCACGCCGCAACGTCAAGATCACGATCGAGCAGATCTGGCGCAAGGAGCCGACGGTGTTCGACACAAAACTGGTCGATGCTGTCGAAACCGCGACCAAAGAAATGGGCTACAGCCACCGCCGCATCACGTCCGGCGCGGGACATGACGCCTGCAACCTCGCAGCCGTGGTTCCGGCAGCGATGATCTTCGTGCCCTGCAAGGACGGTGTCAGCCACAACGAACTGGAGGATGCGACGCAGGCCGACTGCACCGCAGGCGCAAACGTGCTGCTGCATACGGTTCTCTCGCTCGCTGGCGTTGCGACGGAGCCGAAGGTCGGCGGCTAGCCCCCGCGAAAGCGGGAGATATGCCCTAGCCTGACAGTAAGGTACGTCATACATCCCACGTAATGTCTCGCGACAGGGAGTATGGGTCCCCGCTTTCGCGGTGACGACCCGGAATTTTCCGTCGATTGAAAGCCCGCACCGCATGACTTCAAAAGTTGCCACTCCTCCCGTCGCGCCGCGCCGCCCCCACAGCCTCACGCATCACGGCGTCACCGTGACCGACGACTATGCGTGGCTGAAGGACGACAACTGGCAGGAAGTCCTGCGCGATCCGTCGGTGCTCAAGCCGGACATCCGCGCCTATCTCGAAGCCGAAAACGCTTATGCCGATACGGTGCTGGGCCACACCGAGCCGTTGCAGAAGAAGCTGGTCGCGGAAATGCGCGGCCGCATCAAGGAAGACGATTCCAGCGTCCCCTCGCCGGACGGACCGTTCGCCTATTTCCAGAAGTATAATGAGGGCGGCCAGCACGAGCAGATCGGACGAACAGCGCGCGACGGCAGCGGCGAGGCCCGTTTCATCATCGACGGCGATAAACTGGCGAAGCAGACCGAGTACTTCCGGTTCGGCGGCGCGCGTCACTCACCCGATCACAGGCTGGAGGCGTGGAGCGCGGACGTTCGCGGCTCGGAATATTTCACCATTCGCGTGCGCGACTGGGAGAGCGGCAAGGATTCTGCCGATATTCTCGAGGAGACCGATGGCGGCATCGTCTGGGCGGCAGATTCGAAATCATTCTTTTACGTGAAGCTGGACGACAACCACCGTCCGATGCAGGTCTATCGCCACATTCTCGGCACCGCGCAGTCGGATGACGCGCTGGTCTACGAGGAACAGGACTCCGGCTGGTTCACGCATATTCATGAAAGCGCCAGCGGACGCTTTTGCGTGATCGCGGGTGGCGATCATGAAACGTCCGAACAGCGCCTGATCGATCTGAGCGCACCCGAGGCCCCGCCGCGCCTGATCGCGAAGCGCGAAGAAGGCGTGCAGTATTCGATTGCCGACCGCGGCGATCAGCTTTTCATCCTGACCAATGCGGACGAGGCCATCGACTTCAAGATTGTCACCGCGCCGCTGGCATCGCCCGCGCGCAAGAACTGGCGCGACCTGATCCCGCATCGGCCCGGCACCTACATCATCGACATCGAACTTTATTCCGGCCATCTGGTGCGGATGGAGCGAACCAATGCGCTGCCCTCCATCGTCATCCGGGATCTTGCGACCTTGCAGGAACATGCCATCGCCTTCGACGAGGCGGCCTATTCGCTCGGCACCATCGGCGGCTACGAGTTCGACACCACGCAGATCCGGTTTTCCTATTCGTCGATGACCACGCCGTCGGAAGTGTTCGACTACGATATGGCCAGCCGCGCGCGCACCCTGCGCAAGCGCCAGGAAATTCCCTCCGGCCACAACCCTGCCGACTACGTCACCACCCGCATCATGGCGACCTCCCATGACGGCGCGCAGGTTCCGGTATCCATCGTCCATCGCAAGGATCTCAAGCGCGACGGCAGCGCGCCGCTGCTGCTGTACGGCTACGGCTCCTACGGCAGTTCGATGCCGGCATCGTTCTCCGCCAACCGGCTGTCGCTGGTCGATCGCGGCTTCGTCTATGCCATCGCGCATATCCGCGGCGGCTCGGACAAGGGCTGGGGTTGGTATCTCGACGGCAAGCGGGAAAAGAAGACCAACACCTTCGACGATTTCGCTGCCGCAGCCCGCGCGCTGATCGACGCGAAATACACCTCGGCGAAAAAGATCGTCGGCCACGGCGGCAGCGCCGGCGGCATGCTGATGGGCGCGGTCGCGAACCGCTCGGGCGAGTTGTTCGCGGGCATTGTCGCCGAGGTGCCGTTCGTCGATGTGCTGAACACCATGCTCGACGACACCCTGCCGTTGACGCCGCCGGAATGGCCGGAGTGGGGCAACCCGATCGAAAGTGCGGCCGATTTCAAGACCATCCTGTCGTACTCGCCGTATGACAACGTCGCGGCGAAAGAGTACCCCGCGATTCTGGCGATGGGCGGCCTCGCCGACCCGCGCGTCACTTACTGGGAGCCGGCGAAATGGATCGCACGGCTCCGCCCCGTGATGACGGGCGGCGGGCCAGTGCTGTTGCGCACCAACATGGGCGCAGGTCACGGCGGCGCGTCCGGCCGCTTCAACCGGCTGGACGAGATCGCGATTGTTTACGCGTTTGCGTTGTGGGCGGTGGAGCTGGCTGACGGCGAAGGCTGAAAAGCTTTCTCCACTTACCTCAAAGGTAATTTAAGCACTGCCGTCAGCCATGCATGATGCACCTGCGGATTGCGTTGCAGCGCGTCATGACGCGCTGCCGTTCTCCGCCCATACTTCAATGCCACTCACTCGCCTGTTGCCCGGAAGTCCCGCATGCGCCGCCTGCCCTTCTATTACGGCTGGATCATTGTCGCCGTAACCTTCATCACCATGGGCATCGGCGTGAATGCCCGCACCTCGTTCTCGCTGTTCTTCTCGCCGATCGTCGATGAGTTCGGCTGGGATCGCGGCGTCACCGCAGGTGCATTCTCCGTCGGCTTTCTGGTCTCGGCGCTGCTCAGCCCGCTGATGGGCAAGCTGATGGACCGCTCCGGCCCGCGCACGGTGATGGAGCTCGGCATTCTGTTGATGGGCGCTGGCCTCCTGCTCGCGCCGCTGACGACACAGCCTTGGCATCTTTACGTCACCATCGGCTGTCTTGTCGGCGCAGGCAGCATTTGTCTGGGCTATTCAGGCCAGTCGCTGTTCCTGCCGAACTGGTTCGTCAGACGCCGCGGGCTCGCGGTCGGCCTCGCCTTCGCCGGCGTCGGCATCGGCTCTATTATCATTCTGCCGTGGGTGCAGTTTCTGATCGACAGAAGCGGCTGGCGTGCCGCGAGCTGGGCGATGGGCATTCTCGTGCTCGTTGCGCTGATTCCGCTCAACCTGCTGCTGCGCAAGCGTCCGGAAGACATCGGACTGCTGCCGGATGGAGATGCAGCGCCGACCGCCACGACCGTCGTACCGCCCTCGAATATCGTCGATCCGGCATGGGCAGCGACCGACTGGACGCTCGGTCTCGCCGTTCGTACCGCGCGGTTCTGGTGGATCTCGCTCGGTTACTTCTGCGGCCTCTATGTCTGGTACGCCGTGCAGGTGCATCAGACCAAGTATCTCGTCGAAATCGGATTCACGTCGAGCTCGGCGGCATGGGCGCTGGGCATGGTCAGCCTGATCGGCATTCCGGGACAGATCGCGCTCGGCTATCTCTCCGACCGCATCGGCCGCGAATGGATCTGGACGATTTCCTCACTGGGATTCGCGATCTGTTTCGCGGCGCTGATTGCGTTGCAATTCACACCGACACTGCTGCTGGTTTACATCATGGTCGTTGTGCAGGGTTTCCTCGGCTACGGCTTCACCTCGATCATGGGCGCGGTAGTGGCCGAAATCTTCCAGGGCAAACACTTTGGCACGATCTTCGGCACCATCGGTTTCACCGCACTGGCCGGCGGCGCCGCAGGCCCATGGGTGACCGGAATCCTGCACGACATCTACGGAGACTACACGCTGGCCTTCATCATCGGCATAGCGGTCAGCGCACTGTCCGCCGCCTCGATCTGGCTTGCTTCGCCCGGCAAGGTCCGCGCCGTTGCGGGCCGCATGGACCGGATTGCGAAACCGGCCTAAAGCCCGATCTGCACCGGATAGCCTTCGCGCAATGCATTGACGATCGACGGTGGCGTTACGAGCCTTGCATCGGCGAGACTTGTCGATGCGCGGCTGTAACCCGCGAACGACCAGTGCCACGCTTCACCGTTTGCGATCAGATAACTCTCGCCGCCTCTGGTCACCATTACTCCATTCGGCAACTGGAGCGCTGCGGTGTACAGCGGGTGCAGCCGCTTCTCGCGGCCATCGAGCCGCTCGCCATGAAGCACGGCGTCCATGTCGGTCGCATATGGCTTTGCGCGGCCATTGCCCTTGGCCCACGCGTCGCGAAACGCCGTCGCATCATCCCGGCGGCAATAGAAGCAAGGCCTATGCCCCGCGGCGAACGAGGTCGCCTCATCGAGGAAGAACAGCTCGGTCCAGCTTCTCCCGTCCATCACCTTGCGCCGGCGTCCGCGAAATTCGCAGACGCAGGTGATCCATGCCTTTGACGACCAGCGCCGGTTCAGTAGCGTCTTCGTCGCCGGATCGTGAATGATGCCGCGATTGCCGGTGAAGCGGCCGCGATGCGCGGTCGCAACGATCTCGCCGAACGGCGACACGCGGTTTTGCAGCGGCATAGGCTCATCCCTTTCCGTCATTGCGAGCGAAGCGAAGCAATCCACCGTAAGAAGAATGGATTGCTTCGTCGCTAGCGCAACTCGCAATGACGAACCACGGAATATCAAGCCACCCGGAAACCGATGAACCGCTGGAAGCGATCAATTCCCTAGCTCAGCACATCCTGATTGATGACATTCTCGCGGATCGGTTTGCCGTCGAGCGCGCTGAGAATGTTCTTCGCGGTTTGCAGGCCCATGCGATCGAGCGCCTCGCGGGTCACGCCCGCCAGATGCGGCGCGGTGATGACGTTGTCGAGCTTGAACAGCGGATGATCCGGTCGCGGCGGCTCCTGCGCGAACACGTCAATGCCTGCGCCTGCGATCTTGCCCGAGGTGAGCGCCGCATGAAGCGCGTCCTCATCCACGATGCCGCCGCGCGCAGTGTTGATGAGATAGGCCGTCGGCTTCATCCACTGCAACTGCGCCGCGCCGAACATATTGACGGTTTCCGGCGATTTCGGACAGTGGATCGAGACAAAATCGGCGCGCGGCAGCGCCGTGTCGAGATCGGTCACATATTCCGCGCCAGCCGCCTCGACTTCGGCCGCGGACTTGAACGGGTCGTAGACCAGGACGTTCATCTCCATCGCCACCAGCCGTTTGACCGTCCGCGTCCCGATGCGGCCGAAGCCGACCACCAGCGCGGTCTTGCCGAGCAGGTCATACGGGATCGCGCCGAGGCGCTTGGTCCAGTTGCCGCTCTTGACGATGTGGTCGAGTTCGGTGGAACGCTTCGCCAGCCACAGCATCATGAACAGCGCGCATTCGGCGACCGACGGTGAGTTTGCGATGCCGGTGGTCATCAGGGGAATTTTCTTGCCGCTCAGGGCTTTCACGTCCACCGCGTCGTAGCCGACGCCGATCCGCGCCACCACCATCATCTCCCCGGAAGACGCGATCTCGTTGGCGCCGAAACCGGTGCCGCCGAGCGCCACGCCATTCACCGGCGCATGCTGCCGCAGCATTTCGTTGAAATCCGGCGCGGAAATCGTGTTGGGAAACTCGATGGCCTCGATGTCGCTGCGCTCTCGGAACAGGGCCCAGCCGCCCGGCGACATGGTCTCCACGATCAGCAGTTTCTTCTTGTTGGTCGCCATTTCATCCCCTGATGTTTGTTGGTTTTCGTTCGGCGCGAGCGTCCATCATCGCCTCGTTTGACCTCTTCCCGCAAGCCGGGAAGAAGCCGAAGCTCGCTCTTGCCGCCGCGACGCTGCAAAGGCACACTCCCCGCGCCGCGCTCCAGCCGGCCTCAAACATCAACAACAGGAGATCAACCCGTGACCCAGTCCGCGCCCCACCCCGCATCCCTGCTCGAAACACTGGCGCGCTGGGACACACCAACCATCTGCAACGCGCTGGAAGTGGTCGCGCCGGAACGCCGCCTGATCGGGTACACGACAAAGCCACTGGTCTGCCCGTTCCCGGACCTGCCGCCGATGGTCGGCTATGCCCGCACCGCAACAATCCGCGCCACCTCGCCATCGAGCCTGTCGGCGGCGGATCAGCGCGCCCAGCGCGTCGCCTATTACGAATATTGCGGGACGGGTCATGGCCCGCGCATCAGCATCATTCAGGATCTCGACGGCGCGAACATCGGCTTCGGCGCCTTCTGGGGCGAGGTCAACAGCTCGGTCCACAAGGCGCTCGGCTGCCTCGGCGTCGTCACCGACGGATCGATCCGCGATATACCGGCGTGGGCGCCGGGATTCCAGGCGCTGGCCGGCAGCATCGGCCCGTCGCATGCGTTCGTTCATCTCGCGGGCTTCGGTGAAACAGTGTCCGTCGCTGGCATGACGGTGAGTTCGGACGATCTCATTCATGCAGACCGTCATGGTGCGGTCGTGATTCCGGCCAATGTCGCAGCGAAACTCCCCGATGCCGCGCGGCTGTGTGAACGCCGCGAGGAGCCGATCCTCGGCATCGCCCGCGATCCCGGTTTCACCGTGGAGAAGCTCAAGGAAGCGCTGGCCAAAGCCGCGGAGATTCACTAACGCGAGACGATGGCGCAAGCCTTCTCGCAACACGCAATCAACGGAAGGTTTGTGCCATGAAAGTCGCGCTCGGCGTCATCGTCGGACTGGTGATCGGATTCCTCGCTATGACCTGGTTCAAGACCGGTCATCTTCCGTTCTAGCCGTTCGTCCTCAGACCGCTTCGTAGGCGAACAACACTGCGATAACGGTGATGCCGAGCAGGCCGACCAGAAACAGAACGTCTGCGATGCGCTCATAACGCTCGCTTGCGCGGCTCTGACCCGCATAGCGGATGGACAGATAGGACGCCGCCGCGCTGACGAGAAACAGAATCGCGGCGAGCGCGGCATACTCGTCGACATGGCTCGGTCCGCTTCTGCTTTCCACCACCTTGACGAGGCCGACCAGCGTCACGCAAACGCCGATCATCGTCGCGGAAGTAGGCAGAATGTGACGGGAGAGCTCCTTGCTGGCGCGCGGCTCTTTCTGCTGCCGGTCGGTCATGTTCGACTTTCTTTTTGAACCCGAACGCTGCGTGGTCCGTTATGCTCCACTCACCCGCCGCATAAATTACCCGAGTCCTGAATGCCTGTCTCACCTCAATACCGCGCCTCGACCAGCCACGCCGCGCTTGGTCCCGAGTTCTACGATGTGGTCGCGGCGGCCGCCTTCCCCAATCACATCCTGCGTTATCGCAATCAACGCGCCGCGAAGAGTGTCGGGCTCGATACGCTCAGCGACGAGGAATGGATCGCGCATTTCGGTCGGTTTCAGCCCTTGGCCGAAAACTTCAAGGAGCCGCTGGCGCTGCGCTACCATGGCCATCAGTTTCGCACCTATAATCCGGAGCTTGGCGACGGACGCGGCTTCCTGTTCGCGCAACTGTACGACGACAAGGGCCGCCTGCTCGATCTCGCCACCAAGGGCAGCGGCAAGACGCCGTGGTCGCGCACTGCCGACGGACGGCTAACCCTCAAGGGCGGCGTGCGCGAGGTGCTGGCGACCGCGATGCTGGAAGCGCTCGGCGTCGATACCTCGAAAACCTTCAGCCTGATCGAGACCGGCGAGGCGCTGGTGCGCGGCGACGAGCCATCGCCGACGCGATCCTCCGTGATGGTGCGGCTGAGCCACTCGCATATCCGGATCGGCTCGTTCCAGCGCCAGGCGTTTCTCCGCAGCACAGAAAATATCCAGAAACTACTCGACTACACGATCAGGACGTACATGCCCGCGGTGTGGCGCGACGATGTAGCGGCGCGCGCCATCTCATTTCTCGAAGAGGTCTGCCACCGCGTCGCGCGGGTCGGCGCGCAATGGATGGCCGCCGGATTTGTCCACGGCGTGCTCAACACCGACAACATCAATGTCACCGGCGAGAGCTTCGATTACGGCCCGTGGCGGTTTGTTCCCGTGCTGGAGCCGGGCTTCACCGCCGCGTATTTCGACGAGACCGGGCTCTACGCCTATGGCCGACAACCTGATGCACTGTTCTGGAACGTCACGCGGCTGGCGGAATGTCTGCTCGGCCTTGCGGATCAGCCCAGCCTCGAAAAGCCTCTGGGCGTTTTCGAGCCCGCCATTCGCAAGGAGTTCACCGATGCGATGCTAAGACGGCTCGGCGTCCAGCCGCGCGATGCCGTGAGCGACAATGAACTGGTGCGCGCACTCTGGATATTCCTGTCGGAGACGAAAGCACCATTCGAGCAGACCTTCTTCGACTGGTTTGGCGGCCTTGCGAGCGCCGAGCGCGCGGCGAATAGCCCGTCGAAGGATCACTATGTAAATACGGCGTTCGCTGCCGTCCGCAACGCATTGAAAGACTTCGTTCCGCGCGAAGGCGTTGACCTAAGCCACCCGTACTTCAGCAAGACGGCCGCATGTTCGATGCTGATCGAAGAAGTCGAAGCGATCTGGAAGCCGATCGCTGACAATGACGACTGGTCGGTGTTTCACACCAAGCTTCAGGCCATCGACGAGATGCGCGAGGCGTATGGGCTGATTTGACTGTCATTCCGGACAGCCCGCGCAGCGGGCTGATCCGGAATCCAGTTAACTTCATCAAGGCCGATTTTGGATTCCGGGCTCGCCCGAAAGCGGGTGCCCCGGAATGACTCCTGAAATCAGGCCACCTTCTTGCGCGGCGTGGCGGCAACGTAATTGCCATCGAGGAATCCGGCGAGGCGCTTGCGGATGAGGTATTCGGCATCCGCCATGATGCGATCGATCAGTTCCTTGACCGTCGGGATGTCGTGGATCAGGCCGACCATCATGCCGCAGCTCCATGCACCGGCGTCCATGTTGCCGTCGATCATGACCTTCGGATAAACGCCCGCGACTTCCTCGAGAATATCCTCGATCTTGATGCTCTTGCCCTTTTCCTGCTCGATCTGGATCAGCTTTTCGACGCCCTTGTTGGTGAGAACGCGCTCGGTGTTGCGCAGGTTGCGCATCACGAGCCGGGTGTCGAATTCGGTCGCCTTGAGCAGCGCCTGCTTCACGTTGTCATGCACCGGCGCTTCCTTGGTGGCGATGAAGCGGGTGCCCATGTTCATGCCCTGCGCGCCCATCGCGAGCGCAGCAACCAGGCTGCGCGCATCGGCCATGCCGCCAGAGGCGACGAACGGAATTGTCAGCTCTTCTTCCGCGCGCGGCAGCAGGATCATGTTCGGCATGTCGTCTTCGCCCGGATGACCGCCACATTCGAAACCATCGACGCTGACAGCGTCGCAGCCGATGGCCTCAGCCTTAAGGGAGTGACGAACCGAAGTGCACTTGTGAATCACCTTGATGCCGGCGGCCTTCAGCGCGGGCATGTACTGCTCGGGGCTGCGACCGGCGGTCTCAACCGCCTTGATACCGGCTTCCTTGATGGCCGCGATATATTCGGGATACGGAGGGGCCGAAAACGTCGGCAGGAAGGTCAGGTTCACGCCGAACGGCTTGTCGGTCATGTCTTTGCACTTGGCGATTTCCTTGGCCAGAAGCTCCGGCGTCTTCTGGGTCAGGCCGGTGATGATGCCGAGACCGCCTGCGTTCGACACGGCCGACGCAAGCTCCGCGAAGCCGACATAGTGCATGCCGCCCTGGATGATCGGGTGCTGAATGCCGAACAGTTCCGTAATTGCCGTTTTCATGTGTTCCCTCTCCTGGTGTCTTCAATCGAAGTTCGTTGCGGCGCTTCCGCAAGCGGGCTGATCGGTTTACACCGTTAGCGCAACTGCTCGCGGCCCGACAATGGTTTGGCCGGGCAAGGCTGCCATGCCATCCGTTCCGAAATGGAACGTATCAGGATGAACCATAGCGTCAACCTGCGATCCGGTTCTGACATTCGTATCATTTCAGCGGCCACTGGTGGCCAAACCCCGAAGCAGCGTGTATCAGGGCGGCGATAACTCCATTATCCCGCAACGGAATTTCCGCTTGAGCCAGCCGCAGCCCACTAAGCCTTTTCTCGAAGTTCTCGCCGGAAGCCGTCAGAGCGTGCCGCCGGTATGGATGATGCGGCAGGCTGGCCGTTATCTGCCCGAATACCGGGAATTGCGTGCCAAGGCCGGCAGCTTTCTCGACCTCTGCTTCAATCCGGAGTGGGCCGCCGAGGTGACGCTGCAGCCAATCCGACGGTTCGGCTTCGATGCGGCGATCATCTTTTCCGATATTCTGGTGATCCCGCACGCCCTCGGACGGTCCGTACGCTTCGAGGCGGGCGAAGGACCTCGCCTCGACCCGCTCGACACACCGGAAAAGATCAACACGCTGGCGACGGCTGCTGACTTCACCAAACTCGAGCCCGTCTTTGAGGCGCTGCGCCGGGTTCGCGCCGAACTCGATCCAAAAATCGCGCTGATCGGTTTCTGCGGCGCGCCGTGGACGGTCGCGACTTACATGGTCGCCGGGCAAGGCACGCCGGATCAGGCACCCGCGCGGATGCTCGCCTACCGCGAGCCCGATGCCTTTGCGAAAATCATCGACGTACTGGTGGAAAATTCAATTCAGTATCTGCTGGGACAGCTCAAGGCGGGCGCCGATGCGCTGCAGATCTTCGACACATGGGCAGGCGTGCTGCCGCCACACGAGTTCCAGCGCTGGTCGGTCGAGCCGACGCGGCGCATTGTCGAAGGCGTGCGCGCAAAAGCACCGCGCGCGAAGATCATCGGATTCCCGCGCGGCGCGGGCGCACAGTTGCCGCTGTATGTCGGACGCACGGGCGTCGACGGCGTCAGCATCGACTGGGCGGCGGACCCGTCACTGATCCGCGAGCGCGTGCAGAACCATGTCGCCGTCCAGGGCAACCTCGATCCGCTGGCCTTGATCGCCGGCGGCGCAGCATTGGATCGCGCCGTCGATGATGCGCTGGCGAACTACGCTGGGGGCCGATACATCTTCAATCTCGGCCACGGCATCCAGCCGGAAACGCCCATCGCTCATGTGGAGCAGATGCTGAAGCGCGTGCGAGGGTATCAGGGCTAAGCCGGCCGCGACCGTTCGATGATCGCTGCTGCGCCTTTCGCCAGCAGATCGAACGCCACCGCGCGGCCAAGCTCGCGCGGCTTGTCGGCGGGTCCGGTGCGCGTCGCCTCCAACAACTGATCGCCTTCAAGATCGAGCACCGACGCGGTCAGCGACATCTCGCGGCCATCGATCGTAGAGAATCCGGCGATCGGTGAATTGCAATGGCCGTTCAGCACCCAGAGCACTTCGCGCTCGGCGTCGGCGCACAGATGCGCGGCGGGATCATCGATCAGCGCGAGATACTGCCGCGACCGCCAATCATTCGCGGCACATTCCACCGCGACAATGCCCTGCCCCGCAGCCGGAAGCATCTCCAGCGCTGTGAACTCATGGGCAATGCGACCGGAAAGCCCGACACGCTCCAGTCCGGACCGCGCCATGATCAGCGCATCGGCCGGGCCGACCTCGCCGCCGCCGGCGAGCTTTTGCATTTCGCCGTTGTCGAGCTTTCGCACCCGCGTATCGGCCGCGCCACGGAAATGAATCACTTCGATCTCGGGAAACAGCCGCCGCGCGTATGCGGCACGCCGCACGGCATTGGTGCCGATCTTGAAGCCCTTGCCTTTGGTACGCTTCAGATCGTCGAACGTGACGCCCGCGCGCAGCACCAGCGCATCGGTCGGCGGATCGCGCGACAGCGTCGCGCCGATCACAAGGCCCGGCGTATCCTCGTTGCCCGGCATGTCCTTGAGCGAATGCATCGCCGCGTGCAGCTTTCCGGCGATCACGGCCTCGCGAATTTCGGCGACGAATGCGCCGCCCTTGCCTCCGTGCGGCAGCAGCAAACCGGTCTGATCCTGATCGCCGCGCGTCTCGAACTTGACGATCTCGACGTTCAGATCCCGCGCAGCAGCGGTAAGCTGGCGTGCGATTTCCTCGGTCTGCGCAAGCGCCATGGTACTTTTGCGCGTTCCGATACGCATGGAAATTGCTGCCACGTCTGCTCCATCTGGGGGCGAATTATTCGAGCACGATCCGGAAAAACGGAAACCGTTTCCGCTCCGATCATGGTCATATACAGGATGGCGCACAATACGGCGAGCGGTCCCCCGAATGCAACGCATGGGCATCGAAAATGACGGGCAGCGATGCTTTCAGGCTCTGGACGCCGGACGCATCATTCGGTCTTGATGCGGGTATGATCCAGCGCGCCCCGTCATCCACCGGCGAGAAGCCGCGTGTCGTCATTATCGGCGGCGGGTTTTCCGGCGCTGTGCTGGCGTGGCATCTGCACCGCACCGCGCCCCACCGCCACGACATCATTATCATCGAGCCGCGCGATGAGATCGGCCGCGGCCTCGCCTACGACAGCAGCGATCCGGCGCACCGGATCAATGTGCCGGCGCTGAAAATGAACCTCGACTTCGACGAGGAAGGCCATTTCGAGCAATGGCTGATTGCATCGGGATATCCCGCGCGCGACCCCAAGTCAGTAATCGCCGATGTGCACCTGTTCCCGACACGCGCGGCCTTTGGCGATTATGTCAACGCCCATGTCCGCGAACTCGGCGAAGCGGTCGCGCACCACAAGACAAAAGCCCGCGCCGTCGTTCAACTTGAGAGTGGCTACCGCGTACCGTGCGAGAACGGCGAGGACATTCACGCCGATGCCGTGGTGCTGGCCGTGTGCCACACGCCGCCGCAAGTACCGTCATCAATCGCGTCGCTGCGCCATCATCCGCGATTTGTCACCAACCCGTGGCAGACGGACGCGCTGCGCAGCATCGCGCCGAACGATCGCGTGCTGATTGTCGGCACCGGACTAACCATGGCCGATATCGTCGCCTCACTCGACCGTCAGGGTCATCGCGGCAAGATCACCGCGATCTCGCGGCGCGGTCTGCGCTCGCAAACCCATGCCGCGCAATTCGGCGATCCCGTTGGCGATTTTGTCAGCAATCCCTCACGCACCACACTTTCGCTGCTGCGCTGTATCAGGCGCGCCATCGCGGAAGCCGCGCGCGAAGGACAATCGTGGCATCCGGTGCTCGATCAGTTGCGGCTGCAGGGCTTTGATATCTGGCGCGCACTATCGCTGCACGAACGCGCCAGGCTGATCCGGCACTTGCGTCCGTTCTGGGACACCTATCGGTTCCGCATCGCTCCTCAGGTCGACGATGTGATCGTGGGCCGGATCACTGACGGCACACTTGCGATCCGCGCGGCGTCGGTCCGCGCTGGCACATCGCAAGACGACACGGAGCTGTCTGTCGAACTGCGCGCGCGGCGCAGCCGGACATGGGAACCGGTATCGTTCGACGCCATCGTGATCGCAACCGGCCCCGCCCATGACACGGTGTTCGAGAGCAATCCGCTGCTCGGACAGATCGGCAGCGACGGCCTCGCCCGCCCTGATCCCCTCGGCCTCGGCATCGATGTCGCTCTGCAAGGCCGCGCTATCGGCCGGAATGGACAAAGCGCCGAAAACCTGTACGTCGCAGGCCCGCTGGCGCGCGGCACATTCGGCGAACTCATGGGCGCGCCGGATCTCGCACGACATGCCCGCAACATCGCCGAAACCATCGCGCACGCGGATATCCGCGCGACGCGGTTGCCTCCGTATCCCATCCAAGCTTAAAACGGGGCTATCATGTGCAGGTGCGCTCCGCTCCGCGCCGCGCATCAGCCTGCCGGAGATGCAATGACATCCGCCCTCGCGCGCATCGGTTTTCTTGCGCCCCTGTTCGTTCCAGCCACCCGTCCCGACCGCTATTTCAAGGCGGCGGCGTCCGGCGCGGACGGCGTCATCATAGATCTTGAGGATGCCGTAGCGGCAAACGAGAAGGACGCCGCGCGCGCGACCCTGGCTGGTGCATCCCTGCCGCCCAATTCCATCGTCCGCGTCAACGCATTCGGAACGCGCTGGCACGAGGCGGACGTGGTGGCGATGAAGGGACTCGGCATTGCCGGGATCATGCTGCCGAAAGCGGAAACCGCCGGACACCTCGAAAGCGTGCGCGCGGTGCTCGGCGACCTGCCGGTTATATCGCTGATCGAATCGGCGCATGGTGTCGCGGGCGTCCGCGAGGTCGCCGCGCATTCCGACCGGCTCGCATTCGGCTATATCGATTTCAGCGCCGATGTCGGTTGCAGCATGGAGCGCGATGCGCTGCTGATGGCCCGCGCAGAGATCGTACTCGCATCAAGGCTGGCTGAACTGCTGCCACCGCTCGAAGGCGTGACGCCGTCGTTCGACGATCCCGCGCTGGTGGAAGATGACGCGCGCTATGCCGCGTCGATGGGTTTCGGCGGCAAGCTCTGCATTCATCCCAAGCAGATCGCGCCGACGCTGGCTGGATTCCGGCCGCCGCAAAAAGACATCGACTGGGCGACAAGGATCGCGAACTCCGGAGATGGCGCGGTCTCCGTCGACGGGATGATGGTCGATGCACCGGTTCGCCTGCGGGCACAGCGGATTCTCGCCGCGGCAAAGGCCTGCGACTCTGCGAGAGGCTAGGCCGCGACCGGAGGCCAGGTCATCAGAACCATCTCGACGATCTTCTTGAGTTCGTCGCGCTTGGCTCCCCCGACGGCCTGCACCGCAAGCCCCTGCGAAATCGTCGCGATGTAGCGCGCCAGCGCCGCGGGGTCCGCCGCGTCGGGGAGATCGCCTTCGGATTTCGCGCGCTCGAATCGCGCGCGCAGATCGCTCTCGAACTGGCTGCGGCGCACCCGCAGTTCCTGCTTGATTGATTCAGCCGCATCGCCGCCCGTCAATGCGCCGTTGATTGAGAGACAGCCTGCAGGGCATTCCGGATCGGTCACCGCGTCCACTTCGCTGTAGAGGAGGTTCTCGACAACGGCGCGTGCGGTCGGCAACAGCAACGCCCGCTTGGTGTAACCGGCCGGACCGTCGACATAGGAATCGAACGCTTTGCGGAAAAGTTCTTCCTTATTGCCGAACGCGGCATAGAGCGACGGTTTGGTAATACCCATCGCTTCGGTCAGGTCCGCCATCGACGCGCCCTCGTATCCCTTCGCCCAAAACACGTGCAACGCGTTTTCCAGAGCCTGGTCGAGATCGAATTCACGGGGACGCCCCATGGCCACAGTAAGAACCTTTCTGAATTTGTACCTTTCGTTAGATATGTCCCTTGACGGCGAAAGTCCAAGTCCCATTTATACCGAACGTTACAGTTGCAGTGCAGCAATAAAACACTGCGACTTCGGGGCAAATCGGAACTTTATTCTCTCGTCAGACGACGATCCCCCGCAACGTGTTGAAATAGCAGCGATTTGCGCTCGGAGCGCGAAGCGCAAAAGTGGGGTCCATAATGAAAAGCCTTTCAAAAAGAGCGAGCCTGATTGGAGCCGGCGTTGGTCTGGCTATTCTGGCGGCCGCAGGAACCTTGATCTCAACCACCTCGAACAACCGCGCCAAGGCTGACGCCGCCGCACCGCCGCCGGCAACTCCGGTTTCGGTCGCGGACGTCAAGGAGCGGGAAACCGCGATCTGGGACGAGTTCTCCGGGCGCCTCGAAGCCATCGAGCAGGTTGAAGTCCGTTCGCGCGTCGCGGGCGCCATCCAGGAAATCCGTTTCCGCGAAGGCGCGTTGGTTCAGAAGGACGACGTTCTTGTCGTGATCGATCCGGCGCTCTACGCCGCGGAAGTCGCCCGCGCGGAAGCTCAGGTCGCAGCTGCGCAGGCACGTCTCGTCTTCACCAAGAGTGACTACGAGCGCGGCCAGCAGCTGACCGGATCGCAGACCATCTCCCAGCGCGATCAGGACAACCGCATCAACGCCTATCGCGAGGCGGAAGCCAACCTCAAGGCCGCACAGGCCACTCTCAAGACCGCGCAGCTCAATCTCGGCTACACTGAAGTCCGCGCGCCCGTCACGGGCCGGGTCGGCAAGCGCGAGATCACCGTCGGCAACCTGATCGCCGCCGGTCCGGGGTCGCCGCTGCTGACCACCATCGTGTCGACCTCGCCGATCTACGCCAGCTTCAGCGCCGACGAGCAGGTCGTGCTCCGTGCGCTCGACGCGCTCGGCAAGGACGACGCCGCATCGAAGACCGGCCGCATCCCCGTCAAGATGGGCACCGCGACCAGCCATGGCCTGCCGTTCGAGGGCCAGATGCAGCTGATCGACAATCAGGTCGATGCACGCAGCGGCACGGTGCGGGTCCGCGCCATCTTCGACAACAAGGATGGCCGCCTGATACCCGGACAGTTCGTCCGCCTGCAGATGGGCCAGCCCAAGACCGAACGCGCCATGATGATCAACGAGCGCGCCGTCGGCACCGACCAGAACAAGAAGTACGTGATGGTCGTGACCAAGGAGAACAAGGCCGAGTATCGCGAAGTCTCGCTCGGCGTCGCTATCGACGGCCTGCGCGTGGTCACCGCCGGCCTGAAGCCGGGCGAGCAGATCGTGGTCAAGGGAATGCAGCGCATTCGCCCCGGCGCGCCTGTCGCACCCGAAGTGATTGCGATGGACGCGAACTGACGCAGAGCGTTCCCCATCAACAACGTCATTGCGAGCGAAGCGAAGCAATCCGTCGCTGAGAAAAGAAAAGCTGGATTGCTTCGCCGCTACGCTCCTCGCAATGACGGCATCAGACAGTCGACTGCAACAAAACCAATAATGAGATGACGTCATGAATATCTCGAGATTTTTTATCGACCGGCCGATTTTCGCCGGCGTGCTGTCGGCGCTGATCCTGCTTGCGGGCCTGCTGTCGCTGCCCGCGCTGCCGATCTCCGAATATCCGGAGGTCGCGCCACCGATCGTGACGGTGCGCGCGCTCTATCCCGGCGCCAACCCCAAGGTCATCATCGAATCGGTCGCGACGCCGCTCGAAGAGCAGATCAACGGCGTCGAGAACATGCTTTATATGAACAGCCAGGCGACCACCGACGGCGTGCTGACCCTCAACGTCACCTTCCGCCTCGGCACCAATCCGGACCTTGCGCAGCAGATGGTTCAGAACCGCGTCTCGCAGGCGGAGTCGCGGCTGCCGGCGGTGACGCGCCAGCTCGGCATCACCACGGTGAAAAGCTCGCCGAACATCACGCTGGTGGTGCATCTGCTGTCGCCGAACGACCGCTACGACACCACCTACCTGCGCAACTTCGGCGTGCTCAATGTGAAGGACCGCCTCGCCCGTATCCGCGGCGTCGGCCAGGTGCAGATCTGGGGCGCCGGCGATTACGCGATGCGCGTCTGGCTCGACCCGCAAAAGGTCGCCGAGCTCGGTCTGTCACCCGGTGACATCACCCGCGAAATCCAGGCCCAGAACGTCGAGGCCGCGGCCGGCACCGTCGGCGGCGCGCCGAACTCCGCGGACGTCACGTTGCAGATGCCGCTCAACGCGCAGGGCCGCCTGAAGGACGAGCAGGAATTCGGCGATATCGTCATCAAGACCGGGCAGAACGGCGAAATCACCCGCCTGCGGGACGTCGCCCGGATCGAGCTTGGCGCGTCCGAATATGCGCTGCGTTCCCAGATCGACAACAAATCCGCGGTCGGCATCGGCATCTTCCAGGCACCCGGCGCCAACGCGCTCGCGATCGCCGACGAAGTCCACTCGGTCATGAAGCAGATCAAGCAGAACATGCCGGAGGGCGTCGATTATCGCATCGCCTACGATCCGACGCGGTTCATCCGCGCTTCGATCGAAGCCGTGATCCACACCCTGCTGGAAGCCATCGCGCTGGTGGTGCTGGTCGTCATCCTGTTCCTGCAAACCTGGCGCGCGTCGATCATTCCCCTGATCTCGGTGCCGGTCTCGATCATCGGCACCTTCGCGGTGCTGCTGCTGTTCGGCTATTCGATCAACGCGCTGAGCCTGTTCGGTCTCGTGCTCGCCATTGGCATCGTGGTCGACGACGCCATCGTCGTGGTCGAGAACGTCGAACGCAACATCGAGGAAGGGTTGTCGCCGCGCGATGCGACCTATCGGGCCATGAACGAAGTGTCGGGGCCGATTATCGCGATCGCCCTGGTGCTGGTCGCGGTGTTCGTGCCGCTCGGCTTCATCAGCGGCCTCACCGGCCAGTTCTACAAGCAGTTCGCCATGACCATCGCAATCTCGACGGTGATCTCCGCGATCAACTCACTGACGCTGTCCCCGGCGCTCGCAGCGCTCTTGCTGAAGGGGCACGATCAGCCGAAGGATGCGCTCAGCCGCGGCATGGATAAGGTGCTCGGCGGCTTCTTCCGGCGGTTCAACAGCGTCTTCCAGAAGTCCTCGGATTCCTACAGCGTTGGCGTCAAGCGCGTCATCTCGCGCAAGGCTGCCGTGATGGGTGTCTATCTGGTGCTGATCGGCGTGACCGCGGTCCTGTTCAGGGTCGTCCCCGGCGGCTTCGTGCCGTTGCAGGACAAGCAGTATCTGATCGGTTTCGCCCAGCTTCAGGAAGGCGCCACGCTCGACCGCACCGAAGAGGTGATGCGTCAGATGTCGGCGATCGCCATGCAGCAGCCCGGCGTTGAAAGCGCCGTGGCGTTTCCAGGCCTGTCGATCAACGGCTTCACCAACTCGTCGAGCGCGGGCATTGTGTTCTCGACGCTCAAGCCTTTCGGCGAGCGCAAGGATCCTTCGCTCAGCGCCACCGCCATCGCTGCGGAGCTGAACAAGAAGTACACGGTCATTCAGGATGCCTTCGTGGCCATGCTGCCGCCGCCGCCGGTCGACGGCCTCGGCACCACCGGCGGCTTCAAGCTTCAGCTCGAAGATCAGGTCGGCCTCGGCTACGAGGCGCTGGACGAAGCCAAAAAGGCCTTCCTCGCAAAAGCGATGCAGGCGCCGGAGCTGACCGGATTATTCTCGAGCTACAAGGTCGACGTCCCGCAGCTTTACGCGGACATCGACCGCACCCGCGCGCGCCAGCTCAACGTGCCGATCACCAGTATCTTCGAGACGCTGCAGGTCTACCTCGGCTCGTACTACGTGAACGACTTCAACAAGTTCGGCCGCGTTTACTCGGTGCGTGTGCAGGCCGACGGCAAGTTCCGCGCACGGCCTGAAGACGTCGGCCAGCTGAAGGTTCGCTCCACGACCGGCGAAATGATCCCCCTCTCCGTGCTGTTGAAGCTGCAATCCGCCGCCGGGCCCGAAAGCGCGATGCGCTATAACGGCTTCCTTGCGGCGGACATCAACGGCAATACCGCGCCGGGCTATTCCACCGGCCAGTCGCAGGCAGCGGTCGCGCGTATCGCCAACGAAACGCTGCCCAAGGGCATCGGCTTCGAGTGGACCGACCTGACCTATCAGGAGATCATCGCCGGCAACACCTCGCTCTACATCTTCCCGATCGTGATGCTGCTGGTGTTCCTGGTGCTCGCCGCGCAGTATGAAAGCCTGATGCTGCCGCTGGCGATCATCATGATCGTGCCGATGTCGCTGTTGGCCGCGATGTTCGGGGTCTGGATCACCGGCAACGACAACAACATCTTCACCCAGATCGGCCTGTTCGTTCTGGTGGGATTGTCGGCAAAGAACGCGATTCTGATCGTGGAGTTCGCGCGCGAACTGGAATTTGCCGGGCGCTCGCCGGTTGCGGCAGCCATCGAAGCCAGCCGCCTGCGACTGCGGCCGATTCTGATGACGTCGATCGCCTTCATCATGGGCGTGGTGCCGCTGGTGACGTCGGTCGGCGCAGGCGCGGAGATGCGTCACGCCATGGGCATCGCGGTGTTCTCCGGCATGATCGGCGTCACCGCGTTCGGCATCTTCTTCACGCCGGTCTTCTATGTCCTGCTGCGCGGCCTCACCGGCAACAAGCCGCTGGTCCAGCATGGCGCAAGCTCGATCGAGCTGGCGCCGGCCGGACATGCTCCTCACGCGCTGAAGGACGCGGCCGAATAACCCGCTGAATGCGGGTCACGAGATGGCGCACAGCTGCATTGCCCGTGACAGCGATGCGCCTGCGACGAAGCGATCCGGTCCTTGCCCCTCCAAGCCGGATCGCTTCAGTCGCAACTTCCGCAAAAGAAATGGCCGGGGATGACCCGGCCATTTTTTATTCAAGCTGTAAGTGGAATCAGCCCAGCGTCTTCGCCAAAGCGCGAAACTTCTCGAGCTGGTCGGTCTTGAGCGCGCGGTTCTCGTCGCGGCCGACGAAAACCTTGAACATCACGCCGCCGTCGACGTTGAGAAACGCCACGAAAGCAGACGACTTGCCCATGAACGGGCGTTCGACGAAGGCGATGCCGCCGCAGCGCTCATGACGCAGATGGCCGTGCATCCCCTTCGGCTTCATAATGTTGTAATAGCCACGCCCGATCTCGCCGCCACCCACCGGCTCGGTGACCTCGAAGATGCCGTCCTCGGTGTGGATGATCAGCGTCACCTCGCCCCATGTCGCGATGTCCTGCATCGCGGGCACGAAGGCCGAGCCAGGCGCAAAGCTGCGCATCTCCTCCGGCAGCGCCTCGATCACGGCGCGCGCCGTGACGTTCTTCTCCCGCGCGACGTCCTCAATGACGCCGCCCGGGTTCTCAGCCATGTGCTTCCTGAGATCGGCCAGATTGGTGTTCGGCATGGTTCAGGCTGCTGCGCTGGACTTGCGCTCGGTCTGGATGATCTCGAAGCCCTCGAACTTCGGATGGCCGAGATAAAGGCTCTCGCCGGTCTGGTTGTCGGCGCGGGCATGCGCCTTGCGGAATTGCTCAGACTTGGTCCAGGCCTCGAACGCCGCCTTGTCCGCCCACAACGTATGAGTTGAATACAGCGTGTGATCGTCAGCCTTCGGCCCGCGCAGCAGATTGAATTCGATGAAGCCTGCAAGCTCGCTGAGATAGGACTCGCGCGTCGCCCACACGGTCTCGAACGCCTGCTCGGAGCCGGTCTTCACCTGAAAACGGTTCATCGCGATAAACATTGGTCTTCTCCTGTTTGTCTCATTGTAAAGCCGAATGGCCAAAGTGTCGTTCATGAGAGCCTGCGCTGAAGACGCAGCGAGCCGCGCAGAAAAGCTCCGCGCGGCAACCTCTTTTTGCTTTTCAAAAAGCAGTGACTGATCGTTCTGCGTTCAGCTTCCTCCGAAGTGGTATTTGAGCCCGGCCTTGTAGACGATGCCCGCGCCGGCGCTGGCCCACAGCACGTCGTTCTGCGGAGACGTGAAGTCGGCGGCGCGCGGAATGGCATAAGGCCGGTAGTACTGGTTCAGAAGATTCTCGACCGAGAAGTTCAGCGCGAAATCCTTGGTCGGCTTAACTTGCAGGTAGAGGTTGACCAGATCGTAGGACGTGCCGGGCAGATACGTGACCGGGATGTCGGTATTGCTCTTCACCGACGTCCACATCGCCGACAGTACGACCTGATTGTCGAGGAAGCGCAGGCCCGCGGTTGTCGTCACCTTCTGCGGCTGCACACTGTACAAGCCGATGTTGGTCTGGGTGTTCTTGCCCTCCTGCAGCGTCACCGACACACCGACGAAGAAGTCGTTGGCATCGTACATCGTTTCAGCTTCGAAGCCCTGGATCCGGGCATGCGCGATGTTCTGATACTGAAGATACGTGGTCGGAAACGCGCCCGGAATCGGCGGGAAGGAATTGAACGGAGGTCCGGTGAACTGGACGCTGTCGATATAGTCGTCGACGTCGTTGCGGAACACGTTGAACTTGCCGCGGAAGCTGTCGCCGGCTCTGAACAGGCCGTTCTGCTTGATGTTGACGCCCACTTCCTTGGTCTTGCCGACCTCTGGACGCAGATTGGGGTTCGGCAGGAAGCAGAAATAGCCGCGCGTGCCATCGGGACAGATCGAAAAGTCGCCCTGTCCGGTGCCGGTCGCGACGTGAGCACTGTTCACGAGCGTTTCAGTGATCGACGGCGCGCGATAGCCCTCTGCATAACTGATGTAGGGGGTCATGACGGCTGCCGGCATCAGCCCGATGGTGATCTTCGGCGACAAGCGGTCACCGCTGGCGGAGCCTGCAGACGAACTAAGCTGATAGTTGTCGTAGCGGACAGCGCCGACCATCTCCAGCAATGAGGTGTAGTTGGTCTTCCACTGGATAAACGCACCGGTGACCGTGCGCTCGCCGCCCGGTGTCGTCTTGTTGGAATTTCCGCTCCTGTCGGCGGTCGAAACGTCGTCGCGGAAACCGTCGCCGCCGTAGGTCACTGCATGACGCCAGTCGCCGGTCTCAAAGCGTGACGTGTTGTGAACGTCGAAACCGAAGGTGTCGATCAGATAACTGCGCTGGTCGCCGACGCAGCCGGTGATGCTGTTGCCCGGCTGGCCGCCGGTGCAATTGCCCGTGGCCAGTGCTGAATTGTGCAGCGTCTTGACCTGCTGGCTGTCGGTACGATTCCAGTAAATCTTAGCGTCCCAATCGAAGATCTGATCGTCGGGCCGCGAGTACTTCCAGCCAAGCGTTGTGGTGTAGTTCTTCAAATTGGTCGCATAGACTGAGGTGCCGTTGCCCGCAGAGCCCGGCTGCGCGAAAGGCTGCCCCAGCGGACGGCGGGGCTGTCCGACATTGTAGATGTCTTCCTGGAAGATTCCGCCGAGCTTGATTTCGTGGCCATCCGCGGGACGGACAGTCAGCTTTGCAATGCCGCTTGAGAGCCGCTGTGCGGTGTTCTCCACGGGAATGCCGAGTCCGTCCTTGTAGTTGTCCTGCGTCGAATAGGTGCCGCCAGCGAACACATCAACGTTCGGATTGACGTGGACACCGCCGAAGATCGAGCCGAGTGCGCGGCCATGGTTGGTGCCGAAGATCGTATTGGTATCGACGCCCCAGCGCTCGCCGGGACGCACGACATCCTGGATGTCCTTGGTCCGGAACGACGCCACGCCGCCGATCGCGCCCGAGCCGTAGATGTTGGCTGTCGGGCCGCGCACGATATCGATGCCGCCGATCAGTTCGGGATTGAGGAAGAACGAACCGTTCGAGTTGTGGCCGGTGCGCTGATAGTTCTGGCGTGCACCATCGACCACGACCGCAACGCGGCCGAAGTCCTGCAAGCCGCGAATGTTGATCGATGTCGATGGATCGTCGCCGCGATCCTGTATCCAGACACCTGGCATGGTATAGACGAGATCGCCGATGCGCGTGGCCTGACGTCCCTGAATCTGCTCCAGCGTCATGACGCTGACCGGCGCCAGCGCATCGATCGCGCGCTCCTGGGTTTTGGACGCGGCAACCGTGATTTCATCCAGCGACTGATAGACCGGCTGGCCGATCTGCGCGTTGGCATTCATTGGATTGCTCGGCACCGGCACTTCCGCCATCGGCGCGCTCGCGCGTTTGCGCTTGATCGGCTTCGGCTTCGCAGGTTGCACGGAAGCATCGGCAGATTGCGCATGCACCGGCGTGGCCGCGACCACTCCCCCCAGCGCAACAACAGACACGGATAATAGTAGCGCGCACGCGCGCGCATTCAGCCCCAGCATGACAGCCCCAAATCTCAACTTTGTTTTGCGTGATGCGGCTGGCGGGCATCGCCCGAAGGCGGCTGGCTGGCTGTCGTAGAATCCCGTTGGTCACTGCCAACGTATTGCCACTTTTCGTAAAATGGTCCGGCTGGGTCAAGCCAATGAACGATCAGTTTAAACCTATTGTAAACTGGAGTGTTGGAATTCGCGCGCCGACAAACTTAAGAACAACGGGAGTTTACAAACAGGACGCGCAAAACGGATGAATGCTGGCTCTCCTCACGATCCCGACGGCTCCTCGGGCAAAGATGCCGGCGATAAATCTAGAACGGCTCTAATTGAGCGTTCGATCCGTTTGTCGGATAACCGCATCAACAGCCGTGACCTGTTCGTCTCCTCGCGTGAAATCATCATCACGCACGGCGATGACACCTATCGCCTGCGGCTGACTGCGCAGAACAAGCTGATCCTGACCAAATGAAAAGCAAAATCCCCGCTTCCCGAACGATCAGCGCGACGTTTGGCGTCACGCTCGCCCTCGCCGCGGGTCTTTGCGTCAGTGCGGCCCCGCTCGCGGCAGCACGCGCCGAAGGTATCATTATCCACGACGCCCGCGGCCGCGACGTGACCATCGGCAACACGTCGCGCATCGTCTCGGTCGGCGGCGCGATCACAGAGATCCTCTATGCGCTCGGTCTTCAGGACAAGATCGTCGGCATCGACAGCACGAGTCTTTATCCGCCGAAGGCGCTCGGCGAAAAGCCGAACGTCGGATACATGCGACAACTCAGCGCAGAGGGCGTGCTCGGCCTCAACCCGCAACTGATCCTGGCGATCGAAGGCTCCGGCCCGAAGGAAACCCTCGACGTTATCGACGCCGCGAAAATTCCGTTCGTGTCTTTCCCGGAGACGCACACGGAGCAAGGTCTGCTCGACAAGATCAAGCTGGTTGCGCATGCGATGGATGCAGACGCACGCGGCGCATGCCTCACTGCAGCAGTCAGCAGCGATCTTGCTGAACTGAAGAAGCTCCGCGAAAGTGTCAAACAGCCCGTGCGCGTGATGTTCGTGATGTCGTTCCTCAACGGCCGCGCCATGGTCGCCGGACAGAAGACGGCCGCGAACGAGATCATCAAGCTCGCCGGCGGCGTCAATGCCGTCGAAGGCTTTGACGGCTACAAGCCGGTCAATGACGAGGCCATCGTCGCCGCCAAGCCGGACGTCATTCTCACCATGCAGCGAGGCCGCGAGCAACTTGAGGCAGAGGCCGTGTTCGCCAATCCGTCGTTCGCGTTGACGCCCGCTGCCGCGAAGAAATCGTTTGTCGCGATGGACGGGCTGTATCTGCTGGGCTTCGGTCCGCGCACCGCCGCCGCCGCCCGCGATCTCGCACTGTCGCTTTATCCCGATCTCAATGAGAAGGCCGCGACGTGGAAGCCGGCGGCGCTTTCCGTCGACTGCCATAAATGACGGTGACAGAAGCGACGCCATTGGCTTCCGCCAAGGCTGGTGGATCGATGCGCCCCTCCGCAATCGCCGTATACGCCGCTTTGATTGCCGGAGTTTTGGCGGTCGCGCTGCTGGCGGTGACCGTCGGGGCGGCGGGCATTCCGCTGCCTCGTTTTGCTGCGGCACTCGGACTGAACATCGCCGGTGTCGATCCCGCTTTGCTTGCGCGCGACGAACTCGTGCTGTGGTCGATCCGGATTCCCCGCATCGCGATTGCCGGAATGATCGGCGGTCTGCTCGCGCTGTCTGGCGCGATCATGCAGGGCCTGTTCCGCAACCCCCTCGCCGACCCGGCGCTGGTCGGCGTCTCGAGCGGCGGCGCATTTGCAGCAGCGGCAGCCATCGTGATCTCCGACAGCGCATGGGGCGCAAGCCTCCGCTTTATGCAACTGGAACTACTGCCGATCGCGGCGTTCACGGGCTCGCTGCTGACCACCACTATCCTCTACAAGATCGCCAGCCGCGAGGGCCGCACCTCGGTTGCGACCTTCCTGCTCGCGGGCCTCGCCATCGCAGCCATCGCCAATGCCGGCATCGGGCTCCTCGTGTTCGTCGCCGATGACCGCCAGTTGCGCGACATCACCTTCTGGCTGCTTGGTTCGTTGAGTGGCGCGACCTGGCCGAAAGCCGGAATGGTCGCACCCGTCGCATTGCTTGCGGTGCTGGCGATCCCGCTGATCGCGCGCGGTCTTGATGTGTTGGTGCTGGGTGAAGCGGAAGCCTTTCACACCGGTATCGATGTCGAGCGGCTGAAAAAGATCTCGATCGTGATGATTTCCGCAATGACCGGCGTTGCCGTATCGATCTGCGGCGTGGTCGGCTTCGTCGGCATCGTGGTGCCGCACCTGTTGCGGATGGTGATCGGCCCCGGCCACCGGCTGCTGCTGCCCGCCTCGGTTTTCCTCGGAGCCATTCTTCTGATATTGGCCGACACCATCGCGCGCGTGCTGGCGGCGCCCGCCGAAGTGCCGATCGGCATTCTCACCGCTGCGCTCGGCGCGCCGTTCTTCCTGTTCATCCTGCTGCGGCAACGAAGGCTGATAGCATCGTGAGCGCGCTCGCCCCTGCCATGATCGAAGCCGATGCGGTCTGCATGAAGGTGCGGCAGGCAACGCTCCTGAATAACGTCAGTGTGCGGCTTCGCGGCGGTGAAACCGTCGCCATCGTCGGGCCAAACGGCGCCGGCAAGTCAACGCTGCTGCGGCTGTTGTCCGGCGACCTGCGCTGCACCGGCGGTGGCGTCCGTCTCAAGGGCCGCGACCTCGCGTCGTTCTCCTCGCGCGATCTCGCCAACCATCGCGTCATGCTGTCCCAGCATGTCAACGTGTCCTTCCCGTTCTCTGTCGAGGAGATCGTCGCCATGGGCGCGGGTGATCGTCCGCGCGCTGTCGCCGCGCCGCTGGTGGACGCAGCCATTGCCGAACTGGACCTGTCACCGTTCCGCTACCGGGAACTGCCGACCCTGTCCGGCGGCGAACAGCAGCGCGCGCATTTCGCACGGGTTCTTGTTCAGTTGGCCTGCGGCGAAGCCGAGCATGGCCCCGGCGTTCTTCTGCTCGACGAGCCGACCTCGAGCCTCGACCTGCGCCACCAGATCAATCTGGTCGAAACCGCCAAGCGCAGGGCGCGCACCGGCACGGCCGTGGTCGCGGTGCTGCACGACCTCAATCTTGCGGTCCGCTTCGCAGACCGCATCATCGTTCTGCGCAAGGGAGCGGTCGCCGCCGACGGCAGCCCTGCCGAGACGATTACCAACAAGATGATCAGCGACGTCTTCGATGTGGAGACCAATATTGGCTCCGAGGACGGCCAGCCTTTCGTGCTGCTTCAGCGCATGCAGTAACAGCCACTGTGACGGCCAGGGCGGTTTAAGCCTTCGCGTTTTTCATATTCCGCACATCGAATTCAACGCGGCGGATACTGCGGCGCACGCGCAGCCGATTGCCGTTTCAGCCCGCTTCCGTTATGTCTGATCGAGGTTCACCTCCGGCCTCCTGCATTGCAGCAAGCTGCAACATCCGATGTTTAACATCGGATGATTGTCGCCGCGAGCGCCTGTGTGCTAGCTTTAGTGAATGAAGTCGCCAGCAAAATCCCGCCCGAAAGCCGCCAGCAAGCTCGTCAAACCCGGCCGCATTCAGGCCGTGTTGCGGACGCTCGGCAGCGAGATCGCGCAGGATCTGATTCCGGTCGGCTCGGCGCTGCCGCCGGAGCATGATCTCGAAAGCCGCTTCGGCGTCGGCCGCGGCGTGGTGCGCGAGGCAATCAAGACACTCGCGGCCAAGGGACTGGTCAGCGTCCGTCCGCGCCACGGCACGCATGTGCGTCCGCGCGGCGACTGGAGCCTGCTCGACCGCGACGTGCTGAGCTGGCTGATCAGCAAGGAAGAACCCAATCGCGATCTTCTGCTCGCGCTGCAGGAAGTGCGCCTGATCATCGAGCCAGCCGCCGCTGCCCTCGCCGCCGAGCGCGCGACGGCGAAGGATCGCAGGCGCATCATGACAGCGCTCGCAGCAATGGAAGCCTCGCACGACGTGCCGACCGCGATCATCGCGGACAAGGCGTTCCATCTCGCGATCATCGACGCCACGCACAATCCGGTGCTGCAAGGTTTTCGCGGCGCCATCGACACCATTCTGAGCGCCGTGTTCATGGTCGCCACCGGCAGCCCGGGCTGGTTCAACGAGAACCTGCCGAACCACGCCATAGCCGCGCGTGCCATTGATGAGGGCCATGCCGAGAAAGCCCGCGCCGCGATGCAGCAGGTGCTCGGCTACACGCAGTTCAAGCTGTCGACAAAGAGGAAATACGGACGCAACGCGAAAATCTCGCCGCGCAAATTGACGGTCAACGGCAAGCTCAGGAAGAAACGCGTCGCGTGACGCGGATTGCAATCTGTACCCGCGATCCGGTTCGCCATACGAACCGGCATATTGCGCTGCGTCTGCGAGGGATGCTTACCCTCACTGGCATCGATGCAAAACCTCCTGTGCAAATTCTGCAACGTCTGTTCGCACCAACGCCCATGCAAGCTTTCGTCGCACGCTTCAGGAACCGGGATCGTAGACGCGCGCCAAAAGCCCGCTTAAGCTGCCATTGAACCACTGACATCCGGCAAACGGATGCGGAAACAAAGAACCGGCATGACCGGACAATTCGGGAGGAACAGCATGAAGCGCTTCACGCGAACATTTGGCTTGTTGACGGCCTGCTCCGCCGCTGCACTGGCGTTTACCGGCCCGTCATCGGCACAGGAAAGCTTCAAGGTCGGCATTGTCACATTCCTGTCGGGTCCCGCAGCGGAAAGCTTCGGTGTCCCCGCCGGCAAGGCTGCGGAATTCGTCATCGGCGAACTGAACAAGGGCGCTGGACCGGCCCCCTATAATAAAGTCGGCTTCGGTGGCATGAAGATCGAGCCCATCGTCATCGACGAGAACGGCGGCGCGACCAAGCAGGTGCAGGAGCTGCGCAACCTCTATCAGCGCGACAATGTCGATGCCGTCATCGGCTATATCGGCTCCGGCGACTGCCTCGCCGTCGCACCTATCGCGGAAGAACTAAAGAAGCCGCTGTTCCTGTTCGACTGCGGAACGCCGCGCATCTTCGAGGAAGCCAAATACAACTACGTCTTCCGCACGGCGGCCCACGCCACCCAGGATAACGTCGGGCTGATCCGCTACATGAAGCTGAAGAACATCAAGATGGATACGTTCTCGGCCATCAACCAGGATTACGCCTGGGGCCAGGACAGCCGGGCCGACTTCGTCGCGGCTGCGGCCCAGCTTTATCCAAATGCGAAGCTCAATGCCGATCTGTTGCCGAAGTTCGGCGCGGGCCAGTACGGCACCGAGATCTCGGCGCTGGTGTCCGCCGGATCTGACGTCGTCTATTCCAGCCTTTGGGGCGGCGACTTGCAGGCCTTCATTCTGCAGTCGGTGCCACGCGGCCTCGCCAAGCGCAGCCAGCTCGTCCTCAGCGCCGCCGACCACGTCCTGCCGCCACTCGGCGACAAGATGCCAGATGGCGTCATTATCGGCGCACGCGGTTCCTATGGTCTGATGTCGCCGAAGACCCCGCTCAACGAGTGGTTCTTCAACGGCTATGAAAAGGCTCACGGCACCTATCCCGTGCAGGCCGCCTATCGCGTCACGCAGTCGATCCTCGGCGTGAAGAGTGCGGTCGAGAAGGCGATGGCGAAGAACGGCGGCAAGAAGCCGAGCGCTGATGAATTGGTCGCTGCGATGACCGGCTCCGAGTGGCAGAGCCCGGGCGGCCTGATCCAGATGAAGAACGGCGACGGCCATCAGGCCATCCAGCCAATCTCGTTCAGCCGCACCAAGTACAACGCCGAAAAGAAGCGCGTCGATCTGGTGGATATCGTCAACTTCGAAGCCGAATGCGTCAACCCGCCTCCGGGCGTGAAGGCGATCGACTGGATCAAGGGCGGAATGAAGAACGACAAGTGCAAGTAATCCCCTGCGCTTGAGGCCACCGGGCGGCGCGACGATGTGAATCTCGCGCCGCCTCTCTCTTCGCTGCAACTCCGGCCTGATCACCTTCATGAATACGTTTCTCACGGTCATCCTCGACGGCCTGATCCAGGCATCGTGGCTCTTTGTTGTGGCGCTGGGCCTGACGCTCGTTTTCGGCGTGCTCAAGATCCTCAACATCGCGCACGGCGGCTTCTACGCGCTCGGCTGCTATCTCGCGGCGACCGCCGTCACAATGGCGGCGGCGCATAAAGTCCCCCCGGCACTTGGGTTCGTACTGATGCTGGTATCGGTGGCCGCGATTGCCGCGGTCGTCGGCCTGCTGATGGAACGTGGACTGATCAAGCTGTTCTATGGCCGCGATGAAGTCGTGCTGCTGCTCGTGACCTACGCGGTGTTTCTGATTTTTGAGGACGCGACCAAACTGATCTGGGGCGTCAATCCGATCTATGCCAACCAGCCCTATGAACTGTTCGGCAATGCCGAGTTCGCCGGGTTGTTCTACGTCGGCTACGATCTCATGCTGATCCCGTTTTCGGCGGTCATCGGTTTTGCGGTGTGGTTTGCGCTCAACCGGACCACCACCGGAAAGATTGTCACCGCCGTGATTCACAACGCCGAAATGAGCGCCAGCATGGGCGTGAAGATCAACCGCGTCTACGCGCTCGCCTTTGCCTTCGGCGTGATGCTGGCCGCACTGGCCGGCGGACTTACCGCGCCGAAGATATCCGTGCAGCCCGGTTTGAGTTCGGAAATCATCATCCTGAGTTTCGCCATCGTGGTGATCGGCGGCCTCGGCAGCATCGAAGGCGCGGCCGTCGGCGCCATCCTCGTCGGCATGGCGCGGGCCGCTTCGGTCCACCTGCTGCCGCAGGCTGAACTGTTCATGATCTATCTTATTATGGCAGCAGTCCTGATGTTCAGGCCCGAAGGCCTGTTCCGCCGTGAAGTCGCGAGGCGCATTTGATGAAGTACGCCACGCACCCTCTCGCTCTTGTGGGCGTTGTCGTTCTCGCGGTGCTGTTCGGCCGCATCATTCCGGCATGGACGCTGTCGCTCGCCACCGTCGCCGCATCCAAGGCGCTCGTCGCGCTCGGTATTGTCGTGCTCGCGCGGACAGGCAACGTCTCGTTCGGACAGGGCCTTTTCTATGCCGGCGGCGGCTACGGCGTGGCGCTGATCGCGATCACGTTCGGCGTCACCGACGCCGTGGCACAGGTTATCATCGGTGCAGTGTTCGGCGGCCTGCTCGGCCTGATCATTGGCCCGCTGATTGCCCGCTACACCGGCATCTTCTTCGGCATGCTGACGCTGGCGCTGTCGATGGTGCTTTACGGCGCGCTGGTCAAGACAACCATTCTCGGCGGGTCGGACGGCTTCAATGTCGGCCGCCCCACCCTGTTCGGCGCAGTGTTCAACGACCCGCGCGAGGCGGACTTCATGCTCTATGCGGTATCCGTCGTCGCCACCGGACTTGCGGGTATCTTCGCAACGATCCTGTTCCGCTCACAGTTCGGACTGACGAGTCTCGCTGTGCGCGAGAACAACCTCCGCGTCGAGTATCTCGGCACCTCCGCGAACCGCATCGTCACCATCAACTTCGTGATCGCGGCGACATTCGCAGGCGCCAGCGGCGCGCTCGCGCTGATGGCGCAGCGGCACATCGATCCGGAATTCGCCTACTGGACGACGTCTGGTGAATTCGTCTTCATCGCGGTGCTCGCGGGCACGCAAAGCGTCGCTGCGGTGTTTATTTCCGCGCTTGTGCTTGAGCTGGTCCGCTCGTTCTCCAATCTCTATATGCCGAACACTTGGCAGCTCGTGCTCGGCGTGTTCCTGCTGGCGGTCATCCTGTTTCTGCCGCGGGGCATCGGTTCGCTCTGGAGCGGAAGAAAGCGCAGGACCTCTGAGCCAGTACCGGAACCCGTCGCCGCTGGGAAAGGATCGGCATCATGAAGCCCGTCCTTTCCGTGCGCGGTCTCCAGAAGCGTTTCGGCGCGGTGGTCGCCGCCGACAATGTCAGCATCGACATTCCGGCGGGCCAAAAGCTCTGCCTGATCGGCGCGAATGGCGCCGGCAAGACCACGTTCGTCAACATGGTGACGGGCTACATGAAGCCCGACAGCGGCGCGATCGAACTCGACGGCTCGCCGATCGGCCGGCGTTCGCCGCGCGATGTCGCCAAGCTCGGGATCTCGCGCTCGTTCCAGATTCCGCAGCTGTTCATCGAACTCACCGCCGCCGAAAATCTGACCGTCGCCGTCTCCAGCGCGGAAGGTGGACGGCTGTCGCTGACGGTTCCGGCGGAAGCCGGCGATCGGCATGACAAAGCGCTGGCGTTGCTCGATCGCTTCGGTCTCAAGGGGCACGCCGATCGGCCGGTGTCCGAACTGGCCGGGGGCGTCCGCAAGCTGGTCGACATCGCCATGGCGCTGGCCCGGCGTCCGAAACTGTTGCTGCTGGACGAGCCGACGTCCGGCGTTTCGGCCGAAGAGAAATTTGCCACCATGGACCGCGTCATCCACGCCGTCTCGGAAGAGGCCGCCACCATCGTCTTCGTCGAACATGATATGGATATCGTCAGCAAGTATGCCGACCGGGTCGTCGCCTTCTACAACGGCCGCATCCTGGCCGACGGCGAGCCGTCAACGGTGCTGAAAGACAATGAAGTCCGCCGTTATGTGACGGGAGGCGCAAAATGACCGCTTCCCGCTCCCTGCTCGAAATCGACAACCTCGCCGTCGAAATCCAGTCGATGCCGGCGCTGCGCGGTTTCACCATGCATCTCACCGAGGGCGGCATGGTCAGTCTGGTTGGCCGCAACGGCGCCGGCAAGACAACGTTGATGCGCTCGATCATGGGTCACCTTACGCCGAAGCGCGGCACGATCCGTTTCGGCGGCGAGGATCTGGCAGCCCTGCCGCGTCACGCCCGCGCCGGTCTCGGTATCGGCTACATGCCGGAAGACCGCGGACTGGTGCCGCAACTGACGGTGGAAGAGAATATTCTGCTGCCGCTATGGGTCGCAAAGGACGTCGACCGCAAGGCGCGGCTGGACTTCGTCTACGAGGTGATCGGCGAACTCGTCGCCATGCGCGATCGCAAGGCACTATTACTTTCGGGCGGACAGCAGAAACTGGTCGCGCTGGGCCGCGCATTGGGCATTGGAACCCGGTGCCTGCTGCTCGACGAGCCATTCGAAGGGATCGCACCTGCCCTGTCCGAGAGAATCTCCGACGTGCTTGCCTCGCTCAAGGGCAAGGGGTTAACAGTGTTGATGTCGCAGTCCGATTTGAATCACTCGCATACTTTGTTTGATACAGAATTTGTGATCGAGCGCGGGGCCAATTTTTCAACCTGACGCAACGATCAGGACAGGTAGCTAGGATCCATGAACTGGTCGAAATACCCGATTCCTGCAATGCGGCTGGAAACCCGCTTCGGCGACCGTATCGTGCCCGCCTTCGAGACCCGCCCCGCGAACATCTGGGACATGGTCGCAGATGCCGCCGCACGCAACCCCGATGGCGAAGCGCTGGTCTGCGGCGATGAGCGGATGACCTGGCGCGAGGTCGCGCAGAAATCCGCGCAGATCGCGGCCGGTTTCAAGGAAATCGGCCTGAAACCCGGCGACCGGATCGCGCTGCTGCTTGGCAACCGCATCGAGTTCGTGCTCGCGCTCTATGGCGCGGCGCATCTCGGGCTTGTCAGTGTGATGCTGAGCACGCGGCAGCAAAAGCCCGAGATCGCCTACGTTCTCGCCGACTGCGGCGCGGCGCTGATTATCCATGAAGACAGAATGGCGGACCGGCTGCCCGATCCCAACGAGATTCCGACCCTGCTTCATCGTGTCTCGATCGGCGTAACCGATGGCTCGCTGGCGTTTCAGGATCTGGTCGCGACCGAGACGTCGCAGGTGCCGGTGGCTGTCGATGAACAAGACACCGCCATGATCCTCTACACGTCGGGCACGACGGGTAAGCCGAAGGGCGCCATGCTCGCCCATTGCAACCTGATCCATTCGGCGATGATCTACGAGGCCTGCCTCGAACTGACGCAATCTGACCGCTCGATCGCCGCCGTTCCGCTCGCGCATGTCACCGGCATTGCCGCCAACATCATGGCGATGGCGCGCTGCGCCGGTGCGCTCATCATCGTCGCCGAGTTCAAGGCGGCGGAATACCTCAAGATCGCAGCGAGCGAGCGCGTCACGCAGACCGTGATGGTGCCTGCGATGTACAACCTCTGCCTGTTGCAAGCTGATTTCGATAATTTCGATCTTTCCGCCTGGCGGGTCGGCGGCTACGGCGGCGCGCCGATGCCGGTTGCGACCATCGAGAAGCTGGCGCAAAAACTTCCCGGGCTGAAACTGGTCAACGCCTACGGTTCGACCGAAACCTCGTCGCCATCGACCATCATGCCACCTGCGTTTACCGCCAGCCACAGTGACAGCGTCGGCCTGCCCTGTCCCGGTGCGGATATCATTGTTGTCGACTCATCCGGACGCGAACTGCCGCGCGGCGAGATCGGCGAAATCTGGATTCACGGCGGCTCGGTCATCAAGGGCTACTGGAACAATCCGCGTGCAACGGCGGAAAGCTTCACCGCCGGCTACTGGCATTCGGGCGACCTCGGATCCATCGACAAGGAAAATTTCGTTCGCGTCTTCGATCGGCAGAAGGACATGATCAACCGCGGCGGACTGAAAATCTATTCAGCGGAGGTCGAGTCGGTTCTGGCCAGTCATCCCGACGTCGTGGAAAGCGCCATCGTCGCGCGGCCGTGTCCGGTGCTCGGCGAGCGCGTTCACGCCGTCGTAGTCGTGCGCTCGAATATCGATCAGCCCACCTTGCGCGCGTGGTGCGCCGAGCGTCTCTCCGACTATAAAGTCCCGGAGACCATCGCGATCGGCACCGACCCCTTGCCGCGCAACGCCAACGGCAAGGTCATGAAGAAGAACCTGCGCGACGCGCTTGTCGAGTCCTGAGCAAAACGCGCAATACTTCTAGTGACTGATCATCCACGGCCGTGCAGTCGGAAATCCTTTGGCTCCGCTGCGGCTCTTGGTGACAAACCGGGACGGTTTGTTCGAACAGCAGCCACAGCCCGGCTGATGTGACGCCTTGTACTCGCCGAGCGTTTTCGGCGCGTTGGCGCTGCGCTCATTGATCGCATGCGACTTGCGTTTGTCCGCCGGCATGCATGAGAAGCGCGGCGCGGTCAGAATGACCCGCGGCGCGGCGATCGCGCAATGCGGGCAATCCTGCGGCGCATCGTATTCGGACATCGGCCGCATATCGGTGAATGGTCCGCAGTCGTTGCAAAGATACTCGTAAACCGGCACAGCCCGTCTCCCTCGGTTTGTCCTGTTATCGCGATCCCGGCGGATGCAGGGGCGGCAAGATACGCACCGCCCCTGCATCACCTCGCGGGTTACTTGTCCGGTGACAGCGGCATGTCGATGCCGCCCTTGATGTGCTTGGTCGGCCCTGCCGACGACGGCATGACGTCGAAGTCGAAGATTTCCGTCGGCAGCCACAGCGTGGCGCAGGCGTTGGGTACGTCCACGACACCCGAGATGTGTCCCTGCACCGGGGCCGTTCCAAGAATGGAATAGGCCTGCGCGCCGGAATACCCGAACTTCTTCAGATACTCGATGGCGTTCAAACACGCCTGACGATAGGCAACCGTCACATCCAGATAGTGCTGCTTGCCAGCTTCATCGACCGAGATACCTTCGAAGATCAGGAAGTCCTTGTAGTTCGGCGTCATCGGCGACGGCTTGAACACGGGATTCTTGATGCCGTATTTCGCCATGCCGTCCTTGATGACGTCGACCTTGATGTGCAGCCAGCCGGCCATCTCGATGGCACCGCAGAAGGTGATTTCGCCGTCGCCCTGGCTGAAGTGCAGATCGCCCATCGAAAGGCCTGCCCCCGGAACGTAAACCGGGAAATAGATCTTCGAACCGCGCGACAGATCCTTGATGTCGCAGTTGCCGCCATGCTCGCGCGGCGGAACGGTGCGCGCACCCTCTGCCGCGGCCTTCGCCTTGGCATCGCCCTTCAGGCGACCCATATGCGCGGTCGGACCGAACGGCGGATTGGCGAGACCCGGCACGCGCGTCGGGTTGGTTGCGATCAGCGCCGTCTCGCGCTCGTTCCACATCGACAGCATTTTCGGATCGGGCAGACAGCCGATGAGGCCGGGATGAATGAGGCCTGCAAAATTGACGCCGGGAATGTGGCGCGACGACGTGTACATGCCCTTGAAGTCCCAGATCGACTTCTGCGCCAGCGGGAAATGGTCGGTCAGAAACCCGCCGCCATTCTGCTTGGAGAAGAAGCCATTGAACCCCCACAGGCTCTCCTTCATCGGGCCGACGTCGAGCAGATCGACCACCAGAAGATCGCCCGGCTCCGCGCCCTTGACGCCGATCGGCCCCGACAGAAAATGCACGATCGACAGGTCGATGTCGCGCACGTCGTCGGCCGAGTCGTTGTTCTTGATGAAACCGCCGGTCCAGTCGTAGGTCTCGATGATGAAATCGTCGCCCGGACTGACCCACTCCACCATCGGGATATCCGGATGCCAGCGATTGTGAACCTTGTCGTTGTCGTAGGCCGACTGGTTGAGATCGACCTTGATCAGTGTATCTGGCATTTAGGATGCTCCCCTGGTTACAAAAGGCTTCGTTAAACTGAAAGATATTTGGCGACCTGCGCGGCATCGATGCCGTCGCGCTTCTCGTCGCGGACGATCTCGCCGTTCTCGATCACCAGAACGCGGTCGGCGACGTCGAGTGCGAAACTGAGAACCTGCTCGGAGACGATGATCGACAGGCCTTTCTCGTCTCGGATGCGCTTCAGCGTGCGCGCCATCTCGCGGATGATCGATGGCTGGATTCCCTCTGTCGGCTCATCGAGCAGCAGAACCTTCGGCTTGGTGGCAAGCGCGCGCGCAATCGCAAGCTGCTGCTGCTGGCCGCCGGAGAGATTGCCCCCGCGCCGGCTCTTCATCTCAAGCAGCACCGGGAACAGTTCATAGAGATCACCGGGCACTTCCTTCTCGCCCGACGCCACCAGTCCGGTCTCGATATTTTCCTTCACCGTCATGGTCGAAAAGATCATGCGTCCCTGGGGGACATAGGCGAGCCCCTTGGCGACGCGCTCGTAACTCTTGAGCTTGCTGAGTTCGCTGCCTTCCATCGTGACCGAACCGCTCTTGGTCGGAACGATCCCCATCAGCGACTTCATCAGCGTGGTCTTGCCCATGCCGTTGCGGCCCATGATCGCGACGATCTCGTTGGGCGCGACGGAAACGTTGAGACCGTGCAGGACTTCGCTCTGTCCGTATGCGACGTGAAGGTCCGAGATCGCGAGCATTGCGTGTTTCCTTAGTGGCCGAGATAGACTTCGATAACCTTCGGATCGTTCTGCACCGCTTCCATCGAACCTTCCGACAGGATTCTGCCCTGATGCAGCACGGTCACCTTGTGCGCGATATCCTCGACGAACTTCATGTCATGCTCGATCACCAGCACCGAGCGGTCCTTGATGATGCGGTTGAGCAATTCGGCGGTCTTGATCCGCTCGCTGACGCTCATGCCGGCCACCGGCTCGTCGAGCATCAACAGGTCCGGGTCCTGGATCAGCAGCATGCCGATCTCCAGCCACTGTTTCTGGCCATGGCTGAGCAGTTCGGCGCTCATACCGAGGCGGTCCTTCAGGAAGATCATCTCCGCGACCTCCTCGACCCGGTCGCGCACCGTCGCATCGCGCTGGAATGTCAGTGCGCCGAACACCGTACGTCCGCGCGGATAGGAGATCTCGAGATTCTCGAACACCGTGAGGTCGTCATAGATCGACGGGGTCTGGAATTTTCGGCCGACGCCCGCCTGGACGATCTGGTTCTCCTTCATCTTGGTCAGTTCCTGATTACGGAACTGGATCGAACCGGATGTGGCCTTGGTCTTCCCGCAGATCAGATCGAGCACCGTGGTCTTGCCGGCGCCGTTCGGGCCGATGATGACGCGGATCTCGTTTTCATCGACGTAGAACGACAGGTCGTTGACCGCCTTGAAGCCGTCGAACGACACCGTGAGCGCTTCGACCGCGAGCAGGAATTCCTTGGGCTGATGACCGACAAGCATGATGTGCTCCTATTCCGCGGGTGCGCCGTCGGCGACCGAGCCGCCGGTCCAGCCGTTCTTGCCGCCCGCCTTCGGCTTGCGGAGTGAGAGCAGGCGATCGATGTGGGACTGAAAGTGATCGCGCCAGATCCCGGCAAGGCCATTCGGGAAGGCCAGCACCACCGCGATGAACAGCCCGCCAAGGCCGAACAGCCACAATTCGGGGAAGGATTCCGACAGGCTGGTCTTGGCGAAGTTCACAAGGAGCGTGCCGTAGACCGCGCCCAGTATGGAGAGGCGCCCGCCGACAGCGGCATAGATCACCATTTCGATGGACGGCACGATGCCGACGAAGGACGGTGACATGAAGCCGATTTCGAGGGCGAACAGAGCGCCGCCGATGGAGGCGAACACCGCCGCCGCGCAGAACGCGAATATCTTGAAGTTGGCGACGCTGTAGCCCGAGAACCGGACGCGATCTTCCTTTTCACGCATCGCGACCAGGATTCGCCCGAGCTTTGAGTGCCGGATGAAAAGAGCGACGCCGATGCAGCCGAACAGCAAGATCACTTCCACGAAGTAGAGAATGAACTTGGCGTTGTCTGTCCGGATATCCCAGCCCTTCAGCGTGCGCAGGTCGGTGATGCCGTTGACGCCGCCGGTGTAACCTTGCTGACCGATGATCAGGATGGTCAGGATCGCGGCGATCGCCTGGGTGATAATGGCGAAATACGTACCGCCGACCCGCCGCTTGAACATCGCAGCGCCGATAATGAAGGAGAAGATCGCCGGAACCGCGATGATTGCGAAGATCGTGAAAGTCAGGCTGTGGAACGGCTTCCAGAAGAAAGGGAGTTGCGTGAGCTGATTCCAGTCCATGAAGTCCGGGATGCCGGGCGTCGACTGGATCTTGGTGTTGGCGACGCTGGATGCTTCCAGCTTGAGAAACATCGCCATGCAGTAGCCGCCGAGGCCGAAGAACACTCCCTGCCCGAGGCTCAGAATGCCACCATATCCCCAACAGATAACGAGGCCGATCGCAACAAACGCGTAGGTCAGATATTTCGCGACCAGGTTGAGCCGGAAGATATCCAGGGTCAACGGCAGGACAACAACCAGCAGAACTGCAAGCGCCAGAATGCCGACAAGTTCGGAGCGGTTCGCGAAGCGCGGGTTGTCGTGGACGGCTTTGGCGACAACAGTTTGCTCGGAGCTTTTCTCTACGCTTTTCTTGGACATTTTCCTGGCCTTTTCACTTCCGGACCTTGAGGGCGAACAGGCCCTGCGGCCGCAGCATGAGGATGCCGACAATCGCGAGCAGCGTGAGAACCTTGGCCATCGAGCCCGACATGAAGAACTCCATGGTCGACTGGGCCTGCGAGATAGTGAATGCGGAGGCGATGGTGCCGAGCAGGCTGGCCGCGCCGCCGAAGACGACCACAAGGAACGTATCGACGATGTAGAGCTGGCCGGAGGTCGGGCCCGTTGAGCCGATCATCGTGAAGGCCGAGCCCGCGACGCCGGCGATGCCGCATCCGAGACCGAAGGTGTAACGGTCGACCTTCTCGGTGTTGATGCCGACCGCGCCGGCCATCACGCGATTCTGCACCACGGCACGGACCTGCCGGCCCCAGCGCGACCTGTACATGATGTAGGCGACGGCAATCGTGATCAGCACCGTCAGGCACATCACGAAGATGCCGTTGATGGGCACTTCGATGGTGTCGGTGACCTTGAGCGAGCCCAGCATCCACTGCGGCAGTTCAACGCCGACCTCGCGGGCTCCGAATATCGAGCGATAGGCCTGCTGCAACATCAGGCTCAGGCCCCAGGTCGCGAGCAGCGTATCGAGCGGCCGCTTGTAGAGATGCCGTATCAGTGCCCATTCCACCAGCATGCCGAGCGCGCCGGACGCAATGAACGCAAGTATCATGGCGAGGAAGAAGTAGCCGCTGAACAGCGACGGCAGATAGGCCTGAAAGAAATTCGACGTCATCCAGGTGACGTAGGCGCCGAGGATCATGAACTCGCCGTGCGCCATGTTGATGACGCCCATCTGGCCGAAGATGATCGCAAGTCCGAGCGCCATCAGAACGTAGACAGAGAACAGGATAAGGCCCGCAAATCCTTGCATCACAAAGATTGAGCCGAGATCGCCAATCGAATAGTCGCCGAACATTTCAATTCTCCGCCGGGGAAGTCTCGCGCCGCAGACGAATCCGCGGCGCGAGGGCTGCGGGCGTGGACTGACGATCCACGCCAGGGAGCTCAGCTATCGGAGCGAGGCTTACTGGTAGCCCTTGGGGAACGGATCGGGCTCGACCAGATCGGCGGTCTCGTACACAACCTTGAACTGTCCATCGAGGCCGGCGAGACCGACGCGGGTCTTTGACCAGAGATGGTGGTTCGGATGGATCTTCACGTAGCCTTCCGGCGCCTTGGTGAACTCGATGCCTGCGGATGCCGCCGCGATCTTGTCGACATCGAAGCTGCCCGCCTTCTCCACCGTCATCTTCCAGAGCCACGGGCCGAGATAGGCAGCCTGTGTGACGTCTCCGATCACGGTCTTTTCGCCCCACATCTTCTTGAACGCGGCAACGAATTCCTTGTTGTTCGCATTGTCGAGGGACTGGAAGTATTTCATGCAGGCGAACGCGCCCGCGATGTTCTCGCCGCCGATGCCGTCGATTTCGTCCTCGGTGACCGAGATGGTCAGCAGCGTCTGCTTCGACAGGTCGATGCCCGCCGCCTTGAGCTGCTTGTAGAACGCGACGTTCGAACCGCCGACAATGATGGCGTAGATCACGTCCGGCTTGGTCAGCTTGATCTTGTTGATGACGGAGTTGAACTGGGTATGGCCGAGCGGGAAGTATTCTTCGCCGACGACCTTCGCGCCGCCGAGATGGCCCTCGATGTGCTTGCGCGCGATCTTGTTCGACGTACGCGGCCAGATGTAATCCGAACCGAGCAAGTAGAAAGTTTTCGCGCCCTTGGTCTTGTTGACCCAGTCGAGACCCGCGATGATCTGCTGGGTCGCTTCCTGGCCGGTGTAGATCACGTTCTTGGACTGCTCGAGGCCTTCATAGAAGGTCGGGTAGTAGAGCATGCCATTGTACTGCTCGAACACCGGCAGCACCGCCTTGCGCGACGCCGACGTCCAGCAGCCCATCACCGATGCGCACTTGTCGTTGACCAGAAGCTTCTTCGCCTTCTCGGCGAAGGTCGGCCAGTCGGACGCGCCGTCCTCCTGGATGAACTTGATCTTGCGTCCGAGCACGCCGCCCGAGGCGTTGATCTGCTCGATCGCCAGCTTTTCGGCCTGAACCGATCCCGTCTCCGAAATCGCCATGGTGCCGGTCACGGAATGCAGGATTCCGACCGTCACTTCGGTGTCGGTGACCGCGAGACCCGTGGTGTTGACCGCCGACGTTGCCGGTCCGGCGCCGAACGATGGCTTCGAGACCAGTGACATGGCCGGCAGCGCCGCCATTCCCATCAGCATTTTTCGCCGGAACGCGGACTGTAAGCCCTGATTTTTGTCGTCTGACATGACCACCCCTTTTTGCTGGAAAACCGCCTTGATGGGGAAAAGATGGCCCGGATTGTGCAGCGCACAGATACGCGAAATCGCGCATACTGCACCGCAAAAGCGCGACGTAGATTTTTCAGAACCGGATCAGGACGCACAACGCGTGACGATGGAGACCAAAGTGGCCGGGCGACAGCGGATAGACCGCGTCAGGCGCCAATATAATCAATGGGTTGCCAATCAGACCCTTGAAGACTACGCGCTTCGCTTCACGGCCAAGAGTGCCCGCCGGTGGTCGGCTGCGCGAGTGGCGAACACGGCACTCGGTGCGATCTCGTTTCTGGCGCTGGAAGCCATCGGCGGCACCATCACGCTGAACTACGGGGTTACCAACGCCACCGCCGCCATTCTGGTGGTGAGCGCCATCATCTTCTGCTGCGGCCTGCCAATTGCCTATTACGCAGCCAGATACGGCGTCGATATCGATCTGCTCACCCGCGGCGCCGGATTCGGTTACATCGGCTCCACGATCACATCGCTGATCTACGCGTCCTTCACCTTCATCTTCTTCGCCATCGAGGCCGTCATTCTCGCGATGGCGCTGGAACTGTGCTTCGGCATCCCCCGCCCGATCGGCTATCTCATCAGCGCGGTAGTCATCATCCCGCTGGTCACCCACGGCATCACACTGATCAGCCGCTTCCAGTTGTGGACACAGCCGTTCTGGATCCTGCTTCACATTCTTCCCTTCGCGGCCATCGCCATCAAAAGCCCCGGCTCGTTTGCGGAGTGGACAGCGTTTCCGGGCGAGCACGGCAATCCGTCGGGACATCTGGACCTGCTGCTGTTCGGAACCGCGGCTTCCGTGGTGTTCGCGCTGGTGGCGCAGATCGGCGAACAGGTCGACTTCCTGCGGTTTCTGCCGCGCGACCGGCGGACCTCGAAGCGCGCATGGTGGATGGCGATGGTCAGCGCTGGTCCCGGCTGGATCGTACCCGGCGCAATCAAGATGCTGGCCGGATCGTTCCTAGCGTTCTTCGCGATCAAGCACGGCGTGACGGCGGAATACGCCGCCGAACCCGCGCACATGTATCTCGAAGCATTTCGTTACGTGCTCGCGCAGCCCGATCTGGCGCTGGCGCTGACGGGCACGTTCGTGATCCTGTCGCAGCTCAAGATCAACGTCACCAACGCCTATGCAGGCTCGATCGCATGGTCGAACTTCTTTTCGCGCCTGACCCACAGCCATCCGGGACGTGTGGTGTGGCTGGTGTTCAACGTGCTGGTCGCGCTGCTGCTGATGGAGATCGGCGTTTACAAGGCGCTAGAACAGACGCTTGCGCTTTACTCGAACGTCGCCATCGCATGGGTCGGGGCGCTGGTCGCCGATCTCATCGTCAACAAGCCGCTCGGCCTGCGCCCACCCACCATGGATTTCAAGCGCGCGCACCTCTACGACATCAATCCGGTCGGCGTCGGCGCGATGACGATCGCAACCATCGTTTCGATCAGCGCGTTCTACGGATTCTTCGGAACCACGGCGAAGGCACTTGCCCCGTTCGTCGCACTGACCGTGGCCTTCCTGACCGCACCGGTGATCGCATGGGGGACGGGCGGAAAGTATTACATCGCGCGCAAGCCGAAGCGGAGCTGGCAGAATCTCGAATCGATCAAGTGCTGCATCTGTGAACATGCGTTCGAGCCGGAAGACATGGCCTCCTGCCCTGCCTATGCCGGTCCGATCTGCTCACTGTGCTGTTCACTCGACGCCCGCTGCCACGACCTGTGCAAGCCGCATGCGCGGGTGCAGGCGCAGTTCTCCGAAACGCTGGGCAAGATGCTTCCGCAGTTCATCTACGCGCGGATCAATTCGCAGCTCGGGCACTATCTCGGTGTGTTTGCGCTGTCGGCGGGACTGGTCGGGCTCACGCTCGCCCTGATTTACCTCCAGACCTCCACCGCGATCCGGTTCGATCAGATCCAGCTTTCCGACGTGCTGTGGAAAGTCTTCTTCGCGCTCTCGATCATCATCGGTGTGGTGGCCTGGCTGTTCGTGCTGGCACGGCAAAGCCGCCAGGCGGCGGAAGCAGAGACCCGGCGCCAGACCACGCTTCTGATGCAGGAAATCGATGCTCACCGGCAGACCGACATGGAGCTTCAGCGCGCCAAGGAAGTCGCCGAATCCGCCAACCTCGCCAAGAGTCGCTACGTGGTCGGATTGAGCCACGAACTGCGCTCACCGCTCAACGCTATCAGCGGATACGCGCAACTGCTCGAACAGGACGCGACCATCCAGCCGAAACCCCGCGACCAGATTCGCGTCGTACGCCGCAGCGCCGATCATCTGTCAGGATTGATTGACGGCCTGCTCGACATTTCCAAGATCGAGGCCGGACGATTGCATCTGTCGCGCGACGAAGTGCGGCTTCATGCCTTCCTCGACCAGCTTGTCGGTATGTTCCGCCTGCAGGCCGCCGCGAAAAATGTGGAGTTCGTGTTTCAGCGGCCTGAGACCCTGCCCCCGGTCGTCTATGCGGATGAAAAGCGGCTGCGGCAGATTCTCATCAACCTGCTGTCGAATGCCATCAAGTTCACCCAGAGCGGCAGCGTGCATTTCATCGTGCATTATCGCAGCCCCGTCGCCGAATTTGAGGTGCGCGACACCGGCCCCGGCATTCACGCCGACGATCTGGAGCGCATCTTCGCCCCGTTCGAGCGCGGCGCGCTCGGCATTTCGCAGCCGCAGACCGGAACGGGTCTCGGCCTCACCATTAGCAAGCTGCTCGCGGGCGTGATGGGCGGCGACATCCGTGTCACCAGCACTGTCGGAAAAGGCAGCACATTCCAGGTCAAGATGCTGCTGTCGGAGGTCACCAATCCCACCCGCATCAAGGCGATCAACGCGCCTATCTACGGCTATCACGGCCCGCGCAAGACCATCCTTATCACCGACGACGATCCGACCCATCGCGATCTCCTGCGCGAAGTGCTCGCCCCGCTCGGCTTCATCATCCTGAGCGCACCGGACGGCGCGACATGTCTCAATCTCGCGCAACATTGTCAGCCGGATATGTTCCTGCTCGACATATCGATGGGCGAGACCGACGGCTGGTCGGTGGCGGAAAGCCTCCGCACCGCTGGCCATCACAATGCCCGCATCCTGATGATCTCGGCCAGTGCGCTCGAAGCCCACGGCGCTCCGCTGGCACAGCCGTTCCACGACGGCTACCTGATGAAGCCGATCGACGTGCCGCGCCTGCTGGAACTGATCGGTCAGTTGCTCAAGATCGAATGGTCTTACGAGCCCGGTCCGGTTCAGACGATTGAGACCGAAGCCTCTCCATGGAGTGCGAACGACGATCCCGCTCCGCCGGTGCAGTATGTCGATGAGTTGATCGACCTCGGGCAAATCGGCTACGTCACAGCCATTCATCTCAAGCTCGACCAGATCGACAAGGACCATCCGGAGCACGCGGCTTTCGTGTCACAAATGCGCTCGCTGGTAGAACGGTTCGATCTCGGGCAATACATGGCAACCCTTCAGAATGTGCAGCGCCATGATCATTGAAGCCAAGTCACGCGACACCGTGCTGATCGTTGACGATTCGCCGGAAACCCTGCGCATGCTGACCGATGCGCTCGACGGCGCCGGTATGACCGTGATGGTCGCGCTCGACGGCGCGTCGGCCCTGCGCATCGGCGAGCAGATCGTGCCGGATATCATCCTGCTCGATGCCGTGATGCCGGGAATGGACGGGTTCGAGACCTGCCGCCGCCTCAAGCGCGAAGCCAAGCTCGCCGGTGTCCCCGTCATCTTCATGACGGGCCTTGCCGAAAGCGAACATATCGTGCGCGGACTGGAGGCCGGCGGCGTCGACTACGTGACCAAGCCGATTGTCATCGTCGAGATGCTGGCGCGGATCAAGGTTCACCTCGCCAATGCGCGGCTGACGCAAAGCGCCCGCGCTGCACTGGACGTCTCAGGACGTTACCTGTTCGCGGTGGATCATCGCGGACGCATCATCTGGGCAACCCCGCAGGCTGAGAAGCTGGCGCGCGCCAGAGGCGCCGACGAAAAGTTCGAACTGCCGGAGCCGTGGCTCGACTGGCTCGACCAGATGCATCGGGGAATGGCTGAATCGAAATCGCCGCCCGCGATCTCCTTCCGCGACGAGAAGCTGCGCCTGCAATACATGGGCAGGCTCGGCGCGAACGAATTCCTGCTTCGGCTGGCGCGGGATAGCGGTTCGGATTCCCCGGCGGAATTCAGCAAGGAGCTGGGGTTGACCAGTCGCGAGGGAGAAGTGCTGTCGTGGCTGAGCAAGGGCAAGACCAACCGCGACATCGCGCAGATCCTGGGTCTCAGCCCGCGCACCGTCGACAAGCATCTTGAGCAGATCTACGCCAAGCTCGGAGTCGAAAACCGGACGGCGGCGGCGGCGGTCGCGAGCAACGCGAGCCGCCAGCGCATGTAAGCGCATGACGAAAGTCGCCGCTGCGGCGTCGTCATTCTACTTGCGCAACAAAAAAGCCGCTGGCATGGCCAGCGGCTTTATTTAGACGGATCGATCTGTTCAGCGTTCCGCGAACGCCTTCTCGACCACGAAATCGGCCGGCTCGCCATGGTTGCCTTCAACGAAGCCACGATCTTCCAGCAGCTTCTTGGTATCGACCAGCAGCGCCGGGCTTCCGCACATCATGACGCGATCCTTCGCGGCATCGAGCGGCGGCAATGCAATGTCCTCGAACAACTTGCCCGAGGTGATCAGGTCGGTGATGCGGCCACGGTTGCGGAACGGATCGCGCGTCACGGTCGGATAATAGATGAGCTGCTTGCTCACCATCTCGCCGATCATCTCGTCCTGCGGCAGCTTCTCGGTGATCAGTTCGCCGTAAGCCAGTTCGCGGACATGGCGGCAGCCGTGGAGCAGCACGACCTTCTCGAAACGCTCGTAGGTCTCAGGGTCCTTGATGACGCTGAGGAACGGCGCGAGGCCAGTGCCGGTGCCGATCAGATAGAGGTTGCGGCCGGCGGTCAGGTTGTCGATCACCAGCGTGCCGGTCGCCTTGCGGCTGACGATGATCTGGTCGCCTTCCTTCAGATGCTGAAGACGCGAGGTCAGCGGGCCGTCGGCGACCTTGATCGAGAAGAATTCGAGGTTCTCTTCGTAGTTCGCGCTCGCGACGCTGTAGGCGCGCAGCAGCGGCTTCTCGTTCACCTTCAATCCGATCATGGTGAACTCGCCATTCCGGAAACGGAACGAGGAATCACGCGTGGTCGTGAAGCTGAAAAGGTTGTCGGTCCAGTGATGGACGCTGAGAACCGTTTCCTGATTGAAGTTGCTCATAACCGGACCCATGCTCTTGCAATCGGTGAGCGCACAATCGCCGGACTTGCGGGCGGTCACGCCTCACGCAGAACTTCTCGCCGATGAATTTTGCTGGATGGCCTGCCTTGCAGGCGAAGACGGCGGCAGCATTCACGACGCCGGTGAAATAGCCGAATTTCCGTTTTTGGTCAATTACATACCGCGCCTGCGTCATGCCCCGAGGGCAGACCGGCGTTGCATTCTAAGATCATGTTCGAAGAGAGAAATTTCCTCCCGCACGGAGCCCGCCGGGAGGAAATTTACACTCGATCTAAACGCCCCGATAACGACGGCGCACCTGCGCGCGGCTGCGGAAACCGGCCTTACTTCTTCACCATCGGGCAGTTGCCCTCGGCGATCGGCCGGAAAGCGTCCTTCGCCGGGATCGTCTCCACCAGCTTGTAGAAGTCCCATGGCGCCTTGGACTCGGCGGGAGTCTTCACCTGGAACAGATACATATTGTGGATGTGACGGCCGTCCTCGCGGATCGTGCCTTCACCGAACAACGGATCCTTCGACGGCATCTCCTTCATCTTGGCAACGACCTTCTGTCCATCGGTTGTGTTCGCCGCGGCCGCCGCGCGCAGATAGTGCAGCGTGCCGGCATAGACGCCCGCCTGAATCGCGGTCGGGCGCTTTCCGCCGCCAACCGCCGCAGTGAAGCGGTCGGAGAACTTGCGCGTGCCGTCGTTAGAGTCCCAATAGAAGCCTTCGGTCAGATAGAGGCCCTTCGCGCCCTGAAGTCCGATGGCGTTGACGTCGGTGACCTGCATCAGCAGCGCCGCCAGTTCTTGCCCGCCGGCCTGAATGCCAAACTCGGTCGCCTGCTTCACGGAATTGACGGTGTCGTTCACCGCGTTGGCAAGCGCAACGATCTTGGCCTTGCTGGCCTGCGCCTGCAGCAGGAAGGACGAAAAGTCCGATGCGCCCGGCGGATGCCGCACGCTGCCGAGGATCTTGCCGTTCTGTTCCTTCACAACGTCCGACGCATCCTTCTCAAGCGAATGGCCGAAGGCATAGTCCGCAGTGACGAAGAACCATGTGTCCTTCTTCGCCTTTAACAGCGCCAATGCAGTGCCGTGCGCCAGCGCCCAGGTGTCATAGGTCCAGTGCACGGTGTTGGGCGAGCACTTCTCGCCGGTCAGCAGCGACGAGCCGGGGCCCGATGCAATGAACGCGGTTTTCGATCCGCGCGTGGCTTCCTGCACGGCCAGCGCCACCGAGGAGAACGGCACGTCGAGAATCGCATCGATCTTGTCGATATCCATCCAGCGGCGCGCAATCGCTCCGCCGATATCCGCCTTGTTCTGGTGGTCCGCCTGAACGAGTTCGACCTTGATATCAGGCTTCTCAAGCTTGAAATCCTCGATGGCGAGTTTCGCGGCGACAACCGAGCCCGTGCCTGTGGAATCGGTCGCGATGCCGGTAAGATCGGTCAGCACGCCAAGCTTGATCGTATTGTTGGCGATCTGTGCATGGGCCGGAGCCATCAGCGCCAGCAGCATCGCCGCTCCCGCCAGAAAAGCCGATTTCGATTTAATCATTCTTATCCTCCCGTTTGATTTTCTTATGTGGTTCTCCGGCTTCGCCGGAAATGCTTTAGCGTCGGATGATTTCCAATACCTCCTGCGCGACATCGATACGCACCGTCGCGCGTTCGACCAGCACCTTCGCAACAGCCTCGACCTCGTCGCCGACAGCACCGGCCATGATCGCGATGTTCTGTGCATGAAGCGCCATGTGACCGGACTGGATGCCCACGGTGGCGAGCGCCTTCAATGCCGAGAAATTCTGCGCCAGCCCGACGGCCGCGATGATGCGCGCCAGCCGCTCCGCTGTGGTCACGCCGAGAATTTTCAGGCACGCCTGCGCGGTCGGATGGATTTTGGTCGCACCGCCGATCAGGCCAACCGCCAGTGGCAACTCGATCGAGCCTGACAGATCGCCGTCCTTGTTGATCTCGTAGCGCGTCAGGCTGGTGTAGCGCCCGCCGCGCGCAGCAAAGGCGTGCGCACCGGCTTCAACTGCGCGCGTATCATTGCCGGTGGCAAGAATGACGGCGCTGATGCCGTTCATGATGCCTTTGTTATGCGTGGCCGCACGATAAGGATCGGCTTCCGCGAACTGATACGCGCTGATGATCCCGTCGCGGACACTCTCGCCACCGATGTCACCCAGCTTCCACACCGCGTGCGCGCGCGCCAGTCGCCGGTCGGCGAGATTGGAGAGAATGCGCAGGAATACGCGCCCGCCGCTCCATGTGGCGACATGCGGCGCAATCTTCTCGGCCATGGTGTTGACGGCATTGGCACCCATTGCATCGCGCGTATCGACAATGAGATGCGTGATGACCATCGGCCCGCCGAGCGTATCGAGAATCCGCACCTCGACGTCGCGGAAGCCGCCGCCAAGTTTCACCAGCAGCGGATCGCAGGCGTCGCAGATCGCCTTGATCTCGTCGCGCTTCTCCAGAAGACGAAGCCGCGCCGCGTAAGGATCGGGCACGTTAACGGCCTGCACCTGCGCGATCATCAGCGTGCCGGATACGGACGTGGTGAACCCCGCATCATAGGTCTGGCGCGCGGCGTTGCAGACCGCGGCGACGACGGATGATTCCTCGGTCGCCATCGGAATCAGTACATCCTCGCCGTCGACCTTCACATTGGTCGCGATGCCGATCGGCACATTCATGGTGGCGATGACGTTTTCGATCATCTTGTCCGCAAGCTGCGGCGGCAGGTTGCCCATGTCGGCGAGATGCGCCGTGGTCGCGGCATCGAGGCCGGCGAACGAAGCGACGAGATCGAGCCGCTCCTGCGGCGATTTGCGGTGAAATCCGGCGATCCGCGATGAGCGGTTCGCGCCGTGCCTGGCAACAGTCATTCTTCAGCGTCTCCCAGACCGATGGTCCTCTTGAGGGGATTTCGGCTGCGGAAACTGTATGGTGATGGGGGTACACCACAAGGAACGCTTTGCACAATTTCAGGAAGGCCCGTACCATCCGCAGGATGGGTACAGTTTCCAGTTCCGGCGGCGGCCCCGCACGATCACGCATCGAAACCATTGTCGATGCGATCATTGCGCGGATCGAACGCGGCGCCATCCGGCCCGGCGAACGCCTGCCGTCGATCCGCAGCGCATCGGAATTGTTCGGGGCATCAAAGAATACCATCGTCGATGCCTATGAGCGGCTGGTGGCGTCGGGCCAGATCGAGAGCAAGCCGGGCTCCGGCTTTTATGTCTCGCTGCATCGCCCGAAGCGCGCAGAAACCGCTGAGCCGGCAAAGGTCGAAGCGGTCGACAGCGTCTGGCTGCTGCGCGAGCAACTAGAGAAGCGTTACGAGGTCCGTGTCGGCGACGGCCGCCCGCCTGCGGCCTGGATGGAAGGCTCGGAAGTCGGTCCGTATCTGCGGCCGGTCAGCCGGCCCGGACAACGCAATCTCCCTGAGAGTTACGGCAGCCCCTACGGCCTGCTGCCGCTGCGCCAGCGCATCGCCGGTCTTCTCGCCGAACGGTCGATCGGTGCGGAGCCGACTCAGGTTTTGCTGACTCAGGGCGCCAACGACGCGCTCGACATGATCGTCCGTCAGTTTGTCGAGCCCGGCGATCCGGTCCTTGTCGACAGTCCCGGCTATTATCCGCTGTTCGGCAAACTGCGGCTGGCCAAGGCGCGGCTCATCGGCGTGCGGCGAACCGTCGATGGGCCGGACCCGGACGATCTCGCCGCCAAGGCCGCGAGCACCGGCGCGCGGATGTTCTTCACGCAGTCGCTCGCGCACAATCCAACCGGCTGTTCGATCACGTTGCCGGTCGCCTATCGCCTGCTCCGCACGGCGACCGAGCACAATCTGCGGATTGTCGATTCCGATCCGTTCGCCGACGTGCTCTCGAACAACAGTCCCCGCCTCGCCGCGCTCGATCAGCTCGACCGCGTGATCTATGTCGGCACCTTCGCCAAGACGCTCTCTGCGAGCCTCCGGTCGGGATACATCGCGGCCAACGCCGATACCATTGCGCGGCTCGCCGATCTTAAAATGATCACCCGCGCCAACAGCTCGGGTTACATCGAACAGATCATCTACGACCTGATCACCAGCGGACGCTATCGCGGGCACCTCAAGCGGCTCGGCGGCCGCATCGAAGCCGCCACGCGCCAGGCGAACGACAGCCTGGCGCGGCTCGGCCTGCCGGTGTTCGGCCAGCCACGCGGCGGATTTTACATGTGGTGCGCATTGCCGGAGCACATCGACGACACGCAGCTGTCGCGTGTCGCCGCCGAACGCAGCATCCTGCTGGCGCCTGGCTCGGCGTTCAACCCGGACGCAACGCCGACCGGCCCAGCGATGCGCGTCAATATCGCGCATGTCGGCGATCCGCGGTTTGAAAGCTTCATGGCCGAGCATCGCAATCCATAACGCTCTACCGCCGAACCGCCTCATAAAAATCAAACGGGCCACGATGAATTCGTAGGCATCGCTAAATTTCGGCATCGCAACATTAACGCGCAGCAATAATGTTCCTGCTGCGCTGAAGCGAAATCCGTTTCAAACAGATCCACGCTGCAATCATCCGATCTTTGCTTGACTTGAACTTGTCCGGCCAGCAGTCTGTCGGCGCAAAGAAAAAGCATCGAACACGAATTCAGATGCATTTGGGAGAAACGCATGAAGTCATTTCTCAGCCTGCTCGCAACTGCGAGCATCGTCAGCGCCGGCGCCCTTCTCACTTCAGCTCCGGTCTCCGCCCAGCAAACCATCAAGATCGGCGTCCCGACCTCGGTCCAGCTTCAGGTCGGCCGCGATACGCAAAATGCCATCAAGATGGCCATCGAGGACATCAACAGCAAAGGCGGACTCGTCGGCCGCAAGCTGGAAATGGTGGTTGCGGACGAGACCGAAAATCCTGAACAGGGCATCGCCGCGATCAAGAAGCTCACCGCCGACGACAAGGTCGATGTGCTGATCGGCGGTTACACCAGCGGCGTCACACTCGCCCAGTTGCCGCACATTTCCAACGCGAAGACGATCTATCTCGGTGTCGGTGCGGCCTCTCCTGCCATCACCGCGAAGGTGAAGGCCGATTATGAAAACTACAAGTACATCTTCCGGGTCTCCCCGATCCATGCCGGCCATCAGGCGCGCGCGCTGGTGGACTTCATCAACGGCAAGCTCAAAGGCGAGATGGGCCTGAAGAAAATCGCCATCGTCGGCGAGAACGCCAAGTGGGTGCAGGACCTCGTGCCGATCCTGAAGAAGGGCGCGGTCGAGGGCGGCACCGAAGTGCCGATGGCCGAATTCTTCGATACCTCGACCTCCGACTTCTCTCCGCTGTTCGCGAAGGTGAAATCCAGCGGCGCGCAGTATCTGATCGTGATCCTGTCGCACGCCTCCTCGGACATCTTCGTCAAGCAGTGGCATGACGCGCAGGTGCCGATTCCGATCGGCGGCATCGACGTGAAGAGCCAGGACGCGGACTTCTTCACCCGCGTGAGCGGCAAGGCGCTCTCCGAGACTGTCGGCCTGTTCGCGACCCGTGCCGAACTGACGCCGAAGACGATCCCGTTCTGGGACGAATTCGTGAAGCGTTACGGCACCGCGCCTGTCTACACCGGTGTCGGCGCCTATGACGCGATCTACGTCTACGCGGATGCCGTGAAGCGCGCCAACTCGGTCGAGCCGAATGCGGTGATCAAGGAACTCGAGAAGACGGACTATGTCGGCATCGCCGGCAAGATCCAGTTCGACGAAGTCCATGACGTGAAGACCGGACCCGGCCTGCAGAACCTGCTGTTCGCGCAATGGCAGAAGGACGGCGCACGCATCGTCGTGTGGCCGAAGGCCTCCGAAACGGGAAAGATGATCCCGCCGCCCTGGATGAACTAACTGCACTTGACGTCGTGAGAACGGCGGCCGGTAACGACCTTACCGGCCGCAGTCACCGGAGGCTCCGCCTTCATCTTACGTTTACGTACAAGAACAGCAGGCGGTTATGCTCGAAATCCTGATTTACGGTGCTGTGTCCAGCGCAATCTATGCGTTGCTCGCAGTGGGGTTCACCCTCATCTTCGGTGTGGCCCGCATCCTCAATCTCGCCCACGGCTCGTTTTACGCACTCGGCGCTTACGCAGCCTACGTCTTCACCTCGCTGCTGAACTTCCCGCTGATCATCGCCGCGCCGCTGGCGGTCCTGCTGGTCGCAGGCTTCGGCGTGCTGATGGAGCGCTTTCTGGTCCGGCCGCTGCGCGCGTCGCAGCTCGCCGTGCTGATGATCACGCTGGCGGTCTCGCTCGCGGTGGAACAGGCGCTGTTCATCACCTTCGGCTCCGAATATCGCAATGTCCCCTCCTTCGTGGCCGACAAGATCTCGATCGGCGGCGTCGATATCGGCGGACAGCGGCTGCTCGCGCTGGTCATGAGCGTGCTGGTGCTGCTGCTGCTCTGGCTGTTCATTCAGCGCACGCGGCTTGGCGCAGCCATTCTCGCGGTGTCGCAGGACCCCGAGGCAGCGCAGTACATGGGCATCCCGACCAACCGCATTTTCTCCATCGTGATGGCGATTTCGGCGGGCACCGCCGCGTTCGCCGGCGTACTGGTCTCGCCGTTTCTCACGGTGCAGCCGACCATGGGCCTGCTGCCGATGGTGAAGGCGTTCGCCATCGTCATCGTCGGCGGCCTGGGCTCGATCCCCGGCAGCATCATCGCTTCGCTGATCCTCGGCTACTCGGAGACCATCGTGGCCTATCTGATTTCGACATCGTGGACCGAGCTGGTCTCGCTGGTCGCTGTCGTCATTACCCTCATGATCAGACCGTCCGGAATTCTCGGACGGCGGGCGGCGTTCTGACATGCGGCAAATTTCACCGATCGATATCGCCGGCGGGATTGCCGTCGTCGCCATTCTCGCCCTCGCGCCTGTGCTGATCTCCAGCAACTATCTCACCGGCGTCCTGACCGTCTGCGTCATCTACGGCATCTGGGCCTCGAGCTGGGACTTCATGTCCGGCCTGACCGGCCGCGAAAACTTCGGCCACTCGCTGTTCATCGGCGCGGGCGCCTATACCGCAGGCTTCCTCGCAACGATCTGGTTCGCCAACCCGTGGTACAGCCTGCCTGCGGCAGTCATTGTCGCGGTCGCCTTCAGCATCATCGTCGGCTTTCCGACACTGCGTCTGCGCGGTCCCTATTTTGCGCTGGCGATGCTGTCAGCCTCCGCGATCCTGCAGCGTCTGTGTCTGATCTTCTGGGAACAGACCGGCGGCGAGGAAGGTCTCTACGGCCTCGAACCGCTGATGCGCAATCCGCTGCACTACTACTGGCTGGTGCTGGCGATCCTTGTGGTCACCGTGATCGTGCTGGTGCTTCTGGCGCAATCGCACTGGGGCCTTCTGCTCCGCGCGATTCGCGGCGATGAGGCGACCTGTCAGGCCGCTGGCATCAACGTGACCTTCTACAAGATCGCATCGCTCGCCATCAGCGCGGCCTTCGCCGGGCTCGGCGGCGCGCTGTACGCGCATTACCAGCTACAGGTCTCCCCGCCGCTGTTCTCGGTCGTGGTGTCCATCACCGTCATCATCATGTGCTACGTCGGTGGAATCGGCTCGATCTACGGCGCGGCGATCGCCGCCATCCTGCTCACGCTGCTCACAGAGATGCTGCGCGGGTTCGGCGAGTATCGCCTGTGGATCTACACGCTCACGCTGATGCTGATCCTGTTCTTCCTTCCCAATGGCCTGGTCGCGCCGCTGTGGCGCCGGATGACGGAGCGCTTCCGATGACGGCGCTGCTCGAAGTCAATGACGTCACCAAGCGCTTCGGCGGCCTCACCGCCGTGAAGAACGCAACATTCAAACTGGAGAAGGGCGAGTTCACCGGAATCCTCGGTCCCAACGGTGCGGGCAAAACCACACTGTTCAATATGCTCACCGGCTTTATGGCGCCCACATCCGGAGCTGTCACATTTAACGGTGAAGCGCTGCAAGGACTCGCGCCCTACAAGGTTGTCAACCGCGGCATGGCGCGGACCTTCCAGCTCTGCCGTCCTTTTGTGGGCATGAACCTGCTGGAGAATGTTCTCGTCGCCTGCATGTCGCCTCGTGCGCATCAGGATCACGACAAGGAAGAACGGGCGCGCCATCTGCTCGAACAGGTCGGTCTCGGCGGACGCGGTTCCGAGCCGGTCGAAACGCTGCCCTACGGCGACTTGCGGCGGCTCGAAATCGCGCGCGCGCTGGCGACCCGGCCCGGTCTCCTGTTGCTCGATGAACCCTTCGCGGGCCTCGGCAGCAGCGAGATCGAGCCGCTGGCACAACTGATCAAGCGGCTGCATCGGGAGGAAAACCTGACCATCCTTCTGATCGAACACAAGCTGCGCGAGTTTATGGCGCTGGTCTCGCGGGTGATCGTGATGAATTTCGGCGAGATCATCGCGGCCGGGCCACCCGAGGAGATCGTGAAGAATCCCAAAGTCATCGAGGCCTATATCGGCAAGACGGAGGATGCACATGCCTCTGCTTGAAGTCTCAGACCTGCGCGTCAGCTACGGCAAGGCGCTCGCCATCGAATCCGTGTCGATCAAGGTCGAAAAGGGCGAACTGGTCGGCGTGCTCGGCCCCAACGGCGCCGGCAAGACCACGCTGCTGAAGGCAATCTCGCGCTCCATCGGCTCGCAAGGCACGCTGAAATTCAAGGACCAGACGCTGGACGGTGTCGCGCCCTACGACGTGGTCGCGCGCGGCATCTGCCACTGCCCTGAAGGCCGCAAGCTGTTCTCGGAACTGTCGGTGCTAAAGAACCTCCAGCTCGGCGCTTATCTCCGCAGCAACAAGGCCGAGATCAACGCCGACCTCGAACGTGTGTTCACGCTGTTTCCAGTGCTGCGCGAACGGCAGTGGCAGCAGTCCAGCACACTGTCCGGCGGCGAACAGCAGATGGTGGCCATCGGCCGCGCGCTGATGGGGCGGCCGGAACTGCTGCTGCTCGACGAACCGTCGGTCGGCATCGCACCGCGCCTGAAAGGCCTGATCTTCGACTCGATCCAGCAGATCAGGAAAGACGGCACCGCCATCCTGATTGTCGAGCAGGACGCGACCTCGACGCTGAAGATCACCGACCGAGTGTATGTGCTTGAGCACGGCCGCACCGTCCGCGAGGGGACGGCCAAGGAGATCGCCGGCGACAAATATATCCAGCAGGTTTACCTGGGCGTGTGAGGATTAACCGCAGACCTCATCCAGTTCATTCAGCGAGCGCGATGCGCTCCCTCTCCCCGCTAGCGGGGAGAGGGTTGGGGTGAGGGGCAACCCATGTCGAACGCGAATTCTGCCCCTCACCCGACCGCTTCGCGGTCGACCTCTCCCCGTAAACGGGGAGAGGTGAAAAAGGTTACTTCTTCTCCAATGCGCCTTCGGCCTTGAGCACTTCATGCGCGGCCTTGAAGGCCTCAAGACCCGCGGGAATGCCGCTATACACGGTGGCGTGCAGCAGCACTTCCTTGATCTCATCCACGGTCACGCCATTGGTCAGCGCGCCTTTGACATGGAGCTTGATCTCGTTCGGCGCCTTCAGCGCCGTCAGCATGGCAAGGTTGAGCATGCTGCGGGTCTTTCGATCGAGACCCGGCCGGGTCCAGGCATAACCCCAGCACCACTCGGTGGTGATCTCCTGGAAGGCCATCATGAAGTCGTCGGCCTTGGCGATGCTGCCGTCGACGTAGTCCTTGCCCAGAACGTCGCGACGGACGGCCAGACCCTTTTTGAAATGTTCGCTTTCACCGCTCATGACGTCCTCCCGAGGTTGACCCTGCGATAGGCGAGATCCTACCAGCGCTCCTGTCATGACGGCATTCCACCGGCACGGCAACCGGGCACTGCAACAAAGCTCGCGCGCGCAATTGCATAGGCGTATTCGCAAACTGCCCCTGCTCCTGCGCCGCGAATTGCGGTTCATGGACTGATGACTCACGACACACTCTTCGGGCTTGCCCTGTGACGCCCGCCGCGCCGGATCAGAAACCGGGCATGAAGCCGGTGCATATCGCCCTCAATGTGCTGGCGCTGTGCTTCGCCCTGTCGGTGCTGGGACGCGGCCTCGGCGAAAGCTTCACCGTCTTCCTGCTGCCGATCTCCCAAAGCTTCGGCTGGGACCGGGCGGAGGTCATCTCGATCTATTCACTGGCGGCGCTGGCCGGCGGCCTTTCCGCCCCGGTGATCGGCCGCTTGTTCGACCGCTCCGGCCCCCGCGCGGTGTACTCGCTCGGGCTGGTGCTGCTGGGGGGCGCTTTCTTCACCGCCGCCTACGCGCAGCAGCTCTGGCAATTCCAGTTCAGCCTCGGGCTGTGTGTGGGCCTCGGCATCGCCTGCATCGGCAACGTGCCGAACTCGATCTTGCTCGGCCGCTGGTTCGGCCCGAAATTGCCGACCGCGATGGCGGTGGTCTATTCCGCCACCGGCGCCGGCGTTCTGATCCTGCTGCCGCTGTCGCAGGTCCTGATCGACCGGATGGGCTGGCGCGGCGCGTATCAGATCTTCGGCGCGACCGCGCTGATCCTCCTGCTGCCCCTGCTCCTTCTGCCATGGAAACTGTTTTCAGCGGGGTCCGCCACGCTCGCGAAGACCACGGCCGCCGCCGATCTGATCGATGAAGGCTGGACGCTGCTCAGCGCGGTGCGCCATCACGCATTCTGGGCGTTGTTCTCGACATTTTTCTTCACCGCAATCGGCATGTTTTCGCTGTCGGCGCAAATCGTCGCGTATCTGATCGATGCCGGCTTCCCGCCGTTGCAGGCCGCGACGGCATGGGGTTTCAGCGGCGTGGTGCTGCTGTTCGGCATGCTCGGCGTCACCTGGCTCGACGGAATCATCGGCCGGCGGCGCTCGGTGCTGTTCAGCTACGCGCTGTCGATCATCGGCATCGCCCTGCTCTGGCTGCTGAAATCCTATCCCAACATCTGGCTGCTCAGCGCCTTCGTCATCTGCTTCGGCAGCATGATCGGCTCACGCGGCCCGCTGATCACCGCGACCGCGATGAAGATCTTCCGCGGCGAGCGCGTCGGCACGATCTACGGGACGATCTCCATCGGCAGCGGGCTGGGCGCGGCGTTCGGCTCATGGGCCGGCGGCCTGATCCATGACGTAACCGGCAGCTACGACGCATTGCTGCTGTTCGCCCTCATCAGCGTGATCCTCGGCATGATTCCGTTCCTCGTCGTGCCCGCACTGCGGCAGTAAATAGCGGGTTGCGCCGATGCCTCGCAGTTGCGATCATCACGACAGGACGAAACCGGGGATGTTCTCATGAGCGCGCCTGTCGATGCACCGGATTGGCGCAAGCTGACACAGGAGCAGCTCGATCTCGGCTTCAACAACACGCTGCATGTGCCCGAGACCGCGACCATCGTCGCCGAATGGGATCGCCTCTCTGCGCAGATGCGCGCCCGGCATCCGCAATCCCTCGACCTTCGCTACGGGCCGCGCGAGCGCAACCGGATTGATTTTCTGAAAGCGAAGGACGGCGGACCCACGCTGGTCTTTATTCATGGCGGCTACTGGCAGACCCGTGCGAAGGAAAACTTCACCTTCTGTGCGGCGGGGCCCATGGCCCACGGCATCAACGTCGCCCTGATCGGCTATACGCTCGCGCCTGACGCCACTCTTGACCTGATCGTGGACGAAGTCCGCATCGGCATCGACTACCTTGTGGCCGAGCTTCCGGCGCTCGGCGGCGACCCGGCGAAAATGATCGTGTCGGGCTGGTCGGCTGGGGGGCATCTGTCGTCGATGTCGCTTGGTCATCCGCACATCAAGGCCGGGCTTCTGATCAGCGGCATCTACGATCTCGAGCCGATCAGCCACAGCTATCTGAACGCCAAGCTCAACCTCGACGACGCAACGATCCAGCGCAATTCGCCAATGCGCAATCCCGGCGGCGTGAACAAGCCGCTCGTCATCGTCGCGGGCAGCGGCGAATTGCCATTGCTACGCAAGCAGTCCGCCGACTACGCCGCGCACCGCGCGGCGTATGGATTGCCGGTTGTTTACGAAGAAATCCCGAAGGCGAACCATTTCACCATGATGGATGAACTGGCCTCGCCCTCAGGCCGCCTCACCACGCTGGTGCGGCAATTGTTCGAGCAACGCTGGATGCCTTAGAGATCGAGCACTACAGTCCCCGAAACGGCATCAGTGAGGCCGCGTCCGTCGCCCTGATCCTCGAGAAGGGACCTGAAGCTGTCGAGTGTCTTGATCATGGCGGGCCGCGCAGCAACCAGCGCTTCCTGACTGGACCACGCACCGATGAGACAGAACGTTTGCTCGCCGGTCTGGATAATAAAGCCGCGCTCGAGGCCCGGCCATTTGGCCTTGCCGTTCCGGTGCGCATCAAGGAAGGCGGCCTGTTCGCCGGACTTCACCCTGAACTTGACGACATTGTAGACCTGCATGATGCGCTCCAATCTACTGGATGACGATCCCGGGCAGAATCTGGATTCGCTTTTACGCCACCAACGGCATCCGCCGCTCGATGATACGCGAGAACAGGCTGGCGCCAACAGGCAGGATGCCGTCGTCCAGAACGAATCCCGGATTGTGCAGCGGCACCGATCCCTCGTGGCCGAGCCAGAAATAAGCGCCCGGCACCTTCAGCAGCATGTCGGCGAAATCCTCGCTGCCCATTTTCGGCGTCGGCGTGGTCAACACATTGTCTTTCCCGACAACGTCCCGCGCCACATCCGCCACGAAATGCGATTGCTCTTCGTGGTTGATCAGCACCGAGAAGATGTCGCGAATCTCGACCCTGATCTCGACCTGAAACGCCGCAGCCATGCCCGCCGCGATGGTGCGCATCCGGTCGCGGATCTGCAGCCTGATCTTTTCGGAGAAGGTGCGCACCGTCCCTGCCAGCGTCGCCTCGCCCGGAATGACGTTGTAGGCCGAGCCGGCGTGAATCTGCGTGATCGACAGCACCGCGGATTTCAGCGGATCGACATTGCGGCTGACGATGGTTTGCAGCGCCTGGCCGAGCGTCATCGCAATCACCACGGGATCGCGTGACATTTCCGGCATCGCGCCGTGGCTGCCGTAGCCGGTGATGGTGATGTCGAAGAAGTCCGCGCAGGCCATGCTCGGCCCCGGGAAGACCACGACCTGACCCGGATCAAGCTGTGGTGCATTGTGCAGCCCGTAGACTTCATCGAGCGGAAACTTCTCGAACAGACCATCCTTGATCATCGCGCGCGCGCCGCCCAGCCCCTCTTCCGCAGGCTGGAAGATGAAAGCCACCGTGCCGTCGAAGTTGCGCGTCTCGGCAAGATAGCGCGCGGTGCCGAGCAGAATGGTGGTGTGGCCGTCGTGGCCGCAGCCATGGAAGCGATCGGGAATCGTGGAGCGCCAGCTCAGATTGGTCTTTTCCTCCATCGGCAGCGCGTCCATGTCCGCGCGCAGGCCGATCCGCTTCTTGCCGTTGCCCTTGCCCTTCAGCAAACCGACAACGCCGGTGCCGCCGAGGCCGCGATGTACCTCGATGCCCCAGCCGGCGAGCTTTTCCGCGACAATGCCGGACGTGCGATGTTCCTCGAAGCCGATTTCGGGATGGGCATGAAGATCGCGGCGGATGGCAATGAGTTCGTCTGTATAGCTTTCGATCAGTTCAATATTGGACATGCGGCGTCATCCCGTTTCGTAAGATCATTTATGACAAAGCCTGAACGCGCGGCCTCATCTTGGCAAATCATTGCAGGCTGGCCAAGAGACCGGCCATCAACCTTCCACGCTCGACCAGGCTGTCGACTTCGATATGCTCGTTCAGCGTGTGGTAATCCGCGCCGCGAACCCCAAGGCCGTCGAGGGTCGGCAGGCCCATCGCCCCGGTAAAGTTTCCATCGGAACCGCCGCCAGAACTGCCCTGGATCAGATCAAGGCCGAGTTTCGCGCCCACCGCACGCGCCTGCTCATACAGCGCCATGGTGCCAGCGTTGGGTTCCCAGACCGGGCGTGTCACACCGCGCGTCACCTTGAATGTGACATCGTTCGCCGTGCCGTTCAGCGCGAGCATTCGCTCGACGCCTCGGTCGAGATCGGACTGTCGCTTCGCCATGCTCAGCGCCTCGCCGCGGCAGATCGAGGCCACGCAGTTGACCCACTGCCCGCCATGCACGACGCCGACGCTGAAGGTGCAATCGTCGCCGGTCATGCCGTCGATGGCGATGATCTGCCGCGCCATCTCGCGGATGGCCGACCGTCCGGCGGCCAATGTTGCGCCCGCATGGCTCGGCTTCCCGGCGGCCTCCAGATTGAACCGGGCAATCGCGTAACGGCCGGTGATGACGCCGGCATTCCTGAACGCGGGCTCCGGCACCAGCACGTACCTGTTTCGCGCCGCCTCCGCCTCGATGATATCGCGCGTGCTCGGTGTGCCGACCTCCTCGTCGGGCGTGAACAAAACCGTCACCGGCAGCGGTATCGTGACCGACGCCTTGGCGAGTTGCCGGATCGCCTCGAGCGAGGCGTAGTTGCCGCCCTTCATGTCGAGAATGCCGGGCCCGTAGCACTTGCTTCCCTCGCGCCGCCACGGAAGTTTCTCTAGCGTTCCGATGGGATGAACCGTATCCATGTGCCCGGCGATCAGGATGCCCGGCTGTCCCTGCTTCGGATGCGGAAATCGCGCCCGGATGCAACCGCCGAAGCCCTGCCGTCCGGCGATATACTCGATCGAGGCGCCACTGAGCGCCATATCGCGCGCGGCGAGTTCAAGCATGCGGTTGACCGCCGCGGCGTCCCAGGTCGGGCTTTCACATTCGACCCACGGGCGCAGGCCCGCCAGCATGGTCTCGGTATCGAACGGCAATGAGGCGGGATCGATCAAGGCGTGTCCTCTCGTTTTGCTTGTTTTACGGCAGGAACTGGTGCCCCGCTCGCCCTGATCGTTGCAGGTTCAGCCACCGATTCACAATGCAAACTTGACGGGCCTGCTGCGAGTTTCGCGATGTTGCGGGCTCATAAGAGATTGCGTAAGCAGACCGTCCAACAAATCGGGGGCTTAAGATGTCGATTTGCGGTGCAGCACGGAGGCGCGAGTGACGCAATCGGTCGTTGCGATGCAGCCTTCCAACACGAAGGCCGCCGGCTGGATGGCCGGCTGGCTCACCCTGATGCTGGTGCTGCTGGTCGCCGGGCGCGAAGCGACGCGCGAACTCGACGTGTTTCAGATCATGGAAATGCGGTCGGTCATCGGTCTGCTGATGCTGTATCCGCTGATCCACATGAGCGGCGGCCTTGCGGGCATGAAGACTGCGCGGCCGCTCACCCATATCGTCCGCAACATCGTCCACTACGCCGCCCAGTACGGCTGGTTTCTCGCGCTCACGCTGATTCCGCTCGCGCAGGTGGTCGCCATCGAATTCACCATGCCGATCTGGACCGCGCTGCTCGCCGTGAGTTTCATTGGCGAGCGCCTGAATGTCTGGAAAGTGCTGGCGATCGTGCTGGGGCTGATCGGCGTGATCGTCATTGTGCAGCCCGGCGTCGCGCAGATCAGTCCGGGCCAGTTGATCATGGTTCTGGCGGCGATGGGATTTGGCGCCGCCATTGTCATGGTGAAATCCCTCACCCGCACCGACTCCGTCACCGTGATCATCTTCTGGATGCTGGTGATCCAGTCGGCCATCGGATTGATTCCGGCGATGTACACTTGGCACTGGCCGTCGGCTCACGTCTGGCCGTGGATTCTGGTGATTGCGTTCTGCGGAACCTATTCGCACTACTGCTTCGCGCAGGCGATGCGCTATGCCGACGCCACTGTCGTCGTGCCAATGGATTTTCTGCGCGTCCCGCTCTCGGCGACGCTCGGCTGGCTGCTCTATTCCGAGCGGGTTGATGCCGCGACTGTCATCGGCGCAGCGCTGATCCTGACCGGCAACCTGCTCAACCTGAAGCGGTCGTAGACGAGACCTCTTGTCATTGCGAGGAGCGAAAGCGACGAAGCAATCCACTCTTCAATGGATTGCTTCGCTTCGCTCGCAATGACGTCGGAAATGTTTAAGCCGCGCTCTTCTTGTCCACCGACAGCACGCCGCGCCGTATCTGGTCTTCTTCAATGGACTCGAACAGCGCCTTGAAGTTGCCTTCGCCGAAACCGTCGTCGCCCTTGCGCTGGATAAACTCGAAGAAAATCGGTCCGATCGCATTGGCCGAGAAGATCTGCAGCAGCACTTTGGTATGCCCGCCATCGACCACGCCCTCGCCGTCGATCAGGATGCCGTTCTTCTGAAGCCGTGCGACGTCCTCGCCATGTTTCGGCAGCCGCGTATCGATCTTCTCGAAATAGGTATCCGGGGGCGGCGGCATGAACGGGAGGCCATCCGCGCGCAGCTTTTCGATGGTGTGATAGATGTCCTTCACGCCGCAGGCGATGTGCTGGATGCCCTCGCCGCGATAGATGTTGAGATATTCCTCGATCTGTCCGGAATCGCCCGCATCCTCGTTGATCGGAATCCGGATCTTGCCGTCCGGGCTGGTCAGCGCACGCGAAAAGAGACCGGAGGCCCTGCCCTCGATGTCGAAGAAGCGAATCTGCCGGAAATTGAACAGCTTCTCATAGAAGCCGGTCCAGACGTCCATGCGGCCGCGATGCACGTTGTGGGTCAGGTGATCGATATAGAACAGCCCCGCACCATCGGGATGAATGTCCTTCAGCCCGAGCCAGTCGAACTCGGTGTCGTAAGCCGAGCCCTTCTTGCCATAGCGATCGACAAAATATAACAGGCTGCCGCCGATGCCCTTGATCGCGGGCACGTCCAGCGCCTTGCGGGATGACGTCTCATCAGCGGGCTCCGCGCCAAGCGACAGCGCGCGTTCATAGGCCCGCTTTGCATCCACCACACGGAACGCCATCGACGGCGCGCACGGGCCATGCATGGCGACGAAATCGTATCCATGAGTGCCGGGCTGCTCGTTGACGAGATAGTTCACATCACCCTGACGATAGACCGTGATCGCCTTGGTCTTGTGGCGGGCGACCGCCGTGAATCCCATCAGGCGGAACAGCGCATGAAGCTTTTCCGGCTCTGGATGCGCATACTCAACGAACTCGAAGCCGTCGGTGCCCATCGGGTTCTGTTCGGAAATGACGGCGGCCGGCGCGTCGTGCGGAAACGGACCCATGGCGATCTCCTCTTTGCCAGTCTGCGCTGGCGATTCCTGATCTGAAGGAAGCATGAGCCGCTTTTCATGCAATGGGCGTGCAAAATCGGGCACATTTTGCTAATATCACGCACATATCGTGCATTTTTGAAGGATTGTGCGCATGGTTTCGCTGGACGGTTTCGACCTCAAGATCCTTGCCGCGCTTCAGGACGACGGCCGCCTGACCAATCAGCAACTCGCCGACATCGCGGGCCTGTCGGCGTCGCAGTGCTCGCGACGCCGTACGCGGCTGGAAGGCGAGAAGGTGATCGCCGGCTATCACGCCGACCTCGCCAGCGAAGCGCTCGGCTTCAACGTACTGGCCTTCATTCAGATCACGCTGGCGACCCACTCGCCGAACAACGCCAAGCGCTTTCGCGACCTGATGCGGCGGGTTGACGAGATTCAGGAAGCCTATTCGCTGACCGGCGATGCCGACTATCTGCTGAAGGTGGTGCTGAGCGATCTCAAGAGCCTGTCCGACATCGTCAACAATGTGCTGATGCCGCACGACAGTGTGGCGCATGTGCGCTCGTCCATCGTGCTCGACCGGCTGAAGACGACAAGGAAATTGCCGCTGAAGAAGCTGGGTTAAAGGGCAGGACGTTCCACATCCGCGATCGGTCCCCTCTCCCGTGGGGAGAGGGTTGGGGTGAGGGCGTAGAATCCATCGCGAGAGCGTACCCCCTCACCCGCCGCGCTTCGCGCGTCGACCTCTCCCCATGGGAGAGGTATAGACACGCTACCGATAACGCCCTTGCAAACACCCCTGTATCAAACCGACGGCAAAATCGTCCCCTCGACCTCGCCAAAACCGATGCGATAGCCGTCGCCCCGACACCAGCCGCGCATGGTGAGCGAGTCGCCGTCCTCGAGGAACGAGCGTTGCACGCTATTGCCGAGATCGAGCGGCTCCGCGCCGCCCCAACTCAGCTCCAGCATGCTGCCGCGCTCGCTTTTCTCGGGGCCGCTGATGGTGCCGGACCCCAGAAGGTCTCCGACATTCATTGCGCAGCCGGATGACGCATGATGCACAAGCTGCTGCACCGAGGACCAGTACATGTATTTGAAGTTGGTGCGGCAGATACCCGCCGCCTCCTTCATCGTCTCGGTCTTGAGATCGACGGCCAGTTGCAGGTCGTAGTTGTTCGCGCCCTTCTGCTGCAGATACGGCAGCGGCACCGGGTCTTGCGCCGGCCCCTTGACGCGGAACGGCTCCAGCGCCTCGCGTGTCACGATCCACGGGCTGATCGAGGTGCCGAACGCCTTGGCCTGAAACGGACCGAGCGGCACATATTCCCATGCCTGTATGTCGCGCGCGCTCCAGTCATTCAGCAGCGTGAAGCCGAAAATCATCTCCTCGGCCTGCTGTTCGGTCAGCATCTCGCCCATCGCCGACGCCTGCCCGATCACGACACCCATCTCCAGCTCGAAATCGAGCCGCTTGCAGGGACCGAACACCGGATGCTCCGCCGTCGGCGGCTTGAGCTGCCCACGCGGACGGCGGATCGGCGTGCCGCTGACCACCACTGTCGATGCGCGTCCGTTGTAGCCGATCGGAATCGACAGCCAGTTCGGCATCAGGGCGTTGTCCTTGCCGCGGAACATGATGCCTACATTGGTGGCGTGTTCCTTCGACGAATAGAAATCGGTGAAGCCCTGCACGGCGATCGGCATATGCATGTCGGCGAAATTGCGCGGGACCAGCGCGCGCCGCCGCAGCTCCATGTTGTCGCGCAATTCCGGATGATCGTGACGCAACAGTTCGCTGATCCGCGCGCGTGTCTTGCGCCACACCTTCGGGCCAAGCGCCATGAAATCATTCAAGGAGGGTTTTGCGAAGACATTCGCCGCTCCATCGACACGCAACAGGCCCGCCGCTTCCAGTGCCGCAAGATCGAGCACGAAATCGCCGATGGCAACGCCCACGCGCAGGTCTGGCTGCTCCGGCGTGAAGAAGACGCCATACGGCAGGTTCTGGATCGGGAAATCCGACGACGGATCGACCTCAATGAATGAGCGCAGCTTCGGATCGTTCGGGTGCATCGTATCCATCCATGTCTATTCCGCGTCGGGCTGACGGCCCGGTTCAGCCGCAGCAAAGGCTTCGAGCTTCGCGGCGGCGGCATCGAGCGCCACGATACGCTTGTAGGGCGCAAGATCCACACCGAAGCGGCGCGCGTTGAACACCTGCGGCACGAGACAGATGTCCGCCAGCGTCGGCTGGTCGCCGAGCGCAAACGGCCCCGGCAGATGCGCCAGCCGCGCCTCCACCGCATCGAAGCCGGTCTCGATCCAGTGCTTCGACCACGCCCCGCGCGTCGCCTCATCGACGCCCATGTCGATCAGGCGGTTCAGCACACGCAGGTTGCCGATGGGATGAATATCGGCGGCGACCACCAGCGCGATCTCGCGCGCAATCGCCCGCCCCTTCGCATCCGGCGGCAGCAGCGGCGGATGCGGATGGGTCTCGTCGAGATATTCGATGATGGCGATCGACTGCGCCAGTTCGAGATCGTCGTCGATCCAGTACGGCACAAGGCCCGCCGGATTGATCTTGCGGTAGGCCGACTGCGTCTGCTCGCCCTTGCGCAGATGCACGAAGCGGTGATCCGCGCTCAACCCTTTCAGATTGAGCGCGATGCGCACGCGATAGGCCGCGGTCGAGCGAAAGTAACCGTACAGAACAGCGTCAGTCATATTGGTATTCCAAATTCGATTTCGGCGGGCTGCCCACCTCTCCCGTGGGGAGAGGTCGGATCGCGCAAGCGATCCGGGTGAGGGCATAGAATCTCTCGATGAATCTGGATCCCCTCACCCCGACCCTCTCCCCACAGGGGAGAGGGAGTGACATTGCTGCCGTTTCAATACCACTCATCAATTCAACGACGTTAAGGCTTCGACGGGTCGAAGCGGCGCTCCAGCCCCTGCCAGCAATCGGCGTAGTCATCCTGCAGCGCGCTCGTGGTGGCTGCGAACTGCGTCACCCGCTGCGGAAACCGCGTCTCGAACATGAAGGCCATGGTGCCGGTCAGCTTCACAGGCTTCAGTTCGCCATTGCTGGCGTGATCGAACGCCTCGCGGTCCGGGCCATGCGGCAGCATCATGTTATGCAGGCTGATGCCGCCGGGCTCGAAGCCATGGGGCTTGGCGTCATAGGCGCCATACAGCAGTCCCATGAATTCCGACATGATGTTCATGTGATACCACGGCGGACGGAAGGTGTTTTCCGCCACCATCCAGCGTTCCGGGAAGATCACAAAGTCGATATTCGCGGTGCCTGCCGTCTCCGACGGCGACGTCAGCACAGTGAAGATCGACGGATCGGGATGATCGAAGCCGATGGCGCCGATCGGCGAGAACGTGCGCAGGTCATATTTATACGGCGCATAGTTGCCGTGCCACGCCACCACATCAATGGGCGAATACGGCAGTTTAGTCATGAACAGCGAGCCGCCCCACTTCACATAAAGCTCGGTCGGCGTTTCCTTGTCCTCATAGGCCGCCACCGGCGTCAGGAAGTCGCGCGAGTTGGCGAGGCAGTTGGCGCCGATCGGCCCGCGCTCCGGCAGCGTGAATGCGCCGCCATAGTTCTCGCAAAGATAGCCGCGCGCCGGGCCATTCGGAATCTCGACACGAAACTTAACTCCGCGCGGGATCAACGCGATCTCGCCGGGCTCGATGTCGATAATGCCGAATTCAGTAATAAGGCGCAGATTGCCTTCCTGCGCGACGAACATCATCTCGCCGTCGGCATTGTAGAAATTCTGGTCCACCATGGATTTGGTAATGAGGTAGACATGCGCCGCCATGCCGGCCTGGGTATTGGCGTCGCCCGCCGTGGTCATGGTGTAAACGCCCTGCAGGAAGGTCTGGCCTTCCTTCGGTAACGGCAGCGGATCCCAGCGCAGTTGCGCGATCGGCAGATCGTATTCGGTGCACGGCGCGGTGCGCCAGTATCCGGCATCGACCTTGGTGAAACGGCCCGAATGTTTCACCGACGGGCGAATGCGATACAGCCACGAGCGTTCGTTGGTGCCGCGCGGCGCGGTAAACGGCGAGCCCGATAACTGCTCGGCATAAAGCCCGTAAGCGCAATTCTGCGGCGAGTTGCGCCCGATCGGCAGCGCGCCCGGCAACGCCTCGGTCTCGAAGCTGTTGCCGAAGCCGGACATATAACCCGGCGTCACACCATGCGAGCCCTGACTCATAACCTTGGGTGCAGTGTTGATGTTCATCTCACTCTCCATCAGCGCGAGATTCAAGTTCCTGAAACGTCATTGCGAGCGAAGCGAAGCAATCCACTCTTTCTATATCGCTTTATGGATTGCTTCGTCGCTCTCGCTCCTCGCAATGACGGACCTACTTCTCTAGATACATTCGCCCTGCTTCATCCTTGCAAAGCTGCCCACATTTCGCGGTCGCGCTTGTCGGTCCAGATCACCGGATCGTCGATTCCGGATGCTTCGTCGAAAGCGCGCGAGACATTGAACGGCAGACAGTGTTCGTAGATCGCGAAGGAGGAGAACTTCGGGTCCATCACCTCGCGGGTCGCGGCCATGGTCTCCTTGAGCGAACGTCCCTTCGCCACCGACAGCTCCGCAGCGCCGTACAACGTCGTGACGAAATCGCGCGTCATGGCGATGGCCTCGTTCACCGTCGCCTCGCCCTTCAGGGCGTCGCCGCGGCCCGGCGCAACGGCCTTCGGATTGAACTCGCGGATTTCATTCAGGGTCAGCGGCCATTCCCGCAGCAGCGCGTCGCCGCAATAGCAGGCCGAGTGATATTCGATCAGATCGCCGGAGCACATCACCTGCGCATCGGGCACCCAGGCCACGATGTCGCCGGAGGTATGGCCCGCGCCGAGATGCATCAGCTGCACCTCGCGCTTGCCGAGATAAAGCGTCATGCCGGTGTCGAAGGTGATCGTCGGCCATGTCAGGCCGGGAATGCTCTCGGCGTCGCGGAACAGGCGCGGAAACCGGCCATATTCGGAATCCCAGTCCTGCTGGCCGCGCTCCACGATCAGCCGCTGGGTCTCGGACGAGGCGACGATGCCCTGCGCCTTGTAGGCCGACGCGCCGAGCACGCGCACGGCGTGATAGTGCGACAGCACGACATATTTGATCGGCTTGTCGGTCACGGTCTTGACGCGTTCGATCACGCTGTTGGCCATCGCCGGCGTCGCCTGCGCATCGAACACGATGCAGCCATCATCGCCGACAATCACCGCCGTATTCGGATCACCCTCAGCAGTGAAGGCATAAATGTCCGGACCGATCTCGGAGAAGGTGATTGTCTTCTCCGCCATATCGCCGGTCGAGGCGAAACCCTTTGCGCTCATTTTGCGTCCTTTTCTGAATTGGTCTTGTCGCCGCCCTGCGCGAGCTGGCGCTTCGCCAGCGCAATCGCCTCACGCAGCACGTCAGCATCGCCGACATGATTGGCGAGGATCAGCACCAGCGCCGTATCCAGCGATGCGCTGTCTTCATCGCTGAGCCCGCGATGGGCCTCCACTACCAGCCGATAGGCGGTGTCGGGATCGCTGAAATTCGACGTGGTCGAGAGTGTCATCGCGCGGCTCTCCCGCTGGCGCGGGCCATGGCGGCTTCGACAGCCGCGGCCGTCGGCTTCCTGAAACGTGCCGCGACGTAACCATCCGGGCGGAGCAGATAGGCCGTACCTTCCGGCGCATCGTAGCGTTTGGCGAACAGCCCGGATGAATCGCGCAGCGGCGCGTTTTCCCCGACAGAGATGGTCCTGCAACCGGAATGATCGCCGCCGTTCAGCCCCGCTTGCAGCAGCACGAAACCGCCCTCGCCCTGCTCGATGAAGGCCTCGGTGAGATAGATCGGCTTGCCGCTCGCGGTCGTCAGCGGCGCATCAATCATATGCGCGCCGGGACGCGGACCCGCCGCCCAGGCGTCAGTGTCCGGCGTCGACAGCGGCGATTCATAGACCGACGGCGTGGACAGTCGCCCGCCGTTGACCATGCGTTTGGCAAATTCGGTTTCCTTCGCCAGCCGCAGCACGGCCTGCCGCATCCGGCTCTCCTGCTTCGAATGCGGCGCGATGAAGTCGGTCGAGCGGGTGGAAGCGCGGATATTTTCGTCGGCTGCAGCACTGCGCTCGATCTCGTAGCTGTCGAGCAGCGCCATCGGCGCTTCGCCGCGCAGGATCAGCGAGAGTTTCCACGCCACATTCTCCGCATCCTCAAGACCGGAGTTCGCGCCACGCGCGCCGAACGGCGAGACCTGATGCGCCGAGTCACCAGCGAAGATCACGCGCTCATGGACGAAGCGCTGCATGCGGCGGCACTGGAACTTGTAGATCGATATCCATTCGAAATCGAAATTGGCATGACCCAGCATCCGCTCGATCCGCGGCCGCACATTCTCCGGCAATCGTTCGACGGCGGGATCGGCATCCGGCCCGAGCTGCAGGTCGATCCGCCAGACATCGTCCGGTTGGCGATGCAGCAGCGCGGACTGGCCGGAATGAAACGGCGGATCGAACCAGAACCAGCGTTCGGTCGGAAACTCCGCCGTCATCTTCACATCCGCGATCAGGAACTGATCCTCGAACACCTCCCCGGTGAATTCCGCGCCGACAAAGCCGCGCAGCGCGGAGCGCGCGCCGTCGCAGGCAACCACATAGTCTGTTTTCAGATGATAACGCCCGTCCGGCGTGTCGATCGCGAGCACAACATGATCGTTGCGCTGGTCGAGGCCGACGACCTTGTTGCGCCAGCGCAGATCGACCTGCGGCAGTTCGCTGGCGCGATCGACCAGAAAGGCCTCGGCGTAATACTGCTGGAGATTGATGAAGGCCGGCATCTTGTGGCCGTCTTCCGGCAGCAGGTCGAAGCGGTAGAGCATGTCATCGTTCAGGAAGATCTTGCCGACCTTCCACACGACGCCCTTCTCCACCATGCGTTCGCCGACCCCGAGACGGTCCCACAGTTCCAGCGAACGTTTGGAGAAACAGATCGCGCGCGAGCCGTCGCCGATCCGGTCGGCGTCATCCAGCAGGACGACACTGTGCCCACGCTGCGCCAGATCGATCGCCAGCGTGAGGCCGACGGGGCCCGCGCCCACCACCACGACCGGGTGGCGCGCGGCATCCGCTGCCGTCCGGTCCTGATCTGAATGGCGGCGATAGCCGAACTGAATAATCCGTGATACCGGCACGTTTCGTCCCTGATTTGGCTGGTCTGTCCGTTGCGGGCTTCTTGAACGAAGCTCTGGCGGGAAGCTTAGACCAAGGCTATTATCGTTGCAACTGCAACCAAATGGCCAGGCTCGCCGCCCGGCCAAACCGGACATTTTCTGTGACCAAGCTCGATCTCTTCAAATTCGTGCCGTTCCGCCTGAACCGGCTGGCTGCGGAAGTCAGCGCGGCGCTGTCCAGCGAGTACAGCGAGCGCTACGGCCTCGATATTCCGGAATGGCGGGTGCTGGCGACACTCGGTTTCCGCGATGACGCCTGCACGGCGCAATACATCGCCTATTGCACCCGCACACATAAATCGACCATCAGCCGGGCCGTCGCCCACCTGCTCGAGCAGCAACTGATCGAGCGCGTCGAGAATGTGGACGACCGCCGCGAACTGGCGCTGCAGATCACCCGCAAGGGCCGCGCTCTCTATGAGGAGCTTATTCCCCGCCTGCTCCGCAAGGAACAGGACATCCTGTCATGCCTGACGGCGGCGGAGCGGAAGGAGTTCGCAAACGCGCTGGGTAAGATCGAGCAGCAGCTCGACCTCGTGCAGACCGCAAAAGACGCGCGCGCCAAGAAGGATGCGTATTAGGGCAACGCAGTCGTCATCACCGGGCTTGTTCCGGTGATCCACGTCTTTGTTGCGAGCTTTGAGGGAAGACGTGGATGGCCGGGACATAGGCAAGCGGAAGCGACGCCGTTCTTCGAACGGCTATGCCCGGCCATCCGATTGATAACAGAGGATGACAACGCAGCGGCACAATCTGCTCCCTCTCCCGTGGGGAGAGGGTTGGGGTGAGAGCGTAGAATCTATTGTGAGAGCGTACCCCCTCACCCGATGCACTCCGTGCATCGACCTCTCCCCACGGAGAGGTGAAGAGAAGGATCAGGCCGCGCGGATGTTCGCCATGAAGCGATCGAGTTCCTGACGCAGCCGGGTGCTTTCGACAGCCAGCGTCTGGGCCGAATTCAGCACCTCGCCCGACGCGGTTCCGGTCTCGCTCGCGCCGCGGTTGACCTCGGAGATTCCTTCCGCGATCTCCAGCGTGCCGCTGGCGGCGCTCTGGACGTTGCGGGCGATCTCGGTGGTCGCGTTGCTCTGCTGCTCGATGGCGGCTGCGATATTGCCGGCGATCTTCGAAATCTGGCCGATGGTCTGGCCGATTTCCTTGATGGCGGAAACCGATTCCTGCGTGGCGCTCTGCATTCCCGCGATATGGGACGAAATCTCGTCGGTCGCCTTCGCGGTCTGGCTCGCCAGCGATTTCACCTCCGATGCGACCACGGCAAAGCCGCGCCCCGCTTCGCCCGCCCGCGCCGCCTCGATGGTGGCGTTCAGCGCCAGCAGATTGGTCTGCTCGGCAATCGCAGTGATCAGCTTGACCACGTCGCCGATTTCCTGCGCCGCGCGCGACAACTTGGCGATACGCGCGTCGGTCGCTTCGGCCTGCGACACTGCCGCCGCAGCGATGCGGCTCGACTCCTGCACCTGCCGTCCGATCTCGTGAACCGATGCAGACAGTTCCTCCGTGGCCGCAGCCACGGACTGCACGTTGGCGGACGCCTCTTCCGACGCACCCGCAACCTTGCCGGACAGTTCCTGTGCCGTCTCGACCGTGCGCGTCAGGGTGGTAGCTGACGATTCAAGCTGGCTGGCCGACGCCGACACGCTCGACACGATCACGCCGACAGCGGTTTCGAAATTGTCGGCAAAGCGACGAAGCTCCGCGCTGCGTGCGGCGCTGGCGGACTTGCCCTGTTCCTCGCGCTCTGCCGCCTCGCTCTGCGCCTTGGCGACCGCCCTCATCTTGAATTCCTCGACAGCGCCAGCCATCTCGCCGATCTCGTCCTTGCGGCCAAGACCCGGCAGGACAACATCGAAATTGCCGCTCGCGAGTTCACGCATCGCCTTGCACATGCCGATCATCGGCCGCGAAATTCCGCGGCCCAGCATCCAGGCGAGGAATGCGCCGAACGCGATGCCGCCGCCGCCGAGAATGGTCACGAACTTGCTGGTGCTGTGCGCAGCCTCGGCGGCTTCCTTCGCAAGCCGGGTCTGCTGTGCAAGCAAGCCGTCCTTGATGGTCTTCGCTTCCTGCGTCACGCTGCCCGCCGCCTCGTTCATCTTGGCCGACAGCGCCGCGATCTTCGCGGTGTTCTCCACGAACTTCGTGAAGGCCGCCTTGTAGGCATCGAGTTCCTGGGTGATTTCCGCAATCTTCGATGTCAGCTTCGCGTCGTCGGCGGTCAACGTGCCGAAGCTGTTCTTCAGAAGCTGCATGCGCGCATTGACGCTGTTGGCGACGGCGGCGTCGGGGCGCAGCACGTAGTTGCTGATGTTGGACGTGATGGACGCGGAGTGGGTCGCCAGTTCCTTCGCGTTCTGCTGGATCGACGTCAGACCGGCAAGGATCGCGGTATCGGCCAGATCGTCGAACTTGTAGCGGATGACGTTGCCCATCCGGAGCAACTGGTTCGACGCGATCGCGGCGTTGTCGGTCTTGAGCTTGATGACCTCGCCGAACAGCCCGGCGAACTCGCTGTAGCTGGCCGAAAGATTGAGAACGCTCTTCCGGTTGCCGGCAGTGGCAACCCTGGCCGCGCGCTCGATGGCGGCGCCAAGGGCGGTCTCCGCAGCGCGTGCAGCCTCCTCGTCGGCAGGAAGACCGGTCGTCACATAATAACGCGCGAGAAGCTGATAGGCCGCGAGTTCGCGGTCGATGTCCCGCGCGCTGTCGGTCTCGGCGACAATGCCCTGATAGGACTGGACGCCCTCGACGATCCGCTCAAAGCCGAAATAGGCAACGCCCATATTGATGGCGGAGATGCCCAGCACCGTGACGAAGCCGAGCATGATCTTGGTTCGAAATCGCAGATTGGAAAGAAAGCTGACGCTCGTCTTCTGCTTTGCCGGAGTGCTTTTGAACCAGCCCATTTCCAACCCCCAAAAGTTCTTTTTGCATGTCAAACCAGCCGGTCTCCAACCGGCGCAAAGTGCCTCAAGGTAAACAAAATTGAATAACACCCCGTAAATTGCTACCTCATTCAGCAAAAACGCCCGCATAGCGGGCGTTTCCTGCAAACATCATGCGCATTGGCCGCCATTGCACCGTATCTCGGCACCGCGCGGCGGCAAAGATTAACGATTTATTCCCAGCTCAGCGCGCCGCCGTTCTGGTATTCGATTACGCGAGTCTCGAAGAAGTTCTTTTCCTTCTTCAGGTCCATCGCCTCCGACATCCACGGGAACGGATTGTCGGTCTCGTCGAACACGCGGGTCAGCCCAAGCTGGGCGCAGCGGCGGTTGGCGATGAAATGCATGTATTGTTCGCACAGCGCTGCGTTCAGACCGAGGAATCCCCTCGGCATGGTGTCGCGGCCATAGGCTGCTTCCAGTTCGGCGGCTTCGCGGATCATTCCGCGGACCTCGTCCTGGAATTCGGCGGTCCACAGATGCGGGTTCTCGATCTTGATCTGGTTGATCACGTCGATGCCGAAGTTCAGATGGATGCTCTCGTCGCGCAGGATGTACTGGTACTGCTCGGCGATGCCGACCATCTTGTTTCGGCGGCCGAGCGACAGGATCTGCGCGAAGCCCGTATAGAACCACATGCCCTCGAAGCAGACATAGAAGGTGATCAGATCGCGCAGCAGCGCCCGATCGGCTTCCGGCGTGCCGGTCTTGAAGTCCGGGTCTTCCAGATTCTGGGTGTGCTTGAGCGCCCACGCCGCCTTGTCGGTGATCGAAGGCACCTCCCGGTACATGTTGAACAGCTCGCCCTCATCGAGGCCGAGGCTTTCCACGATGTACTGGAAGGTGTGGGTGTGGATCGCTTCCTCGAACGCCTGACGCAGCAGATACTGGCGGCACTCGGGATTGGTCAGGTGGCGGTAGATCGCCAGCACGATGTTGTTGGCGACGAGGCTTTCGGAGGCCGCGAAGAATCCGAGGTTGCGCTTGATGGCGCGGCGCTCGTCGTCGGTGAGGCCGTCGCGTGACTTCCACAGCGCGATATCAGCCTGCATCGAGACTTCGGTCGGCATCCAGTGGTTGTTACAGCCGGCGAGATACTTCTCCCACGCCCATTTGTATTTCAGCGGCAGGAGCTGATTGACGTCAGCGCGGCAATTGATCATCGCCTTGTCGTCGACAGAAACGCGGCCGCCCTTGCGGTCGATGGTGCCGAGGCCGGTTGCATCGGCTTGCTCCGATACGACAGGCTTACCGGTCAGAATCGGCGGCAGGTTGGTAGCGGGTTTGGCAGGTGCGGGTTCGGACCAGTCGAGCATGAAGATCGTCTTTCTTGTCTAACGTCGGATGTTGCCAATTTCGTCATTGCGAGGAGGCGAAGCCGACGAAGAAATCCATGACTTTTCAAAGGTGGATTGCTTTGCTTCGCTCGCAATGACGGCGGGGCTGCTTACTGGCATGCCTCGCAGTCGGGATTGTCGATCGAACACGCCACCGCATTGGACAGATCCGGCGCGGTCTGTGGCACGATGATAGGCTTGTTCACCGGCATGGCCGCGAGCGACGATGACGACGACACGGCATTGAGCTTGCCGTCGGTGCCCTTCAGCGTGGATTTCTCCACATGGGTGGCGCTGCGCGAACGCAGATAATAGGTGGTCTTCAGGCCACGCGCCCACGCCAGCCGATACAACTGATCGAGCTTCTTGCCCGACGGATTGGCGATGTAGAGATTGAGCGACTGCGCCTGATCGATCCATTTCTGCCGCCGCGCCGCAGCCTCGATCAGCCACGCGCTGTCGATCTCGAACGCCGTGGCATAGAGCAGCTTCAGATCATCCGGTACGCGATCGATGGAGCCGACGCTGCCGTCGAAGTATTTCAGATCCGACACCATCACCTCGTCCCACAAGCCCCGCGCCTTCAGGTCGCGGACGAGGAACTCGTTCACCTCGGTGAAGTCGCCCGACATGTTGGATTTGACATAGAGGTTCTGGTAGGCGGGCTCGATCGACTGCGCCACACCGCAGATGTTGGAGATGGTCGCCGTCGGCGCAATCGCCATCACATTGGAGTTGCGCATGCCGACCGACTGCACCCGCCCACGCAACGCTGTCCAGTCCAGCGTCGCGCTCCGATCCATGTCGAGGCCGTTGCGGGCGTCGGCGAGAATCTCAATGGAGTCGATCGGCAGAATGCCGCGGCTCCACAGCGAACCCTTGAACGACGGATACTGTCCGCGCTCTGCCGCGAGATCGACCGATGCCGTGATGGCATGGAACGAAATCGCTTCCATGCTGGTGTCGGCGAAGGCGACGGCGGCGTCCGACGCCATCGGAATCCGCAGCGCATGCAGCGCATCCTGGAAGCCCATCAGGCCGAGGCCGACCGGACGATGTTGCAGGTTGGAGCGGCGCGCTTCCGGGATGGTGTAGAAATTGATGTCGATGACATTGTCCAGCATCCGCATCGCGGTCGAGATCGTCCGCTTCAGCCGCGCGTGGTCGATGCCGCCCTCGCCCACATGGTTGAGCAGGTTGACCGACCCGAGATTGCAGACCGCAACCTCGTCGTCCGACGTGTTCAGCGTGATCTCGGTGCAGAGATTAGATGAGTGAATCACGCCGACATGCTGCTGCGGCGAACGAAGGTTGCACGGGTCCTTGAACGTGATCCACGGATGCCCGGTTTCGAACAGCATGGTCAGCATGCGGCGCCACAGATCCGTGGCGCGCAGTTTCTTGAACACGCGCATCTCTCCACGCGCAGCCTTTTCCTCGTATAAAGCATATCGTTCAGCAAACGCCTTGCCGTAAAGGTCGTGCAGGTCCGGGGTCTCGTCGGGCGAGAACAGCGTCCATTCGCCATCCGCCTCGACGCGCTGCATGAACAGATCCGGCACCCAGTTCGCGGTGTTCATGTCGTGGGTGCGGCGGCGGTCGTCGCCGGTGTTCTTGCGCAGATCGAGGAATTCCTCGATGTCGACGTGCCACGTCTCGAGATAGGCGCAGACCGCGCCCTTGCGCTTGCCGCCCTGATTGACCGCGATTGCGGTGTCGTTGGCAACTTTCAGGAACGGCACCACGCCCTGGCTTTCGCCGTTGGTGCCCTTGATGTGCGCGCCGAGGCCGCGCACGCGGGTCCAGTCGTTGCCGAGTCCGCCGGAATATTTCGCCAGCAGCGCATTGTCCTTCACCGACTTGAAAATGCCGTCGAGATCGTCGGCCACCGTGGTCAGGAAGCAGGACGAGAGCTGCGGCCGCAGCGTACCGGAGTTGAACAGCGTCGGCGTCGAGGCCATGAAGTCGAACGACGACAGCAGGTTGTAGAACTCGATGGCGCGCGCCTCGCGGTCGATCTCGCGGATCGCAAGCCCCATGGCGACGCGCATGAAGAACGCCTGCGGCAGCTCGATCCGGTTGCCGTCCTGATGCAGGAAGTAGCGATCGTACAGCGTCTGCAAGCCAAGAAACTGGAACGACAGATCGCGCTCCGGCTTCAGCGCTGCCGCGATCCGCTTCAGGTCATAGCGCGCCAGTTCAGGATCGAGCAGTTCGGCTTCGATGCCTTTTTTGACATAGACCGGGAAGTATTCCGCATAGCGCGCGGTCATATCAGCCTGCGACGCATTGATCTGCGCGGAATGAACAAACGACAGCACTTCGGTGCGTAGCTTGTCGAGCAGGAGGCGCGCGCTGACATAGGCGTAGTTCGGCTCCTGCTCCACCAGCGTGCGCGCGGCCATGATGCCGGCCAGCGCAAGCTCGTCCTGGCTGATGCCGTCGTAAAGATTGCGCTTTGTTTCAGCCAGCACAGGCGCGGCATCGACGCCGTCGAGATTGGCGCAGGCTTCCTGAATGATCAGCATCAGGCGATCGGCGTCGAGCGGGACGCGCGCGCCGCTGCCCAGCGTGACATGCAGCTGCGGCTCGGACGGCGTTTTGACCGACCTGGCGGCGTCAGCTTCGGCGCGCTGGCGTGCGCGCTCCTCGCGATACAGCACATAGGCACGGGCGACCTTGTGGTGCTCGCTGCGCATCAGCGCCAGTTCGACCTGATCCTGAACGTCCTCGATGTGGAAGGTGCGCCCCTCGCCGATCCGGCGGGTGAGTGCGCTCACCACTTCGTTTGTGAGTTGCTCGATCACCTCGTGAATGCGGCGCGAGGCGGCTGCGGTGTGGCCTTCAACTGCAAGAAACGCCTTGGTCATCGCAATCGAGATCTTGCTGGCATCGAACGGCGAAACCGTGCCGTTGCGGCGGATGATCTGGAGCGGCGGCTCTGCCGCAGGGATAGCCAGTGACTCGGAACGCAACTGAATGAGAGGAGCGGATTTGGCGGCTTCGCGTTCGATCGAGAGAGACATCGGCAGACCCCGTGCGTGTTGCAATTTTTGGGGGCTGAGGCCGAAAGGCGCGTCGTCGCGGCGCGCGAACGCACCGAAGCACGCGACCGCCGGACACCCCGCCCGTGGACGTTCTTTTGGTGTCGCGGCAGGTCTCCTGGCTCGCAGGTCGGCATTGAATCCGGTCTTCCCGATGCGAAAACGCACCAGTGACATCGGTCGGATTCAACTCACTGCTTACAGTTGCGGGGGCAGCGCCGGACTTGCTGCATCGGAGTGCAACTCACCAGCTTCCCATCTTCGCCACAAGGCCTTGCGGCTTTGTAGAACCGTGACGTCTACATCTGGTGACTTTCACGGTGCGATGTCAAGCGGCTCGCGGTGTGAATAACCGGGACAATCACGCAACAGCGCAGAATGCGTCGGAAAACCGTCAAAGAAATTTTCCGCTGGCGTGAGGAAACGGCGCCTGGAGTTCAGGTCTGGCGATCACGCATCAAGAATCAGCTTGCATGATTCTCTTGCGCCGGCTGCCCACTCGCTCCCCGCGCGCGTCCGGCACAGCCGCGGTGGGAAGCTTTCCCTTTGACCGGGGGCAAGCCGCTTCACATAACTTGATCATCGCGGTTCTGCGGATCGGTGATCCGGAGCCAAGAGGGAATGCGGTGCGCGCGGCCCGAGAGGTTCGCGCAACTCCGAAGCTGCCCCCGCAACTGTAGACGGTGAGCCTCGTCCATCGGTGCCACTGAGGTGAAAGCCTCGGGAAGGCCGGACATCAGGCGTTGAACCGTGAGCCAGGAGACCTGCCGCGATCACAGTACGTCCACGGGCGGGGTGCCCCGGTGTGTCGCTTGCGAAAGGACGCTCGCCGCCCTTCCCGTTCGCGCATGTCCGGCCCTGCCCCCACATCACGGGGTTTTGCAATGTCGGGTTCTTCTACTGCTTCCATTCCTGTCGCCACGCTGGGCGTACCGCGTATCGGTCAGCGCCGTGAACTGAAAATCGCGCTGGAGAAATTCTGGTCCGGCAAGATCAACGAGGGCGCGCTGCGCGAGGCTGCGGCGAAAATCCGCGCCGACAACTGGACGCGCCAGCGCGATCTCGGCGTCACCGTGATCCCCTCGAACGACTTCTCGCTCTACGATCAGGTGCTGGACACCAGCGCCATGGTCGGCGCGATTCCGACAATCTACGGCTGGACAGGCGGACCGGTGTCGCTGGAAACCTATTTCGCGATGGCGCGCGGCAGCCAGAAGGATGTGGGCCACGACGACGGCTGCGCCCATAACCATAGTCACGGCCACGGCGTGCCCGCGCAGGAAATGACCAAGTGGTTCGACACCAACTATCACTACATGGTGCCGGAATTCACCAGGGATCAAACCTTCACCCTCGCCTCCACCAAGGCAATCGACGAATACCGCGAAGCCGAGGCGCTCGGCATCCAGACCCGGCCGGTGCTGGTCGGCCCTGTAACGTTCCTCAAGCTCGGCAAGGGCGAAAACCGGTTGGCGCTGCTGCCGAAACTGCTGCCGGTCTACATCGAAGTTCTCAACAGACTCGCCGCCGAAGGCGCGGACTGGGTGCAGATCGACGAGCCATGTCTCGTGCTCGACCTCGGTGCGGATGAAAAGGCCGCGCTGAAAGCCGCGTACAGCGAATTCGCGCTGAAGGTACCTGGCATCAGGATCATGCTGGCGACCTATTTCGGCGAACTCGGCGACAACGCCGACCTCGTCACCAAACTACCCGTCGCCGGCGTGCATCTCGATCTGGTGCGCGGCAAGGGCCAGATCGATACCGTCCTGAGCAAGCTGCCTGCGGATCGCGTGATTTCGCTCGGCGTCATCGACGGACGCAACATCTGGCGCGCGGATCTTGCGAAGGTTCTCGACCTGGCCGCCAAGGCCATCGCGGCGCGCGGCGGCGCGGACCGCATCCAGATCGCGCCCTCGTGCTCGATGCTCCACGTGCCGATCGACCTCGATCAGGAGACCGATCTCGATGCGGACCTGAAAAGCTGGCTTGCGTTCTCGGTGCAGAAGATGGGCGAACTGGCAACCCTCAACCGCGGGTTATCGGCAGGACGAGAGGCCATCAAGAGTGAGCTTGCGGCTTCCGATCAGGCGGCAGCCACGCGCGTCTCGTCGGCGAAGATTCACAATCCCACTGTGAAATCGCGCGCCGCCGATACGTCGCCCAAGCTGTCGCAACGCAGGAGTCCGTTCGGCGCGCGGCAGAAACTCCAGAGCAAGGTGCTCCGCCTGCCCTCGTTTCCAACAACAACCATTGGATCATTTCCGCAGACCGAGCAGGTGCGCAAGGCGCGCGCCGAGCACGCCAAGGGCCAGCTCAGCGATGCCGATTACGAGGCGTTCCTGCGCACGGAAACCGAGAAGGCGGTACGCTGGCAGGAGGACATCGGCATCGATGTCCTCGTGCATGGCGAGTTCGAGCGCAACGACATGGTGCAGTATTTCGGCGAGCAACTGTCGGGCTATGCCTTCACCAAGCACGGCTGGGTGCAGAGCTACGGCTCCCGCTACGTCCGTCCGCCCATCATTTTCGGTGACGTCTCGCGGCCGAAGCCGATGACGGTCGGCTGGTCGTCCTATGCGCAGTCGCTCACCACGCTGCCGATGAAGGGCATGCTGACCGGCCCGGTCACCATGCTGCAATGGTCGTTCGTGCGCGACGATCTTCCGCGCGATCAGGTCTGCCGCCAGATCGCCTTCGCGCTGCGCGATGAGGTGACCGATCTCGAGACAGCCGGCATCGGCGTGATCCAGATCGACGAGCCGGCATTGCGCGAAGGCCTGCCGCTGCGCAAGGGCACCTGGAAGGCCTATCTCGACTGGGCGGTGGAGTGCTTCAGGATTTCACAGGCCGGCGTGAAGGACGAAACCCAGATCCACACCCATATGTGCTACGCCGAATTCAACGACATCATCGACGCCATCGGGGCGATGGACGCCGACGTGATCTCGATCGAGACCTCGCGCTCGAAGATGGAGTTGCTCGACGCCTTCGTCACCTACAAGTACCCGAACGAGATCGGACCGGGCGTCTACGACATCCATTCGCCGCGCGTGCCGGAGGTGCCGGAGATGATGGAACTGATCGGCAAGGCGCGGCGCAACCTGTCGCCGGAGCAGATCTGGATCAATCCGGATTGCGGCCTCAAGACGCGCGGCTGGCCCGAGGTCAGGTCTGCGCTGACCAACATGGTCGAAGCGGCTCGGCAGGCGCGTGGAGCGGCTTAGAAGCTGTCATTCCGGACAGGCCGTTTTACGGGCTGATCCGGAATCCAGACATGATGACAACTGATGAAGATTCCGGGCTCGCGCAAAAGCGCGCCCCGGAATGACGGGCTCTTACTTCTTCTTCCCGTCGGCGCCGAACTGCTTGAGATAGGCGGTGAGATCCTTGATCTCGTCGTCCTTCTTGATGCCCGCGAAGGCCATCTTGGTGCCGGGGATCTTGGCCTTCGGGTCCTTGATGTATTCGGCGAACACCGCCTCGTCCCAGGTGATGCCGGAGTTCTTGTTGGCGTCGGAATAATTGTAACCGGCAACGCTGCCGGACTTGCGGCCGAACAGGCCGTTCAGCTCGGGGCCGACGCTGTTTTTCGCCGTTTCACCAACCTGATGACAGGCGCGGCACTTGTTGAAGGACTTCTCACCAGCGGCGACGTCCTGTGCATTGGCGGCACCGGCAAAGCTGACGGCGGAAAAAGCGAGTGCGGCGGCGAGCGAACGAGCAATCATCTGTTTGACCTTTGAAGCGGGCAGGAAGGCTGGCTGGTGGGGTGAGACGCAAGACTGGTGGGCGTAGCAGAAACCCGCCGCGCCGCGGCGGGTTCCGTCAACGATGTAACATGTCAGGCAAACATATCGGCTGTGATTCCGGCATACCAGCCCATGTTTTCCGCCTGCGTCTGCTTACGCAGTTCGGCCTCCTCGCCGGTCTTCGAGACGAAGGTGGACGCCGCCGCGATCTTGCCGTCCTTCGGCTCATAGGCGCCGCCGATCTTCACCGTATCGTCGGTGTCGATCATGCTCCAGCAGGTATTGGTGTAGCGCGCCGGGAAGGTCCGCGCCGACACCAGTTCACCCCGGATCATCATGGCGGCGACCTTGGCCTGGCTGTTGGCGGAGAACGCGGACTTCGGCATGTCGCCCGCGATGCAGGCATCGCCGAGAATGTAGATATTGGAATCGGTAGCCGACTTCATGTTGGTCGGATCGATGGCGCAGTAGCCGGTTGCGTTGGCGAGGCCGGCATCGCGCGCGATGCTACCTGCCATTTGGGCGGGAATGACATTGACCAGCGCCGCGTTCTTGTAGGTCTCGAACCCCGTCACCACGGTGTTGGTCTTGGGATCGACCGATTTCAATCCGTCATGCACTTTGGGGCCGAGCCATTCGACCATGCCCTTGTAGTGCTTTTCCCAGCCCTCCTGAAAAAGTCCCTGCTTGGAGAAGGTATCCTTCGGATCGATGATGATGATCTTGCTGCGGTCCTTCTTCGCCTTTTTCAAAGCGTGCGCCATCATCGAGACGCGCTCATAGGGTCCCGGCGGGCAACGGTAGGGGTTGGGCGGCGCGATCATCACAATGACACCGCCATTGGGCACGGCATCAAGCCGCTTCTTCAAGAGCAGTGTCTGCGCGCCTGGCTTCCAGGCATGTGGCATCTTCTCTTCCGCGGCCTGCGACCAGCCCGGAACGGAATCGTATTTCAGATCGATGCCCGGCGAGACCACAAGGCGGTCGTAAGGCAGCTTCTTGCCGCTGGCGAGGATGACTTCCTTCTTGTCGCGGTCGATCTTCGTCGCGCGGTCGGCGACGATGGTGACGCCGTGCTTCTTCACCGCGCCGTAGCCGTGGGTAATGGAGGGATAATCCCGCACACCGCCGAGATAGAGATTGCTGTGGAAGCAGGTCTGATATTTCGCCAGCGGCTCCACCAGCGTAACGCTGATCGTGCCTGCACTGTCCTTGGCGATGTATTTGGCGGCAGTCACGCCGCCTGCGCCGCCGCCGATCACCACCACGCGCGGCTTGCCCTGCCCGAGCACCGCAGGCGCACCGAACATCATGACGCCCGCGAACGATGCCGATCCTGAAATCAACTGCCGACGACTGATGCTCACGATGCCCCCTCCAATATTGTTTATTGAAACGCGCGTTCAGTGGACGGCTGAGGATCAGCCGACCTTGAGATAGGCAAAACCTTTCGATTGCAGCGCTGCGACCGTGGCAACACCCGACGGCACGAAGCTGATGAACGGCGCGTCCTTCACCTTGGCCTTGTCGAGTTTGAGCCGCTGGAAGGTGATTTCGCAGAGATAAACCTTGAGGCCGTTCTTCGCGAGTGCGGTGACGCGCTCGAACAGGGCCGGATCAATGGTCTCGTCCTTCCACGGCGTGCCTTCCAGCGTCGAGAGGAAATACTTCACCGCAACGCTGTGCGCGACAACGACAAGCTGCAGGCCGAATGGATCGGCGCCGTAAGCCGAATAATGATTGGAGATGTTGTTGAGCGTCTGGGCGAAGCGCGCGTTGTCGCCGTAGTCGCAGTGATAAAGACACGCGACATCGCCTTCCTTCTTCAGGTCCGCCATGGACAGGTCTTTCGGCGCGGCATGCGCCGCCGTTGCCGCAACCAGACCTCCCGCCGCTCCGATGAGCAGGCTGCGCCGTGTCGCCGAATCGTTCCGATCTGTCATGACACCCTCCGGAATGTTTGGAACCATTACTTCTGGGTCCTGAAATAAGCCGCCAGAGCGGCGATGTCACCTGCCTCCAGCCGTCCGGCTATGGTCTGCATCACCGGGTTGTCCCGCTGCTTGTTCTTGTAGGCGTTTATCACGGCGATGAACTGGTCTTCCGGCCATCCCGTGATTTTCGGAATACCCTGAGCCGCGCCCGAAGCACGGTGACAGGTTACACATTCCGCCGATAAATACTCTCCAAGTTCCCGGTCTCCCGCAGCAGCATTTTCCAGCGCAAGACCCGCCGCCAGAACGAAAAGCAACGCCCTCGCCGACGGCCGCTCCATCAATCGACCTTCGGGCCGGACTTGCTGTCGGGCGTCACATCCACCGAGATCGCCCGTCCGGTCACTTTCGGTGCGCTGCGGCAATCCTTCATGCACGGGTCTTTCTTCCAGAACTGCTTTTCGGACGTCTCGCGGTCGTCTTCAAAGAAGGCCGAGGCGTTCGGCATCTTGATCGAGGTGAAGTTCTTGTCGCTGAGTTCGAAGTTCTCGTCCTTCACGATGTCGTTCATCGACAGCAGATAGGCAACGATCGCGTAGACCTCATCGTCGGTCAGCGAACGCGCATTGCCGTAGGGCATCGCGCGCTTGATGTAGTCGAACGCGGTGGACAGGTCCGGCCAGAACGAGCCGATGGTCTTGTCGGGCCGATCCGCCTTCAGCGTCCCCGCTCCCCCGGCCAGCACCGGCCAGCGGCCCGCGCCTTCGCCAAATTCGCCATGACACGAAGCGCAGCGCTCCTGAAACAACGCATCCCCCTGCTTCACCGTGCCCTTACCCGGCGGCAATCCCTTGCCATCCGGGCGGACATCGGTGTCCCACGCCTTGATTTCCTCGGGCAGCGCGGGACGTCCAAGTCCGAGCTTAGACGAGGTCTTGGTGGCCGCCTGTGCGGCAATTTGCTGCGCATGGCTTGAGCGCGGCGCAGCAAGGGCGAGTGCCACGCCAGCAAGCACCACGAACGCCGTGGCCTTAACCGATTTCGACATTTTCAGTCTCCCCGGTTGAACGCACCAGCCAGGTCTGAATGCCGTTGTTGTGGTAGATCGAATTGACGCCGCGCACCTTGCGCAGTTCGTCCTTGGTCGGCTGCACATAGCCGGTGGAATCCATCGCGCGGGACTGGATCATCAGCTCCTGCCCGTTCCAGTCGAAATCGACATAGAAGCGCACCAGCGACTTCTCCAGCACCGGCCCGTCGATCCGCGCGGTCTGCCAGTTGCGGCCGCCGTCCATGGTGACGTCCACGCGCTTGATGGTGCCGCGGCCGGACCATGCGAGACCGCTCAGCACATTGCGGCCCTTGTGCTTCAGCGGCGCCTGCGGCGACGGATTGGTCACCACCGACTTGGCATCCATGATGAAGGTGTGCTTGCGCGAGCGGCCATCGGCGAGAAGGTCGGTGTACTTCGATGTTTCCTCGCGGGTCTGCCACGGCTGATCGCCGGCTTCGATGCGGCGAATCCATTTCACCCAGAGATTGCCTTCCCAGCCGGGAATCACCGCACGCAGCGGGTAACCCTGTTCAGGCCGCAGCGCTTCACCATTCATGCCGAAAGCGAGCAGGCAATCGTTCAGCGCCTTTTCGACCGGCAGCGAGCGGTTCATGGCGGCGGCGTCCGCGCCTTCCAGCATCAGCCATTTCGCGTTCGGCTTGAGGCCCGCTTCATCCAGCACGGTCTTCAGCGTCACGCCCGTGTACATCACGTTGTGAACCATGCCGTGAGTGAACTGGCAGCCGTTAAGCTGCGCGCCGCGCCACTCCATGCCGGAGTTCGCCGCGCATTCGAGGAAATAGATCTTGTTCACGCGCGGCATGCGCTTGATGTCGTCCATCGTGAACACCAAAGGCTTGTCCACGAGGCCGTTGATCATCAGCCGATGGTCGGCGGGATTGATCTCCGCGACACCCGAATGATGCCGCTCGAAGCAGAGGCCCGATGGTGTGATGATGCCATCGAGCTCATGCAGCGGCGTGAAGTTGACGGAGGACTCCGGCGATGCCGTCAGCCACGACACGTCGCGGCGGATCACGTTCTTCTCGAACTTCGAGGGCATGCCGTAAGGAGTCTTCTGCACGCCGTCGCCGAGATAGCGATTCCAGTCCTGAACCTCGGTGATCAGCGGATCGGGCTTGGCGCCTTCCGCCATCGCAGGCTTGGCGCCGAGCGCAACACCCGCGCCCGCGAGGCTCGCTGCGCCGAGGAATTTGCGGCGGCTGAGAATATCCGCAGATGATGTGTCACTCATGCGGCATCCTTTCTATCTATCTCGATACGTGAATATGTTGAGCGCGACTTTGCATTGAAATGTCCCGCGTTACGCGCCTGAAACTTTGACAGCCCTGTTCGGCTCGACCTTCACCGTGCCACGCTTGCCGACATGCGCCGACACCACGTCCCAGATCGGCGGACCCTGCGTGCCTTCGTTGACGCTGGCCCAGCCCGCGACGCTGTAGCTCTTCGCCGCATCGATCGGCTTGCCGGATTTCAGATGGGTGAGATCGGAAATGCGCGAGCCCATCGGCTTCGACACATCGATCGAATAACCCATGCCGCCGATGCGCACCATGTCGCCGCCGCCCTGGAAGTACGGATCGGGGTGGAAGATGTTGTCGGCGACGTCTTCGAGGATTTCCTTGAGCTGCGCGCCGGTCATCTGGTTACGATAGCAGTTCGGGTAGGTGATCGCGGTGGCGTTGGTGACATCTTCCCATGTGATCGGGCTGTCCGGCAGCAGCGTGCCGCCCCAACGGAATCCCGGCGACAGCGCAATCTCGGCATCGCGCTCCGACAGCATCGCGTCGCAGATCAGATCGTCGAACGTGCCGTTGAAATTGCCGCGGCGATACAGCAGCGAATCCGTCTTGCCGATCACGCGCGCCAGATCCTTGGCGAACGGCGCCCTCACCTTCTCGACCAGCGCGCTCATCGCGGCATCCGGCTTGATCGCATCGGTGAACACCGGCATCAGCTTGAAGCGGACACCCGATACCTTCTTGTCCTTTACCTCGATGTCCAAGCGAGAAACAAACTTGCCATGCGATCCGGTCGCGACCAGCACAGTGTCGCCGACGCGCACGAGGCCCGGCATCGCATCGTGCGTATGCGCGGTCAGGATCACGTCGAGACCCTTCACCCGGCCCGCGAGCTTGCGGTCGACATCGAAACCGTCGTGCGACAGCAGCACGACGATCTGCGCGCCCTCGGCCCGCGCCTCGTCCACCTGCTTTTGCATGTCTTCTTCGCGGATGCCGAACTCCCATTTCGGGAACATCCAGCGCGGATTGGCGACGGCGGTGCGAGGCAATGCCTGTCCGATCACGGCGATCTTCGCGCCGCCCTTCTCGAACATCTTGCGCGCCTCGAACACCGGCTCCTGCCATTCGTTGTCGCGGATGTTCTGCGCAAGGAATGCGAACGGCGCCTTGTCCGCGATCTCCTTGACGCGATCCGCGCCGTAGGTGAATTCCCAGTGGCCGACCATCGCATCGACCTTAAGCGCCGACATGACATCGACCATGTCCTGCGCCTTGGTCTGCAACGAGGTCCAGCTTCCCTGCCAGGTGTCGCCGCCGTCGAGCAGCAGCACCTTGTCCTCGCCGCGTTCCGCACGCACCGCGTTGATCAGGGTCGCGACGCGGTCCATGCCGCCCATGCGGCCGTAGTTGCGCGCGAGCGATACGAAATCATCCGCCGTTAGCGCGTAGGCGTCGGCTGATCCTGCGGCGATGTTGAAATATTTGCGGAACGCATCGTCGGTGAGATGCGGCGGCAGACCCTTGTCCGCGCCGACGCCGAGATTGACCGACGGCTCGCGGAAATACAGCGGCATCAATTGAGCGTGGTTGTCCGCGACATAGAGAATGGTCACCGTGCCGAGCGGATCGAACTTGAGGATATCCGCCTGCGTCAGCTTCTGCTGCGCCGCGACGCGCCCGAGCGGCCCAAGTCCGCCGCCGATGGTGAGCGCAGACGCAGCCGCGCTCGCCTGCAGGAATTCCCGCCTCGATATCATCAGACCACCTACAATAAAGCTGTCATTGCGAGCGAAGCGAAGCAATCCACTCTTGAGAGAGAAGCTGGATTGCTTCGTCGCTCACGCTCCTCGCAATGACGGTCCCGCCTTAGCCGACCGTCAGCTTGTTCTTGGCGGTGTATTCCGAACCGTCGTCATCCTTCCAGGTGAAGGTGAACTCGCCGGTCTCGGACGCCTTGTAGAAGAACGACTGGTACGGATTGGCCGAGATCGCCGGATTCCAGTCCGCCTCAAACACCGGCTTGCCGTTGAAGGTCGCGGTAAACTTGTTGATGATCTTGCGCGGCACGACCTTGCCGGACGAATCCTTGCGCTGGCCCGATTCCATTTCGTGCGAAATGAGGGTCTTGATCTCGATCAGTTCGCCCGCCTTCGCGGTGGCAGGAACACGAACGCGCGGTGTGGGTGCATTGGCCATTGGAAAATTCCTCGCCTGAATCTTTTCTTGTTGAGCGATGTCCGATCAGCCGCCGCAGCCGCCGATGGTGACCTTCACGTTGGCTTTCGTCATGTAAAGGCTGCCGTTCGACATCTCCGCGACGCACACGATGTTCTGCGTCTGCGCGAGGCGCATGCGGGTCGAGGCGGAAGCCTTGCCGCAGGCCGGCGTGAACTTGTAGGTGACGACGCCCGGCAGCGGATTGCCGTCGGCGAACACATGCACCGCTTTCACGTAATCCGAATCTGTCATCGGGCTTTCGACCTCGACGTTGACCGGTACCACGAGGCCGTTCTCGGCGATCTCCGGCACATCGAGCTTGATCTTGCCGCTGTCGAGTTTCTTGTCGCCGTACAGTTTCTTGATTTCGGCGGCGACGGCCGCTTCATCCGCGAACACCATTTTCGGCGCGAACACGGCGGTCAAACCCGCGATCGCTGCAAGCGTCAGCGCGTCACGGCGCGTTGGTTCAGTGAACTTCATCTATGATTCCTCCTGCGGGAGTCTTTTGCTTCCCTTGACGATAGTATCGCTTGACGATGCCAAGCCTGATCTATCATGATCCGGGACACATCATTATATTCTTTTTCGTGAATGTAAAGATGTTCTAGTCTGGGTCTGTGAGTCCGCCTATTTCTACACGCCTTGTAAGGCGCTGCAAAATGAAGCGAACTTCGACACGAGGCTAAACCGGAAGCCGAAAGGGCCGCACAGACGGTCTGACGGAGGGGAGGACCAGGAATGAGACGGACCACGATTCGGTCGGCAATCGCTTTTGCCATTTTGATGTGCGCGTCGAGCGCCCCTGCTCTGGCGCAGGACGCCAGCGAAAAGGAAATCGAGCGTTACCGCGCGATGATTTCCGATCCGATGTCCAATCCCGGCTATCTCGCGGTGGACCGCGGCGAAGTGCTCTGGAAGCAGAAGCGCGGAACCAAGGACGTCTCGCTCGAAACCTGCGATCTCGGTCAGGGCCCGGGCAAGCTGGAAGGCGCGTTCGCAAAATTGCCGCGTTACTTCAAGGACTCCGACAAGGTGATGGACCTCGAGCAGCGCCTGCTCTGGTGCATGACCAACATTCAGGGCCTCGACACCAAGGATGTGATCGCGCGCCGCTTCTCCGGTCCCGGCAAGGCCTCCGACATGGAAGACCTTGTCGCCTACATCGCCAACAAGTCGAACGGCATGAAGATCGACATTCCTCTCAGCCATCCGAAAGAGCAGGAAATGGCGGCGGTCGGCGAAGCGCTGTTCTATCGTCGCGGCGGCGTGAACGATTTCTCCTGCTCGACCTGCCATGCCGAAGAAGGCAAGCGCATCCGCCTGCAGGGCCTGCCGGATCTGTCGAAGCCCGGCAAGCAGCCGCAGGAAACCATGGCCGGCTGGCCGACCTATCGCGTGTCGCAGGGTGCGCTCCGCACCATGCAGCACCGGTTGTGGGACTGTTATCGGCAGCAGCGCTGGCCGGTTCCTGAATACGCATCCGACGCGCTCACCGCGCTGACCGTGTTCCTGCAGAAGCAGGCGGCGGGCGCGGAAATCAACGTCCCGTCGATCAAGCGTTGAGAGAGGAGCGCATCATGACGAAGACAATGAATATCGCTGCGCTGGCTTTTGCCGCAGGCATCATCACGCTGCCCTTCTCCGCCGCCGCGCAGACCGCACCGAAGACCATCGACCCGGCTATTGTCGACGCCTACGTGAAGGCGACCTTCGGCAAGGCGCCGCCGGAATGGCAGGAGCGCATCGTTCCCGACGAGACGCTGAAGACCTGCAACGCCTTCCACAACAACGTGCCGTCGAAGGAAGCCGACGCGATTACCAAGCGCGAGTTGGCGAAGGTGGTCTATCCCGCCGACGGAAAATTCCTCGGTGACTGGAAGGAAGGCCGCAAGATCGCCAACAACGGCCGCGGCGGACAGTTCTCCGATCCGCCGGATACCGTTGCGGGCGGCAACTGCTATGCCTGCCACCAGCTGGAGAAATCGGAGGTGTCCTTCGGCACACTCGGCCCGAGCCTCACCAACTACGGCAAGGACCGCAAATACGCGCCCGACGAGATCAAGAACGCCTTCACCAAGATCTACGATTCGCAGGCTGTGTTCGCATGCTCCAACATGCCGCGCTTCGGCGCGAACAAGGTGCTGAGCGAAAAACAGATCCAGGACCTCGTCGCGCTGCTGTTCGATCCGGAATCGCCGGTCAACAAGTAAGCGGCACGCGAAGCGGAGAACGAGATGAAGATGCGATATCTGCTGGCGATCGCGGCTGTCTGCGCCCTTGCCTCGGCTCCGGCGCGCGCACAGGATGCGACTGTCGCCACCAAGTCGCTCACCCCCGAGATTGCGCTGGACGCAGCCAAGGCCGCGCTCGCCGAGTGCCGCAAACGTGGCTATCAGGTCGCGGTCGCGGTGGTCGACCGTTCAGGCACGCCGCAGGTGATGCTGCGTGATCGCTTCGCGGGTGCGCACACGCCACCCACCGCGACCGGCAAGGCGTGGACCGCGGTCAGCTTCAAGAGCAACACCACCGATCTTGTCGCCGCCACTCAGGCGCCTGCGATGCAGGGCCTGCGTCAGCTTCCCAATGTGGTGCTGATCGGCGGCGGTGTGGTGATCGAGGCCGGCGGCTCAATGCTGGGCGGCATCGGCGTATCCGGCGCGCCGGGCGGCGATGCGGACGAGGCCTGCGCCAAGGCAGGCATCGCCGCGATCAGCGACAAGCTGGACTTCTAAAGCCGCGCGCCTCTTCTCCTGTCGATTCAGGCCGGCGCCTTGAGCTTCTTCAGCCGGAACGACAGCCCGATGAAAATCACCCCGGTGAGCACCGAGAACCAGGCGATCGTCCAGACCAGCGCCAGTGCGCCGGCACCGGGCCGGGCCAGAAGGAGAACGCCGAAGCCGATCGAAAGCAGACCGCCGAGAATCAGCCACCATTCGCCTTCGATTTCCTTGCGCAATTGAATCGCGCCCCAGATCTCCAGCACGCCGATAACGATCGACCAGACTGCGATGAACGTCAGCAGTATCAGGGCAGTCGTGCCGGGCCAGAAGAACGCGAGCAAGCCCGCGATAATGCCGGCGACGCCGACGAGAGCGAGCCACCAGCGCGGTGCTATGGCGCCGCCTCTGCCTGATATTGCGCCCCACAAAGAGAACACTCCGTCGGCGAGCGCGAATGCGCCCCACATCAGCGTGAGAGTCAGCAGCGTCAGGCCCGGCCAGATAAACGCCAATATTCCGAAGAGAATGGCCGCGATGCCGCGCAACAGCACCAGCCACCAGTTTTGAGCGAGAGCTTCACGAAGCGCAAATGACCGGGGTAAGGTCGCCCGCGGTTGAACCGACGTGTCCGACATTGATCTCTCCGTTCTTTGACGTTGCACAATCGTCCCGTTGTTTTCCAACCGTCTCCGGGAGCGACCGATGGCACCGGCATGTTCGAACGCAGGAGCCGCCTTCAGCGCATCCTCGTGACGCCGGTCAGAATTCGCTTGTTGCAGGCCGGTGTCAACTTTTGAAACCTGCATGCGTGCGGAGTCTTGCGCTCAGGTGCCATGACGCCTTGGTTAAAGAGATCTTCCGGAAGACAAAACAATACGCACGGACCGGCGATCGCAGGATAAAACAAGCATGCGCAGCCCGGATGCAGCGACTTCTAATCCCATCATTCCGGGGCGCGCGTTTCCTGGCCCGTCATTCCGGGATGCGCCGCTTGGCGCAGGCCCGGAATCCATCCTGCGGGAATCCGGTGAGTGAACATGGATTCCGGGTTCGCGCGAAGCCGCGCGCCCCGGAATGACGGCGGATCATATGAGCGAGCGTAGCCTGCAACATTTCGTGATGGGGATACGCATCCCCGTGTTCTGAAGCGCGCTTAAGTTCGCCATGTCCTGGTCGTGAGGGGCGCTTCTCGAGGGCGCTTTGAAGCGGAGCAGGATGCGGCGCCTGCGCGTGTGTCTCGCAAACACAACGCCCGGGAGGCTGGGGTCACCGTCCGGGCCAACTATGTGGCTCTGCCGTTTGCCGGCTGGACGCGGAGCGGGCGAAGGCGGCGAAAGCCGTCCGGATCAGGGGTCGAGTAACCTCCCCCGTCCGCACCCGGAAGTACGGTCCCCTCGCCCAAAATCGCCGCAATGGAGCGCCGCAAGGCGATGCGCTTCCGGACGACCATCGCCTCGCACGCGATGCCGGAAGCGAAACGAACACAGGGTGCGCCTCGCGGCGCTCCATGCCCCTCGTTCTTTGTGGGGCACGTTTCATAGATCAACTCGCGCGGTGCGCGAGAGTAATCACGCGTGGCTGTTTGAAAATTGAATCAGGATGGAGTGCGCGATGCTGACATCTCCCTCCCCCTTGTGGGGAGGGTCGGCCGAGCGAAGCGGAGGCCGGGGTGGGGGCAGAAGCGTAACGCGGTGATCACCCCCACCCGGCCCGTTGTTCGCTGCGCTCACACCGCGCCACCCTCCCCACAAGGGGGAGGGATAAGACATCTCACGCCTGGCGCTTGAGCCATTCCGGGAATGGCGCGGACTCATATCCCTTCTCGCGCACGTAACGGAACATCGCGAGAAACTCCGCCGGCTCCAGCAGGCCCGGCATGCGCGCGACTTCCCGCGCCTGGCCGCTCCGTGCGGCAAGCCCGTCAGCCTTCTCGGGGAAGAACTGGATCGTGGGGGTGAAGCGGATGCCGTAGGCTTCGCCGAACGCCTTCTCGCTGCGCTTGCGCCCATCGAAGTCAGTCACTTCGCGCGCGCCGATATGATTGAGATGAAGGATTTCGAAATTGTCGCGGATGTAACCCTCGATCTTCGGGTCCATCATATGCACTTCGTGCATCCGCTTGCAGGCCGGGCAGCCCTTGAGGCCCCACATGATCGCAAAGCGTTTGCCTTTCGCCGTCGCGCCGGTGAGATCTTCGGACACGTCGAGGAAGCTCTCAAGATACCAGTCCATATGATAGATGCCGTCGTCACCGAGCGTCGCTTTCGCCAACGACGGCGATGCGCGCAGGCTCAGAGCTCCCATGCCGAGCGCGGCGATGGCGTGCCGCCGGGTCAGATGGCTTTTGTTGTTGGGCAACTGCGCCTCCCTCTGTCGCGTCAACCGAATGAACTGAATGCAGGAAATGTCTCCAGCAGCCAGCCCGCGATGCGCGGCATGCCGCCAGTCAAAAACAGCACGCCGGTCAGCACAAGAGCCCCGCCGATCACCTTTTCGATAGTGCCCATGTGGCCGCGCAGCCGCGCCATCATCTGCACGAACGGACCGGAGAACAGCGAGGCAAGCATGAACGGAATGCCGATCCCGAGCGCATAGGCCCCAAGCAGCAGCGCGCCGCGCGCCGCCGATCCCTCGATCCCCGCAACCATCAAGATCGCAGCCAGCACCGGTCCGACACAGGGCGTCCAGCCGAATGCAAACGCAAGGCCGACGATATAGGCACCCAAAAATCCCGCGGGTTTCGAGACGTTCTGAAATCGCGCTTCGCGAAACAGGAGTCCGATCCGAAAGACCCCGAGAAAATGCAGACCGAGAATGATGATGATCACACCTGCAACAATGGCGAGGGTATCGAAATACGTGGTGACAGCCTTGCCGATCACCGACGCCGATGCGCCGAGCGCGACGAACACCGTGGCAAAGCCGAGCACGAAGGCGAACGACAGCGCCACCACGCGCCAGTCCGGCCGCCAGCCGCGCGCCTTGTGCTTGTGTGTCAGCTCATCAAGGCTGATCCCCGCCAGAAAACACAGATACGGCGGCACCAACGGCAAAACACAGGGAGAGAGGAACGACAGCACCCCCGCCCCCAGCGCCCCAGCAAAAGAAATGGAAGAAACCACGGATTTCCCGGCTCTGGTAGATACATGCGAATTCGTGTATATGTATCACATGTTTGCAGGATTGCGCGCAAGAACCTCCGGTATGGCAGCTATCGCGTTCGCGGCGGGCGCACTCTGGCCCGCTTTAGCGGGCGCGGCTGAACTCGTGATGTTCGAGCAGGCCGGCTGCGTCTACTGTCAGCGATGGGAGCGCGACGTTGGCGCGCTGTACGACCGGACCGACGAGGCCAAGGCGCTGCCGCTGCGGCGGGTCGATATCCAGAGCCAGAAAATGAGCGGCGTTACCCTCGCCTCGCCGGTTCGCTTCACGCCGACTTTCGTGGTGGTGGACAACGGCCGCGAGATCGGCCGCATCACCGGCTACAGCAACGACAATGCCTTCTGGGGATTGCTCGACGCGCTTGCGGCAAAGGTGCAGACCGCGGCGCGCGAACCGAACCGAATCTGAGCCACCGTTTGAAAGCCATGCCTATGACATCGATCCTTTCATCCGAACTGGAAACCGAACTTCGCGACGGCGCGGAGTATTCGCCAGAACTCGACCAGTTGATGCGCAAGGCGCGCAAGGCCAGCAACTTCCTCAAGGCGCTGTCGCACGAAAATCGCCTTCTGCTGCTGTGCCTGCTCGCGGAGCGCGAGCGGTCTGTCACCGAACTTGAGAACATCCTGTCGCTGCGCCAGTCGGCCGTGTCGCAGCAACTCGCGCGCCTGCGTTACGACGGCATGGTCGATACGCGCCGCGACGGCAAGACGATCTACTACAGCCTCGCCAACGAGGATGTCCGCCGGGTGATCTCGGTGGTCTACGATATTTTCTGCGCGCCAGTGGAGGCCGCGGACAAGAAATAAACCTGCCGCAACGGCAGGCGGACGCGACAAGGCCCGCAAGGCTTCACGTCGCGCCGGTCCGGGAGAACGCCATGCAGAACATGTCTGCCTGGATGCAAGCAATCGGCGGTTTCGCCATCGGCGTGATCGCGGGCTTTGCCGTGCGCCATGCGCGGCTGTGCACCTTCGGCGCGATTGAAGACGCGCTGATGGGCGGCGACAGCCGGCGGCTGCGCGTGTTCGGACTGGCGCTCGGCATTGCCATTCTCGGAACACAGGCGCTTGTTATCGGCGGCATTCTCGATCCCGCACTCGTGACATACACGCCCGCAGCCTTGCCGCTGGTGTCGATCCTGATCGGCGGCGTGATGTTCGGCGTCGGCATGGCGATGGTCGGCACCTGCGGCTTCGGCTCGCTGGTGCGGCTCGGCACCGGCGACCTGCGCAGCCTTGTGGTCGTTCTCGTATTGGGCGGCGCGGCTTACGCAACGCTGCGCGGAATATTCGCAACATTTCGGATCGAGTTCCTGGAATCACTGTCGCTACCCATGCCCGACGGCACGCGCGCCGACATCGCATCGCTGTCGTCACAATTTCTCGGTATCGATACGCGAGCCATCCTCGCGGTATTGGTGGGAACCGCATTGTGCTGGCTCGCGCTGCGCGATCCCCGGCTTCGCCGCGCGCCGCGCCTCCTGTCTGCAGGAGTCGTGCTCGGCATTCTGATTATCGCCGGCTGGATCGTGACCGCGTGCGTGGTGGATGATTTCGCAGGCCCGGCGCGGCCGCAAAGCCTGACGTTCGTCTCAACCATCGGCAAGGCGCTTTACGCCGGCCTGCAAAACGTCACGAATTTCGCCGACTTCGGTGTCGGCAGCGTATTCGGAGTGGTCGCCGGGTCATGGCTTGCCGCATGGCGCTCGGCGGAACTGCGCTGGGAAGCCTTCGACGACGATCACGAAATGCGGCGCCACCTCGGCGGCGGCTTGCTGATGGGCGCCGGCGGCATTCTTGCCGGCGGCTGCACCATTGGTCAGGGATTGACGGCGGGATCGATGCTTGCTCTGTCGGCGCCTCTCGCGATCGGCGGCATGGTCATCGGTGCGCGGCTTGGCATCGCCATTCTGGTCGATGGCTCCCCGCGCGACATGCTTCAGCGGCGCTGGGCGAATTTCCTCGGCAAAGGCGGTCCTGCTGAATAGCTTGCAGGAGGATCAGGGGCGAATAACGGTATAGCCGCCTTCGCTTAGGGTCAGCAGATGCCCGACGCCGACCTGCACCTCAACAGCATGCGGATTGATCCTCGGCCGCTGTCCGGTCTCGCGTTCGATGGTGTCGAGCGTATTGCCGCACACATCGAAGCGGACGCCCTGTGTGATGAGGCTATCGACCAGCGAACGGTTCTCGCTTTCCGCGCGAAGGAGATCGATGCCAGGGCCGAACGCGACCACCTCGATCGCGATCTTGTCCTGTCCGTAGGCTTTCTGCAGATTGCTCGCCACACTCAACACCAGACGCTGCTTCTTCTGATCGGAATCGGAAATTTGCAGCGCGATGAAATGCTCCGCGAACGGCTTGTCCTCGGGAGGTTTCGCCCTGGTCTGCGCTTGTGCAGGATGCGAAATGGCCGACGTCAGCGCGAGGCTGGCAACGGCGGAAAAAAGTTCACGGCGATTCATGGCAACCTGCCTCTTACAACAACGCGCCGGAGGATGCCGGAGCGCACTCAAGAGAACAAGCCACTTGCCGTGAACGTTCCGGTGAACGCTATCGTTAGCGCGTTGCGAGAGCGGGAACGACAGCCGCGCCGCGGATGCCGAGCGCTGCACCGGACAGGATGCCCGCGACGGCAATGAACGACGGCATACCGAGCGTGGAGAGACCGGTCAGGCCCTGCCCGATCGAGCAGCCGTAAGCCATCGCACCGCCGATTCCCATCAGAGCCGCGCCGGAGATCGAGCGCACCATGTGGTTCGGCGAGGTGTAGCCTTCCAGCTTGAAACGTCCGGTCGCAATCGCCGTCACAAGGCTGCCGCTGAGAACACCGACAACAAGCGCGATACCGAAGCTCAGTGAAAGGCCTGTCGAGAGCATCGTGTACTGCAGCGTGTCCGCAATCGGAGAGACGAAGGTCAGTGACGTCACAGGAATCGGGTTGAAGTCATCGGCGCCGAGCCAGCCGGTTGCAAGCCAGCCGGCCGTGACCAGAAGGCCCATCGCAAGACCGGCTGCAATCTGGCCATAAGCATTACGAAACTGACGATCCGAAAACGCGAAGATCAGCAGCGAACCGCTCGCGATCAGCGTCAGCGCGATACGGGCGACAGACTCATCAAAGCCCATGGTGGCGAGCAGCGCGGGCGCGGAAACAGTGGTCGGCGTGATTTGCGTCGCCTGAAGGAATGCAAGGCGCGCAGGCGCGATCAGGCCCTTCAGCGTCATCTGCGCGGTGACACCGATAATGGCGATCACGACCAGCGAGCGCAGGTTGCCCTTGCCAAGCAGAACCAGCGCGCGCGAGGCGCAGCCGTTGGAGAGAACCATGCCGAAGCCGAACAGGAGCCCGCCGGCGAAAATGAGCGGCGCGGAGAACGAAGGCTGCAGGTAAAGCGACTTGGCGATATCGACGAGGCCAGCACCCGCGACAAACTGCGTACCGATGATCGCAACGGCCAGGGCGACGGCATAGCTGCGGACCTTGCGGCCGTCATTGGCGGTCCACCAGTCGCGCAGGCTGCTCATCAGGCAGAAGCCGCTGAGGAGACCGACAACGCCAAAGGCGAGACCAATCGCGAAACCAGCGGAGACCGGGATACCGGGCATGACGGAGTGTCCTCAGCTACATTCAGTAAGATTTGGAGAACAATTATCTATTCGCCCGCCCGAAAACGGTCCATATCGCTGAAAAACTAACGATATTCTTGCCCGCACGGCTTAAAATGGAGAGAATCCTTCCCCTCCCAAGGGCGGCAGGCGGATATTTTTCTCCCGCCGTTCAGCAAAAAATCAGGCCGGCGATGGCACTCTCTATATTGCTGCCCCATAGGCGATCTATTCTGGCTAAAAGAGACGAACGTTCCCTTCCCTCCGCCAATCCCCAGAGACGGCATGAACCCAGTTAAAGCTCTTACGACCCACGGCCAGGCCATCTGGCTCGATTTCCTCGCACGCGGATTCATCGCCAATGGCGAACTCAAGGCGCTGGTCGACAGCGACGGAGTGCGCGGCGTCACATCCAATCCCTCGATCTTCGAGAAGGCGATTGGCGGCAGCAACGAGTATGACGACGCCGTTTCTGCGCTGCTGAAAGAGCGCGACCGCTCGGCGAGCGATCTCTATGAAACGCTCGCGGTGGAAGACATCCAGCGAGCGGCGGACGCGCTGCACTCGGTTTATGACGAACTGAAGGGCGCGGACGGCTATGTCAGCCTCGAAGTCTCGCCCTATCTGGCGCGCGACACCGAAGGCACCATCGCCGAGGCGCAGCGACTCTGGACCAGCGTCGGACGCAGTAACCTGATGGTGAAAGTCCCCGGCACCCCCGAGGGCGTTCCAGCGATTCGCGCACTGATTTCGCAGGGCATCAGCATCAATGTCACGCTGCTGTTCTCGCAGAAGATGTATGCGGAAGTTCTCGAAGCCTATATCGCCGGGCTGGAGGACTTTGTCGCCGGTGGCGGCGATCCGAAGCGCATCGCCAGCGTGGCGAGTTTCTTCGTTAGCCGCATCGACACCTCGGTCGATACTCAACTCGACGGCAAGATCGCTGCCGCAAGTGGTGAGGAAAAGACGCAGCTCGAAGCACTCAAGGGCAAGGTGGCCATCGCCAATGCCAAGCTGGCCTATCAACACTATCTAAGAGTGATCGGAAGCGAGCGCTGGAAAAAGCTCGCGGCGAAGGGAGCACGGGTTCAGCGTCTGCTGTGGGCATCGACCGGCACCAAGAACAAGGCTTACAGCGACGTTCTCTATGTTGAGGAGCTGATCGGTCGCGACACGGTCAACACCGTTCCCCCTGCAACGCTCGATGCTTTCCGCGATCACGGCAAACCGCGCGACAGTCTTGAACAGAATATCCCGGACGCCGAGCGCGTTCTCGCGGATCTCGCAAAGGCGGGCATTTCACTCGATGCAATCACCGACGCGCTGGTCGACGATGGCGTCAAGCTGTTCGCCGAAGCTTTCGACAAGTTGCTTGGAGCAGTCGCGCAAAAGCGCGCCGCCATTCTCGGCTCACGCATCGACGCGCAAACAATCAAGCTGCCTGTGGAGATTGAGAAGAACGCCAAGACTCTCCTGGAGCAGTGGCGTGCCAGCGGCACCATTCGTGCGTTGTGGCAGCGCGATGCCAGGGTGTGGACCGGCGGCGACGAGGCCAAATGGCTTGGCTGGCTCGATGTCGTGGCGCGCGAGCAGAACGAGATCGAGCGCTACGTGGCTTTCTCGGGATGGGTGAAGAGCAAGAATTTCACCGACGTCATCGTGCTCGGAATGGGCGGTTCAAGTCTCGGACCGGAAGTGCTCGCCGAAACCTATGGCCAGATCGGCGGTTTCCCGAAACTGCGCATTCTGGACTCGACGGACCCGGCACAGGTTCGACGGACTGAAGCCACGATCAATCTCGACAAGACACTGTTTATCGTGTCGAGCAAATCCGGCGGCACCACAGAACCGAATGCGCTGATGGAGTATTTCTTCGTGCGCGCCGGGGCAAAGGCTGCCGAGCGTTTTGTCGCAGTCACCGATCCCGGCTCGTCGCTTGAAAAAGTAGCGACCGCGCGCGGTTTCGCGCAAATCTTTCACGGCGAGCCGACCATCGGCGGCCGCTACTCGGTGCTCTCACCGTTCGGACTTGTTCCGGCGGCTGCGGCAGGAATCGATATCGCGGAGCTTCTCGGCCTTGCTGCCGCAATGGTCCGTTCCTGCGGCCCCGACGTGCCGCCTGCGGAAAATCCTGGCGTTCAGTTCGGAGTGGCGCTCGCCGCTGCCGCCAGGCATGGCCGCGACAAGCTCACCCTGACCGGATCGACGCGCATCGCAGATTTTGGAGCGTGGGCCGAGCAGCTGATCGCCGAATCCACCGGCAAGAACGGCAAGGCACTGATTCCGCTTGAAGGCGAACCGCTCGGCAAGCCAGAGATTTACTGGAAGGATCGCGTGTTCATCGATCTGCGGCTGAAGGACGACAGCGACAGCGCTCGTGAAACAGCGCTGGCTGCGCTGGAAGCCGCCGGCAATCCCGTCGTCCGCATTACCGTGACGAGCCCCGCGCATATCGGACAGGAATTCTTCCGCTTCGAGATCGCCACCGCAGTGGCCGGGGCGGTGATGGGTGTCAATCCGTTCGACCAGCCGGATGTCGAAGCCGCAAAAGCAAAGACGCGCGAGCTGACGTCCGCGTTCGAGACGTCAGGCGCGTTGCCGGCCGAGACGGCTGTCGCAACCGACGGCGCGATTGCGATCTTTACCGATGCCGCGAATGCAGACGCTTTGCGAAAGTCCGGGGCCGACGGCGATCTGGCATCATGGCTCAAGGCCCACCTCGCGCGCATCAAGGCGGGGGATTATGTCGCCGCTCTCGCCTATCTTGACCGCCACGACGCCAACATCGCTGCGCTACAGAATATCCGCATGACGATCCGCGACAGTAAACAGGCCGCGACATGTGTCGGCTTCGGGCCACGCTTTCTGCATTCCACAGGACAGGCCTACAAAGGCGGGCCGAACAACGGCGTGTTTTTGCAGATCACTTCGGATAACTCGGACGATCTGGACGTACCCGGCCAGAAGATCAGCTTCGGTGTTATCGAGGCAGCGCAGGCACGCGGCGATTTCGGTGTGCTAGCGGAACGCGGGCGGCGCGCGCTGCGGCTTCACATCACGGGCGATGTGGCGAAAGGACTCGCAGCGATCGATGCGGCGGTTCAAAGCGCCTTGAAATAAGCATCTGTGCGTCAGCGGTCCTGAATCGCTGACGCAATGAATCGATAGATGTCGGTGTGGTCGGCGTTCTTGTCGAGCGCCGACTTGGCGTTCTCCCAAAACGCGGCGATGGTTTCCGCATTCGAGTTATCCAGCCCGACAAGCTTCGACAGATCGGCGGCGATGCGCAAATCCTTGGCCATCAAGGCCAGGGAAAAACCTGACGCGAACGTCTCCGAGATCACGAACTGCTTCATCTTGACGTCGGTGGAGTTGTTCTTGCCGGTCGAAGCATTGAGGACGTCAATGACCGTCTCCGGTTTCAGGCCGAAGCGTCGGCCGACCAGCAGCGCTTCGCAGGCTGCGACGAGTCCAGCGGCGGAGACGTAGTTGTTCAGCGCCTTCATCGCGTGGCCCGAGCCAAGCGGGCCGATCGCAAAAACGGATTTCGCCATGGCTTGCAGCACCGGCTTCGCGCGCTCCACGAGCGCAGTATCACCGCCAGCCATGATCGACAGGCTGCCGTCGATGGCGCGCTTGACGCCGCCGGACACCGGCGCATCGATCAGCGCAATCCCGCGCGCGGCAAGATCCTTGCCAAGCGACTGCGTATCGACAGGCACCGATGAACTCATGTCGATGATCAGCGCATTCTTCGCAAGGACATCGGCGACGCCCTGCTCGCCGAGCACAGCCTCGCGCACGATTCGGCTGTCCGGCAGCATGGTAATCAGGATCGACGCGTTTTTGGCGGCTTCGCGTCCGCCCGCAAAGACCTCTCCGCCCGCAGCGGCGAGCGCATCGCGCGCAGGCCCTGACGGATCGGCACCACGAACCTTGAAACCGGCAGCGATGCAGCGCTTCGCCATGGGCAGGCCCATCTGACCCAGACCTACAAAGACAACGGTGTCGGGTGTCGCCATGGTGCTTATCGATCCAGGTTGGCCTTAGAATAAAATATGCCGGCGCGAGAGGCCCGCGCCGGCAAAACCATAGCGGACAATCTCAGGCTGCGTTGAAACCGGCGATCGCCTTCGCTTCGAGATATTCCTCGAGACCGAACTTGCCCCACTCGCGGCCGTTGCCCGACTGCTTGTAGCCGCCAAACGGAGCGGTGCGCTCGTTCGGCACACCGTTCAGATTGACGTTGCCCGCACGGAGCTGGCGGCCAACCTTGCGTGCGCGCTCAACGGTGCCAGCGGAGACATAGCCCGCAAGACCGTACGGCGTGTCGTTTCCGATCTTCACGGCTTCCGCCTCGTCCTTGGCGCCCATGATCACGAGAACCGGTCCGAAGATTTCTTCGTTGGCAATCGTCATGTCACTGGTGACATCCGAGAAGATGGTCGGACGGACATAGAAGCCCTTGTTGACACCTTCCGGCAGACCAGGACCACCGGCGACCAGCGTGGCGCCTTCGTCGATGCCCTTCTGGATCAGGCCCTGAATCTTGTCCCACTGGATGCGGTTGACGACAGGACCGATCGTGGTGCCCTCGGCGCGCGGATCGCCCGCCTTGGTCTTGTCTGCCACAGCCTTGGCGATCGCCGCGATCTCCTTGATCTTCGCTTGCGGCACGATCATGCGCGAAGGCGCGTTGCAGGACTGGCCGGAGTTGTTGAACATGTGCGCTACGCCGCCGGTCACAGCTTTGGTGAAGTCCGCGTCGTCGAGAATGATGTTCGGCGACTTTCCGCCCAGTTCCTGGCTGACGCGCTTCACGGTGTTGGCGGCACGCTTCGCAACGTCGATTCCGGCGCGGGTCGAACCGGTGAACGAAATCATGTCGATTCCCGGATGTTCACTCATGGCGACGCCGACATCGGGGCCGAGACCATTGACCAGGTTGAACACCCCCTTCGGCACGCCTGCTTCATGGAGGATTTCCGCGAAGATCAGTGCCGACGACGGCGTGTATTCCGACGGCTTCAGGATCATGGTGCAGCCAGCCGCGATCGCAGGCGCGACCTTGCAGGCGATCTGGTTGAGCGGCCAGTTCCATGGCGTGATCATGCCGACGACGCCGACCGGCTCCCGAACGACGACGGCGGAGCCGATCGGCTCTTCGAACTGGTAGTTCTTGAGAACCTCGAGCGTGGAGGCAAGATGACCGAGGCCAGCGCCGGCCTGCATCTTCTCGGCCATCGGCAGCGGCGCACCCATCTCGTCAGACACGGCAGCGCCGATATCCTTCATGCGGGTCTTGTAGACTGCGATGATCTTTTCGAGCAGCGCGACACGCTCCTCGCGAGTGGTCTGCGAGAAGGTTTCGAATGCGCGGCGCGCTGCAGCAACCGCCTTGTCGACGTCGGCTTTCGATCCAACCGCAATCTCATACATCGCTTCTTCCGTCGCCGGATTGACGACAGGAATAGACTTTTTGACGACGGGATCGACCCAGCTTCCGTCGATATAGAACTGCATACGATTGGTCATGACGTTTCCCTTGACTGCCGCGTTCTTGCGTAAAGATGGATGGAATCGATCATACGATCGGTGAATTCATCTACCGGTCCTCGCCGGTATCCCTCAATCGTATCGTTGTTGTGGCGGGAGCGAAAGACCATCCTTGGCCGTTTACCGCCGCCCGCGAATGCAACGCATGCGAGGCATGCATTCGCTCTCCCGGTTTGACACGCCTTGCGAGAGCCCTGCCCGCGAAAGAGGGTTTTTACGCCGTTTTTCATCCTTTTGACAATTGCTTGAGTTTAGCCATTAATATCGGTTTTTCCGATGCGAGAAAGTGGCGATGGACACCGAACTGGCCCGGACTTTCCTCACCGTCGTCGAAGCCGGCAACTTCATCAGCGCCGCCGACCGGCTCCATGTCAGCCAGTCAACCGTCAGCACGCGCATCCATACCCTGGAAGAGCTTCTCGGCTGCGTTCTGTTTGTCCGCAACAAGGCCGGAACAACGCTGACGCCCGCCGGCCGTCAGTTTCAGCGGCACGCGACGGCACTGGTGCGAACGGTCGCCCAGGCACGTCATGATATCGGTATTCCTGACGGCTTCGGCGGAACACTCGTGATCGGCGGGCGGATCGGCTTGTGGGAAGAATTCCTGCTGGACTGGCTGCCGCTGATGCAAAAAGCAGCGCCTGCAATCTCCATCAGGGCCGAAAGCGGGCTCGAGCCGGAAATCATGCAAGGCCTCATCGAGGGCCGGATCGATATCGGCGTGATGTATACCCCGCAAAGCCGCCCCGGCCTGAAGGTCGAGCAACTGTTCGACGAGTGTCTTGTGATGGTATCGACGAGTGCGAAGAACGCGCCTGAACCACAAGCAGGATACATCTATGTGGACTGGGGTCCCGAATTCTACGCAAGGCACAGCGCATGCTTTCCGGGTTTCGGGGGGCCCGCGCTGACGGCCAACATCGGCTGGCTTGGATTGCAGCATCTCATGAAGAACGGTGGGTCCGGCTATTTTCCGATGCGGATCGTACGTCCGCATCTGGCATCGAAACGATTGCGCATCGTGGCTGGCGCGCCCGAATTCTCCATGCCTGCCTATGCCGTTTATCCGATCGACAGCGGGCGCGACATCATCGCCGGCGCAATTGAGATCATGCACCGGCTGGCTGGCTCGGCGGCGAAAGGCAAAACTGCCACAAAGCCAGCCAAACGAGCCGCGCGTGCATCATCGCGCTGACCTTTGGTATTCAACGCAAGCCGATATATCTGTTTTTTCGATATGATCGGCCAGGATTTCTCGCTTGTCAGCAAGTGTGCCGCAACGAGGATAGCAGCTGTCTTACGACAAGCGATGGAGGAACGATGTATCAGACATCATCGGGCCAGGAGACTGAGCTCGCCGGCAAGATCCGGAAATGCCTGGCCTCGCCATGCTGGTCCCGTGATGCCGACACGGATCAGTCTTCGAGAGAAACTTTCAATAAGCCGGCACACGCGCCATCAGCACCACCCCAATGAGACAAAACAATATGATTGCCGTTCCATCCGGTCTTGCCGACGCGTTACTGACATCCGCATCGGATGCCATCATCGCGACCGATCGTGACGGCACAGTCACGTTCTGGAATCCAGGCGCTGAGCGGATTTTCGGTTTCTCATCCGATGAAGCGATGGGACAGCCGCTCGATTTCATCATTCCCGAGAATCTCAGGGCGCGACACTGGGCTGGATACCGGCACACGATGGCGACGGGCGAGAGCCGCTATGGCGCAGGGGATCTGCTCTCGGTTCCAGCGCTTACCAAGAGCGGCCAACGCATCTCTGTCGAATTTACAATCGTCATGCTGCGCGATGCGCACGGCCTGCCCGACGGAACGGTCGCGGTTCTTCGCGATGTCACCCGAACCTTCAAAGAGAAGCTCGCTTTGCGACGCGAGATTGCGGAGCTTCAGCGAGCGCCTCGGAGCGGGTGACCGGCCTCTGCTGCACTGTTTCTGAAAACCTGATCTGATTTGACACCGTTCGGAGCGAAAGGATACCGTTCCGGACGATGTCATTTCATCGCCAACAGCCGCTGGCTGGCATCCCAATCCGACGCTAGTTGCGTTGCAATAACAACGTCCCGGCCCAATGCTGGGCAAATAAATGTGCAGGACGATGCTTGCTGACAATCAAGGGCACCGGTTTTCAGAGCTGGTAAGAGGTATCTTAGCGTGACCGAAAACATTGTTGCGGAAACCGCCGAACGTATCTTTTCCGACCTCGCCGACGCCCAGAACATCAACAACGCCATAAACGACAGCTGGAAAACACCGCTCTGGGTTGCACTCACCGACGCGGGACTGCCGCTGACGTGGGTGCCGGAAGACTGCGATGGTTCGGGTGCCAGCCTCGCCGATGGATTCAGCGTTGCGGGTTCGGCAGGCCGGTTTGCGGTTTCAATTCCGCTGGTCGAAACAATGCTCGCAGGCTGGCTGCTGGCTCAGGCCGGACTTCCCTCACCCGTCGGTAAAATGACCGTTGCCCCGGCGCGGCCGCAGGATCGCATCACAATCAACCCGGACGGCTCGCTCAGCGGACGGGTCCGCGCCGTGCCGTTCGCCTCTGAAGCGGCGCATATCGCGGTGATCGCGCAAGGCGCGAAGGGCTACTCCATCGCGCAGGTGGAAGCCTCTGCCTGCCGGATCGAAGCTGGTGAGAGCCTCGGCAGCGACGCGTCGGACACCGTAACGTTCGATGACGTCAAACCGCTTTCGACAAGGCCCGCTCCGTCCGGTACGACGCCTGCGTCCTTGATGCTGATGGGCGCGACCGTGCGCAGCCTGCAAATCGCTGGCGCGCTGGAAACCATGCTCGACATCACGGTTCGCTATTCGAATGAGCGTATTGCATTCGAAAAGCAGATCTCGAAATTCCAGGCGGTGCAGCACAATCTCGCCCGACTTGCGGGCGAAGTCGCGGCCGCCGTCGCAGCGGCTGGATCGGCGGCCGACACCATTGCGAACAGTTCCTCCTTCGACGATGCCGTATTCCTCGAGGTCGCGTCTGCCAAGGTTCGCTGCGCGGAAGCCGCAGAGAAAGGCACAGCGATCGCGCATCAGGTGCACGGCGCTATCGGCTTCTCGATGGAGCATATCCTGCATCGTTACACGCTGCGTGCGCTGGGATGGCGCGACGATTTCGGCCACGAAAGTTACTGGGCAACTGAGCTCGGCAAGTTTGTCGCCGCGCGTGGCGCGGACGAATTGTGGCCGCTGGTCGCATCGCGCTGACAAGGGAAAACAAGGCACATGACCGCAGCGCTTCGTTTTGATCAAATTCGTCTGCCGGAAGAATGCGAAACACTCCGGCATGAGGTGCGCGCCTTTCTCGCCGAGGAAATCGCCGCTGGCACCTTCAATCCGCATGAGCCGCAACGCGAAGACACAGACGTCCCAGAATTCAGTCGCCGGGTCGGTGAGCGCGGCTGGATCGGCATGACCTGGCCGAAAAAATATGGCGGCCACGAACGCACATTCCTTGAGCGTTACGTCGTTACCGAAGAAATGCGTATTGCCAACGCGCCAACCCGCCGCTTCTTCGTAGCCGACCGCCAGAGTGGTCCGGTGTTGCTCAAATACGCCAACGAGCGAATCAAGATGGACATCGTGCCGCGCATCTGCCGCGGCGAAGTCTGTTTCGCCATCGGCATGAGCGAGCCCAACTCCGGCTCCGATCTGTTCGCGGCAAAGACGAAAGCCACCAAGACCGACGGCGGCTGGCTGATCAACGGGACGAAAATCTGGACCACTTCGGCGCACATGGCCGATTATATGCTGGCGATCTTTCGTACCTCGCCTCCCACGAAGGAGAACCGCCGCCACGGCCTGACGCAGTTCCTTGTCGATATGAAGACGCCCGGCATCACGGTCAATCCAATCGCACAGATCAGCGGGCTGAAGGAATTCAATGAGGTTGTATTTCAGGACGCCTTCATGCCGGACGATCACGTCCTCGGCGAAATCGATGGCGCATGGAAACAGGCAACCAGCGAGCTGGCGTATGAGCGCAGCGGGCCCGAACGGTTTCTTGAGACCTATTATGTTCTGACCGAACTGGTGCGTGCGTTGGGGCCGAACCCCGACACGCGCGGTGCAGAAGGCATCGGCCGGCTTGTCGCGCAGCTTCACACTATGCGCCGCATGTCGGTCTCTGTTGCAGGTATGCTGCAGGCTGGGAAGGAACCGGTGGTCGAAGCGTCGATTGTCAAGGATATCGGCACGATCTGGGAGCAGCAGCTTCCGCATCGCGTGCGTGACCTGGCTGCCTTCATCGATACCGATGCGTCAAACCATCGGACCCTTGAAGATCAATTGGCCTTCGCCACCAAGATCGCTCCGAAATTGACCATCCAGGGCGGAACGACGGAAGTACTGCGCGGCATCATCGCGCGTGGACTTGGGTTGCGCTGAATCAACAACGAATGAAAGAGGACTTTTCAATGAGCGGCTTCACCGACATCGGCGTGGAAAAACACGGACACGTTACGCTGATCGAGATTCGCCGGCCGCCGCTGAATTTCTTCGATTTGTCCCTGATACGCCAGATCGCCGATGCTCTGGGGGAGATAGACAAGGATATGGACAGCCGCGCCGTTGTGCTTGCCTCGCAAGGCAAAGCTTTCTGCGCCGGCGCAAACTTCAACCGGCCAGCCGGATTTGACGGCGATGCCGCTTCAGGCGACGGGACGACCGGCGACCTTTATCTCGAGGCCGTTCGCATCTTCAGCAACAAGAAGCCGATCGTCGCCGCCGTCCAGGGCGCGGCTATCGGCGGCGGACTTGGACTTGCAGTGTCAGCCGACTTCCGCGTCACCTGCCCCGAGGCACGTTTCGCTGCAAATTTCACCAAGCTTGGATTTCACCCCGGCTTCGGGCTGACTGTGACGCTGCCTGAGGTGATCGGGAAGAACAATGCGGCAATGATGTTCTATACCAGCCGCCGCGTGACCGGCGAAGAAGCGTTCAATATGGGACTCGCCAACGTACTGGTGCCGCAGGATCAGGTGCGTGCCGAAGCTTTCAAGCTCGCCAACGAGATCGCCGAGAACTCGCCGCTGGGATTGATGTCGACCCGCGCGACGATGCGGGCGGGCCTTGCGGATCGGGTCAAGGCACAAACCGATCACGAACTCGCTGAGCAGACATGGCTACGCGAAACCGAGGATTTCCAGGAAGGCATCAAGGCGACCGCAGAGCGGCGCGCCGGAAATTTCAAGGGACGATAGTCAGTAGTTGAAGGTACTGCGCAGACCGAACACCGCAGCGTCCTTGATGCGCCTTGTCTGGGTCGGGTCGTTGGGATCGACCACGCCCCCTCCCGGATGAAAGACATACTGGAAAACGGGCTGAACGGTCCAGCCGGTTTGAAGCTCCGCCAGGTAAGTCATCTCGAACACAGCTTCAAAATCGCGCACCGGATACGGTGTCCCCGTAAACGCCTGAGCATCGCGATCGGCTGCGCGCGCCGCGTCGGAAATGCGCGCATAGGTCATAGCCACGCCGAACTTGTCGTTGGGACGCGCGTCACTGAAGCCGGAAAACTGGAAACCGCCGTCGATGTAAAAGCTGATAAGGTTGCGATCCGACGGACTGATGGATGTCCGGACGAAAAGGCCGACACCCTTGTCAGAACCCGGCGTCGCGCGCGATAGCATCTGCTCGTACACCCCGAAGATTCCCTGATTCCCTCGCCGTTTCAGCGGGACACCCGTGCTCAGAGGGTCCGCCTGAAGAAGGCCATCCGCCGCGTATCGCATGTCGCCGAAATCGCCGAGATGCTTCCAGGCTCCTCCCGTGAGAGTGCCCGGCAGCTTGCTCTCGCCTATCTGAAAACCGTACTTGAGCTGCCCAATCATCCAGGCCGGATCATTGACGCGAAACAGCAATCCGTGCGGATTTGCGATCTGTGGATCAACCAGCCTGTCCGGCGGCGCCGCATCGCCGTCGAAAATCGCGGCATAAGCCGTGATGTCGTCGGCCAGTTGCGCCTTGATGCGAACGCCCGGCACAGCCAACGGCGGCGATGGACCGCCGCTCAACAGATTGATGCCGGTGATACCTGGCCAGCCAAGCGCCGAGTTGGTGAAAATGTCGTCATACTTGCTGTCGATAAATTCGACATCGGATGCCTGCTGTCCAACACGAACCAGCAATGCGCCGCCGAACAGCGATTGCTCAATCCACAATTCATACAAACGCGTCGCGTTGAGCGCTTCGACGCCGCTGACCAGCATGAGGTTTCCGATATAATCGCGCGACAGACCCTGACCGTGAATCTGGAACATGTTGGCGTGGAACTTGGCGCCGGTCCAGCCGACAGCTTTTTCGAGATCGATATCCGTGCCGAAATCGAAACGACCTGTATAAATCGAACCGCGCCGCATACCGCCGGATGCATTGCCGAACACCTCCGATATATAGGTCGCATTGAACTGAATTCCCCAATCAGCCAGAATCTGGCGCGGGCTTTTCGCGACAGGCTCGTCTGGCGCTGCTTTCGGATCGGCCGCAGCAGCGCCTTGCAGCAATAACCCAAATATAATGCTGGTGGTTGCAATCGTCCGCAGCAGTGCGCAGGGGTACCGCACGGCGTTTCCAGTTATCTCAGAATACCAAGGCGCTTCATGATGAAGTATGCGAGCGCGGATGACGAGACGATCAGAACACTGGCGGTCAGAAAGCCGGTTTCCACGTCGGTTAATGGCAGTCCCTTGGTGTTCATCCCGAAAATGCCGGTGACCAGCGTCGGCGGCAGCAGCAGCGCCGTCAACACGGACAACAGGTGAATGCTTTTATTGGTCTGTTCCTCGATCTTGAGATGCAGTTCTTCCTGAAGAAGCCTGCTCCGCTCGCGCATTTCCACGACCACGTGGTCGAGCGCATCCAGCCGCTGCGCCAGCTTGCCGGCGCGCAGCCGCAATGCCGGTTTGAGTGCATCCGGCCCTTGCAGATCGAGACGTCGGAATATCAGGAGCAAGCCCGACAATTGACGATGCAGACGGACACAGGTTCGGCGCAAGCGACCCAAATCCCTGCGAAGGTCGGCCGTATCGTCGGAGAGTATCTTCTCCTCAATGCTGTCGAGGCTCGCGGCAACTCGTTCTGCAACACGCTCCATTGTCTCGGCTACATGTTCGACAATGGTTTCAAGCAGAGCAGCCGCGCTACCAATACGTTGCTGACCGCTTTCGAGGACCCGCCGTGTCGCATCGACGGCGCACAGTGCATGGTGACGACCGCTCAGCAGCAGCCGTTCCGTCATGACAAAATGAAGGTATCCGGTTTCCTCGGTGACGCGGTCGATGGCACGCACAAGATCGGAAAAGACACCGTAGATGCTGTCGTCAGCAGCATGGATCTGCTGAAAATTATCCCGCGACAGTAGCAGCGCCTTGCCGGCTTCGGGAACATCGAGATCAGCCGACGCCAGCCAGTGATGAGCACGCACATCGCCGAGATTGAAATGTAACCAGAGCAGCCCGTCACCGCGCAGATCGATTGGTTCGTCGACGTTCAGCGCTTCGGAATTTCCATTGGCATGAATCCGGAACGCCCACACCAGGCCTGGAATCTGTGCCGCATGCGGCGAATGCCCGACCGCGACACTCTCAGTCATCAACGCTTCTGCTTGCACAATACGCCCCAACGCCTAAAACTTACGACGCCCTGGATGGCTGAAATTGAACCACCCGAATACCGATCCGATATGACGACAGGTTTGTTACAGGCGCATGTCAGCGCCGGTCATTCCGCCGCCTCGGCCAGATCGTCCGCTTCCTTGTTGTAGTCGTGTACGACACGCCCATAGGGCAGCGTCAGATCGGCCAGAAAGTGGTGTGCCCCGATCACGCGTCTGACCGGAAAATCGGCGACCGGTGCGTTGACATGCGGAATGAGATGCAGCCGTCCGGGCCCGATCCAGGAGCCCTTGACGTTGATGTCAGTTAGGTTGATCGCAACGAGCTGGCAGACTTCGGCGCGGCCATCGACACCGGGGATCAGCTTCAGATTGATCTGGGTCTTGGACAGCGCGGCGCGCGTGATCTCGCCGTTCCCCGCCATCGCCTCATGCTTGTACCCCATGGTGCCCATCGCCACCTGCTGACCGGAATACTCCAACGTACCGGTCAGCGTATCCTTCACGACCTCGAGCTTCGGATGTGCATACTTCTTCGGGAATCCCCAGATCTCGCGCCCCGCTGCAATCGGCGGATCGTCATCGAGATACATCTGCGAGACGAAGTTGACCTCTTCGCCGTTCAGACGCGCGGGAATGACCAGGCCAGACTCGGTGTAGCTGCCGAAGCCGGACGAGTCCGGCATCTTGATCCACTCATAGTGCACGATCGGACTGTCGATCGGCTCTAACGGTTCGGGAAGTCCGGCCCGGATCAGACCAGGATCGGTCTCATAGGTGATGACCAGAAATTCGCGGTCGACAAAGCGATACGGCCCTGCCGGATAACTCGGACCGGCGGCAGGCATCGAGGGCAGCCTGAGAATATCTGCTCTGCGCATGGAATCATTCCTTTTCGGTGCACGGTCCAGCCGCCGTCAACAGCTAACGTCGGTCCTTGACATGATCGTGAGGAAATTCCTTCAGTCTGGTGACACCCTGCGTCTGCACGCCCATCCGCGGACAGCGGATTCCGCGATCAAAAAGACCACCTGTCACGACAGCGTCACCGCTCGTCTGAAATCTTCGCACCGGACTTCGAGACACGCATCGACGGGGAAAATCATGGACGCGCGAACACCAAAATCCGAAATTTCGGGATCGAGGAACTGGCGGCCCGATCGCTGCGATCGTGTGGCGCTCGTTCTTCAGGGTGGCGGCGCGCTCGGGGCTTATCAGGCCGGCGTGTATCAGGCCCTGCACGAAAGTGGCATGGAGCCAGACTGGGTTTGCGGCGTGTCGATCGGCGCGATCAATTCCGCCATTATTGCAGGTAACCCACCGGAGCGACGTCTCGAACGGCTGCGGACGTTTTGGGATCGCATCACCAGCCGCAAGGTCTGGCACTACACGCCGGACGGAGACATCTATCGCAAGGCCCGCAACCTGACGAGCTCGTTCCTGACGACGACCATGGGCCAGCCGGGCTTCTTCAAGCCGCACGACGTCAATCCATGGTTCAGCCCGGCCGGGGCCAGGACAGCAACCAGCTATTATGACACTGCGCCGCTGCGGGCATCGCTGCTCGAACTCGTCGATTTCGACTTGATCAATTCACGCAAGATGCATTTCGCAGTCGGTGCGGTGAACGTCCTGACCGGAAATTTTTTGTACTTCGACAACAAGAAGGAAGTCATCGAACCTGAACACGTGATGGCCAGCGGCGCGTTGCCGCCTGCCCTGCCCATGGTGAAGATCGGCACCGATCACTTCTGGGATGGCGGCATCGTTTCAAATACGCCGCTGCAGCATCTGCTCGATCAGGAAGACAAGATGAACTCCCTGGTGTTCCAGGTTGACCTGTTCAATGCCCGTGGAGCCCTGCCGCGCGATATTCAGGAGGTCATGGCTAGGCACAAGGACATCATGTACTCGTCCCGCACGCGCTATAATACCGACGTCTACAAGCGCATGAACAATCTGAAGACCGACTTCTACAAGGCGCTGCTGAAGGTCCCCGAAGACAAGCTGACCGATCACGAGCGCGCACTGCGCGACCGCTTCGCGGACCTGCCCGAAATCACCATCCTGCAGATGATCTATCAGCAGAAGGCCTATGAGGGCGATTCCAAGGACCACGAATTCTCGGCCACCTCGATGCGCGAGCACTGGCTGAGCGGTCTGGAGGATACGCGCCGCACACTGAAGCGGCGCGAATGGCTGGCGATGCCGGAGGCCGGCATGGGCCTTGTCGTTCATGACGTGCACCGCGAGAAGGATTACTGAGCCTCCGCGCTCGCATCGCCGGACGGAAAAAAAGCCCGCGCTCTTGCGCGGGCTTTTTATGTTGCCGCCGTTGCGGCAAGCTAATCAGAACAGGTGCGAGAACAGCACATAGAGACCAGCCGACAGGCAGATCGCCGCCGGCAGCGTCAGCACCCAGGCCATAAGCAGGTTGCGGATAGTGGCCATCTGCAAGCCCGAGCCGTTGGCCGCCATTGTTCCGGCGACGCCAGACGACAGCACGTGTGTCGTCGAGACGGGAAGGCCGAAAATGTCCGCCGCGCCGATCGTCCCCGCAGCAACGAGTTCAGCAGATGCACCCTGCGCGTAGGTCAGGTGCGTCTTGCCGATCTTCTCGCCGACGGTGATGACGATACGCTTCCAGCCGATCATGGTGCCGAGACCCAGCGCGATGGCGACCGCGATTTTCACCCAGGTCGGGATGAACTTCGTGGCGCTGTCGAGCGAGCCTTTATAGGCATTGAGGGTTGCGACCTCTTCCTTGTTGAGATCGTTTTCCTTGTCCTTCATCAGGAAGCGGATCGCCTCCGAAGTCAGGTACATGTCGTTGCGGGTGTTACCCACCGCCTCGGCAGGAACCTTGTTCAGCGTGCCGTACTTCTGCACCTGATCGCCGACGTCCTTCACGAGAACCGCCAGCGACGGATAGGTGCCTTCGTTGATCTTGTGCAGCGAAACATACTGAGTCACTACCGGGCGGGGATCGCCGATGATGCTATGACCGGCGCCCTTCGCAGCGATCACCTTTGACGCGGCTTCTGACGTCTGCTGAAACTTGATGACCTGCGATTCCGGCAAGGCGCGGTTCAGCGCGTAGGCGGTCGGCACAGTGCCGATCAGGATCAGCATAATGAGGCCCATGCCCTTCTGACCGTCGTTTGAGCCGTGCGCGAAGCTGACGCCGGTGCAGGTCGCGATGAGGATACCGCGAATCCACAGCGGCGGTGGCTTGTTGCCTTCCGGAGCAGCGTAAAGCGCCGGATTGCGAATAACGAACTTCAACACCAGCAACAGAAGTGCCGCCATGCAGAAGCCGAACAACGGCGAGAGCAACAGCGCGTAACCGATTTCCGTGGCCTTGGTCCAGTCGACACCCGAGGTACCATCGCGTCCACGCATGACCGCATTGGCGATACCAACACCGATGATCGAGCCGATCAGCGTGTGGGAGCTGGAAGCCGGAAGACCGAAGTACCAGGTGCCGAGATTCCAGACGATGGCCGCGATCAAGAGCGCGAACACCATGGCGAAACCGGCACTGCTTCCGACCTGAAGAATGAGCTCAACCGGCAGCAGCGAGACGATGCCGAAAGCAACCGCTCCGCTCGAGAGCAAAACGCCGAGAAAATTGAAGAATCCGGACCACATCACGGCGAATTCCGCCGGCAGCGAATGGGTGTAGATCACCGTTGCGACGGCGTTGGCAGTGTCGTGGAAGCCGTTGACGAATTCGAAGCCGAGCGCAATCAGCAGCGCAACAAATAGCAGAATGTAGGGAAGATAGGTCGTGACCTTGGTGCCGGTGGCGTCGATATCGACGTAAATGCTGTAGGCAACGAATATTGCACCCGCCGCGAGGATGCCAAAAAACAGGATCATTGTGAGTGGATTGAAGCCCTTGTCGAGATTCGGCCTGGAGGCCGGCTCGATGGGTTGCCCGTCGGCGATCCCGGAACTTAATGTAATGTCGCTCATCTCATACCCCTTATGAAACTCAGGGGTTCTTTTTGACCGGTTAGCTTGAAGGTTGGATGACACCTTTCATATCGGCACAGCGACGAGCGCAGATTTTCCGCAAATCGGCGCATCTCCCTTGAATTTGCCAATGGCGTGCGACGAGACTTAGAGATCTTCTAGAAATAGCGGCTACCCCAGCGCAGCCGTTTCATTTTGCTTGTCCGCCAGTTCAAGCACCCAGGCCAGGCTTACGCCCAAACCCAGACCGAGCAGTACGCTGACGAATAGAACCCCGATGGGAAATGTACGGCTTGACTCCGGAGATGCTGTTGCACGGCTCAATATCCGGGGGCTGGTGTTGTCCGGTCGCACCTGCTGAGATCTGGCCAGGATAGCCTGATACGCCGCACGGTTTGCTTCGACATCGCGCTCCAGCTCCTTGAGGCGTGCGCTCGCGTCGTGCGTTTTGCTCAGGTTTTGTTTTGACGCTTCGAGACGGTTCTTCAGTTGCGTCACCGTCGCGCGGGCACGTTCCAGATCGGCTGTGACGGACTGAGCCACGTCCTGAATTTCGCCTTCCAATAACCGCCTGGCTTCGGCTGCCTGCAGCCTCGCGATCACGCGGTCGGGATGGCGTGGCCCGAGCGTTTCGGACAGATCAATTTCCAGTCGTCTTGCCGCGACATAACGGCTTCTGAACGTCCCGATTGCCCCTCCCCTGATCGCATCCGGTATTCCGCCGCCATCCAGGATTTTCCGGGCACGCTGGAGCTGATTCACCGTCGAACGCAGACCGTTAACCTTGGCCTCGGCGGCAGCCACCTGCTCTGCAATCTCGCTCACCTGTTTCTCGGCGCCGGATTGCCCCGCAGCCACCATCGCCTGGTTATCATTGCGATATCTCTCATACCGCTGCTCGGCGTCTCGCAAGCGCGTCTGAAGTGTCTCCAGTCGTGCACCGAGAGGCGCAACGTTGCCCGGCGTCGCTTCCACACCAACACGCTCCTGTTCCACATAGCTGTCCATCACTGCGTTGGCGATGCGCACTGAGGTTTCGCGATCCGGCGTAACGACCTTGACGGTCACTGCATTCGAGTCTGGATTGCGGGCGGTGCTAACCGCACGATTCAACTGTCGCAATGCCATGGAATGCGGCTCAGCGGGGGGAGCAACTCCAACACCGGCAAGAAGCGCGAAGAGAATCCCCTTCGACCTGCCGCCAAAAAGCGGATCGGTATCGAGCTTCTCTTTTGCGACAACTCTCTCGAGGACGCTGCGCGACGTCAGGGCGCTGATCTGGTTGTCCATGCCAACCCTGACAGTGTCTGGACTGACCGGCTGGCCGGCTGCAGCTTGCGCAGGCAGGTCGAGCACAAGTTGCCCGGACGCAACATATTTGGGAGCCGATAGCAGTATCCAGGCAAGGCTGATCGCAGCACAAATGGCGGCTACCGCGCCGATAAACGCCGCCCTCCGGCGCAGCATCGTTGCGAAGCCGTGCACATCCAGGGCGGGGACCTGAATCCGGGACAGGTACGCATCGCGCCTGTCGTTTTCAGAAATCGCCATACAACGTCCCTACGCTACGCGTCTTGGGACGGGATAATCCGATAAATCAGCAGTCTTGGCGAGACCAATGCCCGTCTAAACGCCGCAAAAATGCCCTCATCAGCGCTCGACGAATGCCTTTTCGACGACAAATTCGCCGGGTTCGCCGTGATTGCCTTCGGTGAATCCCTTGTCGAGCAGTAACGTCCGCGTGTCCTGAAGCAGCGCCGGGCTGCCGCAGATCATGACACGGTCGTGTGCGGCCTCCAGCGGAGCGAGCCCGGCATCGCTGAACAACTTGCCCGACGTCATCAGATCGGTGATCCGGCCGCGATTGCGAAACGGATCGCGCGTCACCGTGGGATAGTAGATCAATTGGTTGCGGACCAGCTCGCCAATCAGATCGTCCTTGGGCAGCCGTTCGGTGATCATCTCGCCATATGCAAGCTCGGCGACACGGCGGCAACCGTGCAGCAGCACCACCTTCTCGAAGCGATCGTAGGTTTCCGGGTCCTTGATGACGCTAAGGAATGGCGCAAGCCCCGTGCCGGTGCCAACCAGATAGAGATTCCGGCCACTCTTGAGATTGTCGATCACCAGCGTACCGGTGGGCTTGCGCCCAACAATTATCTGATCGCCTTCCTTCAGATGCTGAAGCCGCGAGGTCAGCGGACCGTCCGGCACCTTGATAGAAAAAAACTCCAGCCGGTCCTCGTAATTGGCGCTCGCCACGCTATAGGCGCGCAGCAGCGGCTTCTCACCGACCTTCAGGCCGATCATTGTGAATTCGCCGTTGCGGAATCGGAATGATGGATCGCGCGTCGTCGTGAAACTGAACAGCGTGTCGGTCCAGTGATGAACGCTGAGGACGCTTTCCTGATTGAAATTGCTCATTTCGCTTGATCCGGTGTACGGGGCAACGACGGGGCAAAATCAGAAACGCGGAGACAGATTGCCTCGCCAATTCATTTGTGTACTAATGAATAATCCAGCTTGATACCGCCGTCAAGCCGCGCTCAAGTTGGAGCCGACCCGCTGAAAAAGCATTGCACAGAAGGGAAGAATCCATGGCCAACGACGCGCCCCAGGACACCACCGGCCCGACCAAACTGGTGATCAGGAATATCGGTCTGATCCTAAGCGGAGCCATGGAGCAGCCGATCCTGGACGCCGACACCATCGTCGCGGAGAACGGCAAGATTACCGCGATCGGGCGGGCCAAGGACATCGACGCCGAGGGCGCGACCACTGTCATCGACGCCAACGGAACGACGGTCACCCCCGGCCTGATCGACAGCCACGTCCACCCTGTCGCCGGTGACTGGACCCCGCGGCAGAACCAGATCGGCTGGATCGACAGCTTTCTAAACGGCGGCGTCACCACCATGATCTCGGCCGGCGAGGTTCACATGCCTGGCCGTCCGCGCGACGTGGTTGGCGTCAAGGCGATGGCGATCTTCGCTCAGCGTGCGTTCGACAATCTGCGCCCCGGCGGCGTCAAGGTTCATGCCGGTGCACCAGTAATCGAACCCGGGATGACGGAAGAGGATTTCAAGGAGTTGGCGGCAGCCGGCGTCAGGCTGCTCGGAGAAGTCGGTCTCGGCGGCGTCAAGGATGGCCCGACTGCGCGGAAGATGGTGGCATGGGCACGCAAATACGGCATTCAAAGCACGATCCACACCGGTGGTCCGTCGATTCCCGGATCCGGCCTGATTGACGCAGACGTGGTGCTTGAAGCCGACACCGACGTTGTCGGCCACATCAACGGCGGCCATACAGCCCTCCCCGACAGCCAGATCCGATGCATCTGCGAAGGCTGCAAGCGGGGCCTTGAACTGGTTCATAATGGCAACGAACGCTCAGCCCTTTACACCCTGCGCATAGCCCGCGAGATGAAGGAGCTGAACCGTGTCATTCTCGGCACGGACGCTCCCGCAGGTTCAGGCGTGCAGCCACTCGGCATTCTGCGCATGGTATCGCTGCTGTCGTCACTTGGCGATGTACCGGCGGAAATCGCATTCTGTTTTGCCACCGGCAACACCGCGCGGATGCGCGCGCTCGACTGCGGCATGATTGAAGTTGGGCGCGCCGCAGACTTCGTTATCATGGACAAGGCCCAGCATTCCGCCGGCAAGAACATTCTGGACAGCGTTCAGCTTGGCGATCTGCCCGGCATCGGCATGACGATAATCGATGGCATGGTCCGTACGCATCGCAGCCGCAACACACCGCCTGCAACAAAAGTGCCGGAGATCGTCGCACACTAGTCAGCGGGACATCATCGCAGCTTGTTCAGCAGTGTGACAAAGATTTCGCGCTCCCTGGCATCGAGCGGCGCGAGCGTTTCTTTCGAGATCGCCAGGGCGTTTGGAGCAGCTTTCTCCGCCATCGCCTGTCCCGCTCGTGTCAGGCTGACAAGAAGCCGGCGGCCATCCTGCGGGTCCGAGCTGGTTTCTGTTAGCCCACGGGCAGTCAGTCGATCGATCACACCTTTGATGGTCGCAACGTCCATTGCGGTAAGGCGGCCGAGCTGGTTCTGCGAGCACGGCCCGGTCTCGGTCAGCTTCGCTAATGCTGCCCATTGCGTCGGCGTAAGGTTGATGCCGATTTCCCTTGCGAAGATCGCCGCGTGACGCTGCCAGACCTGACGCAACACGAAGCCGATCTGATCCTCAAGCACATAGGGCTGCTTTTTCGGACTTCTCCTCGGAGGAGCACCCTTGGTCGGCGCGGCAATCTTGTTCTGAGCGGCCTTGGCCATTCCCATTCCCCTAATATCTTGCCTTCATCTGGTAGACCTCGTGACTGCTGCGATCGTCACACCGCCAGATGGGCGTCGCGAATGTCGGGACGCGCCTCAAGTTCGCTCATGGTGCCGCTGAAGCAGATTCGCCCACGCTCGATGATATAGGCGCGGTCGGAAATCAGGTTGGCGAAATGAAGATTCTGTTCGGACACAACGATGCTGACGCCCTCTTTCTTCATCGCGAGAATGGCGCCTACCATCTGCTCGACGATCTTCGGCGACAATCCTTCCGAGGGCTCGTCAAGCAGGACCAGGGACGGATTTCCCATCAAAGTCCGGGCAATGGTCAGCATCTGCTGTTCGCCGCCGCTCATGCGTCCACCCATTCGGCCGCGCATCTCGCCGAGATTCGGAAACAGCGTGAACAGCTTTTCGCGGGTCCACTGTGGAGCATTCTGGCGCGGCGGTTGACGGCCAACCTCCAGATTCTCTTCCACCGTGAGATCGGTGAATATACGGCGCTCCTCCGGCACATAACCGAGCCCCCCACGCACAATGGCATGGGTCGGTTGAGCCGAAACATCCTTTCCCTCGAACACGATCTGACCTTCACGCTGTTCGACCAAGCCGACGATCGACCGGAACGTAGTCGACTTCCCCGCTCCGTTGCGGCCCAGAAGCGCCACGACCTCTCCATCGCCGACCTCAAGGGCGACATCGAACAGGATGTGAGCCGGGCCGTAGTAGCTGTTGAGTCCCTGAACCGAGAGCTTCATGCGGACGTTCCCTCCCGGTGACGCGCATCGTAAACCAGCCCCTCGCCGAGATAGATCGCTCGGACCTGGGGATTTCGCCGAACTTCCTCTGGCGTCCCCTCCGCGATCAGTGAGCCCCGATTGAGTACAAGGATGCGATCGGCGTGCTCGAACACCACATCCATGTCGTGCTCGGTGAAAAGAACACCGATGGATTTCTCGCGGGCGATGCGCGCGGTCAGCCGCATCAGTTCGACGCGCTCGCGTGGCGCCATGCCGGCCGTCGGTTCATCCATCAAAAGGAGTTTGGGCTGATTGGCGAGTGCGATCGCGAGTTCGAGGCGCTTGAGGTCGCCATACGCAAGTTCGCCGCACGGGCGCTCTGCGTAGCCGCTCATGCCGACAAGGTCGAGCAGCCGGTTTGCTTCGGCGCACTCAAAGCCTGGCGTGGAACGCCACATGTTGAAGAGCTGCGCGTTGTAAGAGATCAGCGGAACCTGGACGTTCTCGCGCACCGTCATGGTGGGGAACGTCGCGGTGATCTGGAATGTGCGGCCGACGCCAAGCCGCCAGATCGCACGCGGCTTCTTTCCAGTCGTGTCATTACCCAACAAATTGATACGGCCACTGTCCGGAACATTCTGGCCATTGAGCATGTCAAAGCATGTGCTTTTGCCGGCTCCGTTGGGTCCGATCAGCGCAAGAATTTCGCCGGCCGCAAGGGAAAACGACACGCCGCGCACCGCATGAACGCCGCCATACGATTTGGTCAAGTCTTCGACTGACAGAAGTTTAGGTGCAGCACTCATTCGGCGCTCTCGATTCTTGACGCCAGAATGGCAGGTTTCGATGCACGTGAGTGACGCCGCGCTCGAACTGTTTCCAGCATACCGACGATACCCTTCGGAAACGCGACCACGATCAGCACAATGACCGCGCCAAGCACGAGCTTGGACCAATCCGTCTGACTGACCAGCCAGATGTTCAGTGCCTTGAAGACAATCGCACCCACCACTGCACCGGAGACCGTCTCGACACCGCCCAGGAGCACCATCACCAATGCATCGACCGACAGCGAGATGCCCAGGCTGTCGGGAAATACGCTGCCCTTGAGGTATGCAAACAATGCACCGCCGATACCGGCGACGGTGCCCGCAATCACAAACGCAGTCCATTGAATACGCTTGCCATCGATACCGATGGCTTCGCTGCGCAAAGCGGAATCGCGGGTCGCACGCAACGCATAACCGAACGGCGAAAACACGATGATGCGAAGCAGCACCACCGCAAACGTCGCGATGCCGAGCGACAGCCAATAAAAATGAACCGGCCCCGCCGCCCATGCATCAGGCCAGACACCCAGAATTCCGTTGTCTCCGCCTGTCACCCCAACCCACTGGAACGCGATCGACCAGACGATCTGGGCGAAGGCCAGCGTCAGCATCGCGAAATAGACGCCTGAAAGCTGAACTGCGAAAAATCCGAAAATGGCGGCTCCGATCAGTCCAAACAGAGGCCCCAGCAGCAGACACACGATCATCGGCAGGCCCACAGCCTTGGCGAAGAAGGCAATACCATAGGCTCCGAGACCGAAATACGCCGCATGCCCGAACGATGCGAGTCCGCCGACCGACATCAGGAAGTGCAGGCTCGCTGCGAAGATCACGTAGATCGCGATCTCCGCACCGACCGTAAGGGCGTAGTTGCCGCCGAACACCGGAAGCGCTGCCGCAACAATCAGTACGGCCAGCACCGCGAGACGTTCGTTCATGGTCAGCGGCCGCCATGGCCGAACGGTGAGGCCTGGCGTCTTCCGCGCGACTGCTTCGGGTTTGCCAAACAGACCCCAGGGCCGAACGATCAGGACCGCCGCCATCACGAGGAATACGAGAATAATCGAGATCTTCGGGAATATCAGAATGCCGAACGCATTGAGCTCGGAAACCAGCACGGCCGCGACGAATGCACCGGTGATGCTGCCGAGGCCACCAATCACGACCACGACGAAAACATCCACGATGATCCGCAGATCCATCGCATGATGAACGGCGTCGCGCGGAATTTGCAGCGCGCCGCCAAGCGCGGCCAGAAACACACCAAGCGCAAAGACGCTGGTGAACAACCACTTCTGATTGACACCCAGCGCGGCCACCATGTCGCGATCCTGCGTCGCCGCGCGGACCAGAACGCCCCAGCGCGTGCGGCGGAACAGCAGCCACAGTGCACCCAGAACGGCGGGGCCGAGCCCGATCAGGAACAGATCATAGGAAGGGATATTCTGCCCGAAGAAGTCGACAGCGCCCCGGAAGCCGGGAGCGCGGCGGCCCACAAGGTCATCCGGGCCCCAGATCAGAACCACGATATCCTGGACCATCAATGTCAGGCCAAAGGTGGCAAGAAGCTGAAAGAGTTCCGGCGACTTATAGATCCGCCGCAGCAACACCATTTCGACCAGCACGCCCAGGACCGCAACGACCAGCGCCGCAACGACAATGCCACCCCAGAAACCGAGCGCGCCGGACAGCCGCTCTGTCAGGGTAAACGCGACATACGCGCCCAACATGTAGAATGCGCCGTGCGCAAAATTAACTATCCGGGTGACGCCGAAAATAATCGACAGTCCCGAGGCAACCAGAAACAGCGACGCCGCGCTCGCAAGGCCGGTCAGGAATTGAACAAAGTAGAAGCTCATATGCGATCCACGGCTGGAAAATGCCGCGGGCGCATCGCGCGCCCGCGGTCGCTAGACTCAGTCTTTTGGACGTAACTTCCCGACTTCCGCATCGCTCGGCAGGAAATCCTCGCCCTTGCGATAAGCGCTATCCACCATCACGCCCTTGCCGTCCTTGAGCGCTGTCTTGCCGACATAGGCGCCGAGGGTGGATTGATGATCGATCTTGCGGAAGGTGATCTGACCGAACGGAGACGGCATCGACAATCCCTCCGCCGCAGCGATCATCTTCTCGGGATCGGTCGAATTCGCCTTGATGAGAATTGCCGCCGCAGCCTTGATCGTCTGATAACCGACGATGGAGCCAAGTCTCGGATAATCGTTGAACTTACCCTGATACGCCTTCAGGAAGGCATCGTGCTCCGGCGTCTTGATGCTGTACCAGGGATAGCCGGTGACAATCCAACCTGACGGTGTTTCTTCCTTCAGCGGGTCGAGATATTCCGGCTCACCGGTGAGGAAGCTCACCACCGCCCGGTCCTTGAACAGACCGCGCGTGTTGCCCTCGCGGACGAATTTGACGAGATCCGCGCCGAAAGTCACATTGAGGATGGCTTCAGGATTGGAATTCGCAAGCGCCTGAACGATCGGACCTGCATCGATCTTGCCCTGCGGCGGCCACTGTTCATCTACCCACTGAATGTCGGGCCGTTTCTCGGACAGCAGCTTCTTGAAGACCGCAACCGCCGACTGACCATACTCGTAGTTGGGTGCGATGGTCGCCCAGCGCTTGGCGGGCAACTTTGCCGCTTCCTCCACCAGCATCGCAGCCTGCATGTAGTTCGATGGGCGCAGGCGGAATGTGTAACGATTTCCCTTCGACCAGGTGATCGCGTCGGTCAGAGGTTCCGCCGCAAGGAAGAACACCTTTTTCTGCTTGGCGAAATCGCTCACCGCGAGACCAATGTTGGACAGGAACGTGCCAGTCAGCATCACCACGTTCTCATTCGAAACCAGTTCGTTGGCGGCAGTCTGAGCATCGGCCGGTTTGCCGCTATCGTCCTTGGACACGACAACGAGCTTCTTGCCGTTGATACCGCCCGCGGCGTTGATTTCCTCGACAGCGAGCTGCCAGCCCTTGCGATAGGGCTCGGTGAAAGCAGGTAGCAGCGAGTAACTGTTGATTTCGCCGATCTTGATTTCGCCGCTCTGCGCCATGGCAGTTGTCGCCAGTGCCGAGCCAGCCAAACCGAGACTCGCGGCAAGCGCAAACCCGGACAGACTGCCGAAAAGACGTTTTCTTCGTTGCATCCCAACCTCCATTGTTGCCAGGACCCGCGTCCCGTTCACTTCCCGTCCGCTCCTTATCCCGGTGGAGCGGTTCGGTCTTTCTTTCGCATCAAGCGCAAACAGACCGCTAGCGCAATCCGTCCTCGCCCTTGATCTCTCCAATGGTCAGACCGCCGACTCGCGGCAACGGCCGCCCACTGTCGGTCACGGCAACCGCCACCATGATTTCGTTCGCCCGGGGTGCATCATTGATCTGCACTTCCATCCCGTCGAAATGACTCCGCACGAACGCCGCATCCTTGTGGCCAAGGGGAATGTCGAGCACCGTTCCCAATCCGCCGCGCTTTTTGGAGGATGGAATCAGCGCAGCCCCCTTGCCTAATACCTTGCGCACCGGCGCTCCCATCTTCGGATGCAAGATCGCTGCCGCGTGCTCCAGTTCGCCATTCTCGCCGACGGCCGCCGCCTTGCCGTAGCTTTGCGCTTTGCCACCTTCGATACCGAGCGCTGCAACGGCCTTTAAGGCGAGCAGTTCGCCAAGTTCCTCGCCAATCGAGATCAATGGCGACAGGTCATCGACAAACTTGCCAGCAAACGGATTGTCGATGACGGCGACAGCGGCAGCGCGACGGGTCGGCGGCGAGACATCGCGCCCGCCCTCCATCAGCGTCTCCTCGACCACCGTGACGATCTTGCGAATGACGGCGCTCATCGTAGCCCATCCTCTCCCTTGATCTCATTTGCCTTGAGACCGCCGACCCTGGCGTGAATGCGCGAGCCCGTGGTCATGACCAGTGCGAGAAGCAACTCGTCGGCACGTGGCGCGTCAGGGATACCGACTTCCATGGCATCGAAATGTGACCGTACATACGACGCGTTGATATGCGTCACCGGAACATCGAGCCGCGCACCCGGACCGCCAACCTTCTTGGCGGACGGTACAATGGCCTTGGCCTCGCCAAGAATCTCGCGCATCGCGTAGCCGCCGGGCACATGCCACAATGCGCCATGCTCGAGTTCACCCAACGCACCAACAACCGCACCTTTGCCATAGCCTTGTATCGCGTTCGGGTCTCCGCCAAGCGCCTTGAGCAAGGAACACGCCATTGCAACACCGAGCGGCGTCAAATCATCCATGAATCCTGCGATATCCTCGACATAACGTCCGGCGAACGGATTGCGGATCACGCACAGCATAGCCCCACGGCGTAACGGCTGCGCCGCCGGCTTCCCGCCTTCGTGGAAAATCTCCTCAATCACGGTGGCGCGCTTTCGGATCACGACCTCAGACATACGGCACACTTTCAGTTCCGGTTCGGGCGGCTACATACGGCGGAGGTCGCCGCGCAACACCATCGATATTCTTCAGTGCAACAACGCGTGTTTCGCCTTGCAGATGCAACGCCGCGCCATCGATCAATTCGGCTTCCAAGAGTAAAAAGGCGGTATCGGCCCCGAAATCCAGCGCTGCCGCAATGTCGTTCAATGACAGTTCACCGACCTCGCGAGTGACCAAACGAGCACCGAGATCGCTATCGGGCTGAATTTCGTTTGCCGGGCACCGGACGATGGCGGGATGCTCCGGCAAATCAACCGCATTGGCGATAATGGTCGCCGCAGCATCGGCCTGCGCGGCCGTTTGCGCCAGAACCGTCACTGCGTCGGCAATCCCCAGCGAAAAGCTGCGGCCACGCCATCCGCTGGTTGCGATGCCGCGCGTCTTATCCTCCGCTGCAATCCGAGTTTTCCCGGTCAGATTCGGTTTGTCAGGTCGATCGACGAGGCCAATCGTGAAATGCTGGCCATTGCCGAGATGCAGCGCAATGTCGCCGCCGTTGTTGACATAGGCACGATCGAGATCAGCGGCCTTCACCATCGCCCCGAGAATTTCCTCGGCGACGGCGCCGGCGACGGCGGCCATCGGCGTAACAAAATGATCGGCCGCGAATGGAGCAACCGCATCATACATCCGGCGCGCGACATCTCCCCTCAGCAAACTGGCTGGAGGCTGTGCCTGCTTACGCAGTTCCGATAATTCGCCACAGAGTTCGTCAAGAAGACCGGTGAAACGGTCTAGGGCAGCCTGGTACGCGGCACTGACGTTCGCCGCAGTTCCACGCGCCTCCACAATCAGATCGATCGGGCCGTCATGCAGGTGAATCCGCCTACCGTCCGCGAGCCATCCGATTTGTGGGAGGCGTTTCATTTGCGCGATCTCGGCTCGGAAAGTTGTTTCGGCAACTGGCGGACTTCCGTATTGTTCTTCAATGACGCCAATGGCCGCACATGATCCATGTGACCACCGAGTGCTGCGTAGTCCGACAATCGCAGGGTGAACTCGATCGGCGCGACCAGCGCGGGTGTCGGCACATAGCCGAAGGCTCCTTCCGGCATCAGCGTCACATCAACCATGAATGTGATGCCCCCACCTGGCCAAACATAGACCGGCGCGCCGCCACAGGTCACCGACGTCAACGCGTCCTTGACCGACCGTGTCAGCCGGACCGGGTTGTCCGTCACGCCCGCCCGGAGCGAGCCGCCAGCGCCGCCCATGAACAGCACGGTGCACAGCGCGGGCTCACAATTCTCCTGAATCCGCTCGACGGACAGCTTGAGATCGGCAGGCATTTCCTTCTCGACCGGCTTCAGCGCCTCATCGAGCTCGAAATACGCAGCATGCTCGCCGGTCGTACTCACCATCATTATCCGCAGACCGGGTCGTGCGGTCTTGGGATCAAACGGACCGAGTACCGACAAGGGATCGGAAATATTCGTACCGCCCCAGCCAATACCGGGTTCAGCGACCTGAAAATAGCGTCCGGGCGTCGAGCGCCGCCCCTTCAGTTTGATCCCGGTCTCGGGAATATCGAGCAACTTGCCAGCCTGATGTTCCGACAGCACGCCGGTGATGTGATCGTCCACCACGACAACTTCATCGACCTTGCCGTGCCACTGCTTCGCGAACATCCCGATGGTCGCCGAACCGCAGCCAACCCTCATCCGCTCTTCCGGAACACCATTGACGATTGGCGGGTAGCCGGCTTGCACCACAACAGTTGCACCACCGTCGATCGTCATCTCGACAGGCTTGCCGTTGGACAAATCCATCAGCGCGTCACAGGTAACCCGGCCTTCCTTCTTGGAACCGCCCGTCAAGTGGTGAACACCGCCGAGCGACAGCATCTGCGAACCGTACTCGCCGGTCGTGACATGCCCCACCGCCTCGCCCTGTACGCGCACTGTCGCGGTTTCAGGGCCGAGATAACGGTCGGTGTCGATCTTCACCTTGACGCCGCAATAGCTGAAGATGCCCTCGGTCACCACTGTGACCATATCGACGCCATCGACCTCGGAAGAAACAATAAACGGCGCGGGCTTGTAGTCCGGATAGGTTGTGCCAGCGCCGATCGCCGTCACAAAGACACCCGGCTCGTGAACGATCTTGCCATCCCAATCGCCACCGGTCTGAAACGGAACGAGCCGCCCGCCATGGGACACCGTGCGTTCCAGCACCACATGCGGATCGACACGAACAAGTTCGCCATTGTTGTTGGCATACCGATCACACGCCCCTGCAGCGCCCGGCTTGATGTAGCACATCACCGGACATGCATCGCAGCGGATCTTGTCCGAACTGCCGGTAGTGACGGCGTTTGTTTCAGTCAGCATGACCAAACTCGAGTCCGAGCCAAACTGAACTGACGAGCAGCGCTGACGCCGCGAGGATAAAATTCCGTCCGTCCACATCCGGCATTTTGTTCGTATACGAACGATGGTGCGCGCAGACCAGAAACCTGTCAAGCGCCGCCGCGTGCGAAATCCCGGACTGCCGAATAAAAACTCAATTGCCTACCGTTGGTGATCACAAATCGTGCAATGCATCATACCCGCGAGACAGCGGCATTTTCTGTTCTCTCACTTGGCTTGCACGTTTGTATACAAACGGTATCGTTGTGGCACGCGTTGCCGGAGTTTGCAGCGCAACAGACCGGACCGTGACGATGAGCATGATGCAAACAACGATCCGCCTGAACGTCAACGGGAGCGTTCGAGATGTCGAGGCGGCGCCGGACACTGCCCTTCTCTACGTGCTGCGTAACGACCTCGAACTGAACGGACCGAAATTCGGCTGCGGGCTTGGGGAATGCGGCGCGTGTACGGTTATCATTGATGGGGTGGCGGCACGCTCTTGCGTCATTCCCGTCAGCGGATGTGCGCAGCGAGACATCCTCACACTCGAGGGTCTTGGTTCGCGAGATAATCCTGATCCGGTACAGAAGGCGTTTATCGAGGAACAGGCCGCGCAGTGCGGCTACTGTCTCAACGGCATGATTATGGCGACGAAGGCTCTGCTTATGCAGAATCCGCATCCCTCCGAATCCGAAGTGCTGAATACATTGCAATACAACCTGTGCCGATGTGGTGCACACATCGAAATCCTGCGCGCTGTGATGCGCGCCGCCGGTCATGCTGTCGAGGAACAACAATAATGGCGGCGGATTCCCCGATGGACCGCCAGCCCTCACTCTCGGGAACGCTGTCCGTCGTGCGCTCGGCTTCTTCGGGCAGCAATGAAGCAGCTTTCGAGACTTTCATTAAGGTAACCGCAGAAGGGACTGTTACCGCATTCAATGGCCACGTCGACCTTGGGACCGGCATCCGTACCGCCCTCGGTCAAATCGTCGCGGAAGAGCTCGACGTCTCGTTCGCGCGCGTGGTCGTTGTATTGGGCGATACATCGGTTGTGCCCAACCAGGGCGCGACTATCGCCAGTGAGACCATTCAGATCACGGCCGTGCCGTTGCGCAAGGCCGCTGCGCAGGCCCGCCACTTTCTGCTGGCGCGCGCCGCAGAGAAGCTCGATCTGCCGGTCCACGATTTGTCGGTGGAGGATGGCCTGATCCGCGGCCACGACAACCGCAGCGTCAGTTACGGCGAACTTATCGCCGGCGAAAGCTTCCGACTAGAACTCGCCGACGACGTCCCGGTCAAATCAGTCGATGCCTACAAGATCGTCGGGCAGTCGACACCGCGCGTCGACCTTCCTGCCAAAGCGACAGGGGAGCTGGTTTATGTACATGACGTGCGGGTCCCGGGCATGCTGCACGGCCGAGTGGTCCGCCCGCCGTATGCCGGGGTCGACGCGGGAAATTTTGTCGGCACCAGCCTGATAGCCGTTGATGAATCGTCGGTTCGCGATATCCCCGGAATTGTATCGGTGGTGCAGATCGGCGACTTCGTCGGGATCGTCGCCGAGCGTGAAGAAAACGCGATCAAGGCAGCTACCCAGCTAAAAGTCACCTGGAAACCGACGCCCACGCTGCCAAATCTCCAAGATATTGAAACCGCGCTCCGCGCCAATCCAAGCGCACCGCGCACGTTAGTCGATAAGGGCGATGTCGATGCTGCCATCGCGTCCGCGGACAAGCCGCTCAAACGAACCTATGTTTGGCCGTATCAGATGCATGGTTCGATTGGACCATCCTGCTCGGTTGCCGACATACAGGACGGCGTCGTGCGGGTCTGGTCCGGCACACAAAATCCGCACATTCTGCGCACCGACCTTGCACTGCTTCTTGCACTGCCGGAATCCCAAATTGATGTGATCCGCATGGAGGCTGCGGGTTGCTATGGCCGCAACTGCGCTGACGACGTGTCCGCCGATGCTGTACTGCTATCGCGTGCAGTGGGCCGCCCGGTTCGCGTGCAACTGACACGCGAGCAGGAACACGCGTGGGAGCCGAAAGGCACAGCGCAACTGATGGAGGTCAACGGCGGACTGCACGCCGACGGCAGTGTCGCCGCCTACGACTTCACAACGCGGTACCCTTCGAACGGCGCGCCGACGCTGGCGCTGTTACTGACCGGAACTGTTCCTCCGGTGCCGGCGGTGTTCGAGATGGGCGATCGGACCGCGATTCCGCCCTATGACTACGACGCAATCCGTGTGGTCGCGCATGATATGCCGCCGATCGTGCGAGCATCCTGGTTTCGCGGCGTATCGGCGCTGCCGAATACATTCGCGCACGAGTCCTACATCGATGAACTCGCAACCGAGGCCGGCGTCGATCCCATTGAATATCGATTGCGCTATCTGAAGGACCCCCGCGCCGTCGATCTTGTCAACGCTGTCGCTGAGCGCGCCGGGTGGACTCCCCGCCCGGTCTGGCAAGAACCGGAAACCGAAGGCGATGTTGTCCGCGGACGCGGCTTCGCTTACGCGCTTTACGTCCACAGCAAATTCCCCGGCTACGGTGCGGCGTGGTCGGCCTGGATCGCGGACGTGGCGGTCAACAAGTCAACCGGTGACGTGAGTGTGACGCGCGTGGTTGCGGGGCAAGATTCCGGGCTGATGATCAACCCGGATGGCGTGCGCCACCAGATCCACGGCAACGTCATCCAGTCGACCAGCCGGGCGCTGATGGAAGAAGTTTCGTTTGATCGGACTGCGGTGGCCAGCCGGGAATGGGGCACCTACCCGATCATCAAGTTTCCAGATGTCCCCAAGATCGATGTGCTGATGCTGCCACGCCAAGATCAGCCGCCGCTTGGCGTCGGGGAATCCGCTTCTGTCCCCAGCGCGGCAGCCATAGCCAACGCGATCTTCGACGCAACCGGGGTGCGGTTTCGCGAGCTGCCGTTTACCCCGGAGCGCATCCTCGCCGGGCTGCGCGCCCAAGAGCCGATACCAGCTGCGTTGCCAAGACCAACGTCTAAACCGCAGGAACAGCCAACCCAAACTCACAGCGATCCGTTCCGCAAACGGCGTAATGTGGCTGCAGGCATCCTCGCAACATGTGCCGCGGTTCTCGGCATTGCTGCAGCGGCGCTGCCGTGGCGATCAATTGCGCCAATTGCCCCGCCGGATAAATCGACCTATTCGGCGGCGACCATTGCCCGGGGCCAGCAACTCGCCGCGCTCGGCAATTGCGCGGTGTGCCACACGGAGGCCAATGGTGTCGTCAATGCCGGTGGACGCGCGCTCGAAACACCATTCGGCATCATCTATAGCACCAACATCACTCCCGACCCCGAAACTGGAATCGGCGCATGGTCCTATCCAGCCTTCGAACGATCAATGCGCGAGGGCATTCACCGCGATGGCCGACAGCTCTATCCCGCGTTTCCCTATAATCACTTCGCCAGAGCAACCGATGCCGACTTGCAGGCGCTCTACGCCTACCTGATGGCACAGGCGCCGGTCCGGGCCGTCAATCGGGAAAGCACGCTGGCGTTTCCCTTCAATCTCCGCCCTCTGCTGGCAGGTTGGAATGCACTGTTTCATAAGCCGGACGTCTTCGCGCCCGACCCTACCCGCTCGCCTGTGTGGAATCGCGGAGCCTATCTGGTCGAAAGCCTGGGTCACTGCGGCGCTTGCCACACGCCGCGCAACGCCTTGGGCGCGGAGAGAAATGCCAAAGCCTACCTGGCCGGCGGGGTTGCGGAAGGCTGGGAAGCACCACCGCTAACCAACCTGTCTCATGCGCCGATTCCCTGGAGCGAAGACGAATTCTTCGCTTATCTGCGAACAGGCATATCCCGTTTCCATGGTGTTGCCGCCGGACCGATGGCGCCCATCGTAAGAGATCTTGCGTCCGTGCCCGACGCCGACATCCGCGCCATGGCGGTCTATCTCGCCTCCTTCAACAACACGACAATTTCTCCGTCGGCTCAGGATGCCTTGGCAAATCGGCTGGAAACGGCAACAAGCGTGAAAGCGGCTTCGGCGTCCGCGACAGGCTCACGAATCTATGACGGCGCCTGCGCTGTGTGCCATCAAGTTGGTGGCCCGGTTCTGTTCGGCAGCAGACCATCGCTGGCCCTGAACACCAACCTGCACAGCGACGCGCCGGATAACCTCATTCAGATCATTCTCCATGGCATCGACCAGCCGGTATCCAGCGATCTCGGCTACATGCCGGCATTCAAAAACAGCCTCAATGACCAACAGGTCATGGAGCTGGTTTCATACCTCAGGCAACAGTTCGCCCCAGACAAGGCGCCCTGGACCGACGTGGCCACGGCGATTAGCCGGGTTCGCCGTGGAGGCAGGCCATAAAATAGCACCCAGTGGCTGGCTGCCCGCGAGGGAGCCGGATATGATCCCGGCATGGCCATTACAGATATCGCTTCGCGAACCTACAATCACGGCTGGCGGCTCGACCCGATCGTCCGCAGTCTGCTCGATACCGACTTCTACAAGCTGCTGATGCTTCAGATGATCCGGGAATTCTACCCGGACGAGCATGTGACGTTTTCGGTCATCAACCGCACCCACCACGTCCGGCTCGGTGAAGTGATCGACGAGGGCGAACTTCGCGCTCAACTGGATCACGCCCGCACGGTGCGCTTTACCAAGAAAGAGCTGATCTGGCTTGCAGGTAATACCTTCTACGGCAAGACGCAGATGTTCTCGCCGGATTTTATCAGTTGGCTGGCGACATTCCAGCTGCCTGAATATGAACTCCATACGGTCGACGGCCAGTACGAACTGCACTTCCATGGACCGTGGACGCACACCACGATGTGGGAGATTCCCGCGCTCGCCATCATCAATGAATTACGCTCGCGGCAAGCCATGAAGGGACAGGGGCGCTTCGTTCTCGATGTGCTTTACGCGCGCGCCAAGGCGAAACTCTGGACCAAGGTCGAGCGTCTGCGCAAACTGGATGGCCTGCGGCTGTCGGACTTCGGAACGCGGCGGCGGCATGGTTTCCTCTGGCAGCGCTGGTGCGTCGAAGCCGTCAAGGAAGGACTGGGACCAGCGTTCACCGGAACATCCAACGTGCTGCTGGCGATGGACAATGACCTCGAAGCCATCGGTACAAATGCGCACGAATTGCCGATGGTCGCGGCTGCTCTCGCGAAAGATGACGACGAACTACGCTGGGCGCCCTATCTAATTCTCGATCAATGGCGCCATACCTACGACGGAAACCTTCTCATCGCCCTGCCCGATGCCTTTGGCACGAAAGCCTTTCTACGCGACGCTCCGGACTGGGTGGCAGACTGGACCGGCTTTCGTCCCGACAGTGCCCCACCCATCGCAGCGGGCGAGGAGATCATCAAATGGTGGAAGGAAAAAGGGCGCGACCCGAAAGAGAAGCTTCTCATCTTCTCGGACGGGATGGATGTCGGATCGATTGAGGAAACACATCGATACTTTGCCGGACGCGTCAGGACCAGTTTCGGCTGGGGCACAAATCTCACCAACGACTTTGTCGGTTGTGCGCCGGACGGCACCGCCGATCTCGATCCGATCTCACTTGTCTGCAAGGTGACAGCTGTTAACGGAAAGCCAGCGGTGAAGCTTTCGGATAACCCGGAAAAGGCGACCGGAAATCCATCCGAGATAGCCCGTTACTTGAGAGTTTTCGGAAACGCCGGCCGCGTCCGCAGCGCAGTTCACGTGTAGCGGCGCGGTCAATTTCCATTTCGATATCTTCGCGTGTAGATTAAGCGCAAGGCCGGGATCCAAATGACGTGGTCACCTGCCGGGGGACAGATTTATGAAAATCACGGTCAATATCGACTGCACGCCGCAGGAAGCCCGCGAATTCCTTGGACTTCCGAATATTCAGCCGATGCAGGAAAAAGCCATGAAGGAGGTCGAGGAAAAGCTGCTTGCCAGCGTTGGCAGCATGTCGCCCGACGCGATCCTTCGCAACTGGATGTCGTTCAATCCCGAACAGATCGGAGATATGTTCAAAATGTTCGGCGGACTGACGGGCGGCGGGACCAAAAAGTAGACTGCCGCGACGCGCGGATTTCAAATTCTACAGCGATACCGCGTAAACTTCGTATTCCTCACGAACAGTCTCAATGTGATCGCGCATCGCGTTCGCGGCCCCCGCCTTGTCGCCGCGCATGATAGCGACAACGACCCGGTCGTGCTCGACATAGGATTTCGCAAGGCGGCCAAGATTACGGAACTGCGCCCGCCTGAACGGCTGAACCCGAACACGCGTCGCCAAGGTCATCTCGGCGACATACCCATTCTGGGAGCCAGCATAGATTGCGTTGTGAAATGCCTCATTCGCTTCATGGAACAACTGCGGATTCCCATCGTAACTCAAAAGCCGCAGCCGCTCATGCAGCGCTTCCAGTTCATTACGCTGCGTAATCGGCATCCGCTCGGCGGCAAGCCCGGCGCACAATGCTTCTAGTTCAGCCATCGCCTCGAACATGCTGTTGAGCTGTTCGATGGTCGGTCTCGCCACCACCGCACCGCGGTGAGCGCGTGAATTGACAAGACCGCTGGCCACCAACTGCCGCAGTGCCTCGCGAACAGGTGTCCGCGAAACATTGAAACGTCTCGCGATCTCGGATTCATCGAGCGCGGATCCAGGCTCCAGCGCACCCCGCACGATATCGTCGGCCAGTTGCAACCGCAACTCCTCGGCAAGGGTGCGCTTTCCTGCGGTTGCCGCTCCGCGTGTAAAAGGCGAGTTCGGCTCGCCAACTCCCGGCGCGTCACCGCTCGAACCTTGCGGCATTTCCGCCTCAAAGATCATGACTTCTCATCCGGCGCATCGATCACACTCACATGGGCGGCGACAATCCGCCAGCCTTCTGCGAAACGCATCCATGTCTGCATCTGCCTCCCGACCTTGCCCGGCGCAGACCTGCGATGGAATAGCGTTGAAGCGACCGCCGTGTCGCGGCCATAGGTTGTGATGACGGTTTTTGACAGCTCGCGCATCAGCCCCGCAGGGTTTCGCGCCGCGCGAAATGCCGCAATCGCCGCATAACCATAAAGGTTCTCACCGATACCGTAACGAATGGTACTGGTGTCCTCCCGGAACAAAGAATCGAGCGTTGCGACATCGTTGGAGGTCAGCGCTTTCTCGTAACGTGCGAAAGCTTCTGTCACTTCGGCGACGACATCTGGCAAATTGACCTCAGTCGCCATCCTCAAAATTCCCCGGGGCGTGACGTCTGCACGACACCAGCCTGCTCCAGAGCATAGGCCACGCGCAGGGCGACATCCTCTCGCCACGGGGCAGCAATGATCTGAACGCCGATCGGCATCGGCTCAAGCGGAAGCGGTACCGCTGCCACCGGCAGACCGATAAACGAAATAGGTTGTGTGTGAATTCCGATATTCGGCCGAGCCAGCATCTCGACTCCATCCAGGACGAAGGTCGTCTGACCGATCTTGGGCGCGACGCAAGGTGTCGACGGCGCCAGAATCACATCGACAATCTTGAACAATTCCATGACTTTCGCCCGGTACCAACGGCGAAATTTCTGTGCCCGGTCCACGTATACCGACGGTATCATTGCCCCGGCGAGGAGCCGGTCTCTCACCGCAGGATCGAAATCCTGCGGGCGGCTCCTCAGCCGGTCAAGGTGCAACGATGCGCCCTCACTCGTCGTAATGACGTAGGCTGCAGCGCGGGCTCGCGCGGCTTCCGGAATTTCAATTTCCCTTGTGACGGACAAGGCCTTTGCGACCCGCGCCATTGCCTCCCTTGCCTCGGGCGTAAGGGACGTTTTGAAATAACCTCCCGCAACGGCAACGCGAAAATCGCCTATCCCCTGCGATAGCAGCGGCGTCACAGGTTCTACCGGGCGTCCCACGCACGCCGCGTCGTCGGGATCCGGTCCCTGCATCACATCGTAAGCAAGCGCCAGATCCCGGGTTGTTCGCGCAAATGGCCCCAGATGATCGAAGCTTGCAACAAACGGAAACGACCGCGCACGCGACAGCCTGCCGTAGGTCGGTTTCAGGCCGAAGATACCGCAGAATGACGAGGGCACGCGAATTGATCCATTGGTATCGGAGCCAAGCGCCAGCGGCACAAGTCCGCCCCCAACGGCGCTACCAGAGCCACCTGACGAGCCCCCGGATATCCGCGCCAGATCATGCGGATTCCGCGAAGGACCATCGTGGACATTCTCTCCGGTGAAGTCGTAGGCGTACTCGCCCATATTGAGTGCGCCAACCAGAACCGCGCCCGCGGCCTCCAGGCGCTCGATCAATGTCGCATCACGGCTTGAGGGGGCACGATCACGGTTGATCTTCGATCCAGCGCGAGTCGGAAGACCTTCAATATCGAAAAGATTCTTCACCGCAAACGGTACGCCCGCAAGCGGCCCGACCTGGCCTCCATCTGCAATCGCTTGGTCGATCTTGCTCGCCGTGGCACGCGCGCGGGCGGCAACCACATCGGTGAACGAATTCAGCTTCGCGTCGCGCGCCGCAATGCGTGACAGCGCCCCGTTGATGACTTCTATCGCCGATATTCTACGGGAGGAAACAGCCTCAGCAATCTCCGATGCCGATGCCCAGTCCATGTCAGTGATCAAAGCAGCGTCAGGCTTCATAAATGCTCGCTGGCTCGATTTCATCGGGCAGCGGAAACTCCTGAACCATGTGCGCCATCTTCAGCGAGACATCCAGGTTCGCGCGGACAACAGGTTTCCATGCAGCGTCGATCGGCAAGCCAAGGAGCGTTGCAGCGGCATCTATGTAGGCATCCAATGAATCACTCGGTGACATGCATGTTTCCGCGATTTTCAATGTACAGGAAGAGGCGGATGCGGGATTGCCGACAACAGCTCGCGTGTATAGACGTCCTGCGGTGCGTCGAGCACCGTATCGGTCGCGCCCTGCTCGACAATTCGTCCGCTTCGCATCACGATGACGCGATCACACAAGAGCCGGACCACGTTTAAATCGTGGGATACGAACAGATAACTCATGCCCATCGACTGCTTGAGATCCTGCAGCAGGTTCAACACCACCGCCTGCACCGATACATCGAGCGCCGCTGTGGGTTCATCCAGAATAATGAGGTCCGGCTTCAGTGCAATGGCCCGCGCAATTCCGACACGCGCCTTCTGGCCACCAGACATCTGGTGTGGAAAACGATCCAAAAGCGACAGCGGCAAGCCCACCTGACGTGCCAATTCCTCGCAGCGCGCGCGTAAAGCGGCTGCGCCCTTGATGTCCCCCAGCTGCATGATTGGATCGGCAATGGCCCGCGCTGCCGTGAACCGCGGATTGAGGCTGTCGGTTGGGTCCTGAAACACCATCTGAATCCGCTTACGTAGCGGCAGTCGCGCAAAGGCGTTAGGGAGAATTCCACCGATGTCTTCACCATCGAACACAATTCGTCCTGATGTCTGCCCAAGCAACCGCATCACCATCATCGACGTGGTGGATTTCCCGCAACCGGATTCCCCAACAAGACCGACGCTTTCACCGCGACTGACCGAAAAGCTGATGCCATCCACGGCCCGGAACTGCTCCGGTTCGACCGGCGGCTTGCGGCCAAACAGTGAAGACAATGTCTTTGACACACCCTGACGCGGATACTCCTTGACGAGTTTCTCAACAACCAGCAGCGGCGTTGTGTCTGCCTCCCCCGCAGACGCAACATCTGCCGTCGCCGGCAAAGCCGCCTTTTCTTCGTCGGAGAGCAAATCCCGCAAAGAAACACCCAGCCTTGGCGTCGCTCGCATCAGTTTACGTGTATAGGGATGCTCCGGATTGGCGAAAATGTCCTTCGACAACGCGGTCTCGACCACGTTGCCCCTTTCCATCACCACCACGCGGTCGCAATAGGCCGCCGCAAGCCCCAGATCGTGCGTGATCAGAATGGTGGACATGCCCCGGCTCTTCGTCAGTTCCACGATCAGGTCCATCACCGCCTTCTGGGTGGTAACATCAAGGCCTGTGGTCGGCTCGTCAGCGATCAGAAGCTGAGGATTGCATGCCAATGCAAGAGCGATGACGACGCGCTGACACATGCCGCCGGACAGCTCAAATGGATAGGCATGATAGCGCTCGCGCGGGCGTGCGATTTTCACCTGCTCCAGTGCCTCAATCGCCTTTTCTCCGCGGTCATTGGACGTCGACTGCACATGCTGACGCAGCACGTCTTCGATCTGATCGCCGACCTTCCGGATCGGATTGAGTGCAGCACGGGGATTCTGGAAAATCATCGACATTTCGCGACCACGCAGATCGCGCATTTCCGTCTCGGATGCATTCTTGACGTCGATTCCGGAAAACATGATGGAGCCGTCCGCAATCTTTCCCGCGCGATCAAGAATGCGCATCACGGCGTAGGACGTCACCGACTTTCCCGAGCCGGACTCACCGACGATACCCAACGTCTCACCCTTGGCGACGGTGACATTGACCTGCTGGATGGCACGGACAATTCCGCGCCGGGTCGCAAACTCCACGGTGAGATTATTGACGTCGAGCAACGGCATCGCGGTCATCCGTCATGTCCTCCGCTGCGGATCGACGATGTCGCGGAGCCCGTCGCCGAGCAGGTTGAAGCAAAACACCGCGATCATCAACGCCAGCCCGGGGAAGAAGGCGATCCACCATTCTCCGGAGACCATGAAGGTCGCCCCTTCCGCGACCATAATTCCCCACTCCGCCGTCGGCGGACGAACACCAAGACCAATGAACGAAAGGCCCGCCGCATTAAGGATCGCGTAGCCCATGGTCAGCGACATCTGCACGATCATGATCGGCATGATGTTGGGCAGGATATGCCCCAGCAGAATGCGGTACTCGCTGTTGCCCGACAATCTAGCCGCCTGCACGAAACCGGCATCGCGACGAACATTGGCCTCAGCACGCGCCACACGAACATACAGCGGGAAATTCACGATGGCGGTAGCAATAATGATATTTTGTACAGTGTTGCCGAGCGCGGCGACGATACCCATCGCCAGCACGAACAACGGAAACGCCATAATCGTGTCCGCGATGCGTCCGACAATGCGGTCGGTCCAGCCGCCGAAGTAACCCGCAGCAATGCCGGCAATGCCACCCATAAAGAACACCAGCACGACCGAGGCGGCTGCAATGAAGAAGTCGAGCCGGGTCGCAACAATTACCCGGCTCAGGATGTCGCGCCCAAGTTGGTCGGTGCCGAACCAGTGTGCCGCCGAGGGCGGTTTCAACGCCTGGGCCGTATTGCTGGCCAGCGGATCGTAAGGCACGATCGAGGGACCGAACACCGCCGCAAAGACAATCAGAACAAGAAGTCCGAAGGCGAACGCCGTGACGAGGTTCTCACCCAGAATGTATCGCGCGTGCTGGAGCGTTGCCTTAAAACCTGAGGCCTGCGCTGTTGATGCAATTTCGGCAACGGGTGCGACAGTGCTCATCCTTCCAACCTCACACGCGGATCGATGACGCCATAGAGAATGTCGATAACCAGATTGAGCAGGACGTACATCACCGCCATCGTCAGCACGAATCCCTGCACCGGCGCGAAATCGGACGAGATCAGCGCTTCGACGGCATAGGAGCCGATGCCAGGCCACGCGAACACTTTCTCAACCAGCACATTCGCGCCGAGCAGAAACGAGAAAACCATGCTCAGCGTTGTAATGACCGGCAACATCGCGTTGCGGAACGCATAGGTGACGATGACCTTGGACGGCGACAATCCGCTTGCACGTGCGGTACGGACAAAGTCAGAAGCCAGAACCGCCAGCATCGAGGCGCGGGTCATACGCGCAATCGGCGCCAGCGAGAAAATTGCAAGCGTTGCCGCCGGCAGGATCAACTGGCTCAGCGCCGAACGGAACGTCTCAATGTTTTGCGCGAGCAAGCTGTCGATCAGGTAAAATCTGGTGACGGCAGGCGGAGCGCTTGCGAACACGTCCAGACGCCCGAGCGGCGCCGGCGACCAGCCAAGCTTGAAATAGAAGACGTAGACCAACACCAGCCCGGTAAAGAACACCGGCAGCGATACACCGGCGGTTGTCAGAACACGACAAAGATGGTCGATCCAGGAGCCTGGCCGCGTCGCAGCCAGAATACCCAGCGGAATCGCGATCGAAATAGCAATCAAAAGCCCGGTCAGCGTCAATTCGGCGGATGCCGGCAATCGATTGCGGATTTCCGTCGCAACCGGCTGACCGGTCGTCAGCGAATTACCGAAGTCACCCTTCGACAAATCGACGGTGTAGCGCACGAACTGCTCGATCAGCGGCTTGTCGAGGCCCAGCTTTTTACGAATCTGCTCGATGGCTTCTTTGGTTGCAGCAGGTCCCGCGAAGTAAGCCGCCGGATCTCCCGGCAATGCGCGAGTCAGAAGAAACGTGACAATCACGACCCCGATGAGGCTCGGGATCGCAAATGCCAGCCTTTTTCCAATCATACCGAGCATGGAAGCCCCCACCCCTGACCGTTACGCTTTTACAAGTGCGCGATAATCGAGACGGCGGTGGAACCAATACTGATAACCAGAGATATTCTTCTGCATCGCGACATTGACGTAGGGCTGATACAGCGGAATGCGCGGAATGTCCGCGTAGGCGAGATCGACAAAGCCCCTTACATCCTTGTCGTAGGTGGGCGTGTCGCCGATCGCGGCGGCATCGACTGCGCCATTGATGTACTTGTCCATCTCCGGCGACTTGTAACTCATCGTATTGAAGATCGAATTCTTCCCGCTGTAGCACCAGATGAAGAAGTACTCGGGATAATCGAGCCAGCCGGAAAACACATTGGTGTAGAGCGGTAGCACCTTCTTGTTCAGTTCGGTGCGCCAGTTGGCGCCCGGAATCTTGTTGATGGTGGTCTTGATGCCGATCTGGCCGAGACTTTCCTGAACCAGAATGCAAAGCGGCTCGTTAACACCGGCAAAACCAAGATCGAACGACAGCGTGGTCTCAAAGCCATTCGGATAGCCGGCCTCTGCAAGGAGCGCCTTGGCTTTTGCAATATCGGTGTTGAACTTGTGCGGCTGCGGCCATGCCACCTCGGTGCCGCCGGTGCCACCAAACATCGGCTTGGCGAGACCAAACAGCACTGCATCCATGATTTTCTGGTAAGGCAGCGCATAGGCGACGGCCTGGCGTACCTTCGGATTGTCGAACGGTGGCTGGGTGACGTTCATGCCGATATACTGAACGCCGTTTGAGTATGGCGTCGAAACAATGTTGAGCTTGCCGGAATCTTTCAGTTCAACAAAATCCTTGTTGGGCAGATCGTACGAGATATCGGCATCGCCGCGCTCCAGCAGCGCGCGTCTGTTGCCGGCCTGCGGAACCATGCGCCAGATAACGCGCTTGATCTTCGGCATCGGGCCGCCGACCCAGTTCTCATTGCGCTCCATCACCACTTCGGTGCCGGCGGTCCAGCTTTTTACCTGATAAGCGCCGGAGCCCGCGGTATTCTGCTTGGTGTATTCGAGACCCCAAGGATCTTTCTCCGTCGCGCTTTTCTTCACCAGCTCCGAATTCACGATGCAGGGGACGATCACAGCGAGATCAGGGATGGTCAGGCGATCCTTCTTGGCGAAGTCCACGCGCACCGTGTTGTCGTCGACGATGACGAACTGCTCCGGCTTGGTGAGCGAACCTGCGCTCATCTGGAAGGTCGGGAAACCACCGACGCTCACGGCGCGGTCGAGAGACCATTTCACATCCTTCGCCGTCACCGGCGTCCCGTCGTGAAACGTCGCCTTTTTCTTCAGTTTGAATGTGACCGACATGTCGCCGACATTCATGTCCTCGGCCAGTTCAGGCTTGAACTTGTCGCGGTCATAGTACGGAACGCCGTTGGCGCCGGTTTTCATTTCGTGGCTGATGAGGCGGTCATAGCAATTCCAGGACACTTCGTATCCAGGCACGTTCGTGCCGACACCGTGGATATCCAGATTGTTGGGCCCGCTTTCGGAAACGATCAGCAGCGTTTCAGATCGTGCGTCCGCCTTGGCAGCCGACCAGATCGCCGGCCCCGGTATCGCCGCACCTGCCGCCGCTCCGGTGACCGTCTTCAGAAAATCGCGACGCTTCATGATGTTCTCCAACGCGTTGAGACTTCGCCGGAGATGACTTCGCAAGCTTCATGCCAGATCTTAAGAAGGTCTTAAAACACCGCTAAACTATTGAATCCGCGCCGGATTATAGGAAGAGCGAAAGAAGCCGCGCTAATTGCGCTGCAAGGCGATTGCATACAAAGATGATGATATGCATATTTTTTATGCTCGCATTTAGCAGTGCACAGATTTTATCCGGCTACGAATGCACGATCCAACACCGTCCAAACTGGGCGATTCCATTCCGCGGCCCTGGCTCGAAAAGGCACCTGCTTAGCTGCGCAGATAGGTCAGGCGCCACCGGACGAGATCGTCCGCCCCAGGACCCGGTTGCGGCTGCAAGTCGTTCAGTTGAACGGTTTCGCCTGTGTCCTGATCAACCATCGCAAGCTTCACGGGCCCGCCGGTCTTTCGATTGGTAAACTTGAGCGGCGGCCCGCCCCTCCCGGAGGCACCCCACTTGTCCCCCACCTGAACCAGCGCCTGCGTCAGCAGGATCGTGTCCCTGCCCTTTCGAGTCAGAATGTATTCGTAGCGCTCGGGGTTCACCTGATAGCGGCGGCGCTCAATCAACGCGTTTTCTTCGAGATGCTTGAGACGGTCGGACAGCGTTGCGTTGGTCACTCCGGTCGAGCGGCGCAAATCCTCATACTTGCTCAGACCGAATGAGAGGTCGCGCAAAATCAGCACGGCCCATCGATCGCCGATCGCGGCCAATACGCCGGCGATCGAGCACGCCATTCCCTCAAAGCCTTTTGACTTCATAAAAGTACTTGCCTCCTAGTAACTCTTATCATTAGAGTAACTGACCGTCCAGTCTTCTCGGGACCGGACTGGGACAGCGCGAAAACAACGACATCACAAAAAGCGGTTTAGGGACGGCAACCATGAGCAAGCTTCGCGACCTTGTGATCGATGCACACGGAGGCATCGATCGTTGGAATAAAGTGAAGGCCATCGACGGCGATATGTCCATCACTGGCTTGCTCTGGGCAAGAAAGGGCTGGCCGGATGCCCTCAAGGACGTCCATGTCACCATCGATACCAAGTCGCAATCGACCAGCTATCGCCCGTTCACAGACCCGAACAAACGCAGCATCTATCGGCCAGATCATACAGCCGTTGAGACCCTCGACGGGCAAGTGCTGGAGGAACGACACGATCCACGCTCGGCGTTCGAAGGCCACAAGCCGGAAACACCCTGGGACGCCCTCCATCTCGCGTACTTCAGCGGCTACGCAATGTGGAATTATCTCTGCACGCCTTTCATGTTCGCATTACCGGGGTTCAAAACCGAAGAAATCGATCCTTGGAATGAAAATGGCGAAGTTCGCCGCAGACTCAAAGTGACTTTCCCCCACACCGTCGCCACCCACTGCTCCGAACAGATCTTTCATATCAATGGCGACGGTCTGGTCTGCCGGCTGGACTACGGAGCAGAGGTCGCAAGCAACATTCCCACGGCTCACTATGTCGAGGACTACAAGACGTTCGACGGCATCAAGATCGCGACCAAGCGGCGCGCGCTGCGCCGCAACCCGGATGGCACTGCGGTCCCTGCTCCTGTCGCCGTCGCTATCGATATAGCGAACATCAGCTTCTCCTGAGGCTGCGGCGGTATCCGCCCAATCAAACGGCCGTCGGACGGCAACACCGTATATCGGAGGAACAAGTGCTAGAGGCCAACGAAAAACACCACACGGTGACGTTAACCGTCAACGGCATACGCCAGACCGCCTCGGTGGAGGCGCGCAAGCTGCTGGTCCATCTGCTTCGGGACGATCTGAATCTGACCGGCACGCATGTCGGCTGCGACACCTCGCAGTGCGGCGCATGCACCGTCGATATCGATGGACAAGCGGTCAAATCCTGTACCGTTCTCGCTGTGATGGCCGATGGGTCGTCCATCACGACGATCGAGGGCCTAGCACCGGCTGGCGGCGCACTGCACCCCATTCAAGCAGCGTTTCACGAACATCACGCCCTGCAATGCGGTTTCTGCACGCCGGGAATGATCATGAGCGTCCGCCAGTTGCTCAAGCAACACCCGAATCCCACGGAAGACGAAATCCGCCACAACCTCACCGGCAACATTTGCCGCTGCACCGGCTACCACAACATCGTGCGGGCAGTTGAATCGCTTGCAGCGGGAGCACATCATCATGACTGAAGCAGCCGCCACCAAGTACATGGGTCAGCCGCTTCGGCGACGCGAAGACTTCAAGTTCATTACCGGCAAGGGGCGCTATACGGACGACATGAAGTCGCCGGGCATGCTCCACATGGCGATTCTCCGCTCGCCGCATGCCCATGCCATCATCAAGCATGTTGACCTGTCTACGGCTCGGAGCGCGCCAGGTGTTCATCTTGTTTTGTCCGGTGCCGACCTCGTCGGAAAAATGGGCTCGATGGAACCCAACTGGGTCATTCCGGGGACCAAGGTCCCAGATCGTCCGGTTGTTGCGGTGGATCGCGTCCGCTTCGTCGGTGAATGCGTTGCGGTCGTCGTCGCCGAAACGCAGGCCCTGGCTCACGACGCTGTCGGATTGATCGAAGTTGATTACGAGACGCTCCCTGCCGTCATCGATGAAGAGGCCGCCATCCGCGAGGGTGCGCCGCAGCTTCATGACAACGTACCGAAGAACATTACGACGCTCTACAAGATTGGCGGTGGTGACTACAAGAAGGCCGCCAGCGAAGCGGACCACGTAATCAAGCTTCGTGTGATCAACAACCGCCTGATACCCACCTGCATGGAGACGCGCTCGATCCTTGCGGAGCCGAACGTCGATGGAACACTGACCGTCAACATCCAGAGTCAGGTCCCTCACATGCACAGGCGCTGGATCGCCGATACTGTCCGCATTCCTGAGCACCAGCTCCGGATCGTCGCGCCCGACATCGGCGGCGGGTTCGGCGCAAAGATGCATCTTTATCCCGAGGAACTGCTCTGCCCTTATCTTGCGCGCCAGCTCGGCGTGCCTGTGAAATGGTGGGAGTCCCGCTCGGAGAGCCATCAATCCACCAACCACGGGCGTGCACATACCGAGACCATCGAGGTTGCATTCCGCAACGATGGAAAGATTCTCGGACTGAGAGTTGAAACGCTGGGCAACGTCGGCGCCTACCTGTCGAACATGGCGTCCGGCGGCCCGACCGTGAATACGGTCAACTTCGGCACGGGCACGTACAAGATCGACAACTACGAGGCATTCTCCCGGGTCGTTGTCACCAATACCGTTCCGGTCGATGCCTACCGCGGCTATGGCCGCCCCGAAGGCGGATACATCGCGGAGCGCGCCATCGACGCGGTCGCACGTCATCTGAAGCTCGATCAGGTCGAAGTGCGCAAACGGAATTTCATTCAGCGCGCCGACTTTCCGCATCGCCCCTATAACGGGCCAGCAGTTATTTACGACAGTGGCAACTACCAGGGCTTGCTGGCAAAAGCTCTGGAGGCGTTCAAATACGACGAGCGGATCGCCGAACGCGATCAGTTGCGCAGTGAAGGCCGTTATCGCGGCATCGGCGTCGCCGCTTACACTCATATGTGCGGCATGGCCCCATCGCGCCGCCTGTCACTGATGGGATTCAATCGCGGAGGCTGGGAAAGCGCCCGTGTAAGCATCGACTCGAGCGGGCGCGCTACGATCTTCTCCGGCTCCATGAGCCAGGGCCACGGCCACAACACGTCACTTGCCCAGATCGCGGCAGACGTTCTTCAGATTCCGATCGAAAGCATCGACATCGTGCAGGGCGATACGCGGCAGGTTCAGGCCGGCCACGGCACTTTCAATTCCCGCTCCATGGCAGTCGGCGGATCGAGCGTTCACGTCACATCACAACGGATCGTCGCCAAAGCCAGAAAGATCGCAGCAAGCATGCTGGAGGTGGATGAAAAGGACGTTTCGTACCGGGCCGGGGAATTTAGCGTGCCGGGTACAGATATCGCACCACTCAGCTTCGGCAAGATCGCCCGCATGGCCTATGTCGGTCACAAGTTGCCTGACGGCATGGAGCCGGGTCTTGACGAAACGACGTTTTACGATCCGGCTGGCATGGGGTCGCCTTCTGGAATCCATATGGCCTATATCGAAGTCGATCCTGAAACCGGCATGGTCGATATCCTCGATTATGTCGCGGTGGACGATGTCGGCACGATCATCAATCCCCTGCTCGCAGCTGGACAAATTCATGGCGGCGTTGTGCAGGGCATCGCTCAGGCTCTGTACGAAGAGGTCAGTTACGATCCTGATACCGGGCAATTGATGACCGGTTCATTGCTCGATTATGCAGTTCCGCGCGCGGAACATGTTCCAAATATCCGGACGTCCTTCCAGGAAACGCCGTCTCCCACCAATCCGATCGGTGTCAAAGGCATCGGCGAAAGCGGATCCATTGCGGCACCACCATGCATGGTGCACGCAGTGCTCGACGCACTATCGCCGTTCGAAATCCCACATCTGGATATGCCGATGACGCCGCCGCGTATCTGGTCCGCAGTTCAACGCGCACGCGCAGGAGTAAGCCAATGATCCCGGCCTCATTCGACTACGTTCGAGCGACTTCGCTTCGCGAAGCAGTTGACCTGCTGCAGCAAGACCCTGACAGCACCAAGCTCGTGGCTGGCGGCCATACACTGATCCCGACGCTGAAACTGCGCCTTGCATCACCTGCGTTGCTGGTCGATATCCGCAACCTCAAGGAATTGAAGGGGATCGAGATCGGAGACTGGGTCAGGATCGGAGCGCTGACCACACATGCTGAACTCCTGGCGTCCAATGAGCTGTACGGCGTGCTGCCTATCTTCCGCCAAGCCGCTGATATCATCGCCGATCCGCAAGTGCGCAATTGCGGAACCATCGGCGGATCGTTGGCGAATGCCGACCCGGCGGCCGACTGGCCGGCCGTTGTCACCGCTCTGAAGGCGGAATTGGAGATCACGGGTCCCGGCGGCTCCCGGCGCATCGGCGCGAGGGATTTCTTCCTCGACATCTTCACGACTGCTCTGGAAGTCGACGAAGTCCTGGTAGCGATCCATATCCCCCGTCCCAACGCCGGGACCCGGTTCAGGTATCGCAAGATCCGGCACCCTGCGAGCGGCTATGCCGTTATCGGCGTAGCCGTCGGTGTATCTCTGGCGGATGGTGTCGTCTCGGAGGCTTCCATCGGTGTCACAGGTGCTGCCGGTCACGCTTTTGCGGCCGAAGCCGCGACCGGCTACCTGATCGGCAAGGCCCTCCTCCGCGAGACCATCGAAATGACGGCGCGGCTTGCAAGCGAGCAAGCACCATGTCTGTCCGATCATTATGCGTCAGCGCAATATCGCCAGCACCTCGTCAAAACAGAGGTTGCAAGAGCACTGACATCTCTGATCGCGGTGCCATGATCGCAGATCCAGGCGCTCAACCAGGTTGCAGTCTTATTTGCTCTTCCGTCTCGATGAGGATGCACGAGCCTTTGCACCTGCTTTGCCCCCGCCAATATCGGGGCGAATGGCGACCGCACCAAATCTCTTCCGGTTGAACGGCACGGCGCCGGAACCGGCAACAATCTCGATATCTTCAAGGCTGAGCGGTTTGCCCTGCGCAGTCAACAATTCGGGGTACTGGATTTCCTGCCCATTAGAACGGTCATGGAAAACGACCTGCGGCCCCGCGGGCTCAGCCAGCCAGTCATCCCCCCATTTTTTGAGCGCCAGATAGGTCGGAAAGAAATCCCGGCCCTTCTCCGTCAAGACATATTCATATCGGCCGGCGTGTTCAGGCAGAGGAACACGGGTCATGATCCCGGCATCCACGAGTTTCTTCAGGCGAGTACTGAGAATGTTTGGTGCTATGCCGACATAGTACTGGAATTCATCGAAACGCTTGACGCCATAATAGGCCTCGCGCAGCAGCAGGATCGACCACCTGTCTCCCAATGCTTCCATGGCGCGCGCCACCGAACATTCCCTGTTGGCAATTCGGCTTCGCTTCACATCAGCCATTTGCTGTCTTCCAATTCTCGAATCTTGCTCCTCACAATATGGAGCCCGCCATTCGCCTGTCCAGCGCCCTCCTGCCCGCTTTTAGTAGGGTTTGAACCCTGTGGTCCCAGCCATTGTCCGGTCAAGGGCCGGAAGCAGCATCTATAATCGTGCCGAACGGCTGCCAGCGCTCGCCCACCAGACGTCGAAGCTGCATGGATTTTATGGGGGCCAGATCATCCGGACTGGTGTTGACTCTGATCCCCGGCATCAGCATGTCGATCTCAAAATTCCGGATATTTGAAGCCTGACGCATAACATTGTCACGGGTGAGATCATCGCCCGCCTGTTTCAAGACCTGCACCATCGTCTGCGCCATGACATAACCTTGGGTGTTGCCTGTCGCGGTCACATCTGCCCCCGGATAGTATTTTTCCAGAAAGGCGAGATAGGCCTTGACGCCCGGATCTCCGGCCATCGCCGGATCCGTAGCGTCCTTGAGGAACCCGCCACTGACAATGCCTTGTGACACATCAAATCCCGCAGGTTTGATGACGCTGCCGATCGAAGCTGAAGGGATGTTGAGAATATGGACCGGCTTCCATCCCAGTTCCGCAATCTTCCGGATCGCTTGGGCTGCGAATTTCGGGCCGGTAAAGTTCATGAAGATATCGGCGCCACTGGCCTTTAGCGCGACGACCTGGGAGTCGACCGTCGGGACCGAAACTTCATAGCTCGTCTCCGCCACGATCATCGAGGCTTTCGCGCCTAGACCCTGCTTCAGTCCGTTCAGGATGTCCTTGCCGTAATCGTCATTCTGGTAGAGGACCGCGATCTTTCCACCCGGGTGATTGGCCGCAACATATTGACCGTAAACCCTGCCCTCCGTCAGAAACGACGGCTGGAATCCGGTTGTCCATGGAAAGTTTTTTGGATCGTTCCATTTCGATCCGCCACCGCCGACAAAGAGATGGGGCACTTTCTTCGCATTGACATATTTATGGATGGCCGTGTTGGTCGGAACGCCGAACATGCTGAACAGCAGCAGAACCTCATCATTCTCGACCAGCCTGCGGGTTTGCTCCACCGTCTTGGGCGGGCTGTAAGCATCGTCATAACTGATAAATCTGATCTTGCGGCCGTTCACACCGCCCTCGGCATTCACCTTCTCGAAATATGCCGCCTCAGCCTTGCCCAGTAGACTCCAGGCAGAACCCTGCCCGCTGTAGGGCATGGTATTGCCAATCTTGATCTCGCTGTCAGTCGCGCCTGTATCATATTTCTTCTCGGCCGCGCTGGCGTTGCCCCAGGCCAATACTGCGGCCGCTGCAACATATGCCATGACTGTCATCATGCGCATTTCGACGTCCTCCAGACACAATTGTGCGCTTCAGCCGCGCGGACACGCGGCCGACGATCGAGTTTCAAGACATTAATGATCAGGTCGCCTAGCCGGATTCCCCGGCTTTCACAGACGGCTCCGGCTGCGACGCCCGAGGGTGTGAAACAAGCACACCCGTCTCAGCCAGACGCTTCAACTCGGCTTCGGGAACTCCGAGCTCACTGAACACCGCGTAGTTATGCTCACCCTGAAAAGCAGGTGCTCCAATTGGCGTCAGCTCGTCGCCGGAGAAATGCCACGGCCGACCGGGTAAACGGTATTCGCCACCGCTGCGGTCCGGCACATGTTGAACAGCCCCCCAGTATTCACTCCACTCCGATTTGATGAGATCCTTGGTCGAGCGAATTTCTCCCATCGCGATTTTGGCTTCGTCAAACTGGGCATCAAGTGTCGCCATATCGGGAAAAGTCAGCATCCACGACTGAATGATCTGATGCAGCGCGCCGAAATTCAGGCGGCGAGCTGCCGCCGACGAGAAGCGAGGATCATCCATCAGATCAACACGGCGCATGGCACGCAGCCACGACGGAAACGTGCGGCTGCCGACAATGCTCGTTGCTACCGTGAAATGTTCACCGTTCGGACCCGTGAAGAACGAACAGTCAGTAGCACCCAGAATCGCCGGCTCCGCTCCGATGTCGTCATCCGACATATCAAGATGGGCTCGTTCATTAATCGCTAGCAGCGTCGCCGCCATAGCGACATCGATGTACTGACCTCGCCCGGTCTTCTGGCGGCTGTTGAGCGCGGCAAGAATCGCAATCACCGCCTGCAAACCAGTGTAAACGTCAGCATGCGACAGGCTGTCGGTCCGCGGTTCGGCGAGCGCTTCGCCGTAGTGGCGGACGCTGTTGTGGGTGAACCCTGCCTCGGCCTGCACTGTCGGTGCGTAAGCCATGCGGCTGCGCCACGGGCCGCTCTGGCCGTATCCCGTGATGGACGCGTAAATCAGCCGCGGATTACGTTTAGACAGCGTTTCATAATCGAGGCCGAAAAATCCGAGCGTCCCTGCGCGGAAATTCTCCACCACGATGTCCGCTGTGTCGCACAGTTTCAGTGCCAGTTCATAAGCGCCCGGCAAATTCAGATTGATACTGACGTTGCGCTTTCCGGCATTCTGCTGGGCGTAATACCCTGACATTCCGTCAGTCGACGGAAACGCAAAGCGCGACACGTCCGGGCTCGGCGGTTCGATCTTGATGACCTCGGCACCAAGGTCTTGCAATGTACGCGCGCACAGGGGGCCGGCCAGCACACGGGAAAAGTCGACGATACGAATTCCACTCAGAGGACCGCTCATGTCAGCGCCCCGCGAACTTGGCGAGACCCGGGCCGTTCTTACGGAACGAAGCGAGCCCGGTCTTGAGGTCTTCGGATGACCAGATCGGCGCCTGAATGCGCGCCATGGCCTCGTCAGCGGCATCAACGCCTTCGTTGACCGCGATATGCACAAGCTGCTTGGTCGCCGCGTGAGCCAACGTCGGCCCCTGCGCGAATTCTTCCGCAACCGACATCGTCGCGCTCTCCAGCGACTCTTCCGGAACGGTGAGGTTGATCAGTCCCCACTTTTCAAGGGTCGGGGCATCATACCGCCGCGCCAGCATTGACATTTCCTTGGCGCGCTGCGCGCCAATGCGCTGAACCTGGCGCTGGATACCACCCAGTAGCGGGTGAAGACCAAGCGTGGCTTCCACTGAACCGATCTTCGCCGACGACGCAGCAACGATGTAATCGCAGCTTAAGGCCAGCTCCAGTCCGCCGCCGAGGCAGACGCCATGTACGCTTGCGATCAGCGGGATGGGCAGCAATTCCATGAAGCGAAGGAATTCCACGCCAGTCAGGCGGCGGTTTTCGTTCGCCTGATCGCCGCTACCCTCCGCGACCCGCTTGTCGAAAATATCGAGATCGGCGCCGGCCGAGAAATGCCGCAATCCGCTGCGGATCACAATCGCACGACTTCCATCTTTCTGCGCCTCCTCAACCTTCTCCACGATGGCATTGATGAGCTTGGGCCCCAAGAGATTATAAGGCCGGTAAACCATCGTCAGGATTGAGATATTGCCGCGCTGCTCGCGCGTAACCAGTGCATCCTCGGACAAAGTACGCCTCCCGTTCTGCAGGCGCATTCATTTCGCGCCAATATCGTTACGGGAGGAAGCCTAGCCCATGACTTGCAATTTGCAAGTCAATATTCACGCAGATCAGCCATCTTGCCGCTCGACTCGGTTCTTGAGGACGCCGATCCTCTCGACTTCGAGCTCGATTTCGTCGCCATGCTCGAGAAACCAGCCAAGCTCCAGACCACACCCGTTGCCCACCGTACCGGAGCCGATGAATTCACCCGGCATCAGGGTTTCGTCCTGGGTAACGTGTTCGATGATTTCTTCAAAAGAGAATAGCATGCCGTCGCTTACACCGTTTGAACGCACCTCGCGATTGACGCGAACTTCCATGTTCAGCTTGTAGGGGTCACCGATTTCATCGGGGGTGACGATCCACGGCCCAAGCACATTGCCGCCGTCAAAGCTTTTACCTTTCGCTGGACCGAGCCGGCCTTCCATTTCGACGCGCTGAGCATCGCGCGCCGAGAAATCGTTGAAGATCGTATAGCCAAAAATGTGATCATGAGCTTTGGCAGCCGAGATATTGGCACCCTTGCCCTTGGTAATGATGCCGAATTCAAGCTCGTAATCCATGACCTTACTGTATCGCGGCCATTTGACAGTCGTATTGGTGCCCTTCACGCTGAAACGGTTGGTGATGTAATAGATTGGTTGCTTACGGTAGATTTCAGGAAGCTCAGGTAACGGCTCGGCCTCCAGGCGGGCTAGTTCGGCCTTATCGCCTTCTGCCCGCGCTTTCAGTTTCAGTTGGCCGCGAGGCGATTGACGGATATGCAGCGGAAACGACATACCGTCCCGCATCTGACGCGGCTCTGGTAGAGGCGCGAGAATTTCTGCACCCGAAACAGCAGTCGACAAATCCATGTCGCTGCCATAGCGATCAAACAACGCTCTGGCCTGATCGAGCATAGCGTCACCACCATCGATCAACGCTATCATGGAGCTGAATGCGGGATTGGCATTCCCTGCGCGCGAGGAAGCTGTTGCAAGGTCAAATAGACTCGCGTCGCCATTATGGACGATCGCGACGCTCTCCTTGTCATTCAGACGGTATGTTGCGAGTTTCACCGACAGTTCCTCCGTTTGTCTCTTGATGCATCGGAGCCGGAATTTTCCGCTCCTCTCAGCTCAGGATAGATTATGACTTTCATTTTGCAAGTCATAAGGTTTGCAAACAGTGGCAGGCTGGAATCGTACCCCTGCTTTACGACGGGGACTTTGAGGGATTTTACCGGTGAGAACCTTCATTTCCGTCCGTAACGACACCATTCGCAAATCCTGCGCTGGGCTGCTATGCGCACGCGATGAAGGCGGCTATCCTAAACTCTTGAGCCAATCGCCGATTTTGCGCAGCGCGTCATTTGCCTTGGGGAGCAGCTTGCCCATGGTGATGAAGCCATGGAATTGACCGGGATACATCCGGTGGACGACCGGCACGCCCGCCTCGCTGAGGCGTTTTGCGAACTGATCGCCTTCGTCGCGCAAGGGATCTGCGCCGGCCGTCAGGATAAAGGCAGGGGGCAAACCTGAGAGGTGCTTTACGCGCGCCGGAGAAGCTCGCCAATCCTCACAGTCCGCCGCACTATTGAGATAGTGATCGCGAAACCAGCGGATGACAGAATGTGTGAGCAAGGCGTCCGTTTCGGGTTCGCTATGCGAGGGATGTCTCATTGAAAAATCGGTCGCAGGATAGATCAGCACCTGGCCTGCAATCCTTGGTCCCGCGTCCCTTGCATTGATCGATACGACTGCAGCGAGATTGCCACCGGCGCTATCGCCTCCAACGATCAGCTGTGCATCATCTATCTTCAGATCGCGAGCGTTCTGTGAAATCCAGTCCGTCGCTGCGATGGCATCGTCCACGGCCGCCGGAAACTTATGCTCTGGCGCAAGCCGGTAATCGACCGAGATGACGATAAGCTGACCTTCATGGGCGAGCGTACGGCAAACGACGTCGTGAGAGTCGAGGTCGCCAATAACCCAGCCTCCGCCGTGGAAAAAGACCAGACACGGCGATAAGCCGTCTGCCTGCCTCAGCGCCAAGGGCTTGTAGAGGCGTGCTGGGATCAATCCGGCCGGCCCCGGTATCATCAGCGATTCCGCTGATCCTATTCGGGGCGGTTCGGGATTGGAAACAACACGACTGGCCAGATACATCTGGCGGGCTTCCTCCGGAGAAAGCGTTTCATACGGTGGACGGCAGGCTTCACGAAAGGCAGCGAGAACAGCAGCGGCATCTGAATCAAGAACAACTGGCATCCAACTCCCCATGGCCCAAGCAGACCTTTATTTGGGGAAATTGTTAACCTGCAGCGTGACCGCTGTCGACGCCATGCGCGCAATCAAGGCCCGTACCTAGACCTTGAAAGCGGATCGATCCGGGCCGTCTATATTCCACCCATGCAAAGGTATTTGATTTCGAGATAGTCCTCGATGCCGTACTTCGAGCCCTCGCGGCCGTTGCCGCTTTCCTTGACGCCGCCGAACGGCGCGATCTCGGTCGAGATAATACCTTCATTGATGCCGACCATGCCGTATTCGAGCGCTTCCGCGACACGCCACACCCGGCCAATGTCGCGGCCATAGAAATAGGCTGCAAGTCCGAATTCAGTGTCATTGGCCAGACGGATGGCCTCTTCCTCAGTCTTGAAACGGAAGACCGGCGCGACGGGACCGAACGTCTCCTCACGGAAGATCAGCATGTCCGGCGTGGTGCCTGTCAGCACTGTCGGCTCGTAAAACGTTCGGCCGAGAGCATGACGCTTGCCGCCGACCGCCACCTTGGCGCCTTTTCCGGTCGCATCAGCGATATGCTCTTCGACCTTCTCGACCGCAGCCATGTTGATCAGCGGCCCGATGGTGACGCCCTCGCCGAAGCCATCGCCGACCTTCAAGCCACGCACGGCCTGGGACAATTTCTCGACAAACGCGTCGTAGATTCCGTCCTGCGCGAATATGCGATTGACACAGACACAGGTCTGTCCGGCATTGCGATACTTCGAAGCCATCGCCCCCTTTACGGCAGCGTCGATATCCGCATCATCGAATACAATGAATGGAGCATTGCCACCAAGTTCCATCGACGTTCGCTTCACCGTTGAAGCGCTCTGCTCCATCAGTTTCTTGCCAATCTCGGTCGAGCCGGTGAAGGTGACCTTGCGCACGATCGGATTGGAAGTCATCTCGCCGCCGATCGCAGAAGCCGAGCCTGTCACCACGGAGAACACGCCCTTCGGCACGCCGGCTCTCTCGGCCAGTACCGCCAGAGCCAGCGCGGAGAGCGGCGTCTGGCTGGCAGGTTTCACCACCATGGTACAGCCGGCGGCAAGCGCCGGTCCGGCCTTGCGGGTGATCATCGCGGCCGGGAAATTCCAGGGCGTAATCGCGGCGCATACCCCGATCGGCTGCTTCAGCACCACAATCCGGCGATCCGCCGTGAACGGCGGAATCGTGTCACCGTAAACGCGCTTTCCCTCCTCCGCGAACCATTCGATGAAACTCGCCGCGTAGGCGATCTCTCCACGGCTTTCGGCAAGGGGCTTGCCCTGCTCTGCGGTCATGATGGCCGCAAGGTCTTCCTGATGGGCGATCATCAGGTCGAACCATTTGCGCAAAATCGCGGAACGCTCCTTCGCCGTATTCGCACGCCATGCCGGTAGCGCAGCGTTTGCAAATTCAATCGCCCGCTTCGTCTCTCCGGCACCCATATTGGGGACCGACCCAACCAGATCGCCGTTCGCCGGATTGTCGACCTTGATCGTCCCGCCGCTGTCAGCAGGAATCCACTCCCCGCCAACGAAGCAGGTGTCGCGCAAAAGAGAAGGGTCTTTCAGCGTCAGTTTCGAAGTCATGGTCAGGATGCCTTGTTAACCGGGGGAACGAGCGTTTCACGCAGCTTGAATCGGATAATCTTACCCGACCCTGTCCGCGGAATCTCATCTACGAAATGCACCGAAAGTGGAACCTTGTACGACGACAGATGTCCTCGGCAATGGTCGAGGATATCTTTTGTTCCTACATCCGTTCCGGAGCGGGCAACAACGAACAATGCCGGGACCTCGCCCAAATGCTCGTGAGGAATACCGACAACAGCGCTGTCGACCACATTTTCGATCGTATTGACCACTTCCTCGATTTCGGCAGGCGCAATGTTCTGACCGCCACGAATGATCAACTCCTTCAGCCGCCCGGTGATGGTAAGAAACCCGTCGCGATCGCTTTTTGCAAGATCTCCGGTATGATACCAGCCCTTTCGCAACGCCGATGCGGTCTCCTGCGGCTTGTTGTGATAGCCACTCATGAGGTTGGGGCCGCGTACAATCAGCTCGCCTTCGTCGCCAATTGCGACATCCTCTCCGGTTGCCGGTGAAACAATTCGTACCGCGAGACCTGCGAGCGGCAAGCCGCAAGATCCCATCACCCGAGCTCCGGTCTGCCAGTTCATCGTTACCATGGTCGATGTTTCGGTAATTCCGTAACCATCCAGCAGCTTCACACCGAAACGGGATTCGAACTCCCGATTGAGCGTCGCAGGCATGATCGCCCCGGCCGACATGCTGAGCCGCAGGTTCGGAATCCTGAGATCCGGCTCCGCCTTGGTCGCCTCGAGGAAGTAATGAAACATCGTCGGCACGCCCGGAAACAGGGTAAACTCGCCTGTCTTCAACAGACGCACCGCTTCGGTGGTCGAGTACTTGTCCATGATGTACTCGGTTGCGCCGACCGCAAGAATGCTGAGAACCGACAGATTCAGCGCATACGAGTGGAACAACGGCAGCGGCGAAAGAACGACGTCTTTCTCGGAAAGGCCTGCGACGGGCGCCCAGCATGCCGCTGTCACCCACAGCATGCTGTGAACCGAAAGAACCACCCCCTTGGCTCTACCGGTCGTGCCGGACGTATAAATAATAAAGGCAGGTTGCTCGATTGTATCCGGATCTCGCGGTTTCGATTTTGGCGCTGAGCTCGCCAGTTCTTCGTAACGTAATCCATCACCACCCTTAGAATCACGATCAACAAGGATGCAAACTCTGAGAGCCGGGACCTGCTGCCGCAATCTCGCAATTAATCCAGCTTGCTGGTCCGTGGTGATGACTACTGAGCAGTCCGAGTCCTGTAATCGATACAAGATCTCGGATTCGGTAGCGTCATAGCTGATCGGCACACTAATTGCGCCGGCGCGATTAATCGCGAAACAGCTCTCGATCCAGGCCACCGAGTTTGGCAGGAAAATCGCAACCTTGTCGCCAGCTCGAATCCCGTTGTCAGCAAAGTGCCCGGCAAGATTTCCGGTGCGCATTGCGAGTTCGGCATAAGTTACCTTCGACGAAGCATCACAATAGGCAATCTTTGACCCGCGCGCCGTCGCGTGGCGCTGAAGCAGCACCGCAACCGGTGCAATTAAATCGGTTTGCAGCATATCCGCTCTCCCGTATCGCTTCGTCAAACCATACTGAACCCGCCGCTGATGCTAACGGTCTGTCCGGTGATCCATCCGCCATGCTTTGACGACAACAGCGTCACCATCGGCGCGATATCCGAGGGAAAGCCGAGACGGCGCAATGGATAAAGTTTGGTCAGCTTATCACGATTGGCATTGACCCATTCGATGTCATGAGGGGTTTCAATCAGGCCCAGAGAGATCGTGTTTGCGGTCGTCCCGAAGCGTCCGAATTCGCGAGCGAGCGACTTCATTAGCGCAATTACACCGGCGCGCGCGGCGGCCACGATGGCTAGACCTGATTCTCCAACGCGCGACGAGTCGCCAACCAGCGCAATGATTCGGCCGTCGCCGGCTTTCTCAAGATGTGGCGCAGCAGCTTTTGAAACATGGATCGCTCCATACAGACAGATGTTGATCTGTTTTTGCCACTCCTCCGGAGTGGTTTCGACGAAACGATTTCGAAGCGCGACGCCGGCGTTGTTAACGACGATATTCAGCCCGCTAAAATCCGATGCGATCGAGGCAACCATGGCGTTGACCTCGTCGAAACTCGCGACATCGGCCTTGTATGCCTTGGCTCGTCCGCCCCGCTTCTCGATCTCGGCGACCACAGCTTCGGCGCCGCTGCGCGATCCATTATAATTTACTGCGACCGTAGCGCCTTCCGCAGCGAGACTGAGTGCGATCTCGCGCCCCACATCACGCGCGCCGCCGGTGACAAGCGCCACCTTCCCCTTCAACTGCATGTCCATTTTTCTTGCTCCTCAAGAGTTTGCTTTTGCGTTTTCGATCAGGCGAAACAGCCTCTCCGGCGTCACCGGAAGTTCAAAGACATCGATACTGAGTGGAGCCAGCGCGTCCGAAATGGCATTGGCCACCGCCGCCGGCGCTCCAATCGTTCCGCCTTCGCCCATCCCGCGGAACCCGCCCAGCGTGGTTTTGGACTCAGCCTCGATATGAACGACAGTAATCGACGGAATTTCGCTGGCCGAGGGAACGACATAATCAACGAGACTGGCGGTTACATTCTGGCCTTCGTCGTTGTAGATCACTTCCTCATAAAGCGCTGCACCGATGCCCTGCGCGACGCCGCCATGCACCTGACCATCAACAATCATCGGGTTAATGAGTTTCCCGCAATCCTCAGCAACGAGGAATCGCTCCAGCTTCACCTGATAAGTCTCAGGATCGATTTCCAGCACAGCAATGTGAGCTGCCGTAGCGGCCGTCCCGAACACCGGGTCATAGGTTTTCGTGGACGACAATTCTTCGCGTTGATTGCTGGGAATACGTCCCATTTCTGAATAGACCGCACGCGCCAACTCGCGAAATGTCATGGCCCGGTCGGTACCTGCAACGACAATCCTTCCGTCCTCGACCGTCAGGTCTGCTGCCGAGGTTTCCAGGAGATGCGATGCGGCGCGCAGCACCTTCTTCTTGACGTCCTGCGCTGCGAGCGTCGCGGCACCACCAGCAAGTACCGCACTACGGCTTGCATAAGAGCCTGTTGCATTCGGAACAGCGGCGCTGTCGCCATGAACGACGAGAATATCCTGCAGCCGCGCTCCAAGGTGCTCAGCCACGACTTGGGCAAACGTCGTTTCATGCCCCTGCCCGTGAGCTGCCGTGCCAACAGCAACGGTCACAGCGCCGGTGGAATCGATCAGTATCTTGGCTGTTTCAGTTCCCGTATTGATCGGCATGCCCGGCGCAACAGAAATACGCGAGCCAATGCCTGTCAATTCGGCGTAGCATGCCATACCGATGCCGAACCATCGGCCTTCGGCCCGCGCTTTTACCTGACGCTCACGCAACGCGACGTAGCCGATCGTCTCGCAAGCTGCCTCGAGACACTCTGTAAAGCTGCATTGATCCCAGACAATACCGGAGCCGATCCTATGCGGAAACTCGTCAGGCTGAATCATGTTTTTCAGCCGAAGGGATTTCGGATCAACGCCCAATTTGCGCGCGGCCATATCCATCAGGCGTTCGGTCACGAATGTCGATGCAGGACGGCCGACGCCGCGATATGGCCCCATCGGCGGCTTCGAGGTTGCCACTCCCCGCACACGGCCACGATAGTGCTGGATCTTGTATGGCCCAGGCAAGAAGCTCACCACCTGAACCGGCTCAAGCACAGCCGTCCATGGGTAAATCGAATACGCCCCGACATCGCCGATAACGTCAGCACGCAACGCAACCGCAAGGCCATCTTGGTCGAAGCCGAGCTCGGCCTCCATGATCTCGTCGAAACCCTGACTTGTCGCAGCAAGATCTTCGAGACGATCGCTTGTCCATTTTACCGCGCAAGCTAGATGGCGCGCTGCGAAGGTGACGAAGAGCTCTTCAGGATAAAGCGATGCCTTACCGCCAAATCCGCCACCAACGTCCGGTGCAATAACGCGCAGCCGATTGCCTGGCGTGTCGAGCGCTTCCGACAACGCATCCCGGATAATTCCTGGAATCTGCGTCGCCGAATAGAGAGTGATGGCGTCCTGCCCGGCCGAATACTCGGCGACGTACGAGCGATTTTCCATTGCGAGCGGTGTCTTTCGCCGCATCCGAAAGCGACCTGACACGCGAACAGCCGCTTTCTCCATCTCCGCATCGACATCGCCGCGCTTGAATTCACGAGAAAGCAAAACGTTCGTGCCGATACTTTCATGCAGCAGCGGCGCATCTGACTGAGCAGCAGATTCGGGGTCTATCACGATCGGAAGAGCCTCGAAATCGATCTCGACCAGCTCGATAGCATCCTCCGCGAGATACCTACTCTCGGCGACCACCGCGACGACAGGCTCCCCGACGTAGCGAACCTTTCCCTGAGCAAGCGCGACCAGCGGAGTGGCGTGATAATTCGCCATGCGGGACGTTGCGAGAAGCGGCTTGATCTTCCCCTCTAAGTCCGCACCGGTAAATACGGCAATTACGCCTGGCGACCGAAGGGCTGCCTCGCAGTCGATTGAGCGAATACGAGCGTGAGAATGATCGCTTCGCCGAAACGCGACGTGAAGCATTCTCGCCGACTGCCGGTCGTCGACGTAGCTACCATTCCCCGTCAGAAGACGCGGATCTTCCGTGCGCTTCACGCGTGCACCGACCATCTTCGGTCGCGCCGCAAGATCCTCGACGTCTCGCATGTCCTTTCTGAAGGTCCGAACCTTGTCAGTCATACGCGTCAGGTCCCTTGCGCAGTTGATTCCACTGCGCGCTATCGTGACTACATATGACGGTTGCGCCTCCGGATTCGATCTTGCGGATTTCGGCGAATGATCTCAAAAATAATTCGGGATTTTTGGTATTACGCGGGACGGCATCCGTATCGAGATTGGCGCGAATACTCACCGCATCCGAAGTCAACAGAAACTCGCCGCTCCGGTCGAGCTTGACCAACGCGCCGACCGTCCCTGGCGTATGCCCTGGCAGCGGAATCAAGGTGATCTTTCCGTCGCCAAAAATATCCGTTTGCTTGTCAATGACGTTCAGAGGGATCGGATGATCCCAGTCAACCGCAAGATAGCCGTTACTCACCGCATCCGGGGCCTTCGCCGCTTCAAGCTCAAGGGCGTGAACAAAGATCGTGGCTTTCTTGAAGAATTCATTGCAGCCGCAGTGGTCGGTATGAAAGTGCGAGCAAACCACAACATCGACATCGTCGGCCCCCAGCCCGACAGACTTAAGACCACTGAGGACGTGTTCACCGGGCGGCATGATAGGTGTCATGAATTTCGCGAGCCCGCCCAGCCGCGCCACAGGGTTCTCAGCCACTTGCGGATGACATCCTGTATCAAATAGTACATTCCCCTGGACGTGCCGCATCAGCATGCAGGACACCGGCAGATCAATCATTTCGCTACGATCAGCATCCGGAAAATAGGTGCTCCTTTTCATTCGAAGACGACCACCAGACAAAACATGCATCTTCATGACGTCTTCTCCTTCAGCGCAACTGACGCCGAGCGCACAGCACGAACGATGTTCTCATAGCCGGTGCAACGGCAAAGATTTCCTGACAGGCCTTCGCGAATATCTTTCTCCGTCGCAAGAGGATGCTTGGCGATCAAATCCTTTGCCGTCATCAGCATACCCGGCGTACAGAAGCCGCACTGCAGGGCGTGATGCTCCTGAAATGCGTTTTGGATCGCACCCATGTTATGAATGGTCCCGAGGCCTTCGACGGTTTCGACCTCGCAACCATCCACCTGAACCGCCAGCAGGAGACATGATCGGACACTGTCGCCGTTTACAATGATCGTGCACGCACCGCAGACTCCATGTTCGCATCCGACATGGGTTCCGGTCAGTGCGAGCGTACTTCGCAAAAAATCCGCCAGCAGGAGGCGCGGCTCGACGCTCCTCTCGTGCACAACGCCGTTCACCGTCACCGTGATACTGCGAGAAATGGTCATGCAACCGCCCTCCCGGCGCGTTGCCATGCCGACATAAGCGCGCGACGCGCCAGCACACCAACGAGATGACGCCGATAATCCGATGATGCGTGCAGGTCCGTGTTAGGTTCGACGGCCGCCCGGATCAAGGCCACGGCTTCGTCCAGCAATTCGTCGGACAATTTTTGGCCGGCAAGAAGACCCTCGGCATCGGACGCCCGCATTGCTGTCTCACCAATCCCCATCATCCCGATCCGTACTTCTCCTGCCGTATCATCGACCAGTGAAATCGTCGCTGCGACACAGGCGAGCGCGAAGTCGCCGGATCGCCGGGCCACTTCCTCGAATCCCCAGCCAGTTTTCGGCGGCAATTTCGGAAACTCGATGTCAGTCAAAAGATCATCGTCAGCCAAATCCGTAGTCAGCGCGCCGAGAAAGAAATCGACCGGATCGACGGTCCGTCGACCGGTGCTTGATGTGATACCCAGCCTTGCATTGAGTAATAATGACATCATTGGCAACTCGGCGGCCGGATCTGCATGAGACAGGCTACCGCCAATCGTGCCACGGTTGCGGATAGCGAGGTGAGCGACAAAGGTCATCGCTTCATGCAACACGGGAAAATGTTCGGCAACAATGGGCGATGTTTCGAGCGTGACGTGACGCGTCAAGGCGCCGACTCTAATCGACTCCCCACAATCCTCGACGCCTGCAAGACCGGTAATTCGATTGATATCGACCAGCACCGAAGGCCGAAGCAAACGGAAGTTGAGCATCGGCACAAGACTTTGACCGCCAGCGATAATCTTGCCGTCCCCGTCCGCAGCTGCAAGTGCGGACACTGCAGCTTCCACGCTATCGGCGACGACATAATCGAAGGCGGCGGGCTTCATCTGCTCAGCGCCCCTTGAATATCGCTGGACGTTTCTCAGCGAAGGCTCTGCGACCTTCTTCGTAGTCCTCGCTCGCGGAAACTTGATCGATAAAGCTTTGTGCAGCCTTCGTCTCCAGTGCGCCTTGCCCCATTGTCAGATCTGTCAGGATCAACTTCGCTCCGGCCACCGACAAAGGAGCCAACATGGCGATGCTAGCCGCAAAGACCTTGGCATCACGCATCGGGTTGTCCGATACGCGATCCGAGAAACCCATCTTCTCAGCTTCAGCTGCTCCAAACCGCTCGGCGCTGTAGAGAATGCGCTTCGCATTGGTGAGTCCGACCAGCGACAAGAGGCGCTGTGTACTGCGAATACCGTAAACGATCGACAGCTTTGCCGCCGGAATACCTATCGACGCATCAGAATGCGTAAATCGGAAGTCACACGCCATCGACAGGTGACATCCACCGCCAAGACAATAACCTTCGATAACCGCGATCACCGGCTTTGGCACACCCGCGATAGCATCCGACGACGCATCGACGGCGACTTCATACGCGGCGCTGCTTTCGGCGTTCGAACGAACAGCGGCGAACTCCGAGACGTCCGCGCCCACACTAAAGTTGCCGCCAGCCCCTGTAAGGACAATCGCTCGCACGGTTGGGGCGCGACCGAGTTCACTGAAAATTCGAGCCACGTCGCGCCACATCGCAAGCGTCATGGCATTGCGTTCAGCCGGCCTGTTCAACCTAACCACGGCAACCGCGTTATCAATCGTGACCTCGATGTTTGCCAACGTCTCTCTCCCGCGGGCGATCTAGACTGCTGCCCGGCTTCCCTTGCTTGCTTCGTTCCTGGACTCTTCCGGGTTGCTGCTAACCAGTTCCCCAAACCGATCGAAGAATTGTCCGGCAAGCTTCTTCGCTGTCGAATCAATCAGCCGCGCGCCAAGCTGCGCGATCTTGCCACCAACCTTTGCCTGGACTTCATAGTGAAGGACAGTATGGGTTGAATCCAGCGCTTTGAGTCTGACAGTGGCACCTCCCTCGGCAAAGCCGGCAATGCCACCCTGCCCCTGACCCGTGATGGTATAGCCTTCCGGCGGGATGATATCGGACAGCGTGACGCGGCCGAGAAACTTGGCCTTGATTGGCCCCACCTTCAGGACAACCGATGCCGAGAAGTCCGTTTCCGACGTCATATCAAGCGCCTCGCAACCCGGGATGGCCTGCTTAAGAATACCGGGGTCGTTAAGCGCCGCCCAGACATCGGCCTGTGAAGCATTCAGAGTCGTTTGTCCCGACATTTCCATGCGATTACTCCTTCAACGCCCTCAGCTATTCGGCGACCGCCGAATGCACGCCGGCAATGAGCAACGGTGCAACCGCCAGCCTCACAGCCTCCGGCAAGGTGACAGGCCTGCTGTTCGCGCGATCGACATAGACGTGCACGAAATGTCCTTGAGCAGATGCAACGCTCTCGTCGTCCTTGAAGAGGCCGATTTCGTAGCGAATACTGCTGTTGCCCTGATGCCCGACGCGAAGACCGGCATTGATCTTCGAAGGAAAAGCAATCGACTTGAAGAAACGGCAGGTGGTTTCAGCGACAAGGCCAATCACCGAACTCTTCTCGATATCGAGCGCTCCCCTTTCGATAAGATACTGGCAGACAAGCGTGTCGAAGAACGAATAGTACGTCGTGTTGTTCATGTGGCGATAGACATCGTTGTCCATCCAACGCGTCGTCATGACCTGAAAGTGAACATACCCGCTACGTAATTCAGGCCTGGCTCGCGCCGTCATAACGATGCCTCATAGATCGCGAGCGCATCAGCGTGGGTGACTTTGCGAGGGTTGTTGACCAGAAGGCGCGTCTGCTTCATCGCATCGTCGGCAAGCATTGCCACATCCGTCTGCGCGATTCCGACATCGCGCAGACGCGTGGGGAGCCCGAGTTCGACCGGAAGATTGGATAGCATTTTTACAAGCGCCCTTGTCCGATCGGGCGCGCCTCCGGTCGCCTGCGGCGTCAGAATAGCACCGAGCTCGCCGTAGTAAGCCTCCGCGGAGCTCGCATTGAATTGGATAACCTGCGGCAACACCAAGGAGTTCGACAGCCCGTGCGGGACGTGGAATCGCGCACCAACCGGATAAGCCAACGCATGCACAGCCGCCACCGGCGCGTTCGCAAATGCCATTCCGGCGAGCATCGAGCCGAGGAGCATATTGTGGCGCGCGTCGCGATTAGTCCCGTTACGGCAAACCTCATAGATATTGGCCCCAAGAAGCCTGAGGGCTTCGCGGGCCAATGCATCGGACAGCGGATTCTTCAGCCGCTTGCTGGTGTAGGCTTCGATAGCGTGAACCATCGCGTCAATGCCGGTAGCGGCTGTTACCGCTGGAGGCAATCCGAGCGTCAACTCCGCATCCAGGACCGCCCAGTCGGGCAACAAGATGGGAGATACGACACCCTTCTTTTCCCCTTCACCGGTGGTCACGATTGAAATCGGCGTCACCTCCGAACCGGTGCCAGCAGTAGTAGGTGCAAGCACCAGAGGCAAACGCGGACCTTTGGCCATGCCGACGCCGTAGATATCCGCGAGCTTTTCCTTCCCAACCGCCAACAATGCAACCAGCTTGGCGACGTCCATTGAACTACCGCCGCCGATTGAAACGACACCGTCGACCTCCGCTTCGATTGCAGCCTTGACCGCAGCATCGATTACATGAACCGGAGGATCGGCCTCAACATCCGTGAATAGCGTAACTGCAACTCCCTGCTGTTCCAGCCCGTGCAAACCAGCCTGCAGCAGCCCCGCCGACTTGACACCAGCATCAGTGACCAGAAGCACGGACTTGCATCCAAGGCCCTTGGCGAGTTCGCCGATACGCGACGAACTCCCCGGCTCGACCAGGATTGATTTTGTTGACTGAAAAACAAACCCTTGCACCGCAAGCTCCGTTTTACGTTCGCGAAGATCGCCGCTCTACCAGAGACCAGCTCGCTGAAATGACCGCTCCGAGTGGCGAGGCGTTATGGGCTTCTTCATCTCAGAATAGTAACTTGCATAACTAGACTAATTTTTAGAGGCGATGTCAACTCGGTTGAATGCGTTTTCAGCATTCTCCTGCGAAACCCGGTTGATCTTCGCGGCTGCGAAAGTCGCACTGATTTCTCCAACGATCCCGCGCCGGAAAAGCATGACGCAGATCATGAAAATCAGTCCGATGACGATCGGGACTTTGCTCGAGAGGTCGACTGCAAGAGGTCCCACTTGAACCACACCGAGGCTGGCGAGCTTGCTTTCGAGGGTCACAACCAGGATCGCGCCGACGATAGGCCCAAGAGGCGTTCCCAATCCGCCGAGCAGACACATCAGGATGACGTTTCCAGACTGGGTCCAATGTGCATCAGGCAGCCCCGCAAACCCCAGGGTCAGGGCCTTCAGGCCGCCCGCAAGACCTGCGACCGCTGCGGACATCGTGAATGCCGATAGTTTATAACTCTGAACATCGTAGCCCAGTGAAATGGCCCGCGGCTCGTTATCGCGAATGGCAAGAAGCACCTGCCCGAAGGGTGCTTCCATGATCCGCTGAAATCCCCAGACTGCAAGAAGCATCACCACGAGTGAGAACGCATACATTGCGTGGTCATTTGAAAGATCGAACAGTCCGAACAGGGCGCGTCGCGGAATCCGCTGAAGACCATCTTCCGCACCGGTAAAAGGCGCTTGTACGCAAATGAAATAGATCATCTGCGCAAGCGCCAGCGTGATCATGGCAAAGTAGATCCCTTGCCTCCGAATGGCCATTCCGCCCATGACTGCACCGAGCACAACGCCAATGATAAGGCTAACTCCCAGCGCAAGCTCCGGCGTGAAGCCCCAGGATTTGGTTACGTAACCCGCCGCATACGCACCAAAGCCAAAGAAAGCGGCATGACCGATCGAGAGAAGCCCCACATTTCCCGTAAAGAAATTGAATGCCACCGCGAATAGCGCGAACGCCACGCACTTCATCAGAAACTGCGCATACAGGCCCGCAAATGGCGCAAGGATGCCGATAGCGGCCAGACCAAGGAGCAGAATGGTCGACGATTTCATGTTCATGATGCTCACGCTTCACGCCCAAACAGCCCGGCAGGCCTGACAAGCAGAACAAGCGCCATGACAATGAACACGATTGTCGATGACACTTCCGGATAGAATACCTTCGAGAGACCTTCGATCACGCCGAGCGCGAGTCCTGTCGCAATCGCACCGGCTGTCGATCCCAGCCCGCCAATGACCACCACCGCAAACGTGATGATCAGGATGTTCGACCCCATCAGCGGCTGGACTTGATAGATCGGCGCAGCCAGCACGCCGGCGAAAGCCGCCAACGCTGCGCCAAGCGCATAGACGAAAGTCACCATCAATGGGACGTTTATCCCGAGAGCCTGTACCAGCCGCGCATTCTCTGTGCCTGCGCGCAAATACGATCCAAGCCTCGTTTTCTCGATGAGGAACCAGATAACAAGGCAGACAAACAGAGAAACACCGACAATCCATATCCGATAGATCGGCATTCTCATGAAGCCGAGGTCGACCAGCCCGCGCAGCGCCTGAGGTGTTTGATAAGGAAGGCCCGCAGAGCCATAGATGTCGCGAAAAATCCCTTCAAGCACTAGCGCAAGTCCGAACGTAAACAACAGGCCGTAGAGATGATCGAGGCCAGCCAACCGACGCAGCAGAAGTCGCTCGATCAACACTCCAAACCCGCCAATTACGATTGGCACGAGAAACAATGACCACCAGTAGTTGATGCCAAACTTTTGCATAGCGAGATAGACGCCAAATGCGCCGAGCATATAGAGCGCGCCGTGAGCAAAGTTGATGATGTTGAGCAATCCAAAGATCAACGCGAGACCGAGGCTCAGAATCGCGTAGAAGGAGCCGTTCACGAGACCAATCGTGATCTGACCGAGCAGAACTTGTGCGGGAATGTCAAACATCGCGATTCTCAAACCCCCAGGCTTCGATCAACGAGCTCGGCCTTCGCTTCAAGCTCGGCCGCAGTTAACCGCATCGTGATGTCGCCGTGCTCCACGACCAGAAATCTGTCCGCGAGCGGCGCGGCGAAATACTTGTTCTGCTCAACGAGAAGGATCGTGTAACCGCGAGACTTCAGTTCGGTGATAAGATCGAAAAGGCGATCAACGATCACCGGGGCAAGCCCCTCGGATATCTCGTCGAGCAGCAATAGCCTGGCACCGGTGCGTAAGATTCGCGCGATCGCCAGCATCTGCTGCTCGCCTCCTGAAAGCCTTGTTCCAGGTGTGCTCCGGCGTTCGGCAAGATTGGGAAGCAAAGAGTAGATTTCATCGAGGGGCATACCGCCCTCGGACTGCTTGGGCGGTAACAGCAAGTTTTCTTCACAAGACAGACTGGCGAAGATGCCGCGCTCTTCAGGACAGTAACCGACGCCCATGCGGGCAATCATGTGAGGCGCGAGACGAATGGTGTCCTTGCCGCCGATTCGGATTGATCCCTGCCGCTTGTCGATCAACCCGACGATTGCGCGTAGCGTTGTCGTGCGACCGCTCCCGTTGCGGCCGAGAAGTGCAACTACCTCGCCGCGCTGCAGGGAAAACGACATACCGTGAAGAACATGCGACTCGCCGTACCAAGCCTGTAGCTTGTCTATAGCAAGAATTTCGCCAGCAGCCGGTCCTTTCATGTCTCCACTCATGACGCTTTTCCCGCCGTACGCGAACGTGAGCCTAGGTAGGATTCGATCACCTGCGGATTTCTGGACACCTCGTGGTAAGGTCCTTCCGCAATGATTTCACCACGGCGCAGCACGCTGATCCTGTCGGCAATTCGTGCAACCATCTTCATGTTGTGCTCGACCATGACGACCGTGCGGCCAATCGCCGCTTGCTTGATGAGGTCCGTGACGCGCTCAACATCCTCATGTCCCAGTCCCTGAGTAGGCTCGTCGAGAAGCATGACCTTCGGTTCGGTCGCTAGCGTCGTCGCGAGTTCGAGCGCCCGCTTACGGCCGTAAGCCAGGTCTCCAGCGCGGGTTTGCGCGAACGCACTCAGATCAACTTGACCGAGCAGACCGCAAATGCGCTCGGACATGTCGTCGGGCCGGAGTCCGCCCCGCCAGAATTTCGAGGGCGATACAAACCTCTGCTGAAGTGCGATTGCGATGTTCTCGCTGACCGAAAGATGCGGAAAAACCGCTGATATCTGGAATGAACGTACAAGACCAAGGCGAGCAAGCGCAGCTGGCTGCTCCGTCGTCACATCGGCCCCTTCCAGCCGGATGCGGCCTGATGTTGGGACCAGAAACTTGGTCAGCAGATTAAAAACTGTCGTTTTACCTGCTCCGTTTGGACCAATCAGCGCGTGAATCGTGCCGCGACGAATGTCGAGGTCAACGCTGTTGACGGCAACATAACCGCGGAATTCCTTTCGCAGCCCGCGCGCTTCGAGAACCACATCGACATCCGTATGATGCGACGCTTCCTTCATCGGGACCATCTCCTCCGAAATTTTTGTGCGTCGCAATGACATTGAGCCTCGCGAGCCTGTTGACATCGTCATATCAAATTAGTCTAGTTATGCAAGCCTGTCGATCAGGTAAGTCTTGAACAAAAAGAGGGAGGAGCAACAATGAGCAAGGTGGCCATGACGCTTGCCGCAAGTATAAGTTTGGCAAGCCCGGCGTATGCACAGACTGCGAACGTCTCTGACGACGTCGTCAGAATCGGCGTGATGACCGACATGTCCGGCCAGTTTTCCCATGAGTCCGGGGAAGGATCGGTGACTGCCGTGAAGATGGCGGTGGAAGATTTTGGCGGAAAGGTTCTCGGCAAACCTATCGAGGTGGTCGTCGCCGATCACCAGAACCGCAATGAAGTGGCAATCGCGAAGGCTCGTGAATGGTACGACGTCGCCAAAGTCGACCTGATCGCAAACCTGATAAACTCATCGATTGCGCTTGCGGTGACCAACGTCGCACAAGAGAAGAATCGCATTGCGATCGTCAACGGGTCGGGTTCGTCACGGCTCACCAACGATTCCTGCACGCCGAACAGCATCCACTACGCGTATGATACCTACGCCCTGGCTCAGGGGACAGGAAAAGCACTTATCAAGGAAGGTCTGAACTCGTGGTACTTTCTGACGGCCGACTACGCGTTCGGCCATGCGCTTGAGGGCGACACATCGAATGTAGTGAAGGCAAACGGCGGCACGGTCGTTGGTTCGATCCGATATCCCATTGATACGGCCGACCACTCGTCATTTCTGCTTCAGGCGCAGGCTTCAAAGTCCAAGGTTGTTGCCGTTGCCGGCTCCGGAACAACGTTCATCAACGCGGTTAAATCGGCCAAGGATTTCGGTCTCACCGACGGCGGAAAGCAAACCATCGCGGGATTGCTAGTCTGGATTACCGATATCGATTCGATGGGCCTGACGACGGCACAGGGTCTCGTCCTAACCAATGCTTTCTATTGGGATCGCGATGAAGAAACCCGGGCATTCTCCAAACGCTTTTTCGCGAAGATGAAGCGCATGCCGCATATGGGTGACGCCGGCGACTACTCGTCGACGATGCATTACCTGAATGCAATCAAAGCTTCCGGTACCGACGACGCCAAGACAGTGATGGCCAAGATGCACGAGATGCCGGTGAACGACTTTTTTGCGAAGAATGGTCGCGTTCGCGAGGATGGCCGCTTCGTGCACGACATGTACGTCTATGAAGTCAAGAAACCCTCTGAATCAAAATACGCATGGGACTACTACAAGCTCCGCGCCGTCGTTCCGGGGGAGGAAGCTTTTCGACCCCTCTCGGAAAGCAAGTGCCCGCTGATCAAGAAGTAAAACAAACCATCGCTCAGACGCGGCCGGGCACCGCCCGGCCGCTCTTCGTGCCGCCGAACTTGTCCGGATCGTAACGCATGCGATATTTCATCGATGTCGCATGAATTGGTTCTCCGCATCGATTGCAGATGACAGTCGGCGTAAAATCCTTGCCGCATTCCAGATGCTTGAGAATAAGCGGTGGCTTGCCATCGGCGCGCCACCGGTCGCCCCAAGCCATCATCATGATTAATGGGCCGTAAAGATCCATTCCCATCGGAGTCAGCAGATACTCAAATCTTTCCGGTAACGACTGGTACTTCCGTTTCTTGAAAACCCCGCGTTCAACGAGCCGCGCAAGACGGTCCGTGAGGATATTTGAGGCAATGTTCAGCTCTGTTTGGAGCTTGTCGAAGCGCCTGGCGCCGAAGAAAGCCTCACGAATAACAAGAAAACTCCAGCGATCGCCGATCACCTCAAGTGACCGGGATACCGAGCTCGGTCGCCCGCGCATAAAGTCGTCGGCCGCCCGGCGCGACCGTCGAGAAGGTTCGACCCGTGTCTTCCCCGCTCCCGGCCCGTCGCGATAGCTGACGCCCCGCGCGACAACACGTTGATGACAGCAAGAGCACGATACGAATGGCTTGCTGACGCAATTGCAACCTTCGTGAATAAGCTGAAGCGGCGCTCCTTTTGGATCGGCCAGCCATCGATCACCAAACTGCATGAGAGCCATGAAGGTGGGATAAAGGTCGATACCGGATTTCGTCAGCTTGTATTCGACGCGACTCGATGTCTCGGAATAGCTGATTTCCCGGAAAATCCCCTCACGTGTCAAACGCCGAAGACGGTCCGTCAGGGTTGCCCGGGAAATTTCGAGAGCTGAGCGAAATTCCTCGAACCGCCGGGCTCCGAAAAATGCCTCCCGGATTACAAGAAACGCCCAGGCATCCGAAAGAATACCGACCGTCCGGGCGACCGAACAGTTCCGTTCGGTCAATACCGGCTGCTTCTGAATGACCCGGGCGGGCGGTACGGCTTTAGCGACCTTGGGCCGCCTTCCCTGCTTTGTCGCAGTCGCCAGCCGCATAATTCCGTCCCGAACCTAAAACTTGATCGCTGGATACCGGCATAACCCATGCAAATGAGCCGCCATTCGCAAAGAGTTTGACGGTATCCGAGCGCGTTCGTCAAGGTCCGTAGTCCATCAACACAGGCTCACACTTCTATGATGCGCTCCACGTGCACACGTCGGCAGTCCATTTCATATTCAAGATCCTGCACTGGCGGCCGATTGAGATGCCATGTCAGGCCTTGTCTGAAGATTCCGCGCTTTCCGATCTCAGTTTCAATGAACGGAAAGATGTCGTGGACGGTGTAAAGCTGCGTCGCGGTTACCTGGCTCCAGTCTCCGCCAAACGCGCTCATGCGCCGTTCCATCTCACCCAGAACCCACTTCGCTTTCTCCAGCATCGCCGCTGGAGAAATATCGCCGAGCCGGACGGCGTGATCGCGGTAATTTCCTTTACCCTCCGGCGCTTCTCCACTTCCAGCGACCACAAAAGATGTTGGCGCATTCACAGCAGGGACCGCATAAGTGAAGGCGTAAAAGCCCGGCTCCGACGGCGGGTCGATTTTCGGGCAGACGTTGCTGCGCGCCACAGGATTTGCGGCACCATCCTGCATCACCCCCCAAGTCTTCAAGGTGCCTGTGTATTCTTCGTTGAACTTGACGAAACCGCTCTCCGTAAACGGCGCGGGCGAACGCAGCTCACAAGCAGCGAATGCGCTCAAGGGGCGACCGGCATCTTTCAAAATCTGCGCGATGCGCTCAAATCCCTGACGCAGCGGCACCGGCTTGGTGAACCGTACGCGCTCGAGCGCAAAGCCGGGAAGCGCCGCAACACCAGCAGAATATTGGCTGACGCCCGGCATAAAACGATAGCCTCCATTGGGCGCTTCGACAGTCTTGATCATGTTGCCTCTTCTTGCTTTTCCAAATGGAATTTGTCGGTTGACTGGAGCTATTCTTCAAGAACGCCGAGATAGGCGTCGCGAATGATCGGATCTGCCAGCAACTCCGCACCCGAACCCGATCTGACGATCCGGCCCATGTCCATGACGAAGGCCGCGTCGCACAAATCCAGTGCCGTCGTCACATCCTGCTCCACCAGCAGGATGGACATTCCCTCGGCGTTGAGGCTGCGTAGCGCAGCAACAAGCTGCTCCACCAGCAATGGCGAGAGCCCTAGCGACAGTTCGTCAATCATCAGCAGCTTCGGCGCGCTCATGAGACCGCGTCCAATTGCGCACATCTGCTGCTCGCCACCGGAGAGCGTCGCTGCCGCCTGATTGCGGCGCTCAGACAGTTTCGGAAACGTTGTGTAAACCCTGTCCATGTCACGACTGATTTCAGCGCGCGTGGCTGTGCGCGAATACGCACCCATCAGGAGATTGTCCTCGATGCTCATCGCACCAAATAGTCGTCGCCCTTCCGGCACATGAACAATGCCGTGCGAGAGGATCGCCGCCGCCGTCGCGCCCGCCAGGTTTTCGCCTTCCGATCGATATGAGCCCGACTGCACAGGAATAAGGCCTGACAGCGCTCGCATAAGGGTCGTCTTGCCCGCGCCATTTGAGCCGATCAGCGCCGTGATCTCCCCCCTGCGCACCGAAAGATCGATTCCCCAGAGCACCTGAACTTCGCCATAACCGGCACGAAGACCTTGCAATTCGAGAATGAGAGCCTGCTTAACCATGGGAAGCAGCCCTCTGGGCATACTGCTGGCCGAGATAGGCTTCGACCACCGCAGGGTTCTTGATCACCTCGCGCGGTAGCCCGTCCGCAATGAGCTTCCCATTGTGCAGCACGACGATCCGCGTACAGACATTAAGCACAACCTTCATCAGGTGCTCGATCATCACAATCGTAATGCCGCTGGCTGCAAGTTCGTGGATCAGACGCGTCGCGCGTTCGACCTCCGCGCTGTTCAATCCCGCATTGACCTCATCCAGAAACAGCAGCTTTGGCTTCATCGCCAGCGCCTTTGCCAGTTCGAGGCGCTTGCGCATTGCCAGAGTCAAGGTCGCAGCCGGCTGACTGGATTGCGCTTCCAGGCCAACAAATGCCAGGCGATCGCGGGCAGACTCGCGCGCAGACTTCAGGCTTTCGTTAGGTTGCGAAAACAGTGCCGCAGCAGCCACATTGTCAAGCGCGGAAAGCTCCGCGAAGGGTTGCACGATCTGAAAGGTGCGCGACAGTCCGAGACGTGCGGACTGATAGGTCTTTACACGCGTAATGTCCTGTCCTGCGAAAGTCACTGTCCCGGAGTTGGCCGGTGTGACACCAGTCACCACATTAACGAGTGTCGTCTTGCCGGCACCGTTCGGCCCGATCAGTCCGAGCACCTCGCCCTTTGCGATACCGAGCGACACATCGCTCAGCGCCTTAAGGCCGCTGAAATGACGCGAGACGGACTGCAATCTGAGTATTTCAGACACGCTTCGGCCTCCATGATAGCAACCGATCGCGCAGCGACATCAGTCCGTGCGGAAGGAACAGCAGCAGCGCCACGATCAGAACGCCAAGCACGCCGCTATGAATCTGGATGTAGTTACGCCAAACCACCTCCTCCAATCCGAGGTAGACCAGCGCACCAATAACGACCCCAAGCGGCGATCCGAGTCCTCCGATCAACGCCATCACAATCGGTTTTACCGAGTAAAGAATGTCGAACACATCGGAGGGGTCGATGTAATGAACCCACGCAGCGTAGATGCCGCCGGCAGCGCTGACGAAACATGCTGACAGACCGAATGCGACACTCTTGTAGAGCGTGGCATTGAGTCCGATCATGTTGGCCGCGGTCTCATTCTGCCGGATGCAGACCAGCCCAAAACCAAGCTTTGATCCTGCAACGGCAATGACCATCAAGGCTGTCCCCAGCAACAATGCCCACATCGCATAGAAGAAGAACGTCGCATCCGACAGCACGCCAGCCGCAGACGTCAAAGGAATATTCAGGCCCATACCCCCGCCGGTGAGATCCGTGGCATTGTTGACAAGCTCGCGAAACACCTCGATCAGCGAGAGGCTGGCAATTGCAAAGTAGTGTCCACGCAAGCGCAGCAGCGCGGCTCCAAGCAGGCTCGCAGCAACGAACGATGCGACCCATGCAGCGGCCACTGCAACACCAAGGGATACGCCGCGCGACATCAGGACACCCGTTGTGTAGGCGCCCAAACCGAAAAAAGCTGCCGTCGCAAACGATGGATAGCCTGCGAAACCACCGACGATGTTCCATGACAATGCAAGGATCGCGTACATGCAGGCGATCGTGCCAAGCCGCAGCGCATAAGCACCGCCGAAAATCGGCAGCGCAGCGATGCAGGCCACCAGCACAAGCAGAATCAGATTTGACCGGGTCATTCGAAGCCCTTCCGGCCAAGCAGGCCCTGAGGGCGGACGATCAGGAAGATGATCAGCAAGACGAACGACAAGGTGGTTGCATGCGCCGGACCGATCAGCGTCGAGCCGATGCCTTCGATCAGAGCCAGCAGGATACCCCCTGCGAGAGCGCCTGACACGCTGCCGAGTCCCCCGAGCACGCAGACAACGAATGCTTTCCCCAGATAGGCCGTTGAAGTCAGGGGCGAGATCGGGAAGATCAGGGCCATGAGCACACCCGCGCAACCCGCCAGGGCGGCGCCAAGACCAAACGCTATCGCGTAGATCGAATTAACGTCGACGCCCATCAGCGTGGCGGCGTCGCGATCGAGTCTTACCGCAACGATGGCTCGCCCCACCCGCAATCGACGCAGGATGAGATAGAGCACTCCGGTCAATGCCAAAGCGGACGCAGTCGCGATCAACCGGTCAACCGGCACGACGACGTCGAACAGCGAGACCGAACCCATCGGCGGCGTGAGCGTCAGCTTCCGGTAGTCAGCCTTGAAATAGTAGATCATCGCGTTGTTGAGGATCAGGTCGAGGCCGAATGTCAGCGTCAGCGTAACCAACACCGGTGCCGTGATCACCCGGTTGAGGATAAGGCGTTGAATGAAGTAGCCGAACACAAAAAACAGCGGCGCCGCGACGACAAGCGCATACCACGGCGAGATGTGGAGCGATTGATAAAGTCCCCAGGCCAGATAGGCGCCGAGAACGATAAACGAGCCGTGGATCAGGTTGATGACGTTCAGAACGCCCCAAACCAACGAGAAGCCGATCGCAATACATGCGTAAAGGCAGCCCAGCACCAAAGCATTGATCAGAACCTGGGCCGCCAGCATGCGATGTCCCCGCCTTCCCGCAGTTGATCAGTTGACGCCGAGCTTGAAGTCGCCCTGCTTGATCAGCGCGGGAGAAAGAACGACGGGCTTGCCGCCCTGAAGCTGAAATACCGGCGGCTCCAATGAATTGATCTGCCCTGTCGGTCCAAACTTCACCGGTCCGAAGAACGTCATCACATCCATCTTGGCGAGTTCATCGCGCACCTTGTCCTTGTCCAACGATCCTGCCTTTTCGATCGCCATCTGGAACAACGCACCGGAAACCGAAGCTGACGCCTGCGCGTAGTCGGGCTCGGACTTGTACTTCTCCTTGAACAATTTCACGTAGTTTGCCGTTGTGCCAAAAATATCCTTGCCGGAGTACTGCGCGGCTGGATGCCACCACGCGGCGCTGGTGATATTTTCCCCGCCTGCACCGGCCGCGTCGATGAATTCCTGATAGGCTGGGCCGGCGATCATCGAAACCACCGTCGCCTTGATCTGCTGATCAGCCATCTGCTTTTTCACCAGCAGCAAATCGTTGATATAGCCGGTGACGAATATCCATTGCGGAGACAGCGACTTGATCTGGGACAGCGTCGCGGAGTGATCGAGAGTCCCGATCGCATATTTCTCGAAATACGCGACTTCGAGACCATTGCCCTTCGCCGACTTTTCCATCTCTTGGGCGATCGCCAGCGGGAACAGATCGTTCCGCGCCAGGATCGCAACCTTCTTCACGTCCGGCGCCTTCGCCTTGACCATCTGGGTGAGCGGCGTGGTCAGCGTATCGTTCGGCGTGAAAGTCCCGAACAGATACTTGTATCCCTGATCGTAGACCTGCGACGACGACGCGGTCGCAGCAATAGTCGGCACCTTGTATTTCTCGGAAACGCTGCTTCCGGCTTTTGCGGCACCGGATCCGAACGGGCCAAACAGGAAATTCACGTTATTCTGCGTGATCATCTGCTCGGTGGTCTGAACCGCACGCGGCGTGTTCGACTGGTAGTCGCTATAGACGATCTCGACCTTGTACTTCTTGCCACCAACCGAAATGCCGCCTGCCTTGTTAGCCTGCTCGGCCCACAGGTCATATCCCTGCTGCTGCTTGATGGCCTCGGGCGCGAGCGGCCCAGTGAGCGGAAGCGGCGCACCAAACTTGATGACATCCTGCGCCTGAGCCGCCGAAGCGGACAATCCCAAAGCAGCGACAATCAAAAGCGAATTCAAACCACGCGAGACGAGCCGGGAGCGAGCCATCCAGATTCTCCATCAGGGACCGAGGGTGCGACCTGACTGAAATCTTGGCAAATAAAGGGGTCGAATAAAAGCATTGAAATTCGAAGCTAGAGGTCTGAATATTCGAACGCTATGCATCGCCTGCTTGGTTTCAAAGCAAACTCCAGCCCTCAACCTGTGAGCTCCAAAGCATGATTGAATCGACAGCTATCCGGTACTTTCGCGAAGTGACCATGCGCGGGTCGATCAAGCGAGCCGCAGAATCCCTGCGGATTGCACCCAGCGCAATCAGCCGGCAGGTGCAGGGGCTCGAAGATGAGCTTTCGGTGAAACTGTTCGAGCGCGGCGCACGGGGAATGAACCTGACCAATGCCGGCCACCTGCTCTATCGCTATGCACAAGAGAGCCAGGCAAAGCTGGACCAAGTTCGCGCTCAGGTCGAGGAGTTCGATTCGTTGCAGCGCGGCCACGTGAAGCTCGCCACCGTGGAAGGTTTGCTGGCGAGCTTTGTCTCGGATTTTGTGGTCGATCTTTCAAGGGATTATCCTGGCATTTCGATCGCAGTGACGACGGTAGGATCACGCGGCGTGGCTGAAATGGTCGGACGGCACGAAGTTGATCTTGGACTCGTCTTTGGCCGCGCTCCCCGCCGCGATCTGATCGAACTGGCGCGGATGCGGCAATCGCTCTGCCTGATGGTCGCACCGCATCATCCAATGGCGGGCATGAATCACTGCACAATCAAGGATCTGGCAGGGCTGCGTGTGATCTTGCCGGATCCGTCCTTCGGCATCCGTCAGGAAATCGATCGTGCCTGCGCCAAGGCCAACATCGAACTCGATCTTTACAGCGAGACCAACTCCATCGCCTTCGCGCGAACGATGGCCGCCAAGACCAGCCTCGGGACTTTCCTGCCGCGAAACGCAGCGATGCCTGAACTGGTCAGCGGCACACTCGTTGCCATTCCGTTACGCGATAAGCGGCTGGAGGCAACACAGGTGACCCTGGTGCAACTCGCTGCCCGTAACACTACACCCTCCGGCCTCCGCGTCGCGGAACTGCTTATCGACAGAATGAAAGAGCAGACGGACTAGCCCGGAACACTTTCAGTAGTCCTCGGCTCCATTTCGACACTCCCCGGGAACAGCCTGCGCACCAGGATGTAGAATATCGGTGTGAAAATCAGGCCGAACACCGTTACGCCAATCATACCGAAGAACACAGCTACGCCAACTGCCTGACGCATTTCCGACCCCGATCCCGATGAAATCACCAGCGGCAGCACGCCAAGAATGAATGCGAAAGAGGTCATCAGGATCGGCCGTAGTCGCAGCCGGCATGCCTCGATAACAGCATCAAGCTTATCGCGCCCCTCACGTTCGATATCGCGCGCAAATTCAACGATCAAAATAGCATTCTTCGCTGCCAACCCCACCAGAACGACAAATCCGATCTGCGTAAGAATATTGACATCCTGATCCATAATGCGCACGCCAATCGTCGCCGCAAGCAGACACATGGGCACGATCAGAATAACAGCGAACGGCAAGCTCCAGCTGCCGTATTGCGCTGCAAGCACAAGATACACGAACAGCACGCAGATCGGGAACACATAGAGACCGGAGTTACCGCCCTTTACCTGCTGATACGAGAGATCCGTCCATTCGAACGTGAATCCGCTTGGCAACGTTTCATGCGCGAGCTGCTGCATGATGTTGATCGCGGTCGCTGAGCTTGTTCCCGGAGTTGTGTCGCCCTGGAGTTCGGCCGCCGGGTAAAGATTGTAACGCGCGACACGATCGGGTCCGGAGGTATCTCTGAAATTCACAACACTGCCAAGCAAGACCATCTCGCCAGCCGTATTGCGTGTTTTTAGCCGGGCAAGATCTGATATCTCCTTGCGGAACGGCAAGTCAGCCTGTGCTGTAACGTGATAGGTGCGCCCGAGGATATTGAAATCATTAACATAGGTGGAGCCGAAATACGTTTCGATCGACTCGGTCACATTTTGAATGGGCACACGTAGCATTTGCGCCTTTTGGCGATCAATCTCAACGAAGACCTGCGGAGTGTTCGCAGTAAATGGAGAGAATACCGCAGTGAGTCCTCGCGCCTTGCGAGCGGCAGCCACCAGTTCGTCGGTTGCCGCAGCCAGCAACTCAGGTCCCCGCCCCTGACGATCCTGTACACGCATCGCAAAGCCGCCACCGGTGCCAATGCCCGGAACAGCAGGTGGCGGCACAACGATAATGAAGGCTCCCTCGATAACCGATAGCCGCTTCCGCAGCTCCGCAGTGATCACCGTCGCGGAAAGCCCCTTCTTCAACCGGATTTCCGGGTCCTCGAATACCGGAAACAATGCGGCCGCATTGCTGGACTGAGTGCGGGTTGCCCCCGAGAACCCGGCAAATGAAGGCACGCGAACGATCCCCGGTGTGTCGAGCGCGATCTTTTCAATCTGACGAACAATTTCCGTCGTGCGCGCCAAAGAGGCTGCACCGGGCAACTGCACCGAAACAATTACATATCCACGGTCCTGCGCCGGGATGAACCCTTGCGGCGTAGTCACAATCAGCCAGACCGCCGATGCAATCAGAACCAGATATGCAATCAACATCACAACCGAATGCCGAATCACAAAGCCAGCGGCACTTCCATAGCCGTGTGACAACCGGTCAAAGCCGCGGTTGAAGACCCCGATGAACTTCTCCCATCCGCGCGCGATAAAATTCCAGCTCGCCGGCTTCTTACTTTCTTCATGCGGACGCAAAATCAGCGACGCCAGCGCGGGAGAAAGCGTTAGTGAACAGAAGCATGAAATTGCAGTCGCTACCGCTATCGTCACAGCGAACTGCTGGAAGAATTGCCCCGAAATACCACCGAGGAATGCAGTGGGAACAAACACCGCGCACAGAACGAGAGCGATCGAAACCAGCGCGCCGCCAACTTCCTGCATCGTCAGTAACGCAGCTTCCCGCCGGCTTACACCCGCCGCCAGATGCCGTTCCACATTTTCGACCACGACAATAGCGTCGTCGACCACTATGCCCACAGCGAGAACGAGACCAAACAATGTCAGATTGTTGATGGAAAATCCAAGCGCCGCCATAACGGCAAAGGTACCCACCAGTGAGACGGGTATTGCCAGGATGGGAATAATTGCTGGCCGCCACCCCTGCAGGAAGATCAACACCACGACGACGACCAGAATCATCGCTTCATAAATAGTCTTGATCAGTTCGCTGACAGACTGGGCGATGAACTCGGTCGGATTATAGCCAATATTATACGCCAATCCCTTGGGGAAATCCGCCTTCAGCCGGACCATGGCGTCCGAAATATTCTTGGCTGTAGCGAGGGCGTTAGATCCCGGCCGCTGCGACACCAGCATCGCAACCGCCGATTTGCGAAGCAAAAAACTATTGGTCGTGTAAGACAGCGCCCCAAGTTCGATCCTCGCCACGTCGCGCAGACGCACCGTACGGCCATCCGCACCAGCCTTGATGACGATGTTCTCAAATTGTTGAGGGTCTCGTAGTCTCCCGGTGAAGGTCAGGTTTGGCTGAAAAGCACGATCGGCGATTGGCGGCTCTGCAACCTGCCCCCCCGCGATTTGCAAATTCTGCGCACGGATAGCCGCGAGGACATCACCCGCCGTCATTCCAAGTGTGGCGACCTTCTCTGGATCGAGCCACAACCGCATCGAATAATCACGTGCTCCGAAGATCTGGATGTCGCCGATGCCGTCAAGCCGCAGCAGCTGGTCACGAACCTGCCGTAACGCATAGTTGGAAATATAGAGCTGATCGTAAGTGTCGTCGGGCGACAGCATGAATACGACCATCAGCAAGTCTGGGCTGTTCTTACGTGTGACGACGCCGTTGCGTTGAACCTCTTCGGGTAACCGTGGCTGCGCTATGGCGACCCGGTTCTGTACCAGCACCTGGGCCTTATCGAGATCGGTGCCGAGCTTGAACGTGACGGTGATATTCAACTGACCGTTCGACGTTGCCTGACTATAGATATATTCCATATCCTCAACGCCGTTGATCTCTTGCTCAATCGGCGTCGCCACCGTGTCGGAAACGGTCTGCGCGGAAGCTCCCGGATACTGTGTTGTGACAACAACCGTTGGAGGCGCGACTTGTGGATACTCCGCCACCGGCAGGGTCGTGTATGCGATCGCCCCCACAATGAGCAGCACGATCGACAAAACCATTGCCAGAATTGGTTGGTTGATAGAGAGGCGTCCAAGATTCATGGCTTGCCACCACCGCTGGCTGCGGGTGGGTGTGGCGCCACTTTTGCGCCTATCCGCGCGCGCTGAAGCCCCTCGACGATGACCCGATCGTCAGCCTTCAGACCCTCCCGGATGACCCTTAAACCATCGTCCAGCGGGCCAAGCGTGACCGGCCTCGCTTCAACCGTATCGTCCGCCTTGACGACGAAAACAATCTTGCGCGACTGATCAGTGGCAATGGCGGTATCGGGCAAGAGCAAGGCTTCATAGGGAGAACTGCCGAGCACGCGGACGCGTGCAAACTGGCCTGGCAGAATCGACAGATCCTGATTTTGGACCAGGGCCCGGCCACGCAACGTTCCCGTGCCCACATCAAGCCGGTTATCCAGAAAGTCCATCGCTCCTTCGCGCGACGGTTTGGTATCACCGGAAAGAATGATCTGAACAGGATTGGCAGTATCGCGCGAGCTCGGCCGTTTTCCTTCAAACCATAATTTGCTGTTTCTGATGTAAATCGATTCATCCATGTCAAAATAGACGTGAATCGGGTCGAGCGAGACGATGGACGTCAGCAGCGTCGCGCCACTTTCGCTTCCCTGCACAAGATTACCGACCGTTACAAGGTGACGGCTGACCCGCCCGTCGATCGGCGCTCGTACCTTGGTAAATTCAACATCGAGATCGGCGCGCTGCAATGCGCCTTCTGCTTGCATTGCCGCTGCTTGAGCCGACTGAAGCTGCTGGCGGCGCTGATCGACAATGGACTCGGCAACAGCCTGCGTCTTTATCAGCGCCTCCGCGCGCGACAGCTCACGCTCCGCCAATTCAATCTTCGCTTTCGCATCAGCAAGTTGCCCCTTGGCCTGCTCTGCAACTGCCTGATACTGCCGAGGATCAATGACGTAGAGTAACTCCCCGGCCTTGACGAGGGCCCCATCTTTGAACTCAACGCTCATGACGAAGCCGGTAACGCGGGCGCGGACCTGAACCTGCTCAATAGCATCGAAACGCCCGGTGAACTCGTCCCAGTCGGTTACAGTCCGCTTGGTCGGGTGGGCGACCGTGACCGGTGGCGCGCTCGCGGCGGGTGGTTGAGCTGGCTTCTCGCAACCGGTCAGAACGACCCCAAACACAGCTGCAGCACCCACCAGAAGTGATTTGCTCCATCTGGCTCGCCAGAAACTACCCGCTAACACTTTCGATCGCATCGCAAGCCCCCGACATCGTTGTCCAAGCACTCGATCAGTGTTTTCATTCCTGTCGAACGCGCAGGTTATCGCGCATTTATGAAGACCGCCAGTATCATGCAACCCGAAGGATCGACGATAACCGGCGATGTCATCCTAAAGAAAGCTTGCCAACAACAGAAATTGCACAACAGCTGCCGCTTAGCTATCCGTGTGCAGTCGACCAAACATCGGCTAATGAAGGACTCTAAAATCGCTTATGCTATTTCTTTGCGCGAGCATGGCGCCTTTGGTCGGCCTTCAGATCTCACTTGCTAGACCTTCCAACTGCAGGTTCTTGTCATTGATATACTACGAATATATGCTTGGGACGGTCGGAACGGTTCATGCCTCACGGGGAACGAGTTGAAATCCAAGAAGGTTACAAAACGCGAGGTGCCAAATCCGGAGATCGATGACGGAACTCTGACAGATCGCGCCTATCGAGAACTCGAGGAGATGATTGTCACCCTTCAACTAACCCCCGGCACCATCCTGTCCGAACATACTCTCGCATTGAAATTAAAGATCGGCCGAACCCCGATTCGGGAAGCGCTGCAACGCCTCGCGCGTGACGGCCTCGTCGTGATCATGCCGAGGCGTGGGATCATGGTCTCGGAGATCAATCTGAGGCTGCAACTGCGATTGCTCGAAGTACGCCGCGAACTTGAAAGGTTAATGGCGAGGCTGGCAGCCGAACGCGCCACTCCTGAAGAACGCCAGGAGTTCGCGGAAGTGGCGCGCGGAATGCTCAAGGCAGCGGCCCAGGCGGACGACATGGAATTTATGCGCCTCGATCAGAAATTCAACCTTCTGATCGCAACAACTGCTCGCAATGAATTCGCCCGGCGTTCAATGGGACTCATGAACGCCCTCTCCCGCCGCTTCTGGTATCAACACTATCAGGAAGTGGCGGATCTCCCGCTGGCCGCCAAGCTGCATGCAGCGGTCGCGGAAGCCGTGGCCGGAAAGAAGCCCAAAATGGCGGCCGCCGCGTCCGACAAGCTAATCGACTATATCGAAGATTTCGCGCGCAAAACGCTTGATACCTGATTCCATCTCAATCAAACATCACAACGCTGCGAATGGTTTCGCCGCGTTTCAGTGCGTCGAAGCCCGCATTGATCTCGTTCAGAGAAATGCGGCGTGAGATCAGATCATCGAGCATTAATGATCCGTCGAGATAGGCGCGGGCTAACATCGGAAAATCGCGATGAGGCCGCGCATTGCCGTAACTGACGCGACGAATGCGCTTTTCCTGCATCAGGGACCCCCAGCGAAACGCCACGTCCTGCTGCACGTCGACCTTGCCAAGCCATATCACATTGCCGCCCGGACGCACCGCCTCCGCGGTAACGCGGAACGCTGCGAGGCTGCCGGCAGATTCGATTACGACATCAACGCCCCGTCCGCAGGTCTCGCTCTTTGCTGCGGCGACAGGATCATCATTTGAAGCATTAACAGCGTGGGTTGCACCAAGTGTCATCGCCAATGCGAGCTTTGCGGGATCGAGATCTGCCGCGATAATCGCCCCCGCTCCCGCTAACCTCGCCCCTTGGACCGCGGCCAACCCCACCGCGCCACAACCGATCACCATGACCGTATCGCCATACTTGATAGCATCCAGATTCAACGCAGCGCCTACACCGGTCATCACCCCGCAGCCGATCAGGCAGGCACGGTCGAGAGGAATTTCCTTCGGCACGGCAATCGCCTGCTGATCCGGTACAATGCAATACTCACCGAAGGATCCAACAAACATCAGCTGCTGAAGATCGCGGCCATCCGCAAGCCTGGCACGGCTTTCGCCGTCAAATGCCTTCGCCTTTGGACCTTCGCCGAGATATTCCTCGCAAACGATCGGCAAATCGCGATCGCAATAAAAGCAGTGCCCGCAATGCGGATTCCACGACAGTACGACGTGATCACCCTTCTTTACGCCGCGCGCGTCGGAGCCGACGTCCTCAACGACACCAGCGGCTTCGTGACCGAGCACAATCGGCATCGGAAAGCGTAACGATCCCTCGATTACCTCAAGATCGGTATGACACAACCCCGCTGCACGAATTCGCACCAGAACGTCAGTGGGCTTCAATACGGTTGCCGTAACAGTCTCAACGGAGAGCGGTGTTTTCGCGGCGTGAAGAATAGCCGCGCGGTACTGGAGCGGCATCTATGCAACCGCCTTGCCGGAGCCGCCGAGCGACTTGAGCGCAAGATCGATATCCGATGACGTCATTTCCCATTCGTTGCCAAAGTTCGCGACCACCTCTCGCATGAACGGCTCGACCGCCGTCTTGGCGGCACCCGCGTCACCGAGATGCTCGGCAAGCAAGGCCAGTGCGAGCTGGCGCGGCTCTGGTCCCTCGTAGCTCCATTCAAAGCCGTTCTTGCTGAATTCCATCACCTCGATCCGGGGATTCAACGGTACACCGTCGACGGTTACCTTCACTCCGTCGATCGTCCGGTCGCCCACATAATGTTTCATCTTGCTCTCTCCACTCGGCGCCCGGTCATCAGGCTAGTGCGTCACTTCCACCTCGCCGGCGATCACGCGCATCACATCGCGATCACGGCGCGCTTCGGCCAGCGATCCGGAAAACATCAATTCACCGCGCTCAAGCACATAGAGGCGATCGACATAATCGGGGATGTGATGAACATTCGATTCCGCCATCAGTACGCCCTTTCCCATCGCGCGGATCGACGCCACGCCCTCTGCGATCAGCGGAATAATCGCCGGCGACAGCCCCTCGAACGGTTCGTCGAGCAACAGAAGCTTCGGATCAAGCGTCAGCGCACGCGCAATGGACACCATCTTGCGCTCGCCACCTGAAAGTTGAGCGCCGCCGCGGGCAAGATACTGCCGCAGCTTCGGGAAGACCGTATAGGCTTCCTCGATACGCTGGTAAGCAGATCGCCCACCCGGCCGTGTCCATGTCGAGAGTTCGATATTCTCGGCCACGGTCAGATCAGCGTAAACTTCTGACTCCTCAGGCGAGAACCCGATGCCACTTTGCGCGATCCGCCACGTCGGAAGCTTCGTCAGACTGGCACCATCGAAGGTGATGTCCCCGGACAGCGGACGGCGATAGCCCATAATGCTGCGGAACGTTGTGGTCTTGCCGGCACCGTTACGGCCAACGAGACAGACAAGCTCGCCCGCTGCAACCGACAGACTGATGCCGTTGAGAATGCGGCTTCCCTGAATATCGACTTTAACATTCGAAAGTTCGAGCATCACGAGGCCCTTCTCAAGGTCGGCGGCCGCGTTCCCACCACCGCAGAGATCATTTCCGGATCGGCGAAAAACCGGTCGGGCGGCATGTCGGCCAGCACCCTGCCCTCCTGCAGAGCGACAATCCGGTGCGAGTAGCGCGCGACGAGATCCATATCATGCTCGACCTGAACAATGGCGCGCACGCCCGCCGCCTTCGCCGCCGACACCAGCACCTCCATGATGGAGTGCTTGTCGCCTGTCGAGACACCGCTCGTCGGCTCATCCAGCAGAATCACCTTCGGATTAAGTGCGAATGCGCTGGCAATATCCAGCAGCTTCTTCTCACCCTGGGACAGAGTTGACGCAATCGTATCCAGTTTGGCGCGAAGCCCGAGAACTTCCGCCACGCGCTCCACGTCAGCTTGGAGCTCGCTGTCCTTTGACAGCGAACGGAATGGATTGGCTATGCGGTGCAGCCGAGAAGCGACGGCAACCGCAAGGGTTTCGCGCACGGTCAGCGCTGGAAATATGTTCACGAGTTGGAAGGCTCGCGACATGCCGCGCCGGGCCAGTTCGACAGGTCCCACACCGGCAATATCATTGCCTAGGAAGCGAACTTCGCCAATGGTTGGCCGCAGCAGGCCAGTGACAACGTTAACAAGCGTTGTCTTGCCCGCGCCGTTTGGGCCAACAATCGAAACGAACTCGCCGTCTGCGACGTGAAAGGAGACGTCCTGTAGCGCTCTGTAGGCGCCGTAGTGTTTGGAAACACCAATGGTCTCGAACAATGGCGATTGAACGTCCGACCGCGCGCTGGGCTGGATCATTACCTGTCCTCCGTCTTGCGGGAAACAAGCATCCCGATCGCCCCAGACAGTCCCTGCGGCAGGAAGATGACAAGCAGCACCAGGACGCCGCCCATCACGAAGCGCCAGTATTGCGTGATCGCCATCACGAAATCCTGCAACAGCACAAAAGCCAGCGCCCCGATGGCTGGGCCGACGAAAGTCCCGCTTCCTCCAAGAACTGCCATGAAGACAAGGTTGCCCGAGTGGGTCCAATACGCGAGTTCGGGATCAGCCAAGCCAGTGGTGATCGCGAGTATCGTCCCGCCGATGCCGCCATAAACCGCTGAGATCACAAACGCGGCAAGGCGCATACGGAAGATTTGCACACCTACATAAGCCGCCTTGCCCGCATTTTCTCGAACTGCCTTAAGATGGAGCCCGAATGGTGACTGGGTAATTCGCCACATTGTCATTCCAAGCAAAGCCAGCAACACCAGCACATAATAGTAGAACGGCCCCGTGAGAAATGCGGTCTTGCCCCCGCGCCATTCCATACCGAGCAACAGTGGACGCAGCACGCGCATTCCCTGATCGCCGCCGGTAACGCTGTAGAACTTGAACAAGAAAGAATGAAACAGCATGCCGAAGGCCAGCGTCAGCATGCCGAAGAAGATACGAGTATAGCGAACGCAGAGACCGCCGATTACAAGCGCGACAAGCGCGGAAACTGCCGCACTGGTCAAAACGATCAGTTCGAAACTCAGGACGCCGAGTTTTGAGGTCAGCGTCGATGCCGTATACGCGCCGACACCAAGAAAAAGGGCATGACCGAACGACAGCAGCCCCGTCGTACCGAACAGGAGATTGAATCCAAACAGCGCGATTGCATAGGCAAAGAACGGCACTAGCAGCAGAAGTGCGTACGGCGAAGCCACTAGCGGCAGCAAGGCCATGAGTGCGATCAACCCGAAAAAGACCCAAAGGCCCTTGATGCGCGGCATTGCCCGACGCCCCGTCGCGGAGAGCGACAGATCGATGGATTGCTCACTCATGCTGCCACCTTCCCAAACAGTCCCGCGGGCCTGAGAATGAGCGCCGCGACAACAACGAGATAGACCGACAGAAGCTCCATTTCCGGCATGATCGAGATCGATGCTGCCCGCATCAGCCCGACAATGAGCGCGCCGACAAGCGCACCGCGCATGCTGCCCAGCCCGCCAATGACGACAACGGCAAATGCCTCCACAACGAGCTCAACCGCCATGTCGAGCGAGGCGGCGCTGGATGGCACCACGAGTGCACCCCCGACCGTTCCGAGCATGCAACCCACCGTAAAGACCAGCGCGAAGATTTTCGAAGCATTAACGCCGAGGCCTTCGGCCATGTCGCGGTTTTCCGCGGTCGCCCGCACAATACGGCCAGTCTTCGTACGCTGCAGGAACAACCCAAGCGCGGCAGCGATGCCGATACTCGCCGCGATCACCAGCAGATTGTAGGTGGGAATCTGCACTCCCGCGACATGGGTCGTGCCGTAGATCATGTAAGCGTTATCCATGGTGCGCGGCGTCGCGCCCCATGTGAAGCGGAAGACATCCTGAAACATCAGTAGCAGGCCGAAGGTGAGCAGCAACTGATAGCTCTCATCCCGGCGGTAGATTGTCCGCAGTACGCGCTCAATGGGCAGCCCAACCAGGCCAATCACGAGTCCCGCAAGAATGAGCACGGGAAAGAACATGAGTGGCGGCAGCCCGAACTTCATCGCAATTGCAACTGCCGTAATCCCGAAGTAGGCGCCCAAGGCATAGAAGGAGCCGCAAGCGAGATTGACAATCTGCTGCACGCCGAACACGAGCTGAAGCCCCGCCGCCACTAGAAACAAGATGGCGGCGTGGAATGTCCCGCCGAGAATGATATCGACAATCGCCGTCATGGCTCAGACAGGCATCTTGGCGGTCTTGATCCATTCCCAGAAGTCAGCACCCGGGGGCTTTTGCAACTGATCGGCCTGGAAGGTGTCGATCGAGGCCAGTGTCGGAAAGTCGTACTTGTTCGTGTTTGTCGACGGCCCTTGGTAAAATACCTGTTCCGCAATCTTGTCCTTGCGGAAACGACCCTTGCCGCCGAGACTCTCAACCTCGAGGCCGGGCATCGCCTCAGCGACCATATCAGGCGTTGGCCATTTCTTCGCTGCCTTCTGCGCAGCTTCAACACCCGCCTTGTAACTCGCCAGTGCGAAATAGGCCCGGTCCGCCTCCCAGTGCGGCGCCTCCTTGTAGCGATCCATATAATCCTGGACGAATGCCTTTTGCAGCGGCGATGCCTGCGGATGATCGAAATAGAGGGTGTTGTGACCGAAGATCACGCCTTCAGGCATGAACTCCTTTTTAAGCTGGTTGAGTTGCCACCCGGCCGCCGGCAGCACCACCTTTACACCATCAAACAAGCCCGCTGCCGCACCCTGCTTCATAAATACCGGCAGATCGGCGAACAACATCGACGAGAAAATCAAGTCAGGCTTTGCGGCCTTGAGAGCGGCGATGTGCGATGTCAGATCTAGCGTACCGACTTTTGGCCACTGCTCGGCGACGAACTCAGCCTCCACACCATAACGCGCAAGGATCTGCCGGAAGGCTTCCCAGTTATTGCGGCCGTAAGAGTAATCCGGATTGATCCCTGCGACGCGCTTGAACTTGCCCTTGAAGTGCTTGACCGCGAGCAGCGACGCCATCACCGCCTCGCATTCGTTGTCCGTCGAGCGAAACACGTAACGCGACTTCGGCATCACTTCCTTGACGCCGTCCTGCGTCGTGCCGTCCCACATCACCAGGAGCGACTGCTCCTCTTCCGCAACCGGAGCAACGCCAAGGCTGACGCCGGTCGAGATCAGTCCATGAACGCTTTCGACCTTCTCCTGCAGTACCAGCCGACGGAATCGCTCGATTGTATCCTTCGGATTGGTCTCTTCCTCGATGACAAGCTCGAACTTGCGCCCGGCAATTCCACCTTCCTTGTTCATACGCTCCGCGGCCCATTGCACGGCCCGGATTCCGCATTCCCCGGCGGTTCCGGCCACGCCGGAACGCGGTGCGATGATGCCGATTTTGAATGGTTTCTCTTGCGCGATGGCCGGAGCGAACAGCCGGGGCGCCGCTGCAGCAGCGACGCCAGCGCCGGCAAGCCTGGAAAAGGCACGACGGGTGATCTTCATTTGGTGTCCTCCCATGTCAATCATGCGCATCTGTCGTGCGCTATTGCCATACCATAAATATATCAGACGCATTTCAGCAAGCCCTTTTTGCGTGCAACAACGCCGCAGCGCTCGGTTGCCGAACTAATAGATTAGTGATATGTTAGAAGGCGAAGGCTGGACGATATTGCCGGCCGCTTAAAAAATGACGGAGATTGCGCCATGGAACTGACATCCAGCCCAATGACCGACCGGCAGCGGAAATACCGGGCCACCTACAGAGATCGCATCGCTGGCTGGTACAACGGCTGGCTTCACGCCTTTGTCATCTATGTGATTGGGTTCACCGCCCTCTCGGTCTATGTCGCCAACATCAGCGCTGTGCGCTGGTGGGAATGGTTGATCGTGCCGATCACCTTCCTGGCAGCCAACTTCTTTGAATGGTGGATTCACCGTTTCGTCATGCACCGGCCATCACAGATCAAGGCATTCCGCGCGATCTACAACCGCCACACCTTGATGCATCATCAATTCTTCACCGAAGAAGAGATGCGCTTTGCTGACCACAACGACTGGCGCGTGACATTCTTTCCGCCCTACGCTCTCGTCACCTTCACACTGATGTCCATTCCGCCGGCGCTGGTGCTGGGCTGGCTTGCGTCACCGAATGTCGGCTGGCTGCTGATCTGCACCACGACATCGATGTATCTTATTTATGAGTTCATGCACTTCTGCTGCCACGTCGATGAAAACTGGTTCGTTCGCAATATGCCATTCGTAAACACGATCCGGCGTCATCATGCTGCCCATCATAATCAGTCGATCATGATGGAGAGGAACATGAATCTGACTTTTCCCGTAATGGACTGGCTGTTTGGCACCTCCGATCTCGATCGTGGACTGATCGGCCACATCTTCAACGGCTACGATACCCGCTATATCCGCAAGAATATGCGTAAAACCTCTCGCACACCGAAACCCGATATCGCCGGCCAGAATCCGGGTTTTGCAACACCGGCCGAGTAAGTGCGGTCAAAATTCGGAGGCACGACATGAGCAGTATCGAGCCGAACTGGTTGTCGCTGATCTGGTTTGCGGGGTTTGCAACCGTGTGCGGTATCGCATTCCTCATTGTCGCCGGGAAGTTTCCGCTCGATACCCATCCAGATACAGCAAGATCGCTCCCCACGATCTTGCTGAGTCTTGGCAATGTTGTTCTGCTGGCGATGCTGATGGCCGGTACCGGACTCTATGGATACGCCGAACTGCAATGGAGCACGCTGATTGTCGTCAGCGGCCTTATCTTCCTGTTCACGCCGGCGCTGTTCGAGGAATGGCGATGGCCTCTGCGCAGCGCGACGGTCGAGCTATCCGTCCTCGTTGGCATTCAAGTCCTGGCGCTGGCCATACTTGCCAAGGTCGGCGGTTCAGCACTCGCAATCCTGTCGTAACGTTCCATCCACACAGCCAAAGGAGCAATCGATGCCCGTAAAGATCAAGTTGGCGCTATCTTTGGTCGTTGTCGTTGTGGCGACTATAGCCTTCCATATTCAGCACACGCTTGGCCATGATCGAATTCAGTATCTGGTGGCCTTCCTCGGAGTCTTTATGGTGTTTGCGATGTGGCTGTTCCCAGAAGTGAAGCGCGAGGAAACGGCGGGCGGCATTCGCCGCGAATCAACCCAGAATCGCGCCAGCTAAGACCACCCACCAAAATTTTCGCCGCGCTCCAATGAAGGAGCGCGGCGATTTTCTGTCCGCAGAGGGCTGGCGCATGCAAACGCGCTGCTAGAGCGTCAACCGCCCAGATACGCCTCACGAATGTGCTTGTCGTCGATCAGTTCTTCTCCGCGACCCGAGAGCACGATCGATCCAGCTTCCATCAGATAAGCATAGTCGCACATATCCAGCGCTGAGTAGGCATTCTGTTCAACCATCAGCACCGTGGTGCCTGACTTACGAATGCCGTCAATGATCTCAAACACCTGCTCTACAATATTAGGAGCGAGTCCCAGAGACGGCTCATCGAACATCATGAGTTTCGGCTTGGACATAATCGCGCGCCCGATCGCAAGCATCTGTTGCTCACCACCCGACAGCGTTCCTGCGACTTGACTGCGGCGCTCCGCAAGCCGGGGGAACTGCGTGAGCACCCGGTCGCGGTCCTCAGCAACGCCATCAGTATCTCGTCTGAGATACGCGCCCATGTCGAGGTTCTCCTCGACCGTCATATCGGGAAAAACCCGGCGTCCTTCCGGACAATGGGCAATACCCCGGGCAAGAATCTCGCGCGCAGAGCAGCGCGTGATGTCCTCCCCTTCGAAGATCATACGGCCGGAGGCCGACGGCAGGATTCCGGAAATGGAGCGCAGCGTCGTGCTCTTCCCGGCCCCGTTCGCGCCGATCAGCGCGACAAGCTGCCCCTGCTTGATCGAGAGAGAGATCCCTTTGATCGCTTCAACCTTGCCGTAACGGCAAACAAGATCGCTAATCTCTAGCACGTTTCTTTGCTCCTTGCCCGAGATAAGCACGAATAACTTCAGGATTGCCCTGAATTGCCGACGGTGGGCCCTCGGCAATGATCCGGCCGTAGTTCAAGACGACAATGCGATCCGACACGCCCATCACCATCGGCATATCATGCTCAACGAGCAGGATCGTGACACCGAGGCCACGCAGCTTGTCGAGCAACTGCATAAACCGCGCTGTCTCGGTTGCGTTCATGCCGGATACGGGTTCATCGAGCAGCAGCATCGAAGGATCTGCGGCCAGAGCCAATGCCACACCCAGGAGCCGTTGATCGCCATAGGCGAGCGAGCCTGCCAGCTCGCGCGAACGGCGCTCAATGCCGACCAGCGCTAGGATCTCGGCAGTCCTTTCACGCAGTTCCTTTTCTGATTCCCGCTCCCGCGGCAGCGCTAGCAATGTATCCCACAGCCGCGAGCGACCGCGGCGATGCAGGCCGATCATGACGTTCTCAAATACGCTGACGCTCTGGAACACGCTGGTCCGCTGGAAGGTGCGCACCAGACCCAACGCCGTAACCTCGTGCGGCTTCAGATTGTTCAGCGACGTCCCGCGATAGATGACCTCGCCCTTTGTCGGCCGCAGAAAGCCGGTGATAACATTGAACGCCGTCGTTTTTCCTGCGCCGTTCGGCCCGATCAGGCTGACGACTTCGCCTTCGTTGACGACGAAGTTCATATCCGAGATCGCAACGAGGCCACCGAAATGAACCGCGATATGCTCAATCGAAAGCGCTGGTAACGTCTTGGCTGCTTGAACCTTGGTTGCTTGTGCCTGCATCATGGCGCATCCTGCATCTTGGCTTCCGGAGCAACGGCGCTATCCTTGGTTTCATCAACCCCGAACCATTTCTCGATGGCCGGAACGATCCCCTGCGGCAGTACGAACACGATCAGGATCATGAACAGTCCGTAGAGAATCCACTGAATCTCAGGGGCTGCGAACGAGCGGGCGACAACCGGGATGAAGCCGAAAATCAATCCACCCACGAGAGGACCAGCCAGCGTTCCCTTTCCGCCTGTAATCACCATGATCACCATGGTCACAGTGTAGAGAAAGAGGAAGACATCGGGATCTATGATCTTCAGATAGTGCGCATACAGACTTCCCGCAGCACCGGCTATGCCGGCAGACACCACGGCCGCCAATATCAGATAACGCGTGACGTCGATGCCGACGGAAACCGCCAGCGACTCGTTTTCCTTCAACGCCACCATCGCGCGCCCGACCCGCGAATTCACCAGACGGCTGATGATGATGTAGGAGATGACGACAACGGCGAGGACGAGATAGTAGTTCGATTGCTTGCTGAAGAAATCGAAATAGCCAAGCCCCGGAAGTCCAAGCGTCATGGGAGGAATGGAGGTCAGCGCAAGCGGGCCTTGAGTCAGTTCCACCCAATTTAGCGCCACTAGGCGCACGACCTCCGCAAAACTGATCGTCACGATCACAAAGTAGGCGCCGCGAACCCGGAACGACAGTTTACCGACAATGTATCCGCACAGGCCGGACACGAGTACGGCGATGACGAAGCCAAGCCAGACTGGCCATGGCTCATGAACGACGCGAATGCCGCCGATCAACTCGACATCGAACCCGAGCGCTGTCAGCGCGCTGACATAAGCGCCGATTCCGAAAAAGGCGACGTGACCGAGACTCAACTGCCCGGTGTAACCCAGCAGCAGATTGAGGCTCATGGCTGCGATGATGAAGATACCCGTCGTGATAAAGGCGTTCAGGAGATACGGATCCTTGAGCCACAACGGAACCGATGCGAATACGACAATCGCAATCCAGGGGAGAAGCCGTTTCATCCAATGCGCTCCGATCGTGCAAAGAGGCCGGTCGGTTTGAACAGCAAGACCGCGATGATAATCAGGAAGCCCATGGCGTCCCGGTAACCCGATGAGATGTATCCGGCGCCCATTTCCTCGGCGAACGCGAGGATGAAGCCACCGATGGTTGCACCGCCGATACTGCCAAGACCGCCGAGGATGACGATAGCAAATGCCTTCAGCGATGCGATGTTGCCCATCTGCGGCGAGATCACATAGACCGGCCCGAGCAACGCACCGGCAGCGGCGGCCAGCGCGGAACCGATGGCAAACGTCGCCATGTAGATTGCCTGAATGTTGACACCCATCAGCGATGCCGTGTCGGTATCCTGGAATGTCGCACGCATCGCCTTGCCCAGCTTGGTGCGGTTGATCAGGAAATATGAAACAGCGATCAACGCGAGCGCCGCAAAGAAGACGAAAAGTCTCAGCCACGACACAGAGAACGGGCCAATCGTCAACGGCGTCTCCGGAAATGGCGTATTGACTGCCTTGGCAACACCACCCCACACGTACTGCTCGGCGTTCTGCATCACAATCATCGCACCGATCATGATCAGCATCGTGGTGTCGATATCGGCGCCGCGCATTGGCCGAAGGAGAACGAACTCAATCAGCGCGCCGAGAAGACATCCGGCGACGATCGCAAAAAGCAGCGCGAGAAAGAAATTGAATCCGAGCATCACCGCGATGAAGTAGACGAAGTATGCGCCAAATGCATAAAGCTCGCCGTGCGCGAAGTTCACCACACGCATGATGCCAAAGATCAGGGTCAGGCCGATTCCAAGCAGCGCATAAGTGCTGCCGAGGATCAGCATGTTGATCATATGTTGCAGGAATTCAGTCATTGAGCCTTATCCAGGTCAAAACTCATCGTTCGGCGGGAGCGCCGTGGCTTTGGGGCGGAAAGGTGCGGGCATCGCGACGATGCCCGCGCCTGCTCTGCTTACAGCTTTGGAAGAACGACCTTCGAGTTGTCGATCTTGATCAGGTAGACGTTGGGCATGCTCTGCCCGCTCTCCTTACCGGAGGGCCCCTGCTTCTCGAACTTGATCTTGCCGTTCAAGCCGAGCAGCTCCGTCTGCCACAATGCGCTAGCGATCGCCTCGGGCTCCGCCTTGCCTGCCTTTTCAATTGCAGCCGCGATCGTGCGAATACCGTCATATCCGCGGAAGCTTTCGGTCGCGCCAGCAAAGTTGAAGCCGCGCTTTTTCCATTCGCCAAGGAAGTACTTGGTCGCTGGCGGATTTGGCGTCTCGTCCGGATACCAGGGCGCGAACGTGGTCAAGTGGAACGTTCCGTTGGCAGCAACGCCGGCCTGATCGATCAGCTGGTCGGGATTCTGCGAGCCACCGGTTGTCACGATCTGCTTCTTGATGCCGAGCGCAGTTGCCTGCTTCAGCACCAGGGTGAGCTGCTCGACTGCAGTCGTCACCATGATCGTGTCGGAGTCTGTTGCCTTAATTTTCGACAACTGGGCGCTCATATCTTGAGCGGACTGGTCCATCGTCTCAACGAGGCCAACCTGAATGTTGTCAGCCTTCAAAACTTTTCCGAAATCTTCAGCGGCGCCACGACCCCAGTCGTTGTTGATGACAAGGAAGTCCGCCTTCTTGATCGACAGCTTCGGAAGAATTGGTTTGAACGCCGCGGCTTCGACTGACGACGGCGGCGAGATGCGGAAGATGTAGGGATTGCCGGTCGTGGTAATCTTGCCGGACGAAGACGTCTCAACCACCATCGGGACCTTGTATTCCATCAGCTTCGGCATCACCGCCAGCGTCAGGCTCGATCCCCAGGCGCCCATGATAACCGGCACCTTGTCGGCAGTAATCAGCTTTTCAGCCACTGCGGCAGCTTCGGTCGGGTTGCTCTTGTTGTCTTCGATGACAAGCTCGATCTTCTTGCCGAGAATGCCACCCTTGGAATTGATCTCATCAGCGGCAATCTTGGCGCCATTGACCACATAGGTCCCCGAGGCCGCGAACGGTCCAGTCAGCGGCTCGTTCACGCCGATCTTGATCGTCTGGGCCGCTGCCTGACCGGCAACACCTGCCGATAGCAACGCGATTGTCGCAAGTAGTTTGGTATGTTTCGCCATCTTCCATTTCCTCCGTTTGGTTGCGGAAATCAGGTCTTTTTAAGCAAAGCTTGTGCCAGTTGTCCGCATGTTTTTATCTAACTGTCGTCCCTAAACCAGATAGTCCTATTTTTAGTACCTTAGTATCATCTGCAAAGGCCGCGCGCCGTCAAGTTCTTTCAGCAATCAGGCACACTGACCGCAAGCCCTCCGCGCGACGTTTCCTTGTATTTCGTCTGCATATCGGCCCCGGTATCCCGCATCGTACGGATTACCTGGTCCAAAGTAACGTGATGCGACCCATCGCCGCTCAGCGCCAGCGACGCCGCATTAATGGCCTTTACCGCGCCAAATGCATTACGCTCAATGCAGGGAATTTGCACGAGGCCGCCAATCGGATCGCAGGTCATTCCGAGATGGTGCTCCATCCCGATCTCCGCGGCATTTTCTACCTGCCGGCTGCTGCCGCCCAATGCCGCTGTCAGGCCGGCCGCAGCCATGGAGCATGCCACACCTACCTCTCCCTGACACCCGACTTCGGCGCCCGAGATCGACGCATTCATCTTACACAACCCGCCAACCGCGGCGCTGGTGAGGAGAAAAATCCTGGCGCCGTCCCGGGAGGAGCCCTCGCAATGATCGGTGTAGTATTTCAACACGGCAGGAATGACGCCTGCAGCGCCATTGGTTGGCGCAGTGACAACCCGCCCTCCTGCCGCATTTTCTTCGTTCACGGCGATGGCGTACAGGCTCGCGTAATCCATGGCTGCGATGGAATGCCGCACGTTACGGTTTTCGGACGCCTGCAGCCGGGCATGCAGCGAGCGGGCGCGCCGCTTGACTTTCAAGCCGCCCGGCAACTGACCATCGGTGCGCATTCCGCGGTCGATACAGTCGAACATTACCGAAGTAAGACGATCGAGGCGGTCGTAAACGGACGCTTCATCCGCAAATGCGGTTTCGTTGGCAAGCACCACCTGCGCGATCGAGAGACCGGAACTGTCGCACATTTCGATCAGTTCAGCGGCGCTACGGTAATCGAATGGAATCGCAGCGGATGATTCCGCCGCCGAGCCAGCTTCGCCTTCCTGCTGAACAAATCCGCCGCCGATCGAGTACCAGGTTTGCGCCTGCAATTCATGTCCAGCCTGATCGAAGGCCGCAAGTCGAAGCGTATTCGGATGAACTGGCGTCGGTTCATCAAAATCGAAAACGATATCCTTTACCGGATCGAAATGGATCGTCATTCCATCCTTCAGCACCAGTCTGGTTGTGGTCGCAATGACACCGATGCGGCGGTCCGCATCGTCGGGATCGACGGTTTCCGGCGAAAGACCAGAAAGACCCAGCATCACGGCCTTATCCGTTCCATGACCACGACCGGTCCATGCAAGAGACCCAAGCAAGGTGACTTTCAGCCGGCTCAATCGCGAGCGCTGGGATCTGTCGAGTGCTTCCATGAAGGCCGCAGCAGCCTTCATTGGACCAACCGTGTGAGAGGATGACGGCCCGATCCCGATCTTGAACAGATCAAAAGCACTGATCATGACAGGTGATCGGGCATCGCCCGCTCCAGCTTCGGTTGTTACTTCGCCCTCAGCCTTGGAATGATTTCCTTCGCAATCGTTTCAACCTGATCCATCCTGTACTTGTAGGGCACAAAGATGATCTTCTGAACGCCGACAGCCTGGTGAGCCTTCAACTGCTCGACGCATTCGTCCACCGACCCCATGATCGCGCTGTCACGCGAACAATCGCTGTGTTCCGGGAAATCCCATTCCTTGTTCAGCCAATCCATCATCTCGTCTTTGACCGCAGCCTTCGACGGGCCGATCATGATCGGCAACTGCGAGGCATTGAGGAGCTTGTCTGGGTCCTTGCCGCCTTCCTTCGCGAAATTGCGAAGCTTGGCCCATGATTTCGCGAATGCTTCCGGGGAATAGAAGTAGGTCAGCCAGCCGTCGCCCACGGTCGCCGCGCGCTGAAGAACCCTGTCGACGTAGCCGCCGATGAGGATCGGCAGGGTGGGCTGTTGCGCCGGCTTGGGGTACATGACCGCAGCTGAAATATCGTGCGCCAGATACTTTCCATCGACCATCGGCTCCGACCACAGGCGCCGCATGATTTCCAGATTCTCATCCATCAGCTTGCCGCGCTTGTCGAACGGAATGCCCATGGCATCGAATTCGCGCTTGTACCAACCCGAGGCCATGCCCATCAGCAGGCGGCCACCAGAGAACTGATCCATGCTGGAGAGCTGCTTGGCCAGAGCGACCGGGTTACGCAGCGGCAAAACGAGAATGCCGGTGCCGAGCTTGATCTTGCTGGTGCGCGCGGCAATCGCAGTCAGTGTCGTCAGCGAATCCAAAATCGGGAAGTGCGGGTCCACGCCAAGAAGGATGTGGTCCCAGACCCAGAGCGAATCGTAGCCCAGTTCTTCGACGCGCACACCGTAGTCCACCAGCGCTTTCGCGTCCGGCATTTCGGGATAGGCGGTAAAATTGCGTGCGGCGATACCGAACGTGTTCGACAGTAAGGTCATGTTGCTTCCTCGTTTTTTTCTTATGCGATGAAGAGACGATCGGGATCGAGCATTCGCAGCGTCGTCAGTTCGTGCTCGGTGGGTGGTTCTGTAACGCCGACCTGATCGTCGAAGATCAGATCGAAGCCGGTGTTGTCCTGAACCTGTTCTTTCGTGATGCCTGGATTGAGGGCAAGCACCTTCATCCGGCGAGATGTCTCATCGAAGCCGAACACCGCAAGCTCGGTGATCACGCGAAACATGCCACCTTCCGGCAGACCGCTTTCAGCGCGGGACTTTCCACCGCGGATGAAACCAGGGCTGGTGATGAAATCCACCTGATCGACGAACCGGCGCTTCTCGTGCTTCATCGCAACGATCATGTTGGTCAGGCTGGAAATATCGTTGCCGCCGCCGGTGCCCGGAAGCCGCGTCTTCGGCTTTTCGGAATCGCCGATAAAGGATGAGTTCAGATTTCCGTATTTGTCGATCTGCGCGCCGCCCATGAAACCGACATCGACGTACCCACGCTGCAATAGCAGCAGAACTTCGGCGCTGCCCAGCACCATGTTGGCACGCTTGGTGCAGCGCTGGTCATTGGTCGATGGCGGCAACTTGCCGGGCTCGACAAAGGCGCCGATCACGCCTCCTTCAAAAAGGATTGTGAGGCCCGGGCAACGCAGGCGCTGCGCGAGCGTCGCTGCCAGCAGGGGTACGCCGATCCCGGCGAATACGACCTGTCCTTCCTTAAGCTGGCGCGCACTCAGGATCGCCAGCATCTCCGAAGCTGTATGACGATTCTGTTCAGTCATCGAAAATGCTCCTGCCCCTGCGGCTCGCCGTCACGACCTCGTCCATTCCGATCTTCGCGAGAAAATCGTTCCAGGTTTTCGGGCCATAGACGTATTCGTCGAGATACTTCTTCATTCCGCCGACGGGATCGCCGTTGACCTGCGCCACGTAAGCATCGAGATGGTTCATCATTGGCTCGTAGACGCCGTAACATTCGTGGGGCGCGGAGCCATAAGGCACCTCAACCACCGCATCGACGCAGAAGAATGGAATCTTGGTCTGGTCAGGCGCGCGACGGATCTGATCGTTGGAAACAATCCGCTCGGTGGTCAAGATCACGCGGTTGGCTGCCATCGCAAGATCGATATCCATAAACTGCAAGCCATCGATCTGGGCATTGCCGTAAGCATCGCAGCGCTGTACGTGGATCACAGCAACATCGGGATTCAATGCAGGGACCAGCAGCACCTTCTCGCCCGTAAAGGGACAATCGAATTCCTTGGCTTCCGGCCGGATCCGGGCGACATCAGAGCCCAGCATCGAACGCATCGGCATGAACGGAACGCCCATCGCGCCGGCACGGAAGCGCATACCGACACCCATATGGCTCCATTCGTCGTAACGCGCAGTTCCACCTTCAACGTGATGGCGCATCACCTTCGAAAGGCCCCACAGGATGCCCTGGGCGAACCAGCTCGAAATGATGTGATTGGCTGCGCCAGATCCCAGCAGCAGATCGCCGTCAGTCGAGATAATGCAGCGCGAACAGGAGAGATCTTTCTTCCGCGCCCGGATCAACTGCCAGATCATGGCCATCGGGGTGCGTGAGATGGTCGAACCGCCGATACCCACCGAGGCTCCGTCGCTGACGAAAGACGCCGCTTCTTCGAGCGTCACCACCTTCTCGCGAAGACTGCGATCGCGGCGCGAGAGATTCTCCCGCAACTTCTGATATGGCTGAACGGTATCCCGACTTACGCTCATGACCCTGCCTTGCCTGCCATTTCGGTCTTGTACTGCGGCCCGAAGGCCTCAACGTTGAAGTCCTCGATCAAGCGATCCCATTCCGGAAGGCTCGATGCGAGATCATTCCAAAACGACTGGTGCCTGCGGCGCTCGAAATCCTGAACGCTAACCCCCTGCTGCTCCACCCAGGTGTAGTAGCCGAGATTGAAAACCTGCCGCCGCAACTGATCGGTCAATTCCACGACGTTGTCGGTCGCGACCGACGCGAGGCAGGAGCCAAAAATTTCGCCCGCGTTCACTTCGTCAAACGACGCGAAATGCTTCGCGCGATAGCTGTCGCGCTCGCTGTCGTAAAGCGACGCGCTGTCGGTGGCGACGGTGATAATGACGTCGTCGGCCCCATAATGAAGCTGCTTCGCCAGCTTGATCGACGCGACAATGTTGGCAAAGCCGGAAATGCCGACATCCGCGAACGCCGCAATCAGCTTGCTGTCGAGCTTCTGACGCCCTTGCAGATACTTGCGACCGACGTCCGAACCGAACAGCAAATTGAGACTGTCGGTGACGCGATCCGAGACACCGATCACCACGTCGGTATTCATCACGTTATGGATGAAGGGAATGTGCTTGTCGCCAATGCCCTGAATGTTGTGCTCGCCGTAGCCGTTGTTCAGCATTGTCGGACACTCAAGCGCCTCGACCGCGGCAATCTTCGTCCCATGCTGCGTCTTCAGATAGTCGCCCGCCGCAATAGTGCCGGCCGAACCTGTCGCAGACACAAAGGCCGCGAGGCGGCGCCCGCCGCCACCGTTGAACGCGAGAAACGCCTGCTCCGCGGCGCTGCCCGTGCAGGCGTAGTGAATGATGTAATTCGAAAACGCCGAGAACTGGTTGAGAATGACATTCTGCGGATCGCGCGCGAGTTCGGCGCACTTGTCGTAAATTTCCTTGACGTTGCTCTCGGTGCCCGGTGTGCGCACGATATCATCCGGATGCGCAACCCACTTTTCGAGCCATTCAAACCGCTCGCGGCTCATACCTTCGGGCAGCACAGCCACGCCGCGACAACCGAGCACGCGCGAGACCGAGACGCCGCCGCGGCAGTAGTTTCCCGTCGAAGGCCAGATCGCCTTTTGCTGCTCCGGATCGAAACGCCCCGTCACAAGCTGCGCTGCCAGCGCCGAATAGGCAGGCAGCACCTTGTGCGCGCCGATCATCGGAAAGCGCCGGCCGAGCAGCACGACAATGGGGGCCTTTACACCGGTGAGCGATTCAGGGAGCACGAGATAGCCCGGCACGTCGATCCGGCTGGTCCGATCGGCCCCGTTGTACCAATGGACGCGCCAGAGATTTCCGGCATGCGGCTCATCCGGCGCAACATTTGCCAGCCCCTTCGACGCAGCGGCGGGAATGCTGGATGGTTTGGCAAGCTGTGAGAACGTCGGCATCACCACGCCGCGCTCACGAACCCGAGCGATCGCCCGCGCGCGCTGCTTGCTGTCGACTATTTCGGGATTGATGACCGCAGACATCGTCAGGCTTCTTTCAGGCTTGCATCGATTTCAATGATACTAACGTTAGTAAAATAGGATGTCCAGACCGACGCCAGCCATCCTACGAAATACTCGCGGCATGCACGTTTTTCTCGCTATTGCCTGCCATCCGCGCAGAGGCGGCATCGAACGAACGTTGCCGGACGGCCTCTTCGGCATCCGCATACAATGTCGTCCGCTGCCTCGGGGTTCGGCCTGCGGAGCGGATGATGGCCTCCATGTCCTGGGGGGTCATTTCCTGGCCGTGTGAGGCGCCGGCGGAGCGCGAAATGCTCTCGTCCATCAGGGTGCCGCCGAGATCGTTGACGCCGGCCGCGAGACATTGCCGGACGCCCTCGGCGCCGAGCTTCACCCAGGAGGCCTGAATGTTCGGGATGTGCGGATGGAGCACCAGCCGCGCGACCGCATGCATCAGGATCGCTTCGCGGAACGTAGGGCCCGGCCGCGCGCGGCCCTTGAGATAGATCGGCGCCTCCATGTGAACGAACGGCAGCGGCACGAACTCGGTGAAGCCGCCGGTGTCGGCCTGCAGGTTGCGGATGCGCAGCAGATGGCGCGCCCAGTGCCGGTAGCCTTCGATATGACCGAACATGATGGTAGCGGTCGAACGGAAGCCCACCGTATGCGCGGCACGCATCACATCAAGCCACTGCTGGGTATTGATCTTGTCGGCGCACAGCACGGCGCGGACTTCATCGTCGAGGATTTCGGCCGCGGTGCCCGGCAATGTGCCAAGGCCCGCCGCCTTCAGCTCGCGCAGGAACGCGATCACCGGCATCCCCAGCGTCCGCGCGCCCTGATGAATCTCGAGCGGCGAGAACGCATGCATGTGCATCTGCGGTACAGCCTGTTTCACCGTCCGGCAGATATCGAGATACTTCTGTCCGGTATAGGACGGATGAATCCCGCCCTGCATGCACACCTCGGATGCGCCGCGCTCCCAGGCCTCAACCACACGGCCGGCGACTTCGCTCATCTCCAGATCGTATGGCCGGCCGCGCAGGTTCTCGCTCATCTTGCCCTTGGAGAAGGCGCAGAACTGGCACTTGAACGAGCAGATGTTGGTGTAGTTGATATTGCGCGTGACGACATAGCTCACCGTGTCGCCATTCTTCTCACGGCGTAGTTCATCCGCCGCACGGCAGATGGCCGCGAAGTCATCACCCCGCGCCCGAAACAGACTGACGATTTCTGCTTCGCCCAGCGTGACTCCGCGCTGCGCTTTCGCCAACACCTGTCCAAGGTTCGCGGATGGTGTGACCGATGGCGCTCTTTGAATCCACCCGAGTTCACGTGAAGGCAAATGCCCGACGTGGCCCGGGCACCAGTCATCGACGCGAGGCGCGCCGTCACCGTCGATGTGATTGAGCACCGCGGTCCGCAGACCCGCATCAACCCACCGGGTGGTGTCGCGCGCGTAAGCTGGGTAGATCGCCAGGCGTTCGACGAGATCCTTGCCCGCCGCTCTGGTTGCCGCTTCCAGAAGCCGCAGATGCGGCCATGGCGCTTCGGGATTGACATGATCCGGCGTGACCGGCGACACCCCGCCCCAGTCATTGATGCCGGAGGCTACAAGCCTGCCCAGCGCCCCCGGGCTCAGGTTCGGCGGCGCCTGAATGTTCATCTGCGGTTCGAAGATCAGCCGTGCGATCGCGATCGTCCAGAGATGGTCCTCGACATCCGGTGACGCAGCATCCGCCATCCGGGTGCCAGGCTTGGGACGGAAGTTCTGGACGATGATTTCCTGAATGTGTCCGTGCTGATCATTGAGATCGCGCAGCGCCAGCAGCGAGTCGATCCGCTCCTGCCGCGTCTCGCCGATGCCGATCAGAATGCCGGAGGTGAACGGCACGCTCCGCTCGCCGGCCAGCCGCATGGTTGCGAGGCGGGCGGCCGGGATCTTGTCCGGCGAGCCGTGATGAGCCCTGCCCTTCTCGCCAAGGCGATCCGAGATGCTCTCCAGCATGATGCCTTGGGAGACCGACACCTTCCGCAGGGCGTCGATGTCGTCCCCGCTCATCAGGCCCGGATTGATGTGCGGCAGCAGGCCGGTCTCACGGAACACCGCCGCCGCGGCTTCCGCCAAATATGACAGCGTGGTGGGATGACCCAGCCGGTCCAGCTCTTCACGAGCGACGCGGTAGCGCAACTCAGGCTTGTCCCCCAGGGTGAACAGCGCTTCCCTGCATCCGGCCTTCTTGCCTGCTTGCGCAATCGCAACCATCTGCTCGATTGAGAGATAAGCCTTCTCGCCATTGCGCGGCGCATGCGCGAAGGTGCAGTAATGGCAAACGTCGCGGCAAAGCTGCGTCAGCGGAATAAAGACCTTACGCGAATACGATACCTGATGCCCATGGACAGCGTCGCGCCGTGCGGCAGCGGCGGCAAAAAGCTGATCGAGATCGCCCACATGAATGAGTTCGGACGCCTCGTCGCGGCTCAATCGGTGGTCCAGCGGAAATTCCTTCAACAAAGAAAGGACCGTCATCACATATGCCTCACGCAAAGCGGCAGCGCGCCGACACCGAGGCGCGCCGGCACGTTCAGTTCCGCGAGCAGCGCCGCGGTCAGCGAATACTTCCTGCTCGCGATCGGCGCGACCAGGTCCTGTGGGCGATCGATATCCCGCCCGATGCCGTCCGAGCTGACGACCCCGCAGGCAAAGCCCTTCGCCCGTGACTGCATCTGATGACGCAGATAGCTGTCCTCGCCGAATTTCGGCACGATCATATCTGGCGCGCGCATGGCGAGAGCGTTGGTGCCGCCATCGGACAAGGCCGGCGCCAACACCACAGGATTGTGGTGAAGTTCAGCGATGATCGCCTGCAGATCACCTGCGGTAGCAAACGGCACATCGGCCGGAACAATCAGTGCACTTGCCGCTGCATCGAGTGATTCCAAACCCTGCTGAACCGCCGCATTGACACCTGCTTCCGTGCCATCGTGGACGACCCGCGCATCGAACAACGACGCAAGATTTGCTACCATCGGGTCGCTGGTAACGACCACAATGCCAGCAAGTTCGGAGGCGCACAGTGTCGTCAGAACTTCGTGCAGCATCGTCCGCGCAAGCGTCACCCGCTCGCTCCGCGACAACACAGGCGAAAGCCGCTGCTTGGCCTGGCTCAGCCGTTTAACAGGGACAACAGCCCAGACGTTTGAAGGGTTTTCAGTAAACGCTTCCATCACGTCACCTTCCTTCTCTTGGGCAGCCGCGCGGCAAAGTCCAGGCAATCGGCCGCAAGCCGGTCACGGTCTTCCAGGCTTCGCATCCAGGTAGACGTTACATGCACCGGCATATCGATTTTGCCAGCATCGCCACGATCGGTCTCATCGATGATCAGCCCGTCGATAAGGCGATAGTGCTGCGCAATCGCGACGGAATCCGCCGAGATACCCAGTTCTGTCATGATCTTTGCCGTTGGCCCCTTCACCGCCTGCCCACCGATCAGCGGAGAGATCGCGACAATAGGCGCGGTCACGCGCTCGAGAGCATTCCGAATATCCGAAACGGCCAGAATGGGATCGACGCTAAGATAGGGGTTCGATGGGCAGACGATGACCGCCGCAAGATCCGGATTTCCGAGCGCTGCCAGAACCTGATCGGAAGCAATGGCGCGCTCTGCATTCTTGAACTCAAGCTGTTTCACCACTGGTGCGCATTGCAGGCCGACGAAATAGCGCTGAAATGGCAGCGGCCCATCGGCTGTCATTACCACGGTCTCGACGCGATCATCCGACATGGGAAGAATCCGCGCGGCTATCCCGAGTCGGCGCGCCATGTCGGTTGTGAAATCCGTGAGCGACGCTCCGGCGCGCAGTGCACGCGTGCGCTCGATGTGCATGGCGAGATCACGATCGCCGAGGCGGAACCATGTTTCGCCGCCAAGGCCACCGAGCGACTCCATAAAATTCCAAGTCTCATCCGCCCTGCCCCAGCCCCGCTCGATGTCGCTGAGCCCGCCAAGCGTATACAGAACAGTATCGATGTCCGGTGAGACATGAAGGCCGAGATGCTCGAAATCGTCGCCGGTGTTGACGATCACAGTCAGGTCGCTGCCGATGAGACGCTCCAGTCCCAGCGCCAGCTTGGCGCCACCGACGCCACCGCACAGCGCGACGATCGGCCGTCCACGAAGCGATGATGATCGGACGCTCATCGGAACATGTCCCGTTCGCGAGGACGCACCAGCGCCGATGCAGAACGCGGCGCTGCGTCGAATGTCAGACCGCGCACCACAACCACCGGCAGACCTTCGGCCGCCTGCCCCATCACCAGCGACGCTCCGGCGGCAATTTCATCGGCCACCGCAATCTCGGTCATCTGCATCTTGCGGCCAAACATGTCCGGCTGCCCGATCATGTCGAGCAAGGACGGCAGACCCGCCGCACCGAGCGCAACACCCACAACGCCGTTGCGCCACGGACGCCCGAAACTGTCATTGATTATGACGCCAACCTTGGCGCCAAATGCGGCGTCAAACCTGGCCTTCAATTGCACCGCTGCTCCATCCGGGTCGCGTGGCAACAACAGGACGCGCTCCGCACCGTTGACGTGCTCGATGTTCGATTGATCGATCCCGGCATTCGCCATCACGAATCCAAGCCGATGCGCGACGATCATGACATTGGGGCGATGGCGCACGATCTCGTCGGATTCCGAAAGAACGACTTCGATGTAACGGGCGTCCTTGCCGACCTGATCGGCAAGCATGCGCGCCTTGTCCGAAGGAACAACGTCCTTCAATGCAACGTAGCGGTTCTCTGCTTTTGAGAGGACCTTCTGAGCGATAACGACGATGTCGCCGGATAGCAGCGAAAGCTCCGCTTTGTTCAGAGCCTCGACGATGAGCGCAGCAAGATCATCGCCCGGAGCAATCAGCGGGATACCGGGTACAGCATGATATGTGACGCTCTTCGCCATCGCGCACGATCATTGTGGAGCGGGTGGAGAAAGCCCGGTGATACGGATGCCCGCACCGGGAACCTTGTAACGGCGATTGATTCCGATCAGAACCGACGTCAATGCCTCCGCAGCAGCCGAATTGGCGAGCACACCGCCATCGATACCGGCACTGGCAACTTCGTTCGCCAGTCCGATCACGACGTCACGGGATTCCTTGTCGTTACCGAATACGAGCACGTCGCAATCCGCGCGACCGCCTGCATGCAGCTTCGTGGCGCCGACGTTGTGAAACGCGGAAACCACTTTAACACCCTCGCCGAGCAGAGCTTGCGCGATCTGCGCCGCCGAACCCTCGGGAGGAAGCTGCACGACCGACACCTTCGGCGGCACCAGCGGCACAGCCGCATCAACCACGATCTTGCCCTGCACCGCGTCCTTTACCTCGCGCAATGTCGCATCATGACTGCCGAACGGCACCGCAAGCACCACGATGTCGGCAGATTTCGCCGCGCCGACATTGTCGTCACCGCGTGCACCGCCGCCAAGCTCCTTGGCAAAGGCCTGCGCCTTCTCGGCCGAGCGCGAACCAATGACCACGGAATACCCCGCAGCAAGCCATCGCTTTGCGAGACCTGAACCGAGATCGCCAGTGCCTCCGAGAATAGCAATGCTTGGCTTAGCGCTCATGTAACCGGCCCTTCTTCAGATGCAACGTCAGCGGAATGTTCAGTCGAGCGCCATTTCGGTCAGCGGCACCAGTTTGACACCGGCCTTCTCGAGACCTTCGCGCACCGACTTTGCCAGCGCGACCGCGGTCGGCTCGTCACCATGAACGCACAGCGAATGAACCTTGCAGGGAATCTGCTTGCCGGTGCGCGTGGTAATCGTGTTGTTCACCACCATGTCGACAACCTGCTTGGTCGCAACCGCCGGATCCTTGATGACCGAGCCCGGAATCTTGCGCGAGGTCAGATTGCCGTCCTCTTCGTACTGGCGGTCGCAGAAGCCTTCCAGCGCGACCTTCAGCCCGAGACTGCGCCCGGCCTTTTCCATTTCGGAGCCGGAGAGCGCCAGATAAATGATGCTGTCATCGACCGCCTTGATCGCGCGGCCGATCGCCAGTGCGTATTCGTAATTCTCAGCCGACATGTTGTTGAGCGCGCCATGCGGCTTCAGATGCGTCACCTTCACGCCCGAATAAGAAGCCAGGGCTTGAAGGGCGCCAATCTGATAGGCAATCATGTTTTCAAGATCGTCGGGACGCATGTCGATGCGCCGACGGCCGAAGCCCCAGAGGTCGTTGAAGCCGGGATGCGCGCCAACACTGACGCCGGCGCGCTTTGCATCGGCAACAACCTGACGCATGGTCAGCGGATCACCTGCATGGAAACCGCAGGCGATATTGGCAGAACCGATGATCTTCAGGATCCCGTCGTCGTCGCCAATATCATAAGCGCCGAAGCCCTCCGCCATGTCTGCGTTGAGGTTGATCTTGATGGTCATTGCTCACTCCGGATTTAGCACGATTGGCGGAAGCGCTTGTTTTTAAGGTCCCGCCAAGCATAAGGTACTATTGTTAGTAAGACAATATCTTTTATCGATATCGTCGCCTTAACGAGAGCCAAAAAGTCGCCCGAACAGGCGCTTGAGCCTCGCCTTCAGGACGTCGAATACGAGCGAAGCTGCATCGAGGCCCGGGGCCTCTCCCTGTATTGCCTCTGTATTCCCGGAGAGCTTTGCCTCGAGGTTCCGGACGAACATGGCGATCAGGCGTCCGGCGACGTCCTGGACGAGCCCGGAGCGGCTGAACTGCGCCAATGCGCCCGTCAGCGTGAACCCAATACTGACGTCCACGCGTGTTTCATCGGGGTTGTCGCCCTGCTTCACAGCGTACCCGACCAGGCCACGCGTCGCAGAGTTGCTGCGCCTGTCCTTGCCCGAACCCATAATGATTCCGGTCCGCTTCGCATCATCGCGAGTGATGTCGGCGACGCCTTGGAACTCCGCTGAGATCGGACCGACCTTGACCTTCATCTGACCTTCGACGTGGCCGTCAATCGGCTCCCCCGCCAGCGACGCGCCGGGAAGGCAAGAGGCCACGCCCGCGACATTGCCGAAGAAGTCCCACACTACATCGACCGGATGCGCGACGACGAAACTCTCGTTGAACGTCGTCTGCGGCTTCCAGTCAGGATCCATCCGCGCAGCAGACGCGGCGGGGATGCTCAGTTTCTTCGCAGCTTTCGGCGCCGAGACCGCGCGCGGCGCGGAGTCTGCGGCGATCGGAACCGCATGCCCCGACCCCGATGGGCCAAGCCGTGTCCGGTTGCCGTTTGGAATCGCGGCAATACCTCGGCTGCGGCGCGCTTCGACGACGCGCTGCACCGCACGAATGATGCCGACATAGCCCGTGCAGCGGCACAGGTTGCCACTCATCGCAACACGAATGTCATGCTCGCTCGGCGCCTGCATCCGCAGCACCACATCGCGAGCGGACACGAGCATTCCCGGCGTGCAATAGCCGCATTGCAATGCATGTTCCTGAGTGAACGCGATGCGCAACTCGGCCGCGATCTCGTCGTTGTCGAGACCTTCGATTGTGGTCACATCGGCCTGCTGACAGGCGACCGCAAAGGTAATGCAGGAGCGCGTCGGCACACCATCGACCAGAATCGTGCAGGCACCGCAAACGCCGTGCTCGCAGCCAAGATGAGTGCCGGTGAGGTTCTGGGTCTCACGCACGAAATCGGCGAGATGGGTGCGCGGCTGAACATTCGCGCTGACCTGCTTGCCGTTAACTGTGAGGCTGACTGTATTCATGCCGATTGCGCCTGTTCGATAGCGCGCCGCAACGCGACAACATGTGTTTGCTTGTCCAGCGGATCGGTCATACCCGCCGCTTCGATGACTTCGCCAACCGCCTGACTGTTGAAACCAGCGCCAAGGCGCTCGGCGCGTCCGTCGCCAAGGATGTTGCTGGCTTCAGCGACCACGATCGGCCGGCCCTCCGTCGCCCCGATGACGACACGGCTGACCCCGCGATCCGGATCGGAAAGGAATGCCCCGATGGCATGCGCGAACTCACCGGTCTTCCGGCAGCTCTTGTAATAACCCCAGCGCGCCGTGCTGCTCAGCTTGGGAACCTTGACGCGGACCAGCATCTCTCCGGGCTGCAAATCAGCTTCCAGTGCGCCGACCATATAATCCTCAACCGGGATCGTACGCTCGCCGCCAAGACCCCGTAGCACAACCTTGGCGCCGACGGCCGCCATGATCGAATGCCAGTCCGCCGAAGGGTCCGCGTGCGTCAGGCTGCCCCCGATGGTTCCGCGATTGCGCACGGCGCGGTAGGCAATACCCCGCGCCACCGTCGGCAATGCACCGCAGGTCACGTCCGGCACGCGCCGGTCTTCGATGTCCGCATGGGTGATGCATGCGCCAAGCACGATCTCGTCGGACCGTTGATCAACGCTGCGAAGCTCGTCGATGCCGGTGATGTCCACTAAAAGATCTGGCTGCACGAGGCGCATGTTGAGCATGGGCCCGAGCGACTGACTGCCAGCCATGATCTTGACCGTGAGACTGTCGTCACTGATCAGCTTGAGAGCTGCACCGACGTCACCGGGACGCGCGTAATCGAAATTAACCGGCTTCACGCGAGCACTCCTTCACCGGCTTTTGCGCGTGGTGTGCTCTTGGCTTCCTGGATTGCCTCCAGCACCCTGCGCGGCGTGATCGGCGAATGCCGTATTTCAGCACCGAGCGACTTCAGCGCGTCATTGACCGCATTGCCGATAGCTCCCGGAGGCGCGATCGCGCCCCCCTCGCCAAGGCCCTTCACACCGAACTCGGTGTACGGCGCCAGAGTTTCCATATGGCCAAGCTTCGGCTCCGGTACTTCGGTCGGACCGGGCAACAGATAATCCGCGAACGTCGACGCAAGCGGCTGACCGGATGTATCGAAATTCATCTCTTCGTACAACGCGGTGCCGATACCCTGCGCGAGCCCGCCATAAATCTGGCCATCGACCACCATCGGATTGATGAGTTTTCCGCCATCCTCGACGATCACGTAATCGAGGAGCTCGATATCGCCCATCTCCGGGTCAACCGCGACGACAGCAATGTGGGAAGCGTAGCTGAACGTACCGGAGTCACGCACAGGCTTGTAACCGATAGTCACTTCCAGACCGCGCGGATCGACCGACGGTGGAAGATCCTGCGGGCGGCGGTACCAAGTGTAGGCGATTTCCTGCAATGTGACGCTGCCGTTGGGTCCGACCACAGCACCATCACTGAGCTTTACATTGCTGATGTCGGTTTGCAGCAGGTGCGCGCCGATCCCCAGCGCAAGCTTGCCGAGTTCGCGCGACGCCGTCGCGACCGCGCCGCCGGCCATCACCGCACATCGCGATCCCCAGCTTCCGGTGGAGTACGGCGTGTATTCGGTGTCGCCGTGGACGAGTTTGATCTTGGCCGTATCGATCCCGAGAATCTCATTTGCGACCTGCGGGAGCGTGGTTTCCATGCTCTGTCCATGCGAATGGACACCGACGCGCAGTTCGAGCCCGCCGTCCGGCGTCATGCGCGCGGTGGCCTGCTCGTGACCCGGCACCATCGGAATACCCCAACCGGCGTAAACCGACGTTCCATGTGCGCCTTGCTCGCAATAGACCGACAGGCCGACACCGATCAGCCGTCCATCTGCCTCGGGCTTCTTCTGACGATCACGCAGCGCCGCCAAATCGATTTTCGCCAATGCCTGCCGCAGTGATTCCGGATAATCGCCGCTGTCGAAATGCTTTTTCGTGATGTTGTCGAAAGGCATCTGCTCCGGCTGAACGAGATTTTTCAGCCGAACTTCATAAGGCTCAAGGCCGGTCTCGCGCGCAATGGCGTCCATCATCAGCTCGATCGCGAAGCAGACACCCGTGCGGGCAACGCCGCGATACGGCAGGATCGGACACTTGTTGGTCGCGACCGACCACGTACGGCAGCGATACGACGGAAAATCGTAAGGCCCAGGCAGAATACTCGCGACTTGCGCGGCCTCAAGGCAGGCCGAAAACGGATAAGAGGAATAGGCGCCCGAATCGACCGTCGCTTCGCACTCTACGCCACGCAGCTTGCCGTCGCGATCGGCATAGACGGTGATGTTATAGTGGTGCTCGCGGCAATTGGCCCCAGCGGTGAGATGCTCACGGCGATCCTCGATCCAGCGCACGGGATATCCGCAGCGCTTCGCAAGCCAGCCAAGGCAGATGTCTTCCGTCAACACGATGCCTTTGTAGCCAAAGCCACCACCGACATCGGGCGAAACAATGCGAACCTGAATCTGTTCGAGCCCAAGGCACTCCGAAAGACCGTTGCGCACGATGTGCGGTTGCTGGTTTCCGGTATAGAGAACCAGTTGCTCCATGCGCTTGTGCCACATGGCAACCGTACCGCGCCCTTCCATCGGAGCCATGCTCTGGCGCGCCGTGGAAATCTCGCGCGTGATCTTGATCGGCGCATCGTACGCCGCTTCCATGTTCACATCGACGAATGTCTCCAGGAAGATGTTGTCTCCCCAGTGCTCATGGAGCAGCGCCGAATCCGGACGCTTCGCCAGCAGCATGTCGTGAACGGCAGGTAATTCCTCGAAATCCACCTCAACGGCGCCAGCGATGTCCTCTGCCTCAGCGCGCGTGTCCGCGACGCACATGGCAATCAATTCGCCGACCTGACGCACTTTTTCGAAGGCCAGAATCGGCTGCTCGGAAACCTTGAAACCCGGAAGGCCCGATACCGCCCGGATCGGCTTCACGCCTTCAAGGTCAGCCGCGACGAAGACGCTGTCCCGATACTGCGGCGGGATCCGTATGCCCTTGATACGCGCGTGAGCCAGAGGGCTCCGGACAAAAGCAACATCGCGCATGCCCGGTAATCGTATATCGCCGACAAATTCGCCGCGCCCGCGCATCAGACGGTCATCTTCCTTGCGAAGAAGCCGCGCGCCTACCCCTTGCTCAACCATGTCAATTTCCTTCAACGGAAGGCGGGACACCACCTGCGCAAATTCATCCTATTTTTAGGACGATAGCAAGACCTCGTTCATGCGAATTAAGGAACAAAGTAAAGCTGCTGAAAAAGACCGCGCACTGCCCTGGAACTAGGCTTTTCCTGACTTTCGCCGCGCCAGATTGACGGCCTTGTGCCCGTTCCTGGCTTTCTTTTCGCGCAGCGGCTTGGTGCCCAGAAGGTCCATTTGCAGCTTGATGCTTTCGCTGCGGTAAATGATATCGCCGACATAGATCGCGATACCGCCGTCATCGATAACCACGCAATGGGCCTCGACAGTTGGCGCACCGATCGAAATCTTGAGAAGATCGGCGATTTCAGGATCGGCGCTGCCGATTGTCAGCGTCTGATGCGCCTCCGACAGCGTAATCTCATCCATGGCATCGATAGCCACGAGCGCCGCCGCATTCTTGAACCGCACGGGGTTCAGGTCGAAGATTTCCCGCGCCAGAAGAAGATTGACGACGGAATATGGATCCTCATTGCGGTACTGCACGCTGCGTAACTTGACGTAACTGGAAGCCAAATCGCCGTCAGATTCGCCCAAAACAGGCGGAGCGACGCCTTCGTCGATCGCCAACCGCCGCGGCACATTGTCCTTGAGCGATTCAATCAAAGTGGCCCAACTGGTCGCGAGCTTCACCCAGTGCCGGTCCTGGGTCTTCTTCGAAACGAAGGTACCGAGCCCCTGGCGCGCCTGAAGCAGACCTTCCTCGCGCAGGATATCCACGGCTTGTCTTACCGTGACGCGCGCCACCTCGAACTCGCGCTCGAGTTCTTCAAGGGTGGAAATCTTGTCCCCGGCACTCCACTGTCCGGACTGGATCCGCGTCCTCAACACCGACGCGACCTGGATGTACAGGGGCACTCTGCTGCGGTCGTATGCCTTTAACAGTCTGGACACATTATCACTTCTTCTGGAATCTGGGACTCGCAGCGAAGATCATAACTGACACCGACATCAAAGCAATGCGCTAGCTGAAGGCACAGTGAGCTAAAGCCAGAATCTTCGGCCATTCGCTAAGCAAGGATGGCATTCAATTTTCAACCTGCCCGCACAGATATTCAAGGAAGATTTGACGAAATCATACTATCTTTAGTACTATAATATCAATTGAATGAGTGTGGACAGCATGGCTGATTTCCGGATCTTGAAGGCGGCGGACAGCGCCCTTGTCGTTGAGTTCGGATCGGCGATCGACCGCAAAACCAGTGACCGCGTTCTCGCATTGGCTGAAGCGCTGGAACAAGCCGGGTTGCCTGGCGTGACTGAAGTGGTCGCGACATTCCGCTCGCTCAGCGTGAACTATGATCCGCTGGCGACGGCCGGCAGCGAGCTTGAACAAGCCATTACATCATTCGTGGATCGGCCAGCACAATCAGCGCATCACAAGCGGCTCTGGATGATCCCTGCCTGCTACGATCCGAAATTCGCCCCCGATATCGAAGACGTTGCAAAAACAAAGGGTCTTTCCGCGGCCGAAGTCGCCGCACTCCATGCCGGCACGCAATATCATGTGTACATGATCGGTTTTGTCCCAGGCTATCCTTACATGGGTGACCTGCCGGAAAGACTGCAACTGCCGCGTCGATCGGATCCCCGCCTGCGTGTTCCGCCCGGCTCGCTGGCGATCGCAACCAGCATGACCGCCGTTTACCCGTATGAGAGCCCGGGAGGCTGGCATCTGATCGGAACCTCCCCCGTCCGTTTTTTTGATGCTGCATCGGCAAAGGGCTCCCTGCTTGGCCCCGGCGATGGCGTCAAATTCGAGCCGGTCTCGCCCGAAGAATTTGACCGCATCCGCAAGGCCGTTGATCGCAATGACTATGTTCCGGAAAGCACGGAGCTTGCGGCGTGATTTCAGTGCTCAAAGTCATCGCGCCCGGCTTCCATACAACCGTACAAGACGAGGGGCGGCGGCGCTTTCAGCATGTCGGCGTACCGGTGTCCGGTGCTCTCGACCGCAATGGCTTTATGTTAGCCAATGCACTGGTCGGAAACGAGCAAAACGCTGCATGCCTGGAAATCATCGGCTCCGGTCCGGAGCTGGAGGTCGTGAGTTCGTCGGTTCGACTCGCACTGGTTGGCAGCGGCGGCGGGCTCGATATCGTTGGGCGCGAAGATCCCCTTATCCGCTCAGGACAATCCATCCGGCTGACCAAAGGCGAGATCGTGCGGGTGCGCTTAGGTGGAGATGTGTTCTGCTCTTATCTGGCGATCGAAGGCGGTTTCGATGTCCCGCTGTGCCTTAGCAGCCGATCGACCTATACCCGCGCAGGTTTCGGCGGACTATTCGGACGGCAGCTTCGAGGCGGTGACGTCCTGGATGGAGCAACCGAAGACGTCTCTGCACGTGAAGAAGTCACTCTGAGCGAACAGCGCAATCTTCATTTCGATCAGGCGATCCGCGTCGTGCTCGGCCCGCAGGATGACTATTTCACCGAAGACGCCATCCGCGAATTTCTGTCGAGCACCTACACCATCACGCCGGCATCCGACCGGATGGGATTTCGTCTGGATGGACCAACTCTTGTACACAAGAGTGACTACAATATCGTCTCTGACGGCATTGTAGCCGGATCAATCCAGGTGCCCGGCTCAAAGCTTCCCATCGTTCTGATGGTCGACGCACAGACAACAGGCGGCTATCCGAAAATCGCTACCGTCATCTCCGCTGACTTGCCGCTGCTTGGTGTCCGCGGCGCCGGACGCACCGTCAGATTCAAGGCTGTATCGCGCGAAGAAGCGGAGGCGATCCGCCGTGCCGAACATCAGAATGTCCTGAATATCATTCAGGACATTCGGCCTGTGAGCGAAACGCAAGGCATCAACATCAAAGCACTATATACCTGCAACCTGATCGACGGCGTGGTCGACGCGAAAGCCTGATCTGGAATTGTGGTCAGGCCGGGACAAGAATGCGTGGATCGACGCCGGTCAAGCTCTTGTAGATCGAAGGATCGGTCGCGCCTTCCGTATTAAAGAGCAGCACGCGCGAATTTGCGTCCAGTCCGAGCAAGGCGCGGCTCTGCGGATCGTTCGCCGCAGCGAGCAGACCGGCCAACCCGGCACCACCGCTTTCACCAGCAATTACACGGCTTCTTCCGTTTTCCGCTCTAGCCAGCTGTTTCATCGCCGCGATCGCATCGGGATCACGCACCGTCATGTAGGCTTCCGCCAGCCGGGAAAGAATGTCCCAGGCCAGCATCGATGGCTCGTAACATTCAAGCATCGCCATCACAGTCGGCTCGACTGGCGCGATCTTGACCGGCGTGTCGGCCTCATTGCTGGCGAGCAGACACGCCGCGCGATCGGGCTCGACAACGATGAATTTAGGCCGGGAAGCGCCGCTACGGAGCGTGAGATTTGCAGCAATGGCGGCGGCAAACCCGCCAACACCTGCCTGCAAGAATACATGCGTCGGCAGTTCCGCGATTTCATCAAGAATCTCGGAGACCATCGCAGTGTAGCCCTGCATCACGAGACGAGGAATGCGCTCGTAACCCGGCCACGACGTGTCTGATACAATGATCCAGTTGTTGGCATGACAGACGCGTTCTGCTTCGGCGACCGCGTCATCGTAGTTGCCGTCAACTTCGATAACATTGGCGCCAAAGCGCGCAATCGCCGCGATCCGCTCAGGACTGACGCCTTCATGAACGAAGATATTCGCCTGGCATCCGGCGAGATTGGCTCCGGCGGCAACGGACCGGCCGTGATTGCCGTCTGTCGCACAGCCGACATTGATATTGCGCACAACGGCGCGCACGTCGGGGTCGAGCAATTCGCCGGGAAGCACGGGGCGGCCGAGCACGCGGCCAGCTTCTTCAAGCGCGAGGCAGACAACGGCATAGGCCCCACCCAATGACTTGAAACTGCCAAGCCCGAACCGCCCGCTCTCGTCCTTGATATGAACCGATCGCACGCCCGCCGTGGCCGCCACCTCGCCCAGAGAGCGTAGCGGCGACGGCCGATAACTCGGGTGCAGCCGCAGCATTGCCAGCGCCTTTTCGGCGGCCACCGGTCCAAACATCTCCTGATCCAAGGCCAGCAGGGGCTTGCCGCGGTTGATGCTCTTGTTGCGTTCAATCATATCTGCACCTCTTTCAGATGCAAAATTAGCTTACTTGACGTGCTATTTTGCCCCTGATTTTATGGCCCAGACGCAACAATTTTGCGAGAACTCGATGGCACCTTCAAAAAGCATCCAGCTGGACGACTTCGACCTCGCCATTCTCGAGGAGTTGCAGGTCAACAACCACACCTCGCTTCAGGAAATCGGAAAATCCGTCAACCTGTCGGCCGCCGCCGTGCAGCGGCGAGTCCGGCGGATGGAAGACGCGCGCGTTATTCAATCCAACGTGGCAATTGTTGATCCCGCCAGCGTTGGGCGTCCCATTACGATTGTCGTGGAAGTACAGATCGACAGCGAACAGGCGGACCTGATGGACTCGGCGCGCCGTGAGTTCGCCGCGGCACCTGAAGTTCAGCAATGCTACTATGTGACAGGTGCTGCGGACTTCATCCTCGTTCTCACGGTGTCAACCATGGAAGAGTACGAACAGCTCAGCCGCCGCCTATTCCTCGAAAACCGGAATGTGAAGCACTTCAATACGTTTGTCGCGATGAACCGCGTTAAAACGAGTCTGAGGGTGCCGCTGATACCGGGCAAAGGCCTTTGAAATTTTTGCCGACGCCAAATCTTATCAACGCTTCAAAAGGAAATACCCGCACAACAGGATCGGAATCGTCAGCGTTAGCCACGACACGCCATCCCAAAGGCCATCCCCGACGAGAGCCGATATGAGGCCAACCACACTCAGCACGCCAAGCACGAGCGGTACTGCGAAAATCTGAACGTTGGTCTGCCGGCGCGGCCGAACTGACATATACATCATGACGTATAGACTGCGCGATGATCCGAGGCCGCTGCATCGACGACAACTCGCTCGATACTTGCCCCAGACTGGCGGCGCCTGAGCCACAGATAAAGTCCGGTGATCAAAACAACGATGGTGATGATATCGAGAATCGCCCAGATGATTTTTAGCGGCATGCCGCCATAATCACCAAAATGCAGCGGCTGCGAGATCAAAAGCGTTGCAACATACCACGGCAGATCCCGACTGTCGGTCAAGATTCCCGTCTCCGCATCGATCAATGCAGGCTTGAGCAGCTTCGCCGTCAGCGGCGTATTTCCCTTCATGAAGACCGCGTAGTGACTCTTGCTGCTGAAGATGGTGCCCGGGAATGCCACGAACGCCGGCTTCATGTTCGGCGCCGCCTTGATGGCGACCTGCACCGCCGCGTCGATCGATGACGGATGGGACGGCAGCGGCTTATCTTTGTATTGCGCGGTCATTTCCGCAAGCTGCCCGAATTGCCAGATCTTGATGACGAGTTCCGCCCAAGTATTGATGACACCGGTGAATCCGACAACCAGCATCCACATCACAAGCACGATGCCGGAAAGATTGTGAATATCGAGCCACCTGACCACGCGAACCCTGTCACGCCGATAAGTGCCGAATTTCAGCTTCCGCATCGACGGCGCATAGACGACGATGCCGGAAATGATCGCCACACAAAAGAGAATACCCATCAGCCCGAGGAAGAGTTTTCCCGGCAGACCAGCGAACATGTCTGTGTGCAGCTTGAGCATGATGTAGGTGAAGCGCCCCGTGACATCCGGCGCATCCAGATATGCCGCGGTGTGAGCACCAACACGAACGATCCGATTGTCGGAGGGATTGGCCTCCAATGATTTACCGATGCTCACCATTAGCGCATTGGCGTCATCCGGATCCCAGATCAGGAAATGCGGCACCATTCCCGGATCTTTCGACAGGCTGTTCTTCACAATCAGGTCGAGACTGGCGAGCGGTGTTCCTTCGGTGACCGGCGCGGCCTGCACTTCGTCATGCAGCAGATGGTCGATCTCGTGATGAAAGATCAACGGCAAGCCGGTGATGCAGAGCATCAACATGAACACGGTGCAGATGATGCTGGACCATTTGTGAATCCAGCCCCACCTGCGTAATGACCTGCTGCTACTTGCCACTGTCTCGCTCCTTTAGTTCCAGGAATACTTCAGAGTTCCGAGAACCGTACGGGCCGTTCCAAGGCCGCAATAAGCCAAGCCCGTCAGGCAAGACGCGACATAGTACTTGTTCGTGAGGTTCTTCGCGGTGACTTGCGCTGACCAGCCCTTCAGGTCCGGCCTTACGTGAGCAAAGTCATAGCTCACGCTGGCATCGAACAGCGTATAGTCGGAAAGAGCGAAGGTGTTGAATTGATCGCCATAGCTCTCGCCTACATAGCGGACGCCGGCACCGAGGCCCAGGCCCGCCAACGGCCCATCAAACCAGGTATACTTGGCCCACAGCGAAGCTTGATCAATCGGCACGCCGTTTAAATACTTTCCCTGAGCACCGACCGCGCTCGCAGTGACCTTGGCATCCGTATGCGTGTACCCCGCGATAATTTCGAGCTCCCGCGTGATATTGCCCCGCGCCTCAAGTTCGACACCGCGCGAACGGACGGCATCGGTCTGAACGTTGAAGAGGAAGTTAACCGGATCCGCTGTCAAAACGTCGTTCTGCTTGATGTCAAAATAAGCAGCCGTGAGCATCAAGTTAGCGCCAACAGGCTGAAACTTAACTCCAGCCTCCCAGCCCTCGCCTGTCGTCGGCTTGAATGCCTGTCCATTACGGCTCGCATTGGCATTCGGAACAAATGATGTGGAGTAGTTGGCGTAAGGCGACAGGCCGAAGTCAAACAGATAGTTCAGACCAACACGGCCGGTTTGAGCGGCATCGCTACGACGATAAGTGCCCGGGTTCGGATAAGAGGCGAGGCTAACCAGCTCGGTATTCACAAAATCCTGACGACCGGTCAGCGACAAGGTCCAGCGATCCAGCTTGATCTGATCCTGTGCGTACAAGCCAACCTGGTCGATCTTGTTGTTCAGCAACATAAAAGGAGGCAGCGCGCTTGCGGGTGGAACAAAAGCCCCGTAAGCGGGATTATATGCGTTGATCGGATCGATGCTGGTTGATCGATAATCAGAATTCCCCGTCTGGCGCAGATAATCCATGCCCACAAGAACTTTATGAGTCAGGATACCAGTTCGGAAGTCGCCCTGAAGCTGATTGTCCAAGGTAAGGTTTTGCGCCTTAGAGTTAACGTAGTTGTAGCTGCGGCTGACAAGCGAGGTGCTCGTACTTGCGGGCGTTGGAGGGAAGATCGGCGAAAACATCCCCTCGGAGCGCACACTCTGCAAGTCGTTCGTTACCTCCATGTAACGAAGGTTTTGCCGGAACTGCAGATTGTTGTCGAAGCGGTGCTCGAACGCATAGCCGATAGCCGCTTGCTCGAGCTTGTAGCCATCCAGACCAGGCTCACCAATGTAGCGGCCGTACGGGACGCGTCCGTTCGGGTTGGGTAAGAACGACACCTGCCCGGGCACATACTGCTGGTAACCCTTGTTGTCGATCTTCTGATAGTGCGAAATGATCGTGAAGCTCGTATCCATCGTTGGTCGCCAAGTCAGGCTCGGCGCGATGAACAGCTTGTTATCCTGCATGAAGTCGGTCTGCGTATCACTTTGGCGCGCAAGGCCGACGACGCGATAGAGAAACTCACCGCTCTTGTCGCTGGGGCCACCGATATCGAACGCGCCTTGGATGCGATTGAACGACCCAAACGTACCTTCGACATCATAGTGCGGCGTCGCGGTCGGCCGCTTGCTGATCATGTTGATGAAGCCACCCGGATCGGTCTGTCCATAAAGACCGGAAGATGGCCCTTTCAACACTTCCAGCCGCTCCAGACCATACGTTTCGATCTTCGGCATCGCGAATTGAATGCCATCTCTGGGCAGCCGCAGGCCGTCCAGATACTGGGGCGCATCGAATCCTCGTATCTTGAAGCCATCGAAGAAGGCATTCGCACCGTAGCCTTGGATCGAAACGCCGGGCGTATACTGAAGCGCGTCCTGGACTGTTTGCGCGCCCTGATCCTTGATCTGGTCTTTCGTCACGACCGAGATGGACTGAGGCGTCTCCAGCAACGGCGTGTCGGTTTTTGTCGCCGTCACGCTTTGCCGAGCGGAATAGCCAATAACGGGTCCTGTGCCACTTTCACCGACCGGAGCTGGAACAGGCTGCGCAAGCGCGGGGGCTGGCGCCACGCGTGGGGCACGACGAGGCTGCGCACGCCGGCCCGCCACCCGGACTTCGGGAAGGGTCGTCGCCGATTGTTTCTCGGACGTCGCTTCCGAGGACTGTGCGAAAGAAGGAGTGGCCTGACAAACACCCCCTAGAATCGCGATACCCAACGCGCTCCGCATTGTCACGCGCAGAACATCCTTCGAAAGCAGCCGCTCCATCTCAAGCTCCCCATCTTGCTAGGCTTTTCAGCCCCCGCAGACGGAGAAAGCAGATTTGGTGTACGGTCGCCTTTGCGTATGCGCAAAAACTCTTTGATCGTATGTTGACGCTCTCAAAGGTAGCGGCGTTGCCTGATCGATGCGGCACTTAGGACGCACTGATCTGTCAGTTGTGCAGCGATTTCTTTCTGTTCAGGACAAGGCCTGGCTGCGGAAGAGCCTGGGGGCCGAGCCAAAGTGTTTCCGGAACGCCGTCGCGAAATTCGCGGGATTCGTATAGCCGGCAAGATCCGCGGCTTCGGTCACTGACAGATTTTGATACACCAGCGCTTCGCGCGCCACCTCAAGCCGTCTTGTTCTCAGATAGTCAATGGCGCTAATGCCGTATGCCGCACGAAAGCGCAGATTAAAGGACCGCCGGCTCGATCCCGCCCGGCGCGCCAGTTCAGCAATCGTCCAAGGATAACGCAGATCCGCGTCCATCATGTCCTTCGCGGCCTGGAGGCGCACACGCTTGTGATCGACCGGATTGGTCAGTTCAACATTGTGGCGCAGCGCAAACATTCCCCTCGCCAATATCTCCGTCGCCTGCGCACTCATGAGCAACTTTGCCGCCTGACCGTCGATTCCCGGTGACAGGATTTCCGACGCAATAGCCTGAATTCGCGGCGGGGCCTGCACCGAAAACGCCAGAACAGGCCGCTCTGTTGCCTTGAACAGGTCGAGAAACTCCTGTTCGAGACCAAGCGCCTTGATGGACGAGTGGGGAAAGGCAATGCCGACAGCGCGTATGGCGCCGCTGGGAGCCTCGCCGTTGCATGGCGTTGGCTCACGTATCGCCATTCCCAATAACCTGTTCTCGGAATAGCGGATTTTTTCCGGGCCATCGCGTGCACAACTCTCACCCGTGCCTTCAAGCACGATCGTCATATAGAGACCCGGCTTCATGGTCCCCTGTGTACGAAGATCGCTCGGAAGGTGAAGATCGCCGGGATTAAGAATACAGCCCGGATTATCCAGCCAGATCATGTTTTGGGAAAACGTATCCTCAACCGGACGGTTCTCGCTATCGAGAATGCGGTAATCTTCGATAATCAGGCTGTGAAGGTTTGTCATGAGGCCGCTTGCTCTAAACCACGACTATGACGCCCCTCCCCCACGTCCTCAACGGGGCAAAGGCCAATTTAGAGCTATTAGAAACAGTGGGTAGATCCCCTCGGCCTATGGAAACAACCCGCGCCTCATCTTTGCAGCGCGCACGCGTTCCACCCCGATGGCCATTGCGGCGGTCCGATTGAAGATTTTATCACGCTTCGCGCGTACAGACATCTGATCGAACGCACGATCGAGAATCTGATACTCGCGCCGCATGACCTCCTCTTCCTCCCAGAATAACTGCTGCAAATCCTGCACCCATTCGAAATAACTGACTACGACACCGCCGGCGTTACACAGAATGTCGGGTATCAGGAAAATGTCATCCTGCCGCTTTTCAAGCACGAGATCAGCGTCAGGTGTGGTGGGACCGTTCGCCCCTTCGGCGAGAACCTTGCATTGCAGTTTTTCGGCAATATTCGCGTCAATAACGCGTTCGGTCGCTGCCGGCACCAGGACATCGCAAGAAAGTGTCAGGATCGAAGATGGATCGCACGTCAGCTCCTCGGAGTATCCCTGAAGGCAACCATGCTCGGTGACGTGACGGATCAAGGAGGTTACATCCAAACCCGCAGCGCGATGCAAGGCGCAGGTGTGATCACTGACCGCGATCACCGTTACACCCATCGCCTGCAATTCAGCAGCGGCGACTGATCCGACGTTTCCGAAACCCTGAACCACGGCCGTCGCATTGTTCAAGCTGATTGCTCGCTCGAGCATCACGCGCTTGGCCAGATGAGCAACTCCGCGTCCCGTCGCCTCACGCCTTCCAAGAGTGCCGCCGGCACTGACTGGCTTTCCAGTCACGATTTCCGTGACGGTCCGCCCCTGATACATCGAATATGTATCCATGAACCACGCCATCACCTGCTCGTTCGTTCCCATGTCGGGCGCCATGACATCAACATGCGACCCCACGAACGGAATCATCTCCTGCATGTAGCGGCGCGACAGGGATTCCAGTTCTCGTGCGGACAGGCTTAAGGGATCAACTCCGATACCTCCCTTGGCGCCGCCATAAGGCAAACCGACCAGTGCGCACTTCCAGCTCATCCAGATCGCCAGCGCTGCAACCTCGCCAAGATCAACGCTTGCAGCGAACCGCGTTCCTCCTTTGGTCGGGCCAAGAGTCAGATGGTGCTGAACGCGATATCCCTCGAAGACAGCCGTCGATCCATCGTCGCGATGAACGGGACATGAGATAACGATCGCACGCTTCGGCATGAGAAGCCTGTCGCGGTCGTCCGTTGGAATCGCCAGATAATCTGCGATGACACCGAACTGCTTCACCGCCATGTCAAAAACCGGACCGCTATAGACTGTCATCTATTTCGCACCTGTTGATGAGGGTGAACTGGCTACTTCTGCAAGGCGGGGTACACCATCGAGGTACGCGGAAACGTGACAACCGCAGGAGTAGGGCTCGCGATTCTCCATCCACACATTAGCAAGTTGAGCGTTGGTTTGCCCGGAATTCGTCGTCGGATTGAGTGTGGATCACCGATGCTGCACTGCATACAGCATCTCAGGCCGCTTTCCGCACGATAAGACTCAGTATGCCACCGGCTGCGGCCGCCCGACCCCGCAATAGAGGAAACCATTTCGTGAGACCTCGTCCGGCGAATAAATATTTCGGAGGTCTACAATGACGGGAGTAGCCATGATCGCCGCCATCTCTTTCAGATCGAGCGCGCGAAACTGCTCCCACTCGGTAACGATAACCAGCGCGTGAGCGCCCTTCGCGCATGTATACGCGTCGTCGCAGAAAATTACGCCTTCAAGAACCTTCTTCGCCTGCTCCATCCCCACCGGGTCGAATGCATTCACAATTGCTCCCATGTCCTGGAGCGCGGTGATTAGCGGAATGGAAGGCGCATCGCGCATATCGTCGGTATTCGGTTTGAATGTCATGCCCAGTACAGCGACGGATTTTCCGCGCAGGTTTCCACCGAAGGCATTTGCAACCTTACGAGCCATTGCGCGCTTGCGCTGATCGTTGACCGCTACGACAGTCTCGATAATACGTAGCGGCGCCTCGTTGTCCTGTCCCGTTTTAATCAACGCCAGAGTGTCTTTTGGAAAACAGGACCCTCCATAACCCGGACCCGCATGAAGGAATTTTGCGCCTATGCGGTTATCGAGACCAATCCCACGGGCAACTTCCTGCACATCCGCACCAATCTTTTCAGCAAGATCGGCTATCTCGTTAATGAAGGCGATCTTGGTCGCGAGGAAAGAATTCGCCGCGTATTTTGTCAGCTCCGCCGTGCGGCGGTCCGTATAAACCATTGGCGCAGCATTCAGATACAATGGCCGGTACACCTCGGCCATGACGTCCCGCGCCTGGGAATCGTCGGTACCGATGACAATGCGATCAGGATGTTTGAAGTCGCGGATTGCCGCCCCTTCGCGAAGAAACTCGGGATTCGATACGACCGCAAACTTGGCGTCGGGCCTTTGTTCCCGGATGATACGCTCAACCTCGTCGCCTGTGCCGACAGGTACGGTCGATTTCGTTACGATCACCGTGAATCCGGAAAGAGCATCAGCAATCTCACGTGCTGCAGCGTAGACGTAAGAAAGATCGGCATGACCGTCGCCGCGGCGCGACGGCGTCCCGACAGCGATGAAAACGACGTCAGCTCCATCAATTGCCGGTGCCATGTCTTGAGCGAAGGCCAGACGGCGCTGCTTGACGTTGCTTGCCACAAGCTCGGCGAGGCCAGGTTCATGAATCGGGATTTCACCGCGGCCAAGAGCCGTCACTTTCTTTGCATCATTATCGATGCAAACCACATGATGTCCGAAATCCGCGAAACATGCTCCCGAAACTAAGCCGACATACCCCGCTCCAACCATGGCAATACGCATCGATCATCCTGTCCGGCCAAACCGGTATTGTGGCGCCTTCAGCGCATGTTGCTTGAACTACAGACGAAGGTGGGAGAACGTTTAGCTGGATAGAACCGCCCATCCATCCTTCCCAGATGGGAAGAAGAAGAAGTTGTTGACGTAGGCGCGGCCGCGTTTGCGACCGCCGTCAGGCAGCAACGAACTCTCGTCCTGAAAGATGCCTGCGTCGAACTGCTCTACCGGAACGATGTCTCCGTCCTCCACAAAGAAGCCGCTGTACTCTCTTTCATGAAAGAACTCGAACACGGATTCCGTCGCCGACGCCCGATGCCGGTTTTCGGCCTCGACAAGAAAGACCGGCTGGCTGCGCTCAAGCAATCCGACCGCTCCATGCAAAACACTTAACTCATGACCTTCTACGTCGATCTTTACAAAAGCGACCTCTTCTCGAATCACTTCATCGAGACGCGCGGTTGGAACGCTCTGGATCGCGCAAGATTTGGCGGAAAGCACAAGCTGAGGCTCGATAGATGCAAGACCATGCACCGCGCCCTGCTCGCCCTGCGGAGTCAACAAATCCGCTTTACCCTCGTGATCGGACAACGCGATTTCATGCACCATCACATTTGGTGCCGAGGTCTGCCGAAGGACGTCGGCCATTTTATGCGACGGCTCGAATGCATGGACACGCCAGGAAAGTCGCGCGAGTTCACGGGTATACAAACCGCAGTTTGCGCCGACATCGACGGTAATAGCATCGCTTGGGATAACCTTGTCCAAAAAGGAGAGTTCGATCTCCGCCGACTTTGGACGGTGGATGAAATGCCATCGCAGCCAAAGCGCCGGAAATGCCTCCTTGAGCGCATTTTTCGCTTGTCTCACCGTATTCATCACGGCCCCCTCTGATCTTCAAGCACCTGGATGGTGCATTTAGATTTCAAACCCTGTGGTAGATGTCCTCGACGCGAACGATGTCGTCTTCACCAAGATACGGACCGGACTGCACCTCGATCAAATTGAGCGGCACTTTGCCGGGATTTTCGAGACGATGCATGCAACCCAGCGGAACGAATATCGACTCGTTTTCGCGCAACAAGATCTCTTCGTCGTCACGCGTCACGATAGCGGTTCCATTGACTACCACCCAATGTTCGGCTCGATGGAAATGCTTCTGTAGTGACAGCTTCGCGCCCGGATTGACGGTGATCCGCTTGACCTGGAACCGGTCGCCAGCGTGAATCGACTGGTAATAACCCCAAGGGCGGTGGACAGATTGCGTTTGGGTCGCCGAACGATGACCGTTAGCTTTCAGCCGTGCGACGACCTTTGCCACATCCTGGTCGCGGTTCTTGGACGCAACAAGAACGACATCGGGCGTTGCAGTGATGATGAGGTCCTCGACACCGAGCGCAGCAACAAGGGGTCCTTCACCACGGACATAACATCCGGCCGCGTCTTCCATAACCACATCACCGATCGCGACATTGCCTGAATTGTCCTTGTCACCCATCTTCCATAGAGCCGACCAGCTCCCAACGTCGCTCCAGTCGAAGTCTGCTGGAACAACCGCGGCCCGGTCGGTCTTCGCCATCACGGCATAGTCGAGCGATATCGACGGACAGGTCCTGAAAGCACTTTCATCAAGCCGCAGGAAATCCAGATCGCGTATGGCACCACCCAACGCCGCCCTGCACGCGACCAGCACATCCGGAATCAACCGCGCCATTTCCTCAATAAGGGCTCGGGCCGGCAGCAAAAAGATCCCACTATTCCAAAGATGGTCGCCAGCGGCAAGAAGGCGCTCTGCCGTGACGAGATCGGGCTTCTCAACAAAGCTGGCGACACCGTGAACGCCGGCTGCGATGGCGAGTTGATCCGAAGCGCGAATATAGCCAAAACCCGTCGTCGGAGCCGTTGGACGCAATCCGAAGAGAACGAACTTTCCCTTTCTCGCCGCCGCTGCTCCAACAGCCACTGCCGCCCGGAATGCTGTAGCATCTCGAATCCAGTGATCCACCGGTACGGCAAGGATGATTGCATCCGGATCAGATTCACTGGCAATGAGCGCAGCGACCGCAATGGCAGGTGCTGTATTCCGCCCGAATGGCTCGAGCACCATGTTCGGTTCAGCAATGCCGAGTGATCGCAATTGCTCCGCGATCGCGAACCGGTGCTCGGCATTTGCGATTACCATTGTCCGACCGAACATCGATGAATCGCTTACACGCAGCGCCGTCTGTTGGAGGAGCGTCTGTTCACCGAGAAGAGTGAGAAGCTGCTTGGGATACGCCTCACGGGAGAGCGGCCACAATCTAGAACCGGCGCCGCCTGACAGGAGAACGGGAATAATAGGGCGTTCCTGCTGCGTCATCTTCGTTGTCCCCATGTATACGACAGAAGCAAATGACGGAATTCGTTTCAGAAGCCGCTTCCCGAGAGAAATTCCCTGCGGACGGTTTGCGCGATGATCGTCATGTCCATCCGTAGCGACCACCTCGAAATGTACTCGAGGTCGTGATCGATCCGCGCGATCGCCAAATCTGGCTCGACCGTACTCCCCCGGCAACCGCTGACCTGAGCAAGGCCGGTGATCCCGGGACGCGCCGTATGACGCTGAAAGTAGTACGGGACCAGATCCTCGTAAGGCATATGAGCCGCGAGCATACCCGGCACATGAGGCCTCGGCCCGACCAGGGACATATCGCCCTTGATGACATTGATCAGTTGCGGAATCTCATCGAGACTGGTGCTTCGCAGGATTTTCCCAACGCGGGTGACCCTGGAATCGCCCTGCACCGTTTGCCTAACGCCTGCGACATCGCCGAGATCGATATGCATTGATCGGAACTTGTAGATTTTAAACAGGCGATTGCGATAGCCGTACCGGTACTGCTGAAAGAACACGGGTCCACGCGACGTCGCCTTGATTGCAATCGCGATAGCTATGAACAATGGCGCAAAAAACAGCAGGGCGAGACTCGCCGCTGTTGCGTCGAAGATCCGCTTGCTCAGCGCGGATGCCGGCTCGGAGCGAATGTCGCTGGCAGGATGACGGCTACGATAAGCGATGCGCGAACGATAAGGGCTATTGCTTGCGTACTCCACAGGCCGGACCGAGATCAGCCGCGGTCCTTTCCATCGTGCTAACGAGTTATCCTGAACAAATTGGGTTGTGACTGTCGCCGCCATTTCTCTTGCTCTCAACTGGACGTCCGCAGGAATGGAACTCGACGCGTGGCACACTCATCAGCAGTCCAGCTTTCGCAATCGCGAAAAAATATCTGCACGACGAAGGCGCCAACCTTCCATCGCTAAAGTTTTCCTAAAGTTTTGTACGAAATGGGGCGGCAAAACGAAAAATTCGCGCGCACGACTCGCGCTAGACTTTCGCTATAATTTTGCGGCGCGGAAAATTATCGCGTTGCGAAGCGGTTAGATCGAGATGCCGATTTCTTGCGCTGCGCGTTGGTTGACGCAGCCATGCACAATCACCGGCGTAGACAACTTTGGAAAATAGAGTCGATTATCGTCTCAGATGAGAGCACATTTGATTCGCTGAAGGATACGCCAGACGCAGCGATAGTTTTAAGCAGCTGCATTCACCGAAAACTAAAAGACACTTGGTAAATTCACTGAGCACAAGAATTTCAGCTCCCAGCGAGCCCGCATATGGTTGCCCGGCTACAAAATATTAAGACAACGATCGTCGATGGCTCAGATGAGTCGTCTGCGCATTCAGCGGAACCATCCATGATCGCTGAGCATGCAAATATCTCGTCGTTGCCGCCCAAGGGCGCCAACCGACGACTGAGGAACTGGCTAATCCTCGCCAACATCGCCGCCTGGGCTCTGATAATCTGGATCATTCGGCTGATTTTGTCGTAAGCTCATTCCGGACGCACAACTGAAATTGTGACGCGATTGACCGCGGAACTTTTTCATGACGGACTCCAGCGATGCGATCCGCCCCCCATCAATCGCGAACAATTCCAGCTGCGGTCCCCGCGGATACGCGGGTTTATGCCATCGGCGACATTCACGGCCGCGCCGATTTGCTGGCTGAGGTGATCGGTCACATCGATGACGATCTGCGACGTCGGCCCATTAATTATGCAGTTGAGGTTTATCTCGGCGATTACATCGACCGTGGCCCCGACTCCAAGGGAGTGCTGGATCAGCTTGCAGTGCGACTTGTACGACAGCATGCGATCTGCCTTCGAGGCAACCATGAAGCCATTCTCGAGAGATTTCTTCGCGATGATGCAGAAGCCATCCACCACTGGATGCAAATCGGTGCCCTTCACACATTGGCATCCTATGGTGTTGTTCCACGTACGCCTTCGGGAACCATGACACCCTCCGATCTTCGACGGTCATTGCTCGACGCCTTCCCGCGCACACACGAGTTGTTCCTGCAATGTCTTCACAACAGTTTCGTATTTGGTGATTTTCTCTTCGTTCATGCAGGAATACGGCCGGGCATCTCCATCGAAAAGCAGGATCCGGAAGATTTGTTCTGGATACGCGACGAGTTCCTGAACTCAACGCAAGATCATGGCAAGCTTGTCGTGCACGGTCATACGCCCGTGGATCACCCCGACATTCGCGCCAACCGGATCAATATCGATACCGGCGCGTGGCGAACGGGAACTCTCACCTGTATCGCGATCGAAGGCTCCACGATACTCGTACTGTAAGACACAGCATCTGCCTAATTGAATTGCTCGAGCGAGACATCGGGCTGATATTTTATGCGCCGCATCTGTGAGCGGCGTTTTTGAATAGTCCGTAGAGATGTTGGAACAAATTATCACATTCTTTTGCCTTGTTTGACCGACTATCATCACCAGCCGCTCGTGGGATCGATCCTGTTGATCGATGTATGCGGCTTTATGCGTTGAGTGGGGTTGAGTCATGCCGCAAACATTCGTCCGCCTTGCGAAAGCTCTTCTTGTTGTTGTCATAACGAGCAGTTGCGTCGTTCCCCAATTCAACTCCGAAGCTCGCGCTCAGCAAAAGCGGCCTCCGACGGCTTCAATTTCCGGTACGTATGTGCTTGGCCCGACCGACAGGGTTCGGGTGAAGGTTTATGGCGAGCCCGACGTGGCCGGTGAATACGAAGTAGACAGCGGCGGTTATGTGTCTATCCCACTCGCCGGTCGCGTCAGAGCGGCTGGATTGACGACGCGTCAGCTCGAGCAATCAATTGCATCAGCCTTATCAAAGGGGATTGTTCGCGATCCTCGCGTCAACGTTGAGATAGCTCTCTATCGACCCTTCTATATCCTCGGCGAAGTAAAGAAGAGCGGCGAATATCCATATCGCGTTGGCATGACCGTGCTGGATGCCATTGCAAGTGCAGGCGGATTTACGTATCGCGCCAACGAGAACAAGGTCTACCTGCGCCGCTCCGGCAGCGCCGGCGAAGAGATTTATGCGCTCGACGCACCCGTTCTGATCTATCCCGGAGACAACATCCGGGTTCCCGAACGTTTTTTCTGACGAAGAATCTCTACTTCATATTTTCACCTCTCCACTTTGGAAACTCTCGGTCGAACGCAGCATCGATCGATGGCCCATCTGTTGCGATGCCATAGTGTCGTCTCTTTGAAGTGCGAATCTTTTCGCGATGCACATCTGACATGGCAACGAATGAAAGTTCGTCTCTCATGAGTGAAATCTTGCGGCACTACCGAGTGCATGAATCGTTTCCACTATGATGCCTTACTAGGCGACGACTTGATGATTGTGTGGGCGAATAGAGATAATCGAACCTTGATCACCGACGCCCGAGATGAATGCCGCCCGCAAGGGACTGCGAATGAAGTGTGTTGTTGCGTTGAGGGCGTTGAACGAAGCAGAGACTCACGAGCGACAGGGTATATGGCCCGGTCGCCGTGGACCGAAATTTGCACATTTGAAAGTGGTGCGGTGGGCAGCGACGGCACTCATGCTTGGTCTCGCGTCGCCCTCGAATGCACAGGTGATACCGTCAGCTCCTGAACAACTCGCTGCACCCTGGAATGCGCAGCGCGTCTTCGAACCGTCTTCGTTGCCCGATTTGACCGATCCAGAGACGCGCGATGAGATTCAGCCCGAGGACATGCCTGTGAGAAAGCGACAGCAGCCTGGATACGAACCGGTCGGAATTCGCGCTGGCTCATGGATGTTCAATCCCAAGCTGATGTCCGGCGGGCTCTACGACAGCAATGTGTTCTCCTCGAACACCACAAAGCGCTCGGATATTGCGGCCGTCTTTGAACCCTCCCTGCGCGCCCATACTCTCTGGGAGAAGCACGGCCTCGATCTCAAGCTGGATGCGCAATCGACAACATATAATGAGAACTCCAGCCTGAATCAGACCAATGCGACTCTGAAGGGTAATGGCTGGCTCGATATTGCGCATGATCTTGCCCTCCTTGCCAACTTTCAGATCGCTCATTTGAATGAGGGCGTTGGAACGCTGAGCTCGCCAATCAATGCCATATCGCCGACGCCCTATGACCTCTTTTCGGGCGATTTGACCTTGCGGAAGGAGTTCAACCGCGTGACCACATCGGTCGGGATGCGCGTCGACTCCTACGATTTCGGAAAAACACGCGCTCAGGATGGATCGACCATCAATCAGGACGGTCGCGACGGTCAGATCTATTCGCTTCACGGCCGCGTCGACTATGCGTTTTCGCCCGTTCTGGGCTGGTTTGCTGGTGTCGAGGGCAATCAGCGCAACATTCGCGGAACATCTGCACAGACACTCGAATCGCAAGGTTATCGCGCCCTTTCCGGCCTTACGATCGGCTTCACCAATCTTCTCACCGGTGAATTCGGCGCGGGTTACGTCCAGCAACGCTTCGACGATCCCTCAATTGGTTCGATCGAAGGTCCTTCCTATCGCGCCATGCTGACGTGGCGGCCGAGCCGCCTGCTCGATGTTCATTTCAAGGCCGAACAGATCGTGACGCAAACGTCGGACACCAGCTCGACAGGTGTTCTGGCAAACGCAATTCAGCTTGGTATCGATTATGAACTGCGCCGCAACGTGATTGCTTCATTGGCAGGCGGCTACGAAAACGACAGTTTTTTTGGACAGCAACGCAAGGACAGGGTCATCACCTCAGACGCGCGCCTCAAATACTTGATGAATCGATACAGCGCTATTTCCGTCTTTCACAGATATACAGAGCGCAACAGCGATGTTCCCGCCTTCAGCTTCGATAAACATCAGGTAGGAATCAATGTTACAGCGCAGTTCTGATTACGATCTTCAGGCTTTGGACGAGCCGGCGGGCACATCATCGGGGCGCTGGCAACAGCCAACCGTCGATCTACGTGAGATGACGCGTATCCTGCGCCGGCGCTGGAGGATGGTTGCCGCAATTCCTCTGACGCTGGTAGTTCTTGCGCTGATCTACCTGATGGTGGCCAATACTCTCTATACTGCAACATCTACCGTTCTGGTCGATCCGCGCCGTGCCAACGTGGTGGATACCAGCCAAACCGTGCTGTCTAACTTCGGCACGGACGATGCCACTATCGAGAGCCAGACATTACTGATCCAGTCGGTGGCGATCCTCCAGCGGGTCGTGGAAAGGCTCAAGCTTACGGCGGATCCAGAATTTACTCCGACACCTGGCATTCTTGATCCAATCAAGCGGCTGTTCAGCAGCAGCGGTCCAGCCGAGGGCGCGAGCCCGGAAGACGCAGCAAAGGCAAGATCGGTCGAAATTCTTCAAAGGCGCATGAAGGTGACGCGACAGGGCACTACCTTTCTCGTAGACATAAATGTCAGTTCGATAGAGCCGCGCAAGGCAGCGGCAATAGCCAATGCCATCGCCGAGCGCTACTTTGAGGAACAGGTCCGCGCCAAATACGAAGCCACGAAGATCGCCGCAAGCTGGCTCAATAGTCAGATCGAGGGATTGAAGTCACGCGTCGTCGCCTCTGAACAGGCCGTGGAAGATTTCCGCGCCAGCAACAACCTGTCGGTATCTCAGGGCGTCACAGTGAACGACCAGCAGATCACTGATCTCAACAACAAACTGATCGCAGCCCGCGCACAAACTGCCGAAGCGCGCGCAAAATACGACCAGGTGCAGCAGTTATCCAAGTCCGGGAGCGACCCCGGCGGTATCAACGCGGCCATCACATCAGATATGATTACCAAGCTGCGGACTCAGTACGCAGACATCGCCAAGAACGAGGCCGATCTTGCGAGTAAATATGGCCCTCGCCACCCTCTGGTCGCAAACGTCCGCGCCCAATTAAAGGACACCCAGCGCCTCATCAACGAAGAAATCCGCCGCATTCTTGATAGCACGCAGCACGACTACGATGTCGCCCGCTCTCGCGAGGCGTCGTTGCAGCAGAGCCTCGATCAGGTTCAAGGGGTATCGACCTCCTCCGGTCAAGCCTTGGTACGCCTGCATGAGCTTCAGCGAGAAGCGGAAGCCAACCGGACGCTCTACGAATCTTACCTGGCCCGGTACAAGGAAACGTCGGCACAAGAAAGTCTCGAGATGCCGGATTCCCGCGTCGTGACACGGGCCAGCGTTCCCATCCGGCCGTCCTCTCCTAAAACCATGCTCATTCTTGGCCTTGCGGTGATGCTCGGCCTCGGCGGTGGCTGTGTCCTGGCATTTCTTGCCGATTATCTCGACCGCCGCGTGAAGACACTTGAACAGGCGGAAGCGATTTCCGGCGTGCCCGCGCTCGCGGCCGTTCCGCTGATCGGTACGCGCGAACTCGCCGCACGGGCGAAACGCGGGCGTGATGAACTTGCCCACTATAATCCGAGAACGGTGAGGCTGTTGCCGCCTCCGTTGCAGCCGCCATTGATGCGGTATGCCATTGACGAGCCGGGCACCTTTTTTGCGGAGGCCATCCGCGCAGTCCGCCTGGCACTTCAACGCACGATGCGGATCCAGCCGCTCAAGGTAGTACTGGTTACCTCCTCGCTCGACAACGAGGGAAAGACGACGCTTGCCGCCAACCTCGCCCTTTCGCTCGCTACGCTCGGCATCAAAACACTTCTAATCGACGGCGATCTCCGCAACCCTCAGTTGACGCGCGCGCTTGCCCCTCATGCCGACGCCGGACTGATGGAAGTCGCCATGGGGCAGACCCCACTAGAGCGCGCGATCTTGCTGGATCGAAGCTCCGGACTTTCCATCCTGCCGTCGCCCGCGGCGAAAGATGTCGAACTGATAACCGAGCTGATGTTTTCCGAGCGGATTGTCGACATTCTCGATCATCTACGTCAGCACTACGAGTTGATTATCATCGACTCTCCACCCCTTGTCCCATTGGTTGACGGCCGCGCCCTCGCCGAACATTCCGATCGGATCATCCTTGCCATGGGTTGGGATCAGACACCGCAGGAGGTTATCTCCCATACGATCAATCTTCTCTCTCCGGTTCATGAGCGGATTCTTGGGACTGTGCTGACGCGGGTCGATCTCAGTCGTCTGCGATTTTATGACTATTATAAAAGTTCCGCCTATCTGAAGCCGTATGGCACCGCTGGACTAAAGCCCAGGCCGGCAGAATGAGGTCACGCGGACCGATGCACAAATCCGCGCGCGCTTTTTCGGTGAACGAGCCATTGCCGCCCTGTCTTCGCGGGTATCCTGCCGCGACAGGATTTCGTCAGCCGCCGCGCCCGCATAACCAGGAGTCGGCAGTTACCAACAGCGCTATCGATAGCATGATCATCGGCCTGATGTTGCTGGCGGTCGTCGCAACATTCACATTGTCGTCGGCAATGCTGACCAACTGGAAGATTCATTATCTGACCGCCGGTGGCAGCTTTTATGAGAAGCTGCATCCTGCAACATATGCATCGTTTTTGGCATTCGGTCTTCTATTGGTACGCAACAGCGATCCGGTTGGCGAGATCGATCGTATGTTCTCCGAAGCCAAACTCATTCTTGTCTATCTGGCTTGCTGGTCGTTCCTGCTTGTCCAGATGTTCGTGCTAACTAGACCGTTCACAGTAATCATAGACACCTTCCTGCTACCGGTCGTGCTCTGCCTTGTGATCTGGCGGCTTCAGTCGCCACAGCGGAAACCATTGGTGTGGGCCGTTCACCTTACAATCCTGCTGAACGTCTGCGCTGGATACTATGAATATTTCTCCGGCCATCGCCTCATACCTTTGACGCTCGGCGACGTACTGGTCGTCGGAGAGTGGCGTTCCTCGGCCTTTCTTGGACACCCCCTCACTGCCTCCGGCATTGTCGGCGCCTATATTCTTGCGATGACTCTTCGCCCTGCCCTCTGCTCCGCGGCCATGATCCGGATTCCACTTATCGCGTTGTGCCTCGGATCGTTGATGGCATTTGGCGGACGAACTGCCCTTGTCACGGTTTTGCTCTTGATGAGTTTTCTCGGCGCAGCTGAGGCGTTCCGGATCCTGCGCGGCAAGCGGGTTTCACTCCCGACGGTTATCGGGACGATCTGCCTGTTGTTTGTAGCGGGTGCGGGAATCTTCGCTGCTTACGATCTCGGAATCTTTGACAAGATGCTGTTGCGGTTTTCATCCGACAAGGGCAGCGCGCTGGCACGCTTCGCGACATTCGATCTGCTGTCTCATTTCGACTGGTACGAACTCGTCATAGGCCCGAATCCCGTCCGTGTGAACGCGCTTCAGGCACAGCTTGGTCTCAATTATGGAATCGAGAATTTCTGGATTTCATGCGTTGTTCAGTTCGGCATCATTCATACGACACTGCTGACGGTCGGACTTGTCTGCTTCTTTGTGGAAATTCTCAAACGAGCAGATCCGGCGGCTTGGGCGATCATGGTTCTGATACTGGTGATCGCAGCAAGCTCGGTAAGCTTTTCATCAAAGAACATTCAGTTCGCGCAGTTTATCATCCTTATCACGCTGCTGTTGCCACGATACCCGGTCCGGATCGCGAGGACGCAGTGCGGAACTTCCAATAAATCTATCCGGACTCCGGCAACATCGAGATTCGCATGACCATATATGTCGACCACACTCATGTCGGACGCCACGTCACCGGTCTCGAGCGCATCACGCTTGAACTATTCTCGCGCAAAGCACTGGCTCCGCTCGATGTAACCCCGGTGCTGGCGCAAGGCACCGGGCGAATGGTGGCGACGCAGACATTCGGATTACCTCTGCGCCTGCTCAGCGTTCCATCGATCCTGCTTTGTCCCGGGTTTCCGCCGAGTCCGCTGCTATGGCCATTCGCGGCAAGAGTCGTTCCATACATTCATGATATTTTTCTGCTGTCCCGGCGAGACGATCTTAATCGGCGCGCAAGAATGTATATGGCCGAACCGTTCAGGCTTGCGGTGCGAACGTATCCCCGCTTTCTCGTCAACTCGGCGGATACCAAGCGCAAGCTCGCGACTCGCTGCCGAACCGATGCAGAAATCACGCTATACCGGCCGCCGGTACGGAACGTGTTCAGCATCCGTCAGGATAATCGCCCTGAACGAGCGGGAACGCCATCAGCGCTCCGTCTCGTGGCCCTCGGAACTGTAGAACCGCGCAAGAACTTCGTCGCAGCTGCCAGAATCCTCGCTGCCCTGCGCGAACGCGGATTTCCCGATGCGACACTGGAAATTGTCGGGCGTCAGGGCTGGGGCGCTGACTGGGATGAACTCGAAAAGTGCCCCGGCGTGATCCTGCACGGCTATCAATCCGCCGACCGTGTCCGCCGGATTCTACAGAGCGCAGATATGTTCATTTGCGCCTCTCACGAAGAAGGCCTGGGGTTACCTCTGCTTGAGGCTCAGTATGCAGGTCTCCCGATCGTAGCGCCCGACGCTGCCATCTTCCATGAAGTTTTGGATCAGTCGGGCATATTTGTTGATCCCGTCAATCCGACTTCAGCGGCCGAGAGAATTATCGCTGCGGCATCTGCTCCGGAATGGCGGGCATTGCATGCCGCACAAGCAGCGAAAAACCTTGATCGCTGGAACGATTTGGCCTCAGCGGATCGTGACGCCGTCCTCGACCTGATCGCACGACTCGCCCATCGGCAAATTGGGCTTTCGACGAAACTTGAACCGCATAATCAGAAAGATCGCGGCATCACGCTTTGAAACGCGACGAGGCTGGAACACGGGGCGAGGATAGGCTTGTTACAGACAAGAGACAGCACACGTCATCTGGATGGACTGCGGATCATTGCCGCCGGCGCTGTCGTCATTTTGCACTATTCAGACTACGTAAAGGATCACTCCGCGGGGCGCTTCGTGTTTGAGCACACCCTGCACTTCAACCTGTTTGTCGATCTGTTCTTCGTTGTGTCCGGCTTTGTGATAGCCAGCCAGTATATCGGCAAGGTTGAAAGCTTCCCCGCGATTTTTCGCTTTCTCTGGCGCCGGCTGGCGCGGATCTATCCACTCCATCTGGCCACGTTAATGTTCTACCTGGCCATCGCCCTGGCGATTTACCTTGGCTTGGCGAAGACCGACAATCCCGCGCGCTACCCATTATCTGATGTTCCCGCACAGCTGTTCTTGCTTCATGCTGTCGACGGACAACGGCTGACCTTCAACTTCCCGAGCTGGTCCCTGTCTGCGGAGATGTTCTGTTATCTCCTCTTCCCGCTCGTTGCCCTCGTTACGAAACGGCGCAGAATGCTGGTAGTCGCGCTGGTGATACTCCCCGCACTTGCCAATAGTACCTACGTGGCAGCAGCAGGCGCTGAACCGTGGGCCGAATGGATCAACAAGGGTGGCATCTTCAGGGCGCTGCCGGGCTTCAATCTCGGCGTTGCCTGCTATCTCCTTCGCGACCAAATCGCGCGGTGGCCAGTCTCTTCCCGGGTATTCACCCTCTCCTTGCTTGCATTCACCCTGTTGGGCTGGCTGCTTCCGGAAATGGTGGCGCTTGTCGCGGTATATACGATCGCGGTTCTCGCTATCCAATGTGACTATTGCGGCGCAACGACTTTGCTGACGCGCCTGCGATTTGATCGAGCTTCGGCATACACCTATTCCTGCTATATGCTGCATATCCCGATCGCTACCTTGGTTCTGACATTCGGTGCGAGGGCCTTAACCGACCTGCCCGGCGGAAAGCTGTCGCTATTGCCCGTCGCAATAGCTGCCTTGGCGATGGCAAGCTTTTTGTCCTATCGCTTTTTCGAAACCCCTTTGCGGCACTCTCTCAACGAGATTTTCGACCGGCAACTTCCCGCTCATAGATCCATCGCGGCGACCTCATCCTCGGAGGGGGCGCGATGACAATTGCCGCCCGGATACCGGAAAGTTGGATTGCGCATCAGGATGAGCGCGTGCAGATAGCTGGCCGGGACACTGGCATCGACACCATGCGCGGTATCGCGATTCTAATGGTGATCGGCATCCATTCGCTCCCGCAGCCACTGGATACATCATCGGCCAAGCTGGCCGATGCAGCATTGCGCCCTTGCGTGCCGATTTTCCTGTTTGCGTCGGGATATCTAACTGCTCTCTCCGGGCGGATCGCCTTGTGGAAGCGGATCAAGACCGCGCTCATTCCCTATGCTATCGCCTTTGTCGCAGCCTATTTCTATATGGCCTGGCACAATTCAGCGATGGATCATCGCGTTACAACGACTGTTGCACGCTTCGTTCTCGCCTACGTATTTGTCTATTACTACGTCTTTGTTTACATCGGCTGTACCATCGGATTGTGGCTGATGTTGCGGTTGTCAGGCTCTGGTAACTCAGAAACCTCGCAGCGACTTGTCATCTTCATCGCACTATCGTTTGTATTTGGACTCATCTCCGGCAATTATCTCGACCCGCTCCTGCTGCACGCTGGCTTCTCCGAGTCGTTTGTTCAAGAAGTCCGTCTACGCGACATTCCGTTCTGGTTCTCCTTCGCTTCGCTCGGAGCCCTTGTCGGGGTAACAGGCATCGGCTTGGTACTACGCCACATGCGTATACTAATCTTGGGCGCAGTGGTGACTGCCTATCTGATCTACGCCGCAGTGCGAATCTTCAACATAGGCGACGCTGCTGATTATGACTCGGTCGCGTTCTTCGGCTACGCGGCCCTGCTCAGCACCTTGCTGTTCATCCTTCACCTAAGACTGCCATTTCTCGCCGCTATCGGCTCGGGTAGCTACTTTATCTATCTCTGGCATATTTTCGTGGTGATGGCCCTGCGCGACCACGCGTCCTTGCGCTCATTTGGGGCTCTCACAGATTTCGTGATGACCTTTGGCATATCAGCATCGATCAGCATCGCTCTCATGCTGATAGTCCGGCGAGTTTTCCCGTCACGCATTTCAAGCCGGCTGGGGGTCTGATTATGCTATTGCGCCACACCTTGCTCTATATGCCTGCGCAACTCATCGGGCCGCTGTTCCAGTTGATCGCCATGATTGTCTGGACTCACGTCGTCAATGAACACACCTTGGGCGTCATCACACTGGTGACAGCGACGCACGAACTCCTGCAAATCGGCTTTCTCGCCTGGTGGTCTCAGTATGCACTCCGTTTCTTCGGCCGTTTTCAGACCGGAGAGGAAGCTCAACGCTTCTATCGGACGGAAAATGCGATCTTGCTGCTTTCCGTGTTCATCCAGAGTGTTGCCATAATCGGCATCCTTTTTTTGGTGATTGCACCAGACGCCAAGGCCGGACTTCTGACGGCGACAGTCGCCTACGTCCTCACCCGATCGCTCAATCTTTACATCGGTGAGCGCGCTCGCGTACAGCAGAAGATCGGCGTCTACTCAGTTCAACAGATCATCGGCCCAGCGTTAGGCTTTCTGATCGGCCTCCTCATGATCGATCTGTTTGGTCAGAATCCCGAATGGCCGCTCGCCGGCTACGCTATCGCGCAGCTCGCCGCGGTACTCATTGTTCTACCGAAGATCGGCTTTGGGCGCAATCTCTGGCCAGTTGATCGCACAATCGTCAATCATGCATTGCATTACGGTATTCCAATCATTGTCGGCAGCGGACTCGGCTGGGTCGGCCTCAATGCTTCACGCTTTATCGTCAACGACATATTGGGTGTCGCTGCAGCTGGCCTGTTCGCCGTTGGTTACGGCCTCGGCCAAAGGGCTGCCGCCGTTGCTGCAATGCTGGTAACAGCTGCAGCCTTCCCGATAGCCGTAAAGCGGATGGAAAGCAGCGGCAGCAACGCCGCGATGCAACAGCTTTCGGAAAATAGCGCGCTTCTTGTCGCTATTCTTGCGCCGAGCATCGTTGGGATCTTCATGTTGCGAACGGAAATTGTCCACCTGCTAATTGCAATGCCATTCCAGCAAGTGACCCTCGCTGTCCTGCCGCTTTCGGTTCTGGCGGGTGCGATCCGTAACCTGCGCGCCCATTTTGGCGATCAGGTGTTTCTCCTTCATAGTCGAACCCGCCTGATGATCGTCGTCGCGAGCATCGACGCAGTGGTGACTGTGGCTCTCAGTTTCGCCTTTATCTGGTATTGGGGCATTATCGGCGGAGCCGTCGCGACTGTCATTGCCGCTGCGGCTGCCGCGATTACGAGCTTCGCCATCGGATTCTCCCAGTTCAATCTCACACTGCCGCTGGGCCATCTTTTCCGTATTGCGATTGCGACCGCCGCGATGGGAGCGGCTCTTCGCCTGATGCCGGAAGCCGCAAACTTCATATCGCTGGCTGCGCATGTGGCGAGCGGTGCGGCCATTTATAGCGTCGTGCTGGTCCTGCTCTATGCGCCCCTAATGTTCAGGATGCTGCGCGCCCGTCCACAACGATCGCAAGCATGACAAAGAGACAGGAGGGAGGCTATGTTCGTTTTGAATTACGGAAAGCCCGCGCCATCGCGAACCAAAGCGGCTTCTTCTGCATCGCATCGTCGAACGGCAAAGGCCGCGGAAGCCGTTCCGCAAGAGGGTTCTTCTTCTTTGCTGCACCCGTGTAGAATGAGTAATTGTCGGCAAGCTCCCAGGCGATCACCATTTTGACAGCGGCGATACTCAAGACGTTATTCAGAAACCTCTCGGCCGTATCTGCAATCATGGCGTCACGGGCTGGAATGTCGTCCGGAAACGTATCGTCGCGTACGTCGAATTCCGTGACGTAAATATCGACCTTTCGTTCAGCGAGCGCATGAACGAATTCGGCGAATCGCCCAGCATCGTACGGGTAGCGCGGCTGAAGGTGACCCTGCAGGCCGACCGCATGAAGCGGCACGCCCGCATCCTTCAACTCATCAACCAGACGCAACAATCCCTCGCGAACGGCTCGACCGACCGCATCATCGCGCTCAGTCTGAGCTTCGTTGAGTACAAATCTCGTGTTCTTGTCGGCCAAAGCTGCGCGTTGAAATGCACGACGAACATAGTCGGTGCCGAATGTCTCATACCATGGGCCAAGCCGATACTCGCCAGGCGCCTTGTGTCCGGGCCAGAACGGCTCGTTGACAATGTCCCACGACTGCAGCTTTCCTTCATAGCGACCGACGACTTCTTCGATGTACTCGTCGAAGAACCTCTTCCGCTCCGCCACACTCATGCTCTTGATCCATGACGGAACCCATTCGTTCCAAATGAGGCAATGCCCTCGCATGGGAATGTCGTTTCTTGCACAGAAATTCAGCAAGCGATCTGCGCTCTCGAAACGCTTCGGTCCGGATTGCGGCGCGATGGTGCCCATTTTCAAGGCTATGTCGGTCGTGACGATGCGCGCGTGCCTTGTGTAGAGTTCACGGTAGGCAAGATCCTTATCGATAACCGGACCGGCAGCAGCTCCGAACACGAATCCATTTGCTGCCGCAATCGCGCCGAGACTTTCATCCGCCGCAGCGAACGCATCACCGCCGCTCACTGCAACTCCCGCGCCAGCGAGCACCGTTATCGCCTCCCGGCGAGACAACTTCACATGCATGGCAGATCTCCATCGCGAGAATGATTTAGTTTCATTGTCATCGTGCTCTTTGGACAAGACGCCATCGTTGCGACGCATTGGTACGTTTTCGTGACGATGCTCATCGATAGAAGTTTTTGGCACGTAGAGTTCCGTCGCCAGAAACGTCCAAGCCGTTGAGCACGCCACATTGTCATCAGGGGGATAGACATGCTGGAACCGAATCTGCATCGTTCAAACGATGTGACTGTCGATGGAATCACCATCAACATTCTCTCTATGCCTCAAGCTGTATCGTCGATCGTCTCGGCAACACAAAGCGGCGATAGCTTTATTGTCTGCACACTCAATCTCGACCACGTCGTGCAATTGCAGCGACGGCCGGACTTTCGCGCCGCTTATCGCCGGGCGCGCTTTGTCACCGCCGATGGGTTTCCCATTGTTGCACTCGGCCGTCTCGTGGGCGCGCAGATCGAGAGAACGACCGGTGCCGACCTTGTCGAACCTCTCTGCGAGCAAGCCGGACGAAGCGGAATTCCTGTCTATCTGCTTGGGTCCGACAACCTGACACTTCACAGAACAACGCGCCGCCTGTCGCGCCGCTTCAGCGGGCTTCAGATTGCCGGATACTATGCACCCAGCGGCGATTTTGACCCTTACTCGGACGAAGCAGACCGGGCGATCGAAAGTATTCGAAGATCGGGAGCGAGACTTTGCTTCATCGCGTTAGGCGCCCCCCGGCAGGAGGTTTTTGCCGCGCGTTGTCTCGACAGCCTTCCGGGGGTTGGGTTGCTCTGCACCGGGGCGGCCCTCGACTTCATCGCCCACACTCAGAATCGCGCACCGCGAATCACTCAAAAGATCGGTCTTGAATGGGCGTGGCGAATGCTGCGGAGTCCCCGCCGGCTCGGACCACGTTACGCGCGCTGTATGGCCATCGTTCCACGGCTGGTAGCGCGCAGTATCCCGCAAATTGTAAGTGCACGGACAAGGAAAGCGGCATGACATCCTCGGTCACACTGGCGCAGCGCGCGCGCAATGCAAGCCACGCCGGCGCGCGGTATCAGATTTGCCTGATTCATCCATTCGATCCGCGCGGCCAGAAAGTCGGCGGTCTGGAAACCTATATCCGGGATTTCATCACGTTTCACCCGACCGATACCGATCTGCTTTTCATCGGTACCGATTCCGTCGGCGATCTAAAGCTCGGAGAGGTCCACAAGCTCACCTTTAGGGGCCGTACGTTCGATTTTCTGCCCATACTGCATTACTCTGACAGTCGGGCGCGGGAAGCCGCCCGCACTATCCGCTCGTCACTGACCGGGCAGTTCTTCGTCGCGCTTCTACGCAACTTCGGCCTGATCTCCAGACAGATTCGCAAGAGGCGATGCTCGATCGACCTGCGCCGTGTTGAATTCTCCTGGCTACCGGCTGTCCTTCGCCTTCCGTTCGTCCAGATGCTTCACGGCGAGGGCGTTCCCAAGCTCCAGATGGATTCGCTGCTTCGCAGATATTCCTTCGTCCACAATGCGGGCGAGCGCTTTGCCATGGCGACGAGTGAGAAATTCCTGTGCGTGAATCCCTACATCACCGAACGTCTTCAGAAAACCTATCCTCGTCAGAGAGAGAAGATCGACACGCTGTGGACCTGGGTCAATACCGATATCTTCAAGCCTCAACCCCTGCCTCGCGATAACAAGTCTTTCCGCGTCGTTTTTGCCGGTCGGCTCGACGAGTTCAAGGATCCGGCGTTGATGTTCCGGACCATCGACCGTCTGCGTCAGGTGATGCCCGAGAAGGTGGAATTTCATTACATTGGCACCAGTGATCCGCGTCGATTCCCGGAGTTCGCGGCGATCGAGACCATCACAGTTCGTCATGGATTCAAGGACGCAGCCGGAATGGCTGCGACACTCGCGTCAGTCCATGCAGGCATTCTGACCTCCGAGTTCGAGGGAATGCCGCGATTTGTTCTCGAAACCCTTGGGGTGGGACGACCCGTTGTTGCCGTACATCTGCCTCAACTCGAGGCGGTGATCCGCGATGGCGAAGCCGGGTATCTCGTTCCGCGAAGCGACTCAAAGGATGACATGGTGGAGCGCCTCGTTCACCGTTTCATCGACGTTCGCAACGCCATCGCAAGGGGCGAGATGGAATCATCCCGTATCGCGGCCAGTATTCGGACCTTTACGCCGGGCACTCAACTCGCCCGTGTCTTCCGCTATCACCAGGAAATTCAGAACACCCGGGGCTTGGTGACTCCGCAAGCCTATTGAGGGACGCTCGATGAATATCCTCTTGCTGACGAGTGAGTTCGCGCCCGCGACAGGCGGAATTGGGACCTACGCAAGGGAGATCGCATCGGCGGCTACCGAACTCGGCGCGCGGGTCACTGTGGTAGCTCCAGATTACTCCGAATGTTCGCTGGAGATCGACAGGTCCCTTCCCTTTCAGCTTTATCGCTTTCGCGGTGGGCTACACTCGATGCGGAATCTTCCCGCCAAAATTCTTCTCGCCTACAATCGGGTGCGCATCGAAGACTACGATGTAATCCATGCGGCAGATTGGCCGTTCTTCATTCCCTTGGCCCTGTCGCGGCATCGGACCCAGGCGCGCTTACTGATGACCGTCCACGGTTCGGAAATCAATGAGACTCAAACACCGCTCAAACGGTTTGCGATTCGAGCTGCAGGCGTATTTGGACCGAGAACCGAGGTCGCTGCCAACAGCCGGTTCACGCGGGAACTCTTTCGAGAACGGTTTACAATTGAAAGCGAGCGCATTTCTGCGATCCCGCTCGGCGTCTCGGATTTCTGGTTCGGCCCGCGCAAAAACCGAAAGGCAACGCGTCATGCCTATGGCGTGGGGCTGGATAAGATTGTCATGGTGACCGTCGCCCGTCTTACGCGCCGCAAGGGGCACCTCATGACGCTTGCGGCCTTATCGCGCTTGCCGGACGAATTGCGCAGGCGCATCGCCTGGCTCGTGATTGGTCCCAACGGCGAGGCAGATTATGTCGAGGAATTCCGCGACATGATCGAGACTGCGGATTGCGAAGTTCATCTTCTCGGATCATTGCCGAACGAGAAAATCCGCGACATCTATGGCGCAAGCGATTTCTTTTGTCTGACCGGAATTCCGGATTCGCTGGGGCGCGTCGAGGGTTTTGGCCTGGTCTATCTCGAGGCAGGTGCGGGTGGCTTGCCGAGTGTCGCGACAGCAATCGGTGGGGTTCCCGATGCTGTTCTCGCCGACGAGACAGGAGTGCTTATTGAGCCCGACGTCGAGGCCGTCGCCCAGGCAATCACTGAACTGGCCGAAGACAGTAATACGCGCTCAATTCTCGCGGCCGGCGCAGCCACACATGCCCGCGCGCTGTCCTGGGAACGTTGCGCCGCCGAGACATACGGCCTGCCCCGTTCGAGTCTGCGAACTGGTGTTGAAAAAGTGGAGCAGCCCCTTCCGGCAAGGGCGGTGCCCCGGGAACATCCCGCACCTCGCGCCGCGGCCGTGGGCTGCTGACAATGCGAGCTTTGATTGCAGCCGTCACTGGGATTCTGATTGCGGTCAACTCCGCGAATGCTGAAAGCTGCACAAAAAGCCGGGATTATCTGCTTGGAAGTCTGGGCGGGGACCTGATGCAACCCCCGCAATCCTATCAAAACCTGTTCAAGATCTGTCTTGCGACCATGAACATGTCGAACGTCAAGGACGCCTTTATCCTGAGAGACGGTGGGATCGCTGTAATCCCGAAGCAGGACAGCGTGGCGGCAACGGCTGCGACGCTGTCGGCCTTCTGCGATGCCTACCCGCGCGGCACCTTGCGGTTTCTCAGCCGCAAGGATCTTGTTCAGCCCCCCTCGGTGACGAGCATTGTCCGAATGTCATCCACCGCATCGACGCCTTGCCGGAAGATAAAGGGCAACGCTTCGTCCTGAGCATCGACCAGGCCACTTGCACAGGGGATGAGATCAGCAGACCGCCGGCATGATGCTGCTATCTGCAGCGACGCACACGCACGCCATCGACCCACACCGTACGGCAAACAACGGCCGGCGGCCGGCGCACAACCACCGCTCCCCGGGCCCCGGCGCAGCCGGCGCGGTACACTCCGCGGGCGCAAACCGCCGCATTGGCATCAGTCGTTTCGACAACCATTGTTCCTGAAAATGCGAGGATGGCGGAAGCAATAAGCAGAAGCGAGCGCATGGCAAACTCCTTAGGCTGTCTTGGTTGGTCTTGGGGCAAACAACATTCGCAAGAGCGCGTCAGGGCCTGAGAACTATTTCTTCTCTGCTGCAGTCAGCACTTTCTTGCATTCAGGTGTGAGCTTGTCGCTTGACTTGGACAGGCAGGCGATAATTCGCCCTCCTCCCGGAGCAACGCCTTTACAGAATTTTTCATAGTCCCCCATGCAAGCGCTGCGCTGCTCGGTTGTCAGATCCTGTGAGTACGCGGAGCCGGAGACGCACAGAAGAGTGGCTATCAACATGGCATATCGCATGTGTTTGTTCCTTTCCGATTGTCAGTGATCGTGTGTGGCAAACAGAGATTCATTCCCTGCAGTTCCGCACGTGTCTTAGGGAAACGATAAATTGGGGTTCTTGCTTCTTGTTTAAGGAGCCGCTGTACTGAGACGAACCAAAGCCTTTGATCAGACAACTGTTCAAGGCCAGTTTGTCGCACGCGGTCAGTCGCGGGGGGAGAACCATGCAGGATATCAGGACCAGGTGGCTTACATTCTATGCTGAGCATCTCGAGCAAGCCTCGAAGGAAATGTTCGGTCACGTCGAAAAAATGATTGTGGCCACGTTGGTCATATCAGCAGGCGCACATGTCTCCAGCACCGACCCGGCCATACTTCTGTTCGGTTACTTGCGTCATAGCTTCATTGGCCGCGGCGTCGAACTATTCGGTATCGTTCTTCTCTTTCTCAATTTTCTCGACGGCTTCTACAAACTTTCAAAACTGAATTGGCATGTCGCCTACCAGATCCTGATGTCGATTTTTTACATTGTCCTCAGCGTCCGGCTGGTTCAGTTGATCCTTGCCTTTCGTGGGGAATAGCCGACCGCTGCGCGACCTACTGCGCGGCGAACTGACTCAGAACATCCTTGCACGCCGGTGAAAGCGAACCGGCCCGCACAGCCAGACATTGAACGATGCGGCCACCACCAGGCACGACGCCGTCACAAAGTGTGCGGACATCCGCTCCGCAGGCGGATCTCAGGACAAACAATTCCTCCCGCGGCCGCATTGGGCGCAAGACCAGGGCGGGCGCCGGGGCTGCTGCTGTAGCTCCTGCGGGGGCCGCCGGTGTGCCCCCGGCGGCCGGCGCGGTTGCGGTGCCGCTCACCGCGCTCACCGCCTGCTGGCAACTCGCCGAAAGCTTTGACTTGTTCCTTTCAAGACAATTCAACGCCGGCGCACCGCCGGGCGGGACACTGGCGCAGTTCTTCTGGTAATCCGAGCGGCAGGCGCTGCGCATGGCTGCTGTCTGCGCGTCGCTCGGCTTTTGCGCTGATGTGGTCGCTGCTGCTTTGGGAGCAGCGGCTGGCGCAGCCGCTTTCGCCGGTGCTGACGCGGCGGGAGCCGGTGCAGTTTCTGCGTTCGGTGCAGCGGCCGGTTCGATAGCCTTGACCGCCTGCTGGCAGGAGCCCGACAGCTTCGACATATTCTTCTGCAGGCACTGCAACGAAGCGGCTCCGCCGGGCGGTACGCTGGCGCAATTCGCTTCATAGTCTGAGCGGCATGCAGAGCGGATGGCATTTCGTTGCTCATCGGTAGGTTGCTGCGCGACGACCGATATCGTTGTCACCCAGAAAATCGTTGCCGTGAGCGACCATAGCGCTGCCACACGTCTCAACGTGTCGATCATTTGAAGAAATCCTTATTGGCGTCCGGAAGACGATGCCCGCAAAGAAGTGAATTCAAAAAAATTGTCAGAAAATTCTTAGCGGTCGATATCATTTTCTCTTTTGGGTTCCACCGCAAGTAGATTGTTGGTATCCATGAGACAGTGATTGCTATCCCGGAGCGGAATAATTTCCGCGAAAAATAATTTAACAGGGCATCGAAATGAAACCTTCGTGTCCGGCCAGCATTAAATTTCCCAGCGCTGCGAAGCGCAGTGCATCGTCTATGCTGCGTATTCCTCCAGTCATTTTTTTCCTGACTGCGCTAACAGCTTGCGAACAGAATAGTTTTGTACCGCCACCGCCGCCGAAGGTTGACGTTGGTCTTCCTGTGCAGCGCACCATCACTCGGTATCTAACAGCCACTGGCAATACCGGACCGGTCAATACGGTCGACCTTGTTGCCCGCGTCCAGGGATTTCTCCAATCGATCTCCTATCAGGATGGGGCTTTCGTAAAGCAGGGCACGACGCTATTCACAATCGAGCCTGAGACTTACAAGCTGAAGCTGGAGCAGGCACAGGCGGCGGAAGCTGGTGCGCAGGCCTCGTTGAGGCAGGCTGAGTCCGACTTCAAGCGTCAATCCGATCTGGTCTCGCGGCAGGTCGTGTCGCAGGCGACTCTCGAACAGTCCACATCCTCGAGGGATAATGCGCAAGCCAATCTCCAGCAGGCTCAGGTCAATACCAAGATCGCGGCAGTCAATTACGGCTATACGAATGTCGCCGCGCCGTTCGACGGAGTCGTGAGCGCGCGCCTCGTCTCGATCGGCGAACTCGTCGGTGCTTCTTCGCCGACCCAGCTCGCGACCATCGTTCAGCAAAGTCCGATCTATGTAAATTTCAACGTCAATGAACAGGACGTCTTGCGGATACGCGCGGCTGCCGCTGAGAAGGGTCTCACGACGCAGGATCTCAAGGAAACGCCGATCGAGGTCGGGCTTCAGACCGAAAGTGGCTTTCCTCACCGAGGAAAGCTCGACTACGCCGCGCCGACGGTCAATCAGTCGACCGGAACGCTTGCAGTCCGCGGAATTCTGACGAATGCCGACCGGGTCCTGCTGCCGGGATATTTCGTACGCGTTCGCGTTCCTCTCGATCAGCAGAAGGATGCCTTGCTGATTCCCGATGTCGCGTTGGGAAGCGATCAGGCTGGAAGATATGTCCTTGTGGTCAACAAGGAGAATGTCGTCGAACAACGCAAGGTACAGACCGGCCCTCTCGAAGGTGAGTTGCGTGTGGTCGAAGACGGACTGAAACCTGATGACCGTGTTGTGATCGCTGGCCTGTTGCGCGCAATTCCCGGCCAAAAGGTCGATCCTCAGCTGCAAAAAATAGAACAGCCTCGCGCTTCGACAAACTAAGTCCGGAAACCGGCCATGATCTCGAAATTCTTCATCGAACGGCCGGTCCTTTCAAACGTCATCGCGATCCTGATGATCCTGATCGGCGGCGTGGCCTTGTTGGGCCTTGCCGTCGCACAGTACCCCGACGTGGTTCCGCCGACCGTGCAGGTCACGACACGCTATCCAGGCGCCAGCGCCAAGACGGTCATCGACACCGTCGCGCTGCCGATCGAGCAGCAGGTAAACGGCGTCGAAGGCATGCTCTACATGCAGTCCTACAGCGCTGCTGATGGCACCTACTCGCTCACAGTAACATTCAAGATCGGCACCGATCTGAATTTCGCGCAGGTGCTGGTCCAAAACCGGGTTTCCAGCGCGTTATCCTCCCTTCCACAATCGGTTCAGACGCAAGGTGTCACGGTCCAGAAGAGGTCGACGGCAATCCTGCTGTTCGTAACTCTGACTTCACCGAACGCCACCTACGACAGCCTCTTTCTCAGCAACTACGCCACGATCAACATTCGGGATGAGCTATCGCGCCTTTCCGGAGTTGGTAACGTTACTGTTTTTGGTGCTGGTCAATACTCCATGCGAGTCTGGCTTGATCCAGACAAGCTGCAAGCCCTGGCGCTCACGCCTCAGGATGTCATCCAGGCAATTCAGCAGCAGAGCCAGCAAGTCACTGCCGGGCAAATCGGAATGCCCCCGACGCCCCCCGGGCACGCGTTCCAGTACACTCTCAACATCAACGGTCGGCTCGAAGATGTCCGCGAATTTGAGAATGTGATTGTCAAGACTGGTAACAACGGCGATGTGGTCCGCGTTCGTGACATCGGGCGCGTTGAACTTGGCGCCCAGACCTATAGCCAAATATTTTCGCTGGACGGAAAACCAGCGATCGGAATTGGCGTCTTTCAGTCGCCGGGCGCGAACGCGCTTCAGGTCCAGCAGGCCGTAAAGCAGAAGATGGCCGATTTGGCGCGCGGATTCCCGCAGGACGTGAAATTCGACATTCCGTTCGACACGACAAAATTTGTCACGGCGTCGATTCACGAAGTTTATAAAACATTGATCGAGGCGGGATTTCTTGTCCTCGTTGTGATTCTGGTGTTCTTGCAGGACTGGCGCGCCATGCTGGTTCCGGCAACGACAGTCCCAGTTACCATCATCGGGGCTTTTGCCGCGATGGCGGCACTTGGCTTCACCATCAATCTGTCGACACTGTTTGCCATCGTACTTGCGATCGGAATCGTGGTCGACGACGCCATCGTCGTCGTTGAAGGGGCTGCCCACAACATTGAGCAGGGCCTGTCGGGTCACGATGCCGCGATCAAGGCGATGGATCAGTTATTCGCGCCGATTATCGGAATCACACTGGTTCTGGTGTCGGTATTTCTCCCGGCGGCTTTCCTTCCTGGTCTGACCGGCCGCATCTATGCGCAGTTCGCGCTGGTAATCGCCGCAACCGCTTTGATCAGCGCTATCAATGCTGCGACCCTGAAGCCCACGCAATGCGCGCTCTGGCTTCGGCGGCCAATCCCGCCAGAGCAGCGTAACTGGTTCTATCGCGGCTTCAACTCGATCTATGACCGGGTCGAGAGGGGTTACAGTTCATTCATCGATCGCATGGTTCGGCACAGCAATATCTCATTGATCATCGCGCTGATCCTGATTGCTATCGGCGGCTATGGCCTGTCTCGCGTGCCAACGGGATTTATTCCGATCGAGGATCAGGGATATCTGCTGGCAACCGTGCAGTTGCCAGATGGTGCCGCGCTCGACCGCACCCAGCGCGTGCTGGATCAGGTTACTGAAATCGCCGGAAAGACACCAGGCGTTGCGCAGGTTATCGGCATCTCCGGCATTTCGGCACTTGATAACAGTTCCAGTCTCGCCAATGCAGGCGTTGCCTATCTCATCCTGAAGGACTGGGAGGCACGTGGTCCCGGAGAAGATTTGCGCTCTCTCGTCGTGGGACTAAATCGGAAGCTCGAGGCGATTACGGAAGCGCGGATTTTCGTGCTTCCCCCTCCGCCCATTCAAGGTATCGGCAATGCCGCCGGTTTTGCGATGCAGGTTGAGCTGCGTGACGGCAATTCCGATTTCGGCAAACTCCAGGCCATCACCCAAGCGGTGGTCGCTAACGCCCTGACGCAAAGCGCGCTACAACGTGTCAGTTCTCCGTTCCGCTCAATGGTCCCGCAGTTCGACGTCGAGGTTGACCGGATCAAGACACAAACACTACATGTCACGACCGATCAGGTATTCTCGACACTGGCGGCCTATCTCGGGTCGTCCTATGTCAATCAATTTAACAAGTTTGGACGCACCTTTCAGGTCTATGCCCAAGCCGATGCACTGTTCCGCCTGACTGCTAAGGATATCGCACACCTGACGGTGCGTAATCAACAAGGCGCGATGATCCCGCTTGGCACGATCGCGACAATTACCCCGGCTGTTGGCCCTTCTCTGATCAGCCTGTACAACCTCTACCCGTCAGCGACCGTTATTGGATTGCCGTCGCAGGGTTACAGCTCTGGCCAATCCATTACGCTGATGGAGCAAATTGCCGACAAGACATTGCCGCCGGGCACAGGCTACGAGTGGACGGCGATGTCATATCAGGAGAAAGCCGTCAGCAACCAGATTTACTACGTGTTCGGCTTCGCCCTGCTGCTGGTTTATCTGGTTCTGGCTGGACAGTATGAAAGCTGGTTTGCACCAATTGCGGTTATTCTTGCCGTGCCGCTATCCCTGCTCGGCCCTATGGCAGTCCTCACAGGGCTAAGGATCGAAAATAACCTTTACACACAGATCGGACTGATCCTGTTGATCGCGTTGTCGGCCAAGAACGCCATTCTCATTGTGGAAGTCGCGCTGGAACTCCATGTCCGGGATCGCAGACCACTGCTGGAATCTGCCGTCGAAGCCGCGCGGGCAAGGTTCCGGCCAATCCTGATGACGTCGTTTGCCTTTATCCTCGGCGTGGCTCCGCTGGTCTTCGCTACCGGCGCCGGCGCGAGTGCCCGTAAGTCAATCGGCATCACCGTGTTCAGCGGGATGCTTGCTTCGACCTGCCTTGCCGTTCTGTTCGTTCCGACATTCTTTGTCGTGATACAGCGGTTCGAGAACTGGCTCGCCGAGCGCAAGACGAAGAAGGCCGCTTCGCAGCCAGTCGGAGCGGGACCTTAGCGGCCAGGATATGCTCCGAACTGCTTAGGCCAGGTGGAAATCGCTCTGGTGCGTGTGCAATTCTACCGATGAACTGAAGCGCGTCGTTATCGCGTGATCGTCATGGCTGGTGAAAAACTCGACGCTTGTCACGGCTTGAACAAGAGCGGCTACATCGCCCCCGTTACCGGACCACGATTTTTCGAACTGCGTGAAATCGGATGTCGATTGGCTGTGGTCAAAATTGCGACCGAGATCAGACCTGAAATCGAAGCTGTCCGCATCGCGCCCTCTCCCGGACGTGCTGCTCCAGTTAAATGTCACGCTGTAGCTGGTCGAGAAAGAGCTGTGATTATCGTGCGATGAATTCATCTGACTTGAGTAGTCGACCGCTGAGCGAGACCATCCAGTATGCATATCCGTGTGGTCCGAACGATCGGAGTCAAAATTGCTCGGAACAGGCGTCTGTGCTGATCCATGGGCGCGCATATCGCTGATGCCGCTTACGCCATTTGACTCATATGTGACATGCTCCCTGTGGGATAATGAAGCTATGTCTGTCGACGAGTTTGGTCGATCGTCTCTTTCCGGTTTTGATTCATTGGAGCAGTTATCGCTGCAACCGGCAGAATCTATCATTTCCGATTTGTGACGATCTTCTCCCTGATTTTCCGAGGCGACGTCGCTGGCTCCTGTCACCGGTTCACGGTTGTCGCTTACTGTAGTCAAATCTTGGTCACTCAAGGCACTCGCACTGTCATCGTGGAAATGATGATGGTGCTGGTGACTTTCCGCGATCACGAGATCGAACTGATCAACGGCTGTCGCATTGTGCTCGTCGCTCGCGATAACTTTGATATGGAGTACGCATTCTTCTCCCTTCGGCGACGTTCCGGAAAACGTCATCGACACGGGATCGAACGTAAGCCAGCTTGGAAGTGGATCGCCATTCGCCAACGTCGCACGGAAAGTCAAGGTATCGTTTGCATCGAGGTCGGCAAACACGCACGCCGGGATGACATACTCGAATCTGCAGCCTTCCCTAGCCCGCTGGTCCGGAATAGGATGTTCGACGGTTGGCTTGTCGTTCAACCCATTGATGGTCAGCGTTAAAGTCTCAGGAACAATGGATGTTCCGGGCTGGCTATCGAACCCAATCGTATAGATTGCCGATTCCCCAACGCCCAAAAATGCAAACTGGCTCGCGTCGTATGTTACGACGCCCGTTGCAGGATCGATATGCACCAGGCTGGCAAGATTGACGCCCTGAGGGGCCGGTACAGTGCTTTCCACGCCGGTCACGCTACCAGTGCCTGATACATAGCGCCCTGTCGACTGATCTACCACCTGTCCATTGATTGAAACCGTAACTTGATCGCTGATGGCAAAATTCCGTTCGACGGGGCCTTGCGACGCCTGAACATCCACGACGTTTGCCACTGCAATCGCGCGCACCGCCGGAGCCGGGGGAGCATCCGGAAAAATCAGGAGATCCTGCGGCGTCGCGAGGGCCGGCGTAATAACAACGCCGCTTGCAAGAGCGATCAGGCCCGGCACACCGGACTCGATTCCTAGCGCAGAAGAAATCCCGGCAAAATTTGCAAGGGGGTTTACGCTGGAACCGGTTTTGTCGCCTCCCGGTCCGTTTGGATTGTAGTTGGGATAGTAGATCTGGAAAACCTGCTGAATAAGACCTCTCTCGCTTTGAATATCGGCAAGCGTCTTTAGCTGATCTATCGCGGAGACCGGCTGCCCTGCGCCGAGCGGCGTGACAATCGTGACGAGACCAGCGTGAGATACAACCTTGAGGAGCTCTCCGGTCCCCTTGTCGTAAAGATGAAACGATCCAATCTTTCCGTCTGGCTCTTTGAGCACGGAGAACTTGCTCGGCCCATCGTCTGAGACGATTTCCACCATAACAGCTGTGCCCCGGATTCCCATTGTGGCAACCGGTGTTTCGACGCGCATGTTTCCGAATTTCGCAGTATGCCCGGCAACAAGGGTAATCGTGCCCTGTATCAGGCTTAAAAGCGACGAATTGGACGACCCGTTTGGATCATACGTCATCTCATCCAGAACAATGCGCGCATTCGATGCAAGTCCCAGCGCCGTGCCATCTACGAAGCTGATTCCAATCGTCGTGTCCGGACCGGTCTGGACGACGTCTCCCTTGAGAAGCCTATCGCCTTGCTTTAGTTCGACAGGCACACCATTACGCGTTACGACTGCGGTGCCGCTCACCTTCGCGACATTTCCCACAGCAGCTACCGCGCTCGCAATCTGGTCAGCCTGCACGTACTGGACACGTGCCGTCATCGCTTCGATCACGCGCCCCGCAAGGCTCGCTCCTTCCGGAGACATCAGTGATGCGCGGTACTCGCCCTTGAAGTATTCTTTTACGGTGAAACTTTCCGGTCCGCTGGAAATAACCAGATCAAGGCCGAGCCGATCGTAATGACCAGAAAACAACAGGCCGGCATCGACAAAGACTGCCGGGGCGCATACAGCGGGGCACTCAATTCCGTTCGCAGCAAATACGAACCCGTCAGAAACTACAGTCCCGGCCAACCCTTGCATACTGAGATTGCTGCTCATTTGGGTTCTGGTGCCTCGCTACACTGCTGCTGCTTCACCCTGCGCTATACTGCCATTGACAACACGTCGTGTTTTCGACTCCCGACCGTTCATCTTGGGTACGCTTTCCACCCGTCCAATAGCCGCGACAAGCGCCATATTGACGTCTTCGATCCGACCGAGTTTGACGAGTGTCGCCGCTAGACTGGAGAAGGCCTCCGGTAGATCTGGCTTCAATCGAATGACCTCTCGATAGGCGTTGACGGCTTCAAGATGGTGCCCCAGCGCATCGCACGACTGCGCAAGGCACAGCCAGGGTTTGTAAATCTCTGGTCTGATCCCGGTGAGCGTCTCGAAGAGCCTCTTGGCGCCGGCGTGGTCGCCCTTGCTGACCAACAGCTGACCGAGCCGATGGATCGCATCGGCATTCTTCGGTTCGATCTCCATAATCTGCCGGTAGCCATGCTCGGCTTCCACGAGCTTTCCCTTCTGATGAAGCTCCGTCGCCTCTTGTAGAACGTCGGGGATGGTTCGCTGATCGAGCCTGCCGCCGAGATTCAGTCCATTCTTTGTGCCTATCATGACAAAACGAATGCGGCGCTCCTTCACACCGAATGAGTACTTGTAGGTTTCATTGCCGCGCAGAAAATCATATTCGGTAAATCCGTTCGCAATTGCATGCCGAATGCTATGGGCATGCAAAATTACACCTGGCGGCGGGCCATCGAATGTCTCATCTCGTCCGGTCATGTAAAACAGGAAAGAGCGTTTCCGCTTGTCGATCAGTGTCGCAAGCGCCGCGAGCGGTCGGTCTTCTTTCCAGAGTGTCGGCAAAAATAGAAGATCGGCCCTGAAGCTTCGCGTCAGCATGGCCCGATTAGAGCGTATCAGGGTATGAACCAGGTCGCCTTTTCGCGGCGTCCATTTAACCTCCCAGAATCGAAGCAATGTATTGAGATCTCGCTCAATCGTCTCTGATGTTGCGACGGTGATGCGGTACTCGCCGGTTTCGTCAACAAGCCTCAACAGGCGTCGTATTTTCTGCCGGGTGTTCGCACTCAGCATATCGAGGTATGCATTCCAGTCCGGCGGAAGCGCCGCAAACGGACATAGATTATTGTCGATATTGTCGACCTTTCCGATGCGGTTGATCTCGCTGGTCTGGAAACTGGCTTTCGGAAAATGCGCCAACAGAAGTCGGATACGTGGCTCCGACATACGAATGTTTTCGAGGTTGAGGCGGGCCCAATTCATCCGCTTCAGATGCCGGGCAAATGCCGGAATGGCCTGATGCTCTAATCCCGGCGCGCAGAGAATGCCGGTGTAATCGGCGGAGAAATTACCGGCCATATTTAGTTCATTGTGGAAACGCGCGTTCTCCAGCTTCGTTTGGATACGCAACGGCAGAAATGCCACGTAAGGCGCATCTGCCTTTTCGCTCGCTTTTGCTCCAAGAACAAACCAGGGGCTGGAGATTTGCCCGAGCCAACCCGAAAGCCATTTCCAGGACATGAACAACTGGGCATCCGGATCCGCGTCATAAACGGCGTTCCAGTTCTCTTCCAGCCGGGTGAAATCCGGTAGCGTGTTTATGACATCAATTCGCACGGTGTGACCTCGCTTGTGATGCTCAATACCTTGAACCAGCGCTTCAACCTTCCTCCGCAAACCTCGTTTAAGATCGCAATTTCCTTCCTCATCGCTCGCGGAACGCGCGCGTCATACTGTCGTGGATCGGCTTCACGATGTACTGGAAGAACGTTCGTTCAGTCGTCTTGACGTAGACTTCCGCCGGCATACCTGGCGTCGGGCTGAAACCCGGGATTGCGGCTGCTTCCTCATTATTCAGCTTGACGCGGATGATATAGATGTCGGTCGGCCCAACTTGTTGGGATTTTTTCTCGTCGGCCAACGTATCGGCTGAAAGATAGATGACTTCTCCCGATATCATAGGCGTAATGCGCTGATTGAGAGCGCTGAGCCGAACCGTTGCGTGCTGCCCATGCCTGACGCTGTCGATATCCTGCGGGCGCACGCGGGCTTCGATGATAAGTTCATCCTTGAGCGGCAATATTTCCATGATGTTCTTGCCGGCTTCGATCACGCCTCCTTGCGTGTGATACCGCAACTTGACGACTACCCCTCTGACGGGCGCCGCAATGTGAATGCGGTCGAGCACACCCTTTGCACTCAGCATTCGCTCGCGTACATCGACCAATTCGCCCCGCACCTCATGCATTTGCTCTACTGCGGTCTTGATCGCGGTCTTCTTGACGCCGTTGATCTGTTCAAGAGCTTTCGCGATGCGCTCTTTTGCGTCGCCGATATCGCCCATGATCCGGCCGACCTCTCCATCAAGGTTCGCTTGCGACCTTTGCAGCAGCAGAACCTCCGGCTTCCTTACCAAGCCGGTCTTCAGGAGATACTCCTTGGCTTCGATCTCCTCCTCGATGAACTTGATCTGGCGGCGGACACCGTCGAGCTGAATCCTGGAACCCTGAATTCTTTCGTTCAGCGCGTTGATGCCTTCATTGATGCCCGCGATATCGCTGTTCATGTTATTCCTGCGGGCTGTGAATGTCAGTTTTTGACTACCCAGAATTTCCTTCACTTCGGGCTCATCCATCGCCTGAATCAGTTCATCGGGAAACGTGATTTCATCGGCTTCGCTCATTTCGGCCTGCAACCGGGCATCCATAGCCGTCAGTCGCATGCGGCGGAGAAACAGGCGACGCAGCTCGGCGCGCGGAGCGGTTTCATCCAGATCAACCAGCAACTGTCCCTGCTCGACGATATCGCCCTCGCGCACGTAGATTTCACGTATGACGCCGCCTTCGAGGTGTTGAATGATCTTGTTTTGGCCTGTTGCAACAAACACACCTGACGCGACAATGGCGCCGGCGATCGGAGCCATATTGCCCCATACGCCGAAACCCATGACCATAACCGCCATAATGAGCACGCCGCCAATCGTCGGGAGACGCGTCGACCGCGGAAGCGAATCGTACCAAGTGCCTTCAGCTACCGGCTCCTGCGCAATGAGTTTTTTGTCTGACACAACGGCACCTCGATAATCCTGTTAGATTCAGATTTCCCTCATCAAGAATTCAGCATCGGCGGCCCGTCACCGCCGCTTGGTTTGCGCCCGGAAATGAGCGGGATGATCTCGTCGCGCGTGCCGAACGCCTGTACCGCACCGTTGTTGAGGATCATGATCTTGTCGACGCTCCTAAGAAGCGCGGCACGCTGCGTGATCGTCACGACCGTTATCTGCTTCTCTTTTGCACGAATGAGCGCCTTGGCCAGCGCCCGCTCGCCATTTGCATCTAGATTTGAATTTGGTTCATCGAGAACCATCAGGCGCGGATTGCCATAGAATGCGCGCGCGAGCCCAATTCGCTGCCTTTGACCGCCGGACAACGGGCTTCCGTCCATGCCGACAATGGTTTCATAACCCTGGGCGAAACTCGATATCATCTCGTGAACGTCGGCTGTTTCTGCCGCGTCGAAGATATCTTCATCGATCGCATCCTGCCGCATGCGTGCGATATTCGCCTTGATGGACGCGGGGAAAAGCTGGACGTCCTGCGGCAGGTAGCCGACGCTTTCGCCGAACTGACGCGTGTCCCAGTTCCGAAGGTCCATCATGTCCAGGCGCACATTGCCGGCCGTCGGGATAATTGAACCCACAAGCATGCGCGCAAGCATGGTTTTTCCGGTTCCCGAGTCACCCACGATCGCCAGCGACTCTCCGGGTTGCAATTGGAAGCTGATCCCGTTCAGGATGACTTTCTTGGTGGGCGGCGGAACGTACAGAATGCGCTCGACGCTGAGATGACCCTGCGGGCGCGGAAGCCGTAAACGGTCCATGTTCAGCGGTGAATTTTGCAGAAGGGCTTTGACACGCCCGTAGGCGGAACGCGCCTGCACAAAGCCACGCCACCCCTCGATGGTCCCTTCCATTGGAGCAAGCGCGCGGCTCGCCACGATCGAGGCCGCGATGATCATGCCGCTGGTCAGTTGGCTCTCCAATGCCAGCCACGCGCCCCAGCCCAGAATCGCGATTTGTGTGCAGAGGCGCAGGAATTTCGAGATTCCCGTCATCATGATGTTGAGATCTTGCCCGGCGACCTGCGCCTTCAAAGACTCGACCGTTTCGTTGCCCCAGACCTGAACGCCCTCCGGGATCATGCCCATGGCATTGATAACCTGAGCGTTGCGCGCCATCGCTTCTGCCTGCAGGTTGGCGCGGGTCCCAAAAGCATTCGCCCGTGTAAATGGAATGGCCGTGATCTTTTGATTCAGTATGGCGACGGCCATAAGACCCAAGCCGGACGACAGAACGATCAGCCCGAGTTGGGGATGGATCAGAAAAACAACCGCGAAGTAGACAGGAGCTACTGGCGCGTCGAACATGGTCAGCAGCACCGGCCCGGTGATGAATGCGCGCAGATGCTGAAGGTCCGCAAGTGTCTGAAACTCACGACTCGAACCACCCTGCGCTGCTTTCGCAGCTGCGCTTAAAACAGGACCGCCCAGCCGCGCTTCGGTTTCGACTGCAACGCGCATCAGGATAATACGGCGCATCATATCCATCAGCACGTGCGCACCAATCGCCACCACCACGATCATCGACAGCATGACAAGCGTGTCGGTGCTTCTGCTCGTCATCACGCGATCCGACATGTTGAAAAGGTAGACGGGGATCGCGAGGACGAGAAGGTTGACAGCGATGGAGAATATCCCGACGGTCACAAGGTTGCGCCGCGCGTTGGCGAGGCCTTTGCCGAGAGCATCTCGGAATTCATTATCGCTGGAACGCTTATGCAAGGGTGTCGAACCGCCGCCGCCTCCGCCGCCTCCCCCGCCGTTCGACGCTCCTTTATTTCCACCCCCGCCTCCATTCACTACGGATGGGACCGGTGCACCGGGGCTGATCGGCGAGCCGCTTGCCGGCGGACGCGCATCACTTTGCGGTTCTGGTGGGGTCTTCGCCACCTCCGGTGGCGCGGGATCGTCGGATCGCTTGGCTGCGCTGTCTGCCGCGGACAGGGCTTGCTGGATTGAAACGGCGACCCCGGACTGATCTTTCGCCAGTTCGGAAGCTTCCTTATGCGCCACGTTTGTGCCGCCTCGCGTATCATGACGGGCCGGAAAAGGGACAACCGCTGCAGGGCGCAGTTTCGCGCTCTCTTCGTCGGTCAAATGCGCAGACGCGCTGGCCTTAATGTGAGGTTCGTTGTCGCCCCGTGTCATGTACCCCGGCCTCCACAACGCCGATTTGGTTCAACTCGATGCCTTCGTTTTTCACAGCACCTTTACCGTTCAGTGCGTGACACTTGCTATTGGATCCTCATGCACCGGCGTACTTAGTACCGGCTGCGCCACGGGCGCCTCCTCCTGACTATCGTTGACGAAAGCGATCAGCTCCGGAACCAGGGCCTGTGCATCGTGATTCAGCGCATGACCTTTGTCGTCCGGCAGGAGATTTGCCTGCACAAGGATGGTATCGCCGTACACCTGACCGTTCACGAAGGTGTTGGTCGCGCCAACATCGACGATTGCCGCGTCATTGCTCAAGCTGTCTTTCCCGCTTGTCACAGACTGAATTTCGTTTCCATCCGGGTGGAGGGTTTGAGCGGCAACCGACGGCGCGCCTATGAGCTGCGCGATGACATTGACGTCAGACGTGACGTTGGTCTGCCAGATAGCATTCAGATCGTAATAGTCACCGTTGACGTACAGCACGTTGAATACGCCACCGGACCCGTCAACGAATTTTCCGTAAGAAGGATCGAGGGTTGTCGCACCGTCTCCGACCGCAGAAACAAGGCTCTTGAGATTGTCATTCATCGGATCGAAATTGTTATCGCCATAGTTTTCGATCGTTGCCGTATTGCTTAACTCGTTCTTGCCCGACACGACGGACTGTGACGGATCTGTACCGTCTGCAAGCATCTTGATGTAATCATTGTTCAACAGGATGTTGTTCTGGAAGATCACATTCATCCCGTGATACGCACCGGTCACAATGATCAGATCATAGTGAATCGATCCATCAAAAATCTGAGCCAGGTTACCAAGCTCATTGCCGCCCGCCTGAATGACGTAGTGCGAGTCCGAACTACTCTGAGCAATGATATCGTTGTCAGACAGATAGTTCATCTGAACTAGGGTATGCACGTCGTAGTAGTTGCCGTCTACGACATCCACATTCCAGTGTGGCCCGGCAAAGGTGGCTTTCAAATCAGCATAAATGCCGGGGTGCTGGACGAAATCGGCGGTATTGGTTGCCTGATCGCCACCTGTCGCGATTGGGAGCCCTTGCCCTCCCATAACATCGACGTGGTCGTGATCCATTGTGGAATTGGTCTGGAAGATCGCATTGGTCTTGAAGTAGTCGCCCATCACGATCATCGAGCGTCCGGACTCGCTCAGATCGACGATCAACGAGGCGTTCCAGCTATTGTTGCCTCCGGCCAACGCCCACTGTCCGAGATCGTGTCCTAGATCTGGAGTGGGGTCAGGTGGGGGTAGCGGCACTTGGTCCGGCGGTGTCATAGCCGGATCCTGCAACACTCCGTTCAGGTAATAGCCAGGCTCGACGGAATGGGTTTCAGGTGCTCCAGCGCGCAAGGCAAGGTTGTCGTCGTGCGAGTTGGCGAGATCGGTGAGGCCGGTTCCATTTTGGGGAATCCACCACTCTTTCGGAATCTGATCGTTGGCCCCGTCCGCCATTCGTTGAAGGATCGCCTCGGTGTGAGCTGTAAGCTGTTCGGCCTGAACAGATACAAGCGCGGCGGCCGCATCTCCACATCCAGAAGGCAACACAAGAAGGCTGTCATCATCTGATAGAGCATTGACTTGATGAACATGCAGCAACGACTGCTCTCCGCCCGGCTGATACTGGACGGTGATATGAAAATCGTATCCCACGCCTCCGGCTCCGCCGGCCGAAGTAGGCCATGACAATCTTGGAAGGCCTCCTATCCCGTCATCATCCAGGTCGGGGCGGAGTGGCGGCGGGCTTAATGATCTTGTTGGATGAACCCGGGACGCTTGATAGTCTTCAAATGGAAGTGCCTCCGGCCCCCCCAAGCCCCGGCCGTCAAGACCAGCGAAATCTGGATTTGCATTGTAATCTGGCAACTTCGCAACGTAATCGTCTTGAATTTGCCGAAACGACGACTGATCGTAGTCGATACGATCTCGCGCGATGTCGTTTATGATTTTGAGATAGCCTGCGAAATGATAAACTACTTCGGTAATGCCGCCGGGCACCATGAGAGCCTCCTATTTCAGGCTCAAGGAATCGACGATCCTGCGGAGCTAGCCGCGACATCAAATCGTTTTTGGTCGTGTGAGCATGATGGTTCAGGGAAAACCCGCGCGGCGGAGCCGCGCGGGTCTAATTGTGTCAATTAGCTGTGCAGATCGTGACTGTCTTGAATATCGTGACCTGCCGCCTGGATGGTCATGCTGTTGAACTGGATGTTCGCACCCTGTGTGATGGTCTGGTTGAATGCGTCTTGTGTCAGGGCCGCGTCGGCGTGCGAAACTGCACCGCTTGCGTTGGCACCGATGACATCTCCCATCTTGGAGTCCAGCTTGGCGTCGCCGCCCTCGGCCTTCGCGTCCATATGGAAGTCACCATCGCCGCCCTTGAACGAAACCTTCGGATCGCTCAGGTGGTCATTGTCAACCAGATTGTTGATCTGATTGAGATCGAAGGCGTTGCTGTACCCGCCGTTGAGGGTCTGGTTCACCACTTCCGGTATGATCACCGAGTTGTGGATATCGTTGATCCCGTGGAGATCAATAACCGGGCTGCTCAGACCGTCAGCCTTGAGGTCAAGGTCAACCTTCACATCGACAGCGACATTGACCTTGTTGTCGACGGTATTCTCGACCTTGTTGTCAACATTGTTGTCGACGCTGTTGTCGGCCTTGTTGCTTACCTTGTTGTCGAGATTGTTGTCGACCTTGTTGTCGTTGGTGTTGCTGTTCTTGTTGTCGTTCTTGTTATCGTTGCTGTTGTCGTTGCCGTTCTTATTGTCACTCTTGGAATCGAGCGACTGAACAGCGAGCTGGGCTTGACCTTGGGCCTGACCTTGACCTTGTCCCTGAAGCTGTCCCTGCAAGTTGGCCTGCTTCTGATCCTGGTCTTGCTTCTGGTCTTGATTCGGATCGTTCTTCTTCGGCTTCGGATAACCCATGACGAACTCCTATGGGGTAGGAGCATCTCATCGCCTCGAAGATCGCTGATCTTCTACGTCTGCGATCGTCAACGCGCTACGATGCGGTTGAGGTCGGTCTCCCGACTGCGATCCCCTCGCAATTATTTGCGAGACTCCGCATCGTCAGCGTTGCTTATGTAGAAGGCGGGGAATAGCCGCACATTCGAGCATTACGAATCGTCTTAAGCATTAGGCGAAAGTCACCGATCGATGTGATTCCAGCGGCTCCTAAGCCATTCGAGAGTCCCCAAGCTAATCCTTTCGACTAGTCAGGGGTCACCCAAGTGGATTATCATGCACGTCAGGATTGTGGCGATCACGGTGCGCATAGCAACAGCTAGCAGAAGAAGCCTAAGCGCAGGACCGCGAGAACGCAGCAGTAATTTAATCAGCTCGGCGGCTTGTCCACCGAAAAACCCGTCGCCTCACCTGTAATCGCGGAACTGCGCCAAGCCATATCAAGGCGATGGTTTGGCCGAACCCAAATGACTTTCCAGGCGCGGCAGTAAATCCCAGATATCGCGGTTGATGCGCGTCATGTCCTTTGTCGCCTTCACCATGCTTTTCAGCCGCGCTTCATCCATCGGCTTCATTTCACCGAACCGAAGACTATCCTTTGTTTGCACGATGCGCATCGATTGCGTGTGGGTGATCTGACCGCTCGCGTCGACAATGTACATGCAGTGGTTGAATTCGTTACGGATAACGGTCGACTCATTAAACCGCTCAATGATCTTGGAAAGCGCCTTCTCGAGATTTGGGTCCCGGATGGTGATCTTCGCCAGACGCTGAATCAGATCCAGCCGTGCGCGCGTGGTGTTAAGCGTGGCAAAGGTCAGCGCCGCAGATGCCTGATCCGTTCGCAGAAGGAGCATGAGAACGTAAATGAACAGACTCTCGTTATTGGTCCAGCTTGAAACCAGATTACCGATCAGCGCCAGAATGAGCGTGCGGCGATCGGCCGACGCGGGCGCCGATGCTGCAAGCGCCTCGAAATCGGGCTTTGTCGGAAGCCGGCTGGACACCATGGACAGGTCCACTCCTGACGGGTCTGGAGCACCGCACGATTATTGATGTATGATCCAGCAGGTCCTTGAACAAAACAAGGGCGGCATTGGCATTCTGAGACTTTTTGGAGACATTGCGGAGTGCAGCGACATGTGGCGCTGGGCCCTAGACCTATCCAAAGTTCGCAGAGCTCACAGGGCTGCAACCGCTGTGATCTCGCCCATGGTCGAGAAAAGCCGCCACCGCCTCGGGGGCATATCTGACCTCACATGGTCGGACCCATACATGGTCGGCTTCATGGTCATGTTGATCACCATCGCGGCCAGGATCGAAGCCGGCAAGATCGAGGGCGAGGCTTTGTGTCGCGTACAGGCCAGATCTTGGGAAGACATCACCACGATACGATCCGGCCTAATCGGCGAAGAGGTGCTTTTGTTGAGCACCTCATGCAATCGAGATTTTGAAACCGGCTGCCGGAATGCATTCACCTTCGGCTCGATGCTTGTCGGGAATTCAATCCTCTTTGCCGGCGCCGGGGCAGGATGGCAGGACCGGCCCCGCGACCTGCAAGAAGCCGATTGGACAATCGCAGAGCGGGATGACGTATCAGCTGCGTGGGAGCGCTTTTTCGATGCGCACGTTTCAGCTCCCGTTCGTGACATGATGGCAGAGTCAGGCGTAGTCCCTCTCTAAAGTTCCTTGTGGAACCCGTTGCAGGACACGTTTGACGTGCAGGCAACTTTCAAAACGCAAGTTTGTGCAGCGCGATGGAGCCCTCACATAAAAACGTTGCAGGATTGCAAAAAAAGGGGACTATACTGAGGATTAAAGGCAAATTGATTAGACCCGCTAAACATTGCGTTTTGAAATGGAAAGGCCCGTGCGACCACCGAAGTAATGAGTAGGGGCGTATTATGAGTATCAACGGCTATTCATACTCACTTTCATTCCGTAAACGACACCAACCTTTGGACGATTTGTCTGAACAATTTTCTAGTAATGAATTTCCAGAACCTCGTGCCAACCAGAATACGATTCAGCCGCACAAGATTCATCCCAGCGATCGTTCTCAGCAATTTGCAATCAAGCAATCTCTTCTAAAACGATCGTTGCCGAATAGAGCTCGTCTTTTCACACTAGCTCCTTCCGATGGCCAACGTATCCAGCGCGAGACAAGTCCCCGCCCAGAATCGGTGTTTCGACGCGAGATCAACTCCCAGGATCCGCATCCTCACCCACCGCATCATCGCGCAGACACCAAAACCCAAACCAAACCGAATGAGATCACGCGTCTCAACGGCGTAAACGGGAAAGACCACAAGCCTGCTGCGAAGAAGCCAGGAATCGTTGTGATCCATCCACGCGCATTCTTTCGAGACTGCTTTGTTCGCTGTCTTGAAATTTCTTACAGAAGCCACGACATTTTCGCGTTCACAAATATCTGCGAATGGCGAAATTCTACCGAACAAAGCGCCCTCACCCCGACGGTCATCGTATTCTTCGTCGATGGCAGCGGATCATCCAGCGTTGCCGATCTCCAGTTTCTTGAGTCAAGTGCGGCAAGTATTCCTGTCGTCATCATGTCCGACATAGACGACACCAACTATGTGATGCATGCCTTGCGGAATGGCGCGCGCGGTTACATTCCCACAAGTTTGCCATTCAATGTTGCAGTTGAAGCCGTCCGTCTGGTGGAAGCTGGCGGCACGTTTGTGCCTGTCAGCAGCCTGGAGCTTGATAGAAACAAGCAATCGGCGACATCAAAAACGAGCGAACTTCTGACAGAACGGCAGATGATGGTTGTCGAAGCACTTTGCCAGGGAATGGCCAACAAGCAGATTGCCTATGAACTCGGAATGAGCGAGCACACCGTTAAGGTTCATCTTCGCCACATCATGCGAAAGCTCAAAGTCAGGAACCGGACGGAAGTTGCCGTCCTGACCAAAGACTTCTTTGAAAAAACAAACGAGCAAAGATGGCTGGACTCCGGTGCCGCCTCCCCTAAGGACGCTCAGTCGTCCTGAATCGCGTCGGGTAGCTTGCATCGAACCCGAGGCTAGGTCATACCGACGAAGCGCAGCACGTTAGAGGCTGCGATTGCATCTCTATAGAAACGCGGTGCTGCGGTTGGCTTGGCCAAGCGCATCAATCAGGCTTTGCTCGGTCACCGTTCCGGTAAATTGCCTGAGATACGGCGCTTCAGCGATCGACCGCTGAGCGATCGTCCGGATACCAGCCTGCTCGTCGCCGAAAAATCCGAGGTCCTTCAGGCTGGTCGGAAGGCCAATGGTCTTAAAGAAGGCAACCATGTCAGCGAGAAATTCAGGCGATCTTTGCTCAAGACAAAGCTGCGTCAACAGACCAAATGCCACCTGTTCGCCGTGGAGCGCGCCATTGAGTGACGGAACCGCCGAGAACCCGCGTGTCAGCGAATGCGCGATCGATAAGCCCCCGCTTTCAAAACCGAGTCCGCTAAGCAGAATCGTCGCTTCCACAATATTCTCAAACGCGTCGTCTGGCGCCTGTCGATCAATCGCCGCAAGTGATGCAACCGCTTCCTTCCTAATCACCCGATAGCACTGATCGGCAATCGCGACTGCGAGCGCGGCGGGGCGCGCCTTATAGAAATTCATGCCGCCCGAACCAAAGCACTGTTCCGCTTCGAATTTCTTGGAGAGCGCATCGCCGATTCCGGCAACGAAGAAACGACGCGGTGCACGCGCGATGATTGAAGTGTCGACAACGACCACGTCCGGGTTCGTCGGCATCAGCCTGACTTCCTTCAGGACATGATCGTCGGTGTAGATGATTGCAAGCCGGCTGGTTGGCGCGTCGTTCGAGGCCACCGTCGGCACCACGATGATGCCTCCGCCTCGCTGGATGCGGACACCTTTCGCAGTATCGATCGCCTTGCCGCCCCCAATCGCGATGATGACATCGGCCCTTGCAGCGTTCGCCATGGCCGTCATCGCGTCGATCTGGGCAGCAGAACATTCTCCCGAGAACTCAGCGAACTCCACGCCGTCGGTGCATGGCTGGAGCAATGTTTCGAGCTGCTTGCGAAGGGTGCCGATCACCGCCACATCCGCCACAATGAATGGTCGGCGGCCATATAGCGGAGCCAGCGTCACAAGCTCATTCAGAGCGCCGGGGCCCTGAACGTATCGATGCGGGCCACCGAATGCTCGAATGGTCATTGATCACCCCAGAAAAAATCACGCTTGCCGCCGTCCATGCAGATCAGCGCGCCATTGATAAATGCAGCCTGAGTGGAACACAAAAAGGCGATCAGCGAACCCACCTCCTCTGGTTGGCAGAAGCGGCCGAGCGGATTTTGCCCGGCGATGATCGCCCGCTTCTCCGCGGAAAACCCCGCAATCAGCGCGGTCTCGACATAACCGGGCGCGATCGCATTCACGGTAATGCCAGCACTGCCCACTTCCTTTGCGAGCGTCCGTGTAAACCCAATAACCCCTGCTTTCGCAGCCGAATAGTTCGTCACGCCAGGACGTCCGCCACCCGTAACATTCATCGACGAGGTATTCACGATGCGGCCGAAACGTCCCTCGCGCATTAACGGAACTGCGTGCTTGCTGCACAGAAAGGTGCTGCGCAGATGGGTGCGGACAATAATATCCCAGTCGTCGAGGGACATGTTTTCGGCCAGGCTTCCGAGGTGGCGTCCGCCCGCTCCGGCATTATTCACCAGAATATCGAGATGACCGAGACCGCGATGCGCTTCGCCCACGACCGCCTCTGCGCCGGACTCCTCGGATACGTCGCCGATGCAGGCTACCGCCTTCGTCCCGCTCGCGCGCAATTCGGCGACCGTGGCGTCAGCGGCCTCGCGATCGATATCATTGATCGCAATCGAACAACCTTCTGCAGCAAGCGCAAGCGCTTCAGCCTTACCGATACCTCTTGCCGCGCCGGTCACCAGTGCGGCCTTGCCTTTCAGTCCAAGATCCATGATTAGCCTTTTACTGCGCCGGCACCGAGGCCTTGAATGAAATACTGCGTCAGCAGCGCGAATGCCGCGAACAATGGCAGCGCTATCAGCGTCGATCCCGCCATGATTTCCCCCCAGCGCAGATCGAATGATCCAACCATCGAGGCAAGTCCCACCGGGAGCGTTTTGTTCGCATCACTTCCGATCATGATTAGCGCGAAAGTGTAGTCGGTCCACGACAGCAAAAACGAGAAGATCGCAACCGTGATCAGTCCCGGCAACGACAACGGCAGAACGACCCGCAGAAATGCACCAAGCCGCGTACATCCATCGACCATCGCAGCTTCCTCCAGCTCGAAAGGCATTCCCTTGAAGAATCCCCAAAGGAACCAGACGCCCAGTGGCAGCGTCAGCGTCAGATGCGACGCAATGAGCCCGGTCAATGTATCGCTAAGACCAAGTTGCGCGAAGATCGTGAACATCGGAATCGCGATCAGCAACGGCGGAAACATGTAGGCATACAACATGGCTCCGACGATCAGCTTCTTGCCGCGAATACGCTGACGCGTTACCGCATAAGCAATCATAATCGAGAAGATCATCGTTACGGCAACGGTTACCACTGCAACGATGACACTGTTCAGGAAGTGCGTCGGATAATCGGTCAGCTCAAGGAGATTTCGATAGTATTCAAGCGTAAACGGTCCGGGCAGCAAAGAGACGCGGCTCAAGAGACTCGTCGGCTCGCGCAGGCTTGAAATCACCATCCAATAGATCGGAAATGCCGAATAAACGGCTATAACAGCCGCCGCGATATAGATTCCGAGACGCGCGGGAAGCGAACGGCGGGTGATGGCCATTAGTCATCCTCCAGCGGGAAAATACGAAAATAGAAGAACACAGCTACTGACAGGATCGCGAACGAGATCGTGGCAATCGCTGCGCCTCCACCGATGTCGAACAGACTGAAGGCGTGACGATACGAGAGAATGGCAAGATTTTCCGTCGAACCGACGGGACCGCCTTTTGTGAGCAGCCAGATCACATCGAACTTGTTGAACATCCAGATCGCACGCAGCAGCACAACAACCGTCAGGATCGGCTTCAACATCGGAAGCGTGATGTGAAAAAAGCGCTGAACAGCCGTCGTCCCGTCGACCTTGGCGGCCTCGTAAAGAGATACCGGAATGGTTTGAAGCGCCGCGAGGAAGCACGTCGTGACAAACGGCGTCCACATCCAGACGCTAACCAGGATGGTTGAACTCATCGCCGCGCCGGAACTCTCGAACCAGTTCACCGGTGGCAATCCGATCGCCGCAATGGCCTTGGTGATAATGCCAATGCTGCCATCGACCATCCACTTGAATGTCAGGATGACAACGACCGTTGGCAACAGGTACGGAAGAATGGAGAGGCCGCGCACAAAGTTTCGGCCCGGGAAAACCTCGTTCAGGATCAGTGCAAAGCCTATTCCGAGGATCACCTGAAGGACGATCGATCCCAGGGAGTATACGATGCCGTTCCAGAGCGCCCGCCAGAACTCTGGCAATTGCAGGATCGTAACGTAGTTGTCGAAACCGACCCACTTGGCCGCACCGACAAACGAGTCGAGCTTGTAGAAGCTCAGGCTGATGGCATACGCCACCGGCGCGACGATCAAAACGAGCGTCACGAGAAGTCCGATCACCAGGAAGGTGTATATCGTCGCCTTCGAACTCAAATTCGTCTTTCCGTGGAAAAACCCGGCCGGGAGCATCCGGCCGGGCAGTTGGCACACGCGTTTCTTATGCCGTGAGCTTGCGCATCTTGTCGCCTGCCGCCTTCACGCAATCGGCTGCGGGCATATTTTTCAGGATGCGGTTTTGCAACATCTCGGGAATCACGAAGCCCTCAAATACCTTGCCGGGACGCAGATCCGGCACGGGGCCTTCAGTATCCACGGACGTCAGGATCATCGACTTGTCGACGATGAAGTTCTTCATCGTTTCAACAGCGTCCTTGTGCTTCTCGATCAGCGGATGAGCTCGCCAGCGAGCGTCCTCATAGACATCGAGACGAGGCGGCTGGAAGTGCAGCGGCGCCGTATGCAGGAAGTTGATATACTGGTTCTCTGTGAACCATTTCATGAACTTCATGGACTCGCTGGAATTCGGTGTCTTCAGCACAACCCAGCCGTCATAACCGTGGTTAACTGCCTTCGCTTTTCCGGCGCTGTCCATGTACGGCATGATGCCATACTTGGTCGCGAGAGCCGGCGACGTGCGCTCGAGGGCCTCAATGATGCGGCCCGCATAAGCTGTGTGCCCCACCTTGTCCGAGGAGAAATTCGACAGAACTTCACCGAAGCTCGCCTGGCTGGTGCCTGACGGCATGGTCTTGTAAAGGTCAGCGAAGAAGTCGAGATAGGCTGCAACTTTCGGAGCGTTGGCGGCATTGTCGATAGCGACATTCCATTTGTCGTCGAACAGCTTGACGCCCTCAGCCCACATGAATCCCGGCGAGAGCCAGTTGGTCGCGCCGTTGCTGCCGATCGGAAACAGCGAGCCCGAGCGGCCGTCTTCATTGAGCGCCTGCGAATTCTTGAGCATGTCGGCCCAGGTCTTGGGAATGCTCAGGCCCTTCTTCTCGTAAAGGTCCTTGCGATAATAGACCCAGGCCAGATTGTAATCGTAGGGATACCAGTAGGTCTCCCCCTTGATGGGGAAGAGAATCTTCGGTCCCCACTTGTGCTTGCTGGTCAGTTCGGTCAACGGCATCAGATGACCTTCTGCCTGCAGCAGCAGAACGTGACCAACGAATGCGAAAGTCGCAATGTCGTAAGGCTGGCCGCCGCGCAGAGAGGTCGTCACCTTGGTGAAGGCATCATCAAGCGGCACCGAGTCGACGATGACTTGCGTACCCGTCATCCGCTCGTATTCGGCACAAGCAACCTTCAGCGCACGAATGCTGTCAATCGACGTTTCGGTGTTGAGGAAACGCAAGGTCTTCTTGCCCTGTCCCCAAACCGCCGGCGCGCCGAGGGTGCCGACAGCAAGACCTGCGCCAACGGCACCCGCACCCTTGATGAGCGTCCGACGATCGATATTCGATATCTTGTCCTTAGCCATTTCCCTTGTCTCCCCTAGAAGTTTCACTGTTGTGAATGCTTGTTCTGGTTCTTGGTCGTCTAAAGTCGCTGTCCCGTTGCCTTCGAGAACAGGTGGAGCCGCCCGGCTTGCAGCCGTACGGGAATTCGCTGTCCGAATTTCCAGTTATCAACACGATCGGTGAGAATACGCAGGCGAGCGCCGCTCACCTCGCCGATGCTGAGGGTCTGCGCCCCGAGCTGCTCGATGACGCCGACCTCAAATCCGAGCGTATCGGCTCCTTCGCCTAGCGCGATATGTTCCGGGCGAATGCCAAGCACGGCATCTTCGTTGATTGCCTGGTATTGCTCAGGAAGCCTGATCCGAAGTTGGCCACTTTCGAACACGCCGCTTGTAGCCCGTCCTTCGATCAAGTTCATTTCCGGCGAGCCAATGAAGCCCGCTACGAACAGATTTACAGGGCGATCGTAAACTTCGAGCGGAGCCCCAACCTGCTGCACGTGACCGTCGCGCATGATCACGATGCGATTAGCAAGTGTCATCGCCTCAACTTGATCGTGGGTCACATACACCATGCTGGTGCCGACTTCCTGGTGCAGGCGGGCAATTTCCTCTCGCATCCGGACGCGCAGTTTGGCGTCCAGATTCGACAGCGGCTCGTCCAGCAGAAACACTTCTGGCTCACGCACGAGCGCGCGGCCAAGTGCAACGCGCTGCATCTGGCCACCCGAAAGCTGCTTCGGCTTGCGCTTCAAAAATTCATCAAGGCCCAGCATCTTTGCCGCGCGCTGAACACGCATGTCGATCTGCGCGGGCTCCATCTTCCGCATCCGGAGGCCGAAGGCGAGGTTCTCGTAGATCGTCTTGTGCGGATACAGCGCGTAGTTCTGGAACACCATCGCGATGTTGCGATCCTTTGGCTCCAGCGCAGTGACATCGCGGTCGCCAATGAAGAGCCTGCCTGAGGTAATTTCCTCAAGGCCGGCCATCATGCGAAGCGTCGTCGACTTTCCGCAGCCTGACGGCCCCAGAAAAACAACGAATTCACCATCGCGAATCGTCAAGTCGACGCCGTGAACGGCAACAACCGGACCATAAGCCTTGCGAACTTTCTCGAGCCTAATCTCTGACATGCATCACTTGCTCTGACCGGCCACGAAACCGTGGATGCGATGGTTGATCGGCGCGAGCGCCTTCTGGATATCGCGGTAAATCGGAAAACCCTGATCGTAGACAGCCGCTCGAGCTGGGTCCGGCATCGCCTGGGACACGATTTGGACGACACCGGCGGCCGCGTGCTCGTCCTCGAACACACCAATGCCGACGCCTGCCAGCAATGCGGCTCCATATGAAGCGTCGGCAACGGCAGGAAGCTCAACTGTGATGTTCAGGACATCCGCTACGATCTGCCGCCACAACGCGCTGCGCGCGCCGCCGCCCGTCAAGCGCGTCGCCGAGAACCCAAGCCCCTTGGATTTCAGGACCTCGAGGCAATCCCGCAACGAATACGCGACGCCTTCATAAAGCGCACGGACGAAGTGACCGCCGCCATGATTGAAGCCCGCACCGACGAAGTCCGCGCGCAACAGCGGATCCCAGTACGGACTGCGTTCGCCATTAAGATAAGGATGAAAGAACAGCCCTTCTGAACCCGGGCGCACCACAGCAGCACGCGCGTCCATGGCGTCGAATATGGCGCTGCCATCCTCGCCTTCACGGCGGAAGAATGTATCACGCAGCCATTTGTGCGCGGACGCGCAGGAATTGGTGGCGGCGATAACATACCAGTGATCCGGTACGACGTGGTAATAGTTGATCAATGAGAAGTCCGGCCGCGCCTTCGGTGACAGGACATTCACGGTGGCAGCCGTTGCAAGTTTCACAACGCCCATGCCCTCACGGACCATACCGGCGCCGAAGGTTTCCGCAGCGGTATCTGACGTACCGCAAACCACCGGCGTGCCTTCTGCAAGACCCGTCGCCTGCGCTGCTTTCGCCGTCACCCTGCCGACAATGGCGCTCGGCTTGACGATCGGCGGCAACGTCGCCATCGGCCAGCCGATCATGTCGCACAGCTCTTTGGACCACTCGCCTGTCTGCGCATCCAGCATCAGGGTGCCAAGCGCATCGATGGTGTCGGTTTCCCACGTTCCCGTGAACTGCGCGCGAAGCCAGTCCTTGGCAAGGTAAAGCCGTCTGACACGTGCAAACGCTTCCGGCTCGTGTGTACGCAACCACAGCATCTGCGGTAGCGTCCAGGTTGGATTGGCGCGGTTGGCCCCGATTTCCAGAATACGCGCGTCAGCCCTGTCGCGGAGTTGCTGCGTCTCCTCGCGGCTGCGCTGGTCGTTCCACAAGATCGCGGGACGGATCACTTGGCCGTCAGCATCCTCAAGCACCTGCGTATGGGCGCCCGCGGAGAACGAAATCGCGGCGATATCGGACGCAGGACGCCGCGACGCCTTCAAACCACGGAGCAGTGCGTCACATGCCGCCAGCCACCAGTCATCGGGGTTCTGCTCGCTCCAGCCCGGGTGCGGCGACGATGTCGCGACCGGTGCGGACGCCTCACTCACCAGCGAACCATCCCCCTTGATGATGCTGATCTTGAGCGAACCCGCACCGAGATCGATGCCGACGAGGAGGGGATCAGACACAGCCATGCGCCCGCTCCCCGAATGCCGCGCAGCTGGGCATCATCTCAATCAAGGTGAATGTCTTTCGCGTTCGGACTGGCACGCAAGCCAAGCTTGCCCGGATTCAGAAGATTGCCCGGATCGAGCGCATCCTTGATTTTCTGGAGTACTCCAAGGCCCGCGCCGAGTTCGCGCTGCATCCATGGGTTTCTGAAGAGGCCCACGCCGTGATGGTGCGCGATCGAGCCGCCATGCTCCAACGTCAGTTTCTGCACAGCATCCCAAAGCTTGGCATGAATCGGCAACGCCACCTCATCCGCCATCGGCGGCAGACGGATCGTCATATATTGACAAGCGCCTTCCGGATAGACGTGGGACCAGTGCGCGCCAAAATGGATGCCCGGATGAATCTTCCGCACGGCATTGCCGATGGATTCATACATCGCAGGAATCGCTGACCAGTTGCCGGTCACCTCGATGGTGTCGTTGAAATAGCCTGCATCGTGCCATTTCTGCGAATAGGCAACGTAGCGGTTTTCCTTCCAATGATGGAAAGGAGCATCAGGCCCGATTTCGCCGCCAAGTTTCTTGGCGATGCCCAGCGCCATATCCTGCTCGACCGAAACCAGCGGCTCACTGCCACTGAACATCATCATCGCCAGGTAGGGCTTGGTCTTGAACAAGGCGATGTCCTTGGTGCGCTCATCGCTCTCGACCCGATCGTAGAGCCGCACGATAGCCGGGCGCAGCTCTGCCTGCATGATGAGGCGCGCGCAGTCCAGGGCCGCTTGCTGCGTCGGGAACGCCAGCACGACGCCGCGCTCGATCTCAGGCTTTTTCCAGATTCGCAGCGTAGCTTCAGTGATAACACCGAAAGCGCCCTCACCGCCGATCATCAGATCGCGGATCGACGGTCCGACCGAGCGCCGCGCGACAGGACGCACTTCTAACGGCGTACCATCCGGCAGCACCGCCTTCAGGCCGACAACAATGTCTTCGATCTTTCCATAACGGCTGCTGGCCTGCCCGCCGCCACGGCATGCCAGCCATCCGCCGACAGTCGAAATCTCAATCGACTGCGGCAGGTGGCCGCATGTATATCCCGCTTCATTCAGCTGGCGCTCGAACTCCGCGCCGTTCATGCCCGCCTGCACGGTCACGATAGCGTCGGTCGGATTAATCGAGACAATCTTGTCGAGGCGGCGCGTGTCCAGCATGATTTCGCCGCCGAGCGGAATAGCACCACCCAGCACACCCGAGCCATTGCCATAGGGAATGATCGGAATGTTGCGCGCCTTCGCAAGCTGAACGATCCGAATGATCTCATCCTCGTTCGCTGGACGCACAACCAGGCGCGGCACCGCTCCGGCGAGCGTGCCTGCGCGTTCGCGGAAAACCGCGAACGGAAGACGGTCGCGTGCATAGCCGAGACGCTGATCGAACGATGCCAAAACGTTGGCGTTGCCAACAATTGCGCCGAAAGCTGAGACAAGGCTTTCATCAACGCGATCCGTTTCGCGCACTGCGGCGATGGTGGTAGCAGTCATGACAGCCCCTTTTCAGAGGCCAAATTCGCCACGCTCACTCGGCGCACTCCCCTGATCGCATTATGTTTTCTGGCGATTGAACAAGTAGCTTGAGCAATCGTTTGTTCAAAAAGTCGTATAAACTACGCCAGTGGTCAAGCTAAAATTTCAGCGTGGAGCTGGACCTGTGGAAGCGCGGATGACCAGACCGTCTGGCGCTAATGGCGCGACGGGTTGCGGTGTACCGCCATTCAAAAGGTCGATCAGAAGATCGGACGCAATTTCGCCCATCACTTCCGTAGGCATTTTCACCGACGTCAGTTGCGGATAGAGCATCGTCGCCACCGGTGCGTCGTGCAGGCCCACCACCGATATGTCGCGCGGGATTTGGAGACCGGCTTCATGCAACACCGCCATCGCACCAGCTGCGGTGACCAGCGTCGCACCAAGAACAGCCGTGGGCTTTAGCGCAAGAAGGCTGCGCATCGCATCCGCTCCACCCTCCGCAGTATACCCAGCGACGGCGACGAGTTTCGGATCGAACGGAATACCGTGCCGCTTCAATCCGTCGCGATAGCCGGCCAATCGTTCGCCAGCATTGAATCCGCCGGGACGGCCCGCAAGATGCGCAATCCGCCTGTGCCCCATCTGCGCCAGATGATCGACGGCAATCGCTGCAGCGGCGCGGCTGTCCAGCACGACGCAATAAGGACTCCCCGACAATTGCCGGTTCAGCAGGACGAAAGGCGTGTGAGTGGATTCAAGCTCTTCGCGCAACAAACTGTCGTCGTCGAGACTCGCGACGAGCAGCCCATCAGCACGATTGCCGTGCGACAGGCGATGATACACAGCGTCGGTCGCACCTGACTCCCTATGAGCGATCAGCAATGAATAGCCATGCCGTGCTGAAGATTTTTCGGCACCGCGAATAGCCGACGCAAACACCGGATTGTCGAGCTGGGGAACGATAAGACCGAGTGTTCGACTGCGCGAGGTCCGCAAACTCTGCGCGAGCGTATTCGGCGAATAATCCAGGCTACGAGCGCTTTCAAGAATCCGTTGGCGCGTCTCCGGGCGAATGCGCTGGCTTTCCTCGCCGCGCAACACGCGTGAAGCGGTGGATACGTCCACTCCCGCCATACGCGCAACATCGGCTAATCTCGGCCTCATCGATTTCAATATCCCAAGCAATGCCCAGCGCAACGAGCGTAGACTTGGAGGCTTGATAAAACAAGCAACCGTCAACCAATAGGCTCGACGCCATCCGGCCATCCACGTACAAAGCCTGTCGAAGAGCCCAGATAAGCGAGCCGGGATACATCCATGAGCGTTACCATCTATCACAATCCGGATTGCGGAACGTCACGCAACACGCTTGCAATGATCCGGCAAAGCGGAGCCGAGCCGGAGATTATCGAGTATCTGAAGCACCCGCCCACCCGCGCGAGGTTGCTCGAGCTTACTGCGGCGATGAGAATTTCGGTGCGCGCGCTGCTGCGCGAGAAGGGCACGCCCTATGCCGAACTTGGGCTCGGCGATCCAAAGTGGGCAGATGACGAACTTCTCGATCTGATGGTCGCACATCCCATCCTGATCAATAGGCCGATTGTCGTGACGCCCAAAAGCACCAAACTATGCCGGCCATCGGAGGCGGTGCTCGATATTCTGCCCAATCCCCACATCGGCAGATTCGTCAAGGAGGACGGAGAAGTCATCAACGCGATCTGACCGCCCGCAGGCGGCTGAACCGACACCTCACGTATGCGAGATGAAGGTCAGCTAGCCCGCGGCTCAGTTCTGTGAATCAGCCTTGGCGAAACGATCGTCGAGCGCATAACCCGCGCCACGAACTGTGCGGATCGGATCCGACTCACGCCCAAGATTCAGCAGTTTCCTGAGGCGGCCGATATGCACGTCCACCGTACGCTCGTCGATATAGATGTCACGGCCCCACACGCCGTCAAGCAACTGCTCACGGCTGAAGACGCGCCCTGGATGCTCCAGGAAGAACTCCAGAAGCCGATATTCGGTCGGACCAAGATCGATCGGACGGCCGGAACGGGCAACACGCCGGCGGTCCCGGTCAAGTTCGATATCGCCGAAGGCTAGAACCGTCGCGAGGCGCTCGGGACTCGCGCGCCGCAACAATCCTTTCACGCGCGCAAGCAGCTCCGGCACCGAGAACGGCTTGACGATATAGTCGTCTGCTCCGGTAGCGAGCCCCCTCACCCTTTCGCTTTCCTCGCCGCGCGCAGTCAGCATGATGATCGGGATCTGCTTGGTCTCCGGCCTTGCGCGGAGCCGACGGCAAAGTTCGATCCCCGAGAGACCCGGAAGCATCCAGTCGAGCACGATAAGATCCGGAACATGCTCCTTGAGCCGGGTATCCGCATCATCGCCGCGCGCGACTGTTTCGACGTCGTAGCCCTCGGCATCCAGGTTGTAGCGAAGCAGCGTGGTCAACGCTTCTTCGTCTTCGACCACAAGAATTCGGGCGCTCATTTCCAGTCCTTTAGTTCGTCGTACAAATTAACTGCCTGACGCGGCCGTTGCAAAGTTCGTCATGTCGCCCTTAGGACGTTGATCGAGCATTTGCTGGCCTTCGATCATGTAGAAAACCGTCTCGGCGATATTGGTTGCGTGATCGCCGATACGCTCAATATTCTTGGCGCAGAACATCAGGTGAATACAGAAACCGATATTACGCGGATCTTCCATCATATAGGTCAGAAGTTCGCGGAACAGAGAAGTGCAGATTGCATCGACCTCTTCGTCGCCCTTCCAGACGGTCATCGCGGCAGGCAGATCGTGCGCCGCATAGGCATCGAGCACCGACTTGACCTGTGACTGAACCAGGTCGGTCATGTGCTCCAGCCCACGGATCAGCTTCAGCGGATGGAAGTCGCTATCGAGCGCTGCGACGCGCTTGCCTATGTTCTTTGACAGATCCCCGATCCGTTCAAGATCGGTCGCAACACGCATCGAACTGACGATTTCGCGCAAGTCGACAGCCATCGGCTGACGGCGAGCGATGGTCAGCACGGCACGCTCTTCGATCAGATGCTGCAACTTGTCGATCTCGAGATCGGCGGCGACAACACGCTTGCCCAGCGCGACATCGCGCCGGATCAACGCGTCTACGGAATCGACGATCTGCCGTTCAGCCAGGCCGCCCATCTCGGCAACAAGCCGGTTGAGCTCCTGAAGATCGTCGTCGAACGCTTTGGCGGTATGATCTGAACCCATGGTATGTCTCTCCCGCGAATGCGCGTCAGCCGAAGCGGCCGGTGATGTAGTCTTGTGTTCGCCGATCGGTCGGCGAAGTGAATATCTTGTTGGTGTCGTCGAACTCGACCAGCTCACCAAGATACATGAACGCTGTCTTGTCAGACACACGCGCCGCCTGCTGCATATTATGCGTCACGATGGCGATCGTGTAGTCCTCCTTGAGTTCCTGGATCAGTTCTTCGACCTTGGCGGTCGAGATCGGATCGAGCGCCGAGCAAGGTTCGTCGAACAGGATGACCTCAGGACGGACGGCGACAGTGCGTGCGATGCACAGGCGCTGCTGCTGGCCGCCGGACAGGCTGAGCCCACTGGCGTTCAGCTTGTCCTTGACCTCATTCCAGAGCGCGCCGCCCTTCAGCGCGGCCTCGACGCGGCCGTCCATTTCGGACTTCGAAATCTTTTCATAGAGCCTGATGCCGAACGCGATGTTCTCATAAATCGTCATCGGGAACGGCGTCGGCTTCTGAAACACCATACCGATCCGGGCGCGCAGCAGGTTCAGATCGAGCTTCGGATCGAGAATGTTGGTCGAATCCAGCATCAACTGACCGACAGCACGCTGACCGGGATAGAGGTCGTACATGCGATTGAAGATGCGCAGCAACGTCGACTTGCCGCAGCCCGACGGACCGATAAACGCCGTGACGCGATTTTCGCCGAGAGCAAGGTTGATGTTCTTCAGTGCGTGGTGTTCGCCATAGTAGAAATTGAGATCGCGTGCAGTCACCTTGGGCCGCGCATCCAGCCGGCCGGCAACACCCGGCACGGGCCCGCGAGGAATATCTACGCTAACAGAAAGCTGCTCGTTCATTTCGATGTCCTCTCGGCGCCAAGAATGCGCGCGCCAATGTTAAGGGCAAGTACGGTCAAGGTGATAAGCAAAGCCCCGGTCCATGCGAGCTGTTTCCAGTAATCGTAGGGGCTTTGGACGAAGTTGTTGATGGTGACCGGCAGGTTCGCCATCGTTTTGGTCAGGTCGAGACTGAAGAACTGATTGCTCAGGGCTGTGAACAGCAACGGCGCAGTTTCACCGGCGACACGCGCGGTCGCCAGCAGAACGCCGGTGATGAGACCAGAACGTGCAGCACGATATGCGATGCGTTTGATGACAAGCGACCGCGGAAGACCGAGCGCGGACGCCGCTTCACGCAGCGGATTAGGCACCAGGCCGAGCATGTCTTCGGTGGTCCGAACGACGACCGGGATCACGATCACGGCGAGCGCCAGCGTACCCGCCAGCGCCGAGAAGCCGCCCATCGGGACAACAATCGCACCATACACGAACAAACCGATGATGATCGACGGAGCGCTCAACAAGATGTCGTTGATGAAACGAATCACCGAGGTCAGACGATCGTGCTTGCCGTACTCAGCGAGATAGGTACCTGCGAACAATCCGATCGGCGCGCCGATGCCAACGCCGAGCACTGTCATGATGATCGAGCCGACGATTGCGTTCAGCAATCCACCCTCGGTGGATCCGGGCGGCGGCGTGTTCTCGGTGAAGACACCGAGATGCAGGCCGGCGAAGCCGTTGTAGAACAGCGTGAACAGGATCAGCGCGAGCCAGGTGACTCCGAAAACAGCGGCGCCAAGGCACAGGAAGCGGACGACGATGTCCCAGCGGCGGCGTGAGGCATAAATCGCGTTCATGGCTCAGTTCCCCGCCTTCTTTTCAAGACGCATCAGCATCAGCCGCGCAGCAGCCAGCACGAAGAACGTCAGCACGAACAACAACAGGCCGAGCAGAATGAGGCCCGACTGGTGCAGACCGTCGCTTTCGGCAAACTCGCTGGCGATGGCCGCTGAAATTGTCGTTCCCGGGGCGAAGACCGATGAGGATATCCGGAACGAGTTTCCGATAATGAAGGTCACTGCCATCGTCTCGCCGAGCGCGCGGCCGAGCGCGAGCATGATGCCGCCGATCACGCCCACCTTGGTGTAAGGAATAACGACGTTGCGGACGACTTCCCATGTGGTGCAACCAACACCGTAGGCTGCTTCTTTCAGAACCGGCGGCACCGTCTTGAACACGTCGACGGAAATCGCGGTGATGAACGGCAGCACCATGATCGCCAAAATCAGCGCCGCATTGAAAAGGCTGAGATAGGACGGCGGCCCCGCGAAAATCGTGCCGAGAATCGGTACACCGTCAAACAGCCGGATCATGAAAGGCTGAAATGAGTTTGCCAGGAATGGGCCAAGTACGAAGAAGCCCCACATGCCGTAGATGATCGACGGAATGCCTGCGAGCAGTTCGATGGCGATGCCGATCGGACGGCGCAGCCACTGCGGGCAGAGCTCGGTCAGGAAGATCGCGATGCCAATACCAACCGGGATGGCGATAATCATCGCGATCACCGAGGTTATCAGTGTGCCGTAGATTGGGCCAAGCGCGCCCAGAACCGGAGGATCAGCGGACGGCGCCCAGCGCTGCGTCCAGAGGAATGCAAACCCGTATTCCTTCATCGCGGGCCACGCGCCAGCGATCAGAGAGAGAATGATGCCGCCGAGAATAAGCAAGACGGCGATCGCGCACGCCCTGGTGGTCCAGTAGAATGCCTTGTCGCCGAACTTGAATGCGCTCAGAGCTTTTGCGCGATCGTAAGGTCCGGCTGCTTCCATTGAGGTGCTCTGAACCGCCATCTCTGCCACGCTAGTCCCCTGTCCCATTCACTTTGCATAGTTGCCGGCTGCACACGCGTTGCGCCAGCGGTCGTCCAAGAAAACGGAGGAGAGGTTACCCTCTCCTCCGGAACGTTTGCTTAGCTCTTGATGTCAGCCGACCAGGTCTTTTCGATCAGCTTGACCACCGGCTCAGGCATCGGAATGTAGTCGAGCTCTTCAGCCATCTTGGCGCCCTTCTCGAACGACCACTTGAAGAACTTGATCGCTTCCGCGGAGGCGGCCTTGTCGACCGGCGTCTTGTGCATGAGGATGAAGGTTGCGGCGGTGATCGGCCACGAAGCTTCGCCCGGCTGGTCGGTCAGGATCACATAGTAACCTGGAGCCTTGGCCCAATCAGCATTGGAAGCCGCCGCCTGGAACGCAGCAACGGTCGGCTGAACGGTCTTGCCGGCCTTGTTGATCATCGCAGCGTAGGTCAGCTTGTTCTGCTTGGCATAGGCATACTCGACATAGCCGATCGAGTTCTTGGTCTGGCCAACGTTGCCGGCCACGCCTTCGTTGCCCTTGGCGCCGACGCCGGTGGGCCATTCAACAGCGGTCCCCTGACCAACCTTGGCCTTCCACTCAGGGCTGGCCTTCGACAGATAGTCGGTGAAGTTGAAGGTCGTTCCCGAACCGTCCGAACGGCGCACCACGGTGATGGCATCGGTCGGCAGCGTCAGCTTCGGGTTCAGCTTGGCGATTGCGGGGTCGTTCCACTTGGTGACCTTGCCGAGATAGATGTCGCCCAGCAGTTCTCCGGAGAGCACCAGTTCGCCCGGCTTGATGCCTTCGAGGTTCACGACAGGCACGATCGCGCCCATCACCATCGGCCACTGAATGAGGCCATCCTTCTCGAGCTGTTCAGCCTTGAGAGGCGCGTCGGTCGCGCCGAAGGTCACGGTCTTGGCCTGAATCTGCTTGATGCCGGCGCCGGAACCGATCGACTGGTAGTTCAGACCGTTGCCGGTCTCTTTCTTGTAAGCGTCAGCCCACTTCGAGTAGACGGGGAACGGGAACGTCGCACCCGCGCCGGTGATGTCGGCAGCAAAGGCCGAGGTCGATGCGGCAACAAGGCCGGCAGCGACGATCGTTTTTGTAATGAAATTCACTGGGTCTCTCCATCGTGTGAGCGAAGCGCCTGACCGTTCGAGATCGTTATCGCGCTTCGAGGCCGCCTTCTTAGAAGGCCGAGCCTGCACTTTTTATGAAATCCACATGACAGCGGTGTGACACCGTTTACCGCTGGGTAACACATGTGTAAGATATTGATGCAGCTAAATAATTATCAAAATCCCGGCGCGGGATGACATGCCGCACCAGCAATATCTGCGCGGCCGCGCTGGAAGGCCGCCGAGTGTGACAGCGCCAGCCCGTGGCTGGCAGCTTGGTAACCGCACTACGGTGAAGAGTGACGCCCTGCGTTCGAGCTGGCGTTGACGGACAGCCCGCCTGGAACCTCCCGCGCTCCGCAGTTGCCCCGCCACCGCCGACGCCTCGCGAGCCTCCTAGACCCTATTGGACCCTATTGTACACTTACCTGCCTGATGGCGGGCGGAACTGCCTCTGCTTTCTTCCCCTTGGAATCGAACTGCTTGAGGTAGGCGACGACATCGTCAATCTGCTTTGGATCTTTCAGGCCCGGGAAAATCATCTTGGTGCCCGGGATCTTGGCCTTTGGATCCTTGATGTATTCCCGGAAGGTCGCTTCATCCCAGGTGAGGCCGGAGTTCTTGTTCGCCGCCGAGTAGTTGAAGCCTTCAATACTCCCGGCTTTGCGCCCGAACAGTCCGTTGAGCACGGGCCCGACGGCGTTCTTCGCGCTTTCGCCGATCTGGTGGCACGCCCGGCATTGAGCAAAAACCTTCTCCCCCGCGGCGACATCCTGGGCGATGGCGGGAACAACCGAGAGAAGCCCTGCTCCTACGACGAGAACGAAAACGCGCATGCGACCACTCCATGTCTGAAAAACAGAACGGCTGAGAAAACCAAATCTGAAACGAGCGCGCTGTTGGCTGGGCGGGTTAGCCCAGCGAATTGATGATTTCCCGGTAAGCTGCTTCGGGGAACGCCTTCAACGTGCGCGTCCTGATATTTCCCATTATTCCAAGTTGCAGGTTGAAACGCGCGGCGACCGCGTCGTCTGGGGCTTCGTAAACCGCGACGATGTCATATTGTCCCATGGTCAGGAAAAATGATTTGAACTCGCCGTCCATATCCTTGAGCGCCTTCTTCGCCGCATCCAAGCGGCGCGGCGAATCCTTCACGGCCTGCACGCCTTTGTCGGTCCAGTTCGCCAGCATGATATATGTCGTCATGGCAGTCCTCCGTACGTACGAGGCCCCCACCAGTCTCAAGCTCCTGACTTGAAGAACACGATCCGGGTCAACAACGTGTAGTCCGACTCCAGAACCATGATGGCCACGAACACCAGCAACACCAGCGGCGGCAGCAGGATGGCATAACTCAACGCGAGCCGCTCCCAGGCCATATGCATGAAAACGGCAACGATCAAACCTGCCTTCAGAATCATGAACAGCAGGATCAGCGACCAGCGCAGATATCCGTGAAAACCGAAATAATCGACGAGATACGAACAGGCGCTCAGGACAAACAGCCATGCCCAGACCACGAGATACAGCTTGATCGGGTGCTGTTGTCCTTCCGCATGCGTCGCAGCGGGCGCAGCGGCAGGTGCCGCATGAGAAACTCCGTTCATCGTGACTTCAGCCATCTGTCACCTCACCACAAATAGAAAAATGCGAAGATGAAGACCCACACCAAATCCACGAAATGCCAATAGAGTCCGGTGATTTCGACGATCTCGTAGTGTCCCTTCCGGCTCGTGAAAAAGCCGCGCCGCTCGGTGTCGAAATCCCCGCGCCAGACCTTTCGCGCGATGATGATGAGGAAGATCACGCCGATGGTGACGTGGGTTCCATGGAAGCCCGTAATCATGAAGAAGCATGAGCCGAACTGCGCCGCCCCCCACGGATTCTCCCATGGCCGGACACCCTCCATGATCAACTTTGTCCACTCAAAGGCCTGCATGCCAACGAATGTCGCGCCGAATGCAGCCGTCACCAGCATCAGGATCGCAGTCTTGCGGCGGTCGCGGCGATAGCCGCAGTTGACGGCCATCGCCATGGTTCCGCTGCTGCTGATGAGCACGAAGGTCATGATGGCGATCAGGATCAGCGGCATGTGATGTCCAGCGATCTCGAGCGCGAACACTTCACTGGGGTTCGGCCACGGCACCGTCGTCGACATGCGCGCCGTCATGTACGACAGCAGGAAGCAGCCAAAAATGAAGGTGTCGCTGAGGAGGAAGATCCACATCATGGCCTTCCCCCAAGAGACATTCTTGAAGGCCCGCTGATCTGACGACCAGTCGGCCGCAAAACCTCGCCAGCCCTTGGCCCGTGCGTGGGATTGTCCGGTGTTTGTCAGCACAGTCTCTGCCATCCGTCCCATCTCCCTAGGTCAGCAGTTGGCGGCAGACAGCGGCGAAATCATCCGCCCAACCGGTCAGCAGCGCGAGCAGGATCAGCCAAACCAGAAGCAGAAAGTGCCAGTACATGGTGCATAGTTCGACGCTCAGGCGCAGCCGCGAGACCTCAACGCCGCGCCAGGCCTTGGCGACGGTCCTGCCCAGCGCTGCGAGGCCGCCCAGCACATGCAGTCCGTGAACCGCGGTGATGAGATAGAAGAAGGCATTGGCCGGGTTAGCCGTCAAAAAATAGCCGGCTACGTTGAGTTGTTGCCACGCCAGCAACTGGCCAAACACAAAAACGACGGCAGAGACGCCTCCTGCGAGCAGGCCGATCAGCGCATTTTCACCGTCATCCCGACGCGCCGCGACTTGCGCCCATTGAAGTGCTGCGCTGCTTACGATCAGAACGCCGGTGTTGAACCACAACAGCTTCGGTACCGGCAGCGACCGCCAGTCAATCAGCTCCATGCGCATGGAGTACGCACTGATGAAGAGGGCAAACAGCGATCCGGCAACCGCCAGAAATACACCCAGTCCAATCTTCGCGGGCGGCAGCGACGAAACGCTCCCACCGGGAAAATCGCCGATGACGCCCTCCTCCAGCCATGGCTTGGCGGCAAGGCGCTGCTGCGAGAGCCACCATCCCGCAATGGCCGCGATTCCAGCCATGAACAGGACAATCGCTGTCACGGGTGCGCCCCCTTCGGTGCCAGAGCAGCCGGTGGCTCATTCTGCGGAATGAAATCCTGCGCAGCACCAGGCACGCTGTAATCGTAGGCCCAGCGATAAACCACGGGGAGTTCCTTGCCCCAGTTGCCATGCGCCGGCGGAGTTTCAGGCGTTTGCCATTCCAGCGTGGTCGCCCGCCACGGATTGCCGCCAGCCTCTTTCCCCTTGCGCAGGCTCCAGAACAGATTGAACACGAACACAAGCTGGGCAAATCCCACGATCAAGGCTGCAATGCTCATGAATGCGTTCAGATCGTGCGCGGATGCCGGGACGAACGCCGTTTCACCAATGTCGTGATAGCGGCGCGGCATACCCAGCAGGCCGAGATAGTGCATGGGGAAGAACACTGCGTAGGCGCCAATGAACGTCACCCAGAAGTGAAAACGCCCGAGCGATTCGTTCAGCATCCGCCCGGTGACTTTTGGGTACCAGTGATAGATCGCACCGAACACGACCATGATCGGCGCAATGCCCATCACCATGTGAAAATGTGCGACGACGAACATCGTGTCGGACAACGGAACATCCACAACGACGTTACCGAGGAAGAGGCCGGTCAAGCCGCCGTTGACGAAGGTGACAATGAACGCGAGCGCGAACAGCATCGGTATGGTGAGATGAATGTCGCCGCGCCACAGGGTCAGAACCCAGTTGTAGACCTTGATCGCAGTCGGCACCGCGATGATCAGCGTCGTCGTCGCAAAGAAGAAGCCGAATTTCGGATTCATGCCGCTGACATACATGTGGTGCGCCCACACCACGAAGCTCAGCGCGCCGATTCCGACGATCGCCCACACCATCATGCGATAGCCAAAAATGTTCTTGCGCGCGTGGGTGCTGATGAGATCGGAGACGATTCCGAAAGCCGGCAGCGCAACGATGTAGACTTCTGGATGACCGAAGAACCAGAACAGATGCTGGAACAAAAGCGGGCTCCCGCCGGAGTATTTCATCTGCTGGCCCATTTCCACCAGCGTGGGCATGAAGAAGCTGGTGCCGAGAAGCCGGTCAAGAAGCATCATCACCGAGGCGACGAACAGAGCGGGAAACGCGAGCAGCGCCATCACGGTGGCTGTGAAAATTCCCCACACCGTCAGCGGCATCCGCATCAGCGTCATCCCGCGGGTGCGGGCCTGCAGCACCGTCACCACATAGTTCAGGCCGCCCATGGTGAAGCCGATGATGAACAGAATCAGCGACAGCAGCATCATGATGATGCCGGCCTCCCGCCCTGGCGTTCCGGAGAGAACTGCCTGCGGCGGATAGAGCGTCCATCCGGCGCCGGTCGGTCCGCCGGGCACGAAGAAGGTCGCCACCAGCACCAGCACGGCAAGCAGATAGATCCAGTAGCTCAGCATATTGGCGTACGGGAAAACCATGTCGCGAGCGCCGACCATCAACGGGATAAGATAATTTCCGAAACCTCCGAGAAACAGCGCCGTGAGAAGATAGATCACCATGATCATGCCGTGCATGGTGATGAACTGGAGATACTGGCTTGGATCGATGAATGAAAACGTACCGGGGAATCCGAGTTGCAGCCGCATCAGCCAAGAGAGCACCAGCGCGACCATGCCGATGGCCATCGCAGTGAGCGAATACTGGATCGCGATGACCTTCGCATCCTGTGAGAAGACGTACTTCGTCCACCAGCTATGCGGATGATATAGATCGACCTCACCCACTTCAGCAGGCGGAATTCCTGCGAGCACGTCAGACGGGACATCAACCATCGAAATGTCCTCCTTGGTCTTCCACTCATCCGAGAAGAGTTTGCTTCACGAGGTGCCGCGCCTCTTCGTCAGTATTTTTATTCACTGCCTGTCTTGAAAGTTGCCTTCATGATGTTGCGCTGACCGGATAGCTCCGCGAACGTCTGCTGCTTCTCAAGCCACGCGTGATAGTCCTTCTCTTCCTGAACGATAACCTTGCTTCGCATTTGCGCGTGCGCGATGCCGCACAGCTCTGCGCAGAGAACCTCAAACGTCCCGGTTCGTGTTGGAGTGAACCAGAAATAGGTAACGGAGCCGGGCACCATGTCCATCTTCGCCCGGAACTCAGGCACGTAAAAATCATGCAAGACGTCGATCGAGCGCAGCAATACCTTCACCGGTTTTCCGACAGGCAGATGCAGATCGTCGTTTTCAATCACGACGTCATCCTGTCCGTTCGGGTCATTTGAATTCAGTCCAAGGGGATTTTCGGCGCTGACGTTGCGGGCATCGGATGTACCGAGCCGGCCATCCTTACCCGGAAGGCGGTAGCTCCAGCGCCATTGCTGGCCCATGACCTCAATTTCGGTGGCGTTGGCCGGAACGGTGACGAACTGGTGCCAGACGACTAGACCAGGGGCGAGCATGGCGCCGACGCCGATGGCGGTTCCTATCGTAAGCCACAATTCGAGCTTCTTGTTTTCCGGCTCGTAGGCCGCCCGCCGTCCCTCCTTGTGATGAAAGCGGAAGACGCAATAGGCCATAAACGCGATGACCGCGAAGAACACCGCTCCAGTGATCCAGAACGTCATCGTGATTGTATCGTCGATGTAGCTCCAGTTTGAAGCAATCGGCGTCCACCACCAGGGACTCCAGAGGTGGAACAGCACGGAAGCGACCGCGACCAAAAGCAGTATGAGTGCTACAGCCATCCCTTGTTCATCCTTGCCTCTGGAGGCTACGGACAAGACTTAAGGGGCACGGCTCATGTCGACATGGATGGCACAACTTTGACCTAGCCATCGCAATGCTGGCCGCCTTGCCCCTTAACCGGTCGCAACATCGAACCCGACGTAGTCATTTCAAGAGCGGTTCAAGCCGGTCGGGTTCAATTCACGATCGCTGGTGTCATTGAACTGCGGGCATTACCACCAGAGGATGTTCCTCGGCAGGCTTGATTGTCAATAGACCGGGTTATGCGGATGGATGATGCTTGTTGATCGCGGCGTCGGCGTGCGATGCCGCATTGCAATCTGGATCAGCCAAGCGCGCTCCTTCCACAGGGTAAATTTTGCAGATGCACAATGGATCTAACAACGCGTGCTATTCTTATCAGGCTGCGCTATACTTGTTTCACAGGTCGCGACCCGCTTTTGCCCGGCAAAGCTCTTTCGTGAACTTGGCCGTTTGTCTGGTCGCCATTTCTGCGCACGAAGGCGATTGAACGTCGCTTGAAAAAGACGCCCAATCTCGCCGGTGCGAACGCATGGGGGATTGTGACCATGGCCACACCGTATTCCGACAATATTTCACAGGCTGGACCGGACGCGTCTTATAACGCAACAACGCCTGTCGTTCGCGACATCCGCACATCTGACCTGCGTGAAGCCTTGCGGCTGGGCTGGGAGGACTTCAAGGCGATTCCAAGTCACGCGATTATCCTGTGCATTATCTATCCGGTGCTTGGACTTGTGATAGCGAGGACGGTGCTGGGCTATTCGGTGTTGCCGCTCCTGTTTCCGCTGGCCGCTGGCTTCGCGTTGATTGGCCCCTTCGCCGCGCTTGGTCTTTATGAGCTCAGCCGCCGCCGCGAACGCGGGGAAGAGCCTTCAGCGTGGGACGCTTTTGCCGTGTTGAGATCACCGTCCTTCGGAGCGATGCTCGGTCTGGGTGTGATCCTGCTCATTCTCTTTGTTGTCTGGGTCACCACCGCAGATTCTATTTACGTTGCGATCTTCGGCAACACCCCTGCTGCAAGCATTCCCGATTTTGCCTCACGCATTTTCACGACCAAGGAAGGACTAATGCTGATGGTGGTGGGATGCAGCGTCGGCTTCCTGTTCGCTGTCATCGCCTTGTGCATCAGCGTTGTGGCGTTTCCGCTGATGCTCGATCGACATGCAAATACGATCGACGCAATCCGGACCTCGCTGCGGGTTGTGATGAAGAATCCTGTTGCCATGGCAACGTGGGGACTGATTGTTGCCGCGCTGCTGGTGATCGGATCGATCCCACTGTTCCTCGGTCTCGCCGTCGTTCTTCCGGTACTCGGACATGCGACCTGGCATCTATATCGCAAAGCACTGGAGCCGGATCCAAATCCCTATCAGGAACCACCCCGCGCGCCAAAAGGACGGCGTTATGCCGCGGATTTCCCGGCTTCTCTGCTCCCCTGGGGGCGCGACAAGCCGTAAGCCAACCGCCGAACCGTTTCCGCTGTGACTCTGTCGTCAACAGCGGAAACGCTTGGGCCGTTACACGCCTAGTGCTCGCCCGTCGCTGCGCGGATCGTGGGCTCCGGTCATCCGTCCATCGGATTCGATGCGGATGGCGCCGGGATGTCCGGCCAGCGGACTTTGCGCAGGAAGCGGACTCATTTCGTGACCCCGCTCCGCAAGTTTCCTGAACACTTCTTCACCGGCGTCCTTTTCCAGCTTCAGGCTGTCGCGTGAATCGGAGAACGTCTTGCCGAGAAGGAAGCGCGGCCGGGATAGCGCGGTGAGCGGGTCCATATTGTAGTCGATCAGCCGTGTCAGCACCGCTGCAAGTGTTTGCGGCTGACCATCCGCGCCCTGTGTTCCGTAGAGAAGATGAGGTCTTCCTTGTTTGAGATACATGCCCGGATTGAGCGTGTGGAACGGACGCTTGCCTGGCTTGAGGCAATTCGGGCTCGCGGGATCGAGATTGAATGAGGCGCCGCGGTTGTGCCAGAGAATTCCAGTATCGCCTGCGACCATGCCACTGCCCCAGTCGAAATAGACCGTTTGCAGCATGCTGACGCAATTTCCGTTCTGATCCGTTGCCGCGATATAGACTGTGTCCCCTCTCTTGAAGACGTGCGGCCAGGACATCGCCTTTTCCATGCTGATGGCCTTGGCATGAGCTTCCAGGCTTTCCTTCGAAAGCAGCCGGTTGACGGGAACGTCGACGAACTCCGGATCGGCAATGTAGCGATTGCGGTCGATGAAAGCATACTTCACGGCTTCCACCATCAAATGATAATAATCCGCGCTTCCTTCCCGATATTTTGCAAGATCGAAACGATCGAGAATGCCCATGATCTCGAGGGTGGTGATGCCTTGCGTCGGCGGGCGCAGCCCGACTAGTTCGCCGCCGCGATAGCTGACACGCAAGGGAGCTTCATCGCGTGCACGGCAGCGAGCGAGGTCTTCGGCTGTCAGCGGCGAGCCGATCTTCTTCAACCCGGCAACGATGCGTTCCGCGAGCTGACCTTCGTAGAAATCACGCCCGCCATTTGCGGCCAGCATTTCCAGAGAATTGGCGAGCTCGGGCTGCACCAGCGTTTCGCCAATTTCCGGCATCTTCCCGGCTGGCATAAAGATGCGCTGAACGTCGGGCCAGTCTTTCAGATTCTTGGTTTCAAATTCCTGCCAGAAACGCTGCGAAGGTGTGACGGGAAATCCTTGGCGAGCATATTCGATCGCGCGGTCGAACAGCGACGCCCAGCTCAGCTTACCGCCCCATGACTTGCGGCTGAAGTCGAAAGCCTGATCCCAGGTATCGACAGTGGCAGCAGCGGTCAGCGTCGATCCGGGTCCCCGTATCGGCACGCTGCCACTGTAATTCGGAGGGTTTGCAGCAGCCTGCCCCACCCCGGACAATGTGCGGATGTTGCCCCTGCGATCGCTCATGACCATGAACGAATCACCGCCAAGACCGGTGAAGTGCGGGTAGGTCACGCAAAGAGTCGCGCCGATGGCAATGGCGGCCTCAATGGCGTTGCCACCCTTTTTCAGGACTTCAAGGCCAGCCTGCGTGGCCAGTTCGTGCGGGCTTGTGACAATGCCCTTCGTGGACTGGGCAAGCGCCGACGGATTGGTGAGCGCACGTACCGGGGCCGGCATCGCCGCCGCAACGGCCGCAAACGCCGACGAGACAAGAAGCTCTCTTCGCGAGAGGGCTCTATTCGTGACATGGTTCATTGGTGATCCCTTCCCATTTGCCGGCGTGGCGAGATCGTCAAGGCGCGATCATTGAATCCATGCCAGGGCGAGTTACGGTTCTTTTCTCCCAGTCAGCGAAGCCTTTTTTTATTGTGAGTACGAAAGCGGCTATGGGTTCCGCACGATATGCGTTCCTGTTTCGCCGCGCAGTGCAGGCATCGCATGGTCAAGGTGACTGATAATCGCCCGCTTGCCGCCGCCCTCCAGGAAGCGGATCGCCGCATCGACTTTCGGCCCCATGCTGCCGGGCGGGAAATGCCCCTCCCGGTGATAGGCCTTGATTTCATCGAGCGTCACCTCCGCAAGCTCCTTCTGGTTTGGCTTGCCGAAATTGATCGCGACACGCGGCACCGCCGTCAGGATCAGCAACTCGTCGATATCGAGTACGTTTGCGATATGCGCGGAGGTCAGATCCTTGTCGATGACCGCGGGCACCCCTGTGCGCACGCCCTTTGCATCGCGGATCACCGGCATGCCGCCACCGCCACCGGCAATAACGATAGTCCCGCGCTTGACCAGTGCATCGACCAGCGAGATGTCGCAGACATGCTTTGGCTTCGGAGAAGGCACAACGTGTCGCCAGCCGCGACCTGAATCCTCTCGCATCGCCCAATTCAGTTCCTTGCTGATGTTCTTGGCTTCATCTTCCGTAAAGAAAGGCCCGACAAATTTGGTCGGGTTGCGGAAGGCGGGATCGTCGGCATCGACTTCCACCTGGGTCAGTAGACTTGCAACGTGCCGCTGATTACCCTGTTCCCGCAAGGCGTTCTCGATCGCCTGCATCAGGAGGTACCCGATCCCGCCCTGACTATGCGCCACGCAGATATCCATCGACATCGGCGGAATGCGGCTCATGGTCAGCATCTGACGCATCATAATTTTGCCGACCACGGGGCCATTGCCGTGCGTGATCACCAGCTCATTGTCGATCTGGGCCAACGGCAGCAGGGCTTCTGCGGTCTGCTGCGCGACGGACTTCTGCTCTTCGGAAGTGCCGCTGATGTCTTCCGGATGCACGGCGTTCCCGCCGATGGCAATCACAAGGCGGCGCGGAACTTCATTAAGTGTTCGCATAACGGCTCACCTTCATGTCATTGGCAGCGAGAGCAAGCACGAGGTCGCAAGCCTGCGCGTTCGACGGCGCGACCATAACACCCGCCGCCTCCAGACGCCGGACCTGTGCGGAGCGCACCTGCGGATCGAGCTCGGTGCCGGTCACCGAAGCGACAATGACGGGCGCGCTATCAGCTCGATCTGCCACGATCTCCGACAGATGTGCCGCAGGATCGGCATGCGCGCCGTAACCGATCACGAGATCGACGAGAATGACCGCAACCTCAGGATTGATCAGTGCCGCACGCAAGGCATCATCGCGTACCGACGGATCAATCATCGGATGCGGCCGGCCCTGGGTATATTCATCAGCCCCGAGATCGATGATCCGATCCCGGCCAGCGCTCTCTGGCGCATCGAGATAAGGAACGTTGGGAATCGCCGCGTTCGACGCCACCTTCCGTCCGCCAGCTCCAAGGATGACCTGCGCTTCGGCGCAGAGTGTTCCTCCCGCAAACAAACCCTCGATCCGTCGCTCCCCTCTGCGCCGGGGCAAGCGCGTGGCCAGCTTCGTGACATTGAAGTTGCCGCCGATAGTCCGGCCCCCGAGCGCGAGTTCCGCCGCGTCCTTGAGAGTACGCGCAAACTTCGCATTCGGCGGAAGATCGGCCGTAGCTGCGCCGATGAAGCACACCGTGTACGGCTTCGGACTTCGGGCAATGCGCGCGATCACGATCTTCGCAACATCCGGATGCGGCGGCTTTGAAATCAGCACCACACGATCTGTCTCTGGATCGGCATCCAGCGCGTCCATGGCCATCAAGGTGGTAATGCCGCCGATTTCCTTTTTCAGATCACGACCGCCAACACCGATCGCATGCGAGATGCCCTCGCCTGCTTCCGAAATGAGACACGAGACTTCCTGCGTGCCGGTTCCTGACGCGCCGATAATTCCGATCCTGCCGCGTTTCAGCTTGTTGGCGAACGCCAGCGGCGCACCGCCGATGATCGCCGTGCCGCAATCCGGCCCCATCATCAGCAACCCCAATTCGCGTGCATGCAGCTTCAGCGACAACTCGTCTGCGATCGAGACGTTGTCACTGAACATCAGCACATGAAGTCCGCGGTTGAGCGCCTTGCGGGCTTCCGCCGCGGCGAACTCACCGGGAACGGATATCAGCGCCAGGTTGGCGCCTGGCGTGGCCTTGGCTGCGGCACCGATGCTACGTGGTCGCCATGCGGCTGTCTCGCCCGAACCTTGTGTCTTCGGCTTGTCGAGCGCCTTGAGCGCATCGCCAAGCGCAGCCCGCGCCGCCTGCTCGCTCTCGGCCTTGACCGCAAGAATCAGATCGTTGCCTTGCGCAGCGACGTCGCCTTCAAGAAGTCCCGCGTTGCGCATGATGGCCACATTGGACGGCGTCGCCATCATCAATGCGGCTTCCAGAATGCCGGGTGCCGAAGCGATCTCACGCGACAGCCGCATCAGTGCGACCGAATCCAGATAGAAGCCTTTTCGAATTTCATTCAGAACGAATGCGCTCATGATACCCCCAGATCTTTCGCAATGGCCCGGACGGCTTGCTGGAAGCAGGCCATCGGCGCCTTCACCACGCCGGCGCCCACCTGACCGATCCCAGGCTCTCGATGGGCAATGCCGGTATTGATCACCGGCGCCAGCCCGGTTTCGACCACCAGCCGCACATCGATTCCGGTCGGAACGCCGGCGAAGTCGAGCGCGGCGATCGTCCATTCAGGATTCTGACCCACCGTGATTTCGCCCATCGCTCGCGTGAAATTTCCCGCTGACGACGGCGCACCGGCACCGATGAAGCCCGCGACTGCTGGTGACGCGGCCATGGCAAAACCACCAAGGCCGATGGTCTCGACGATGGCGGAGTCGCCCATGTCAGGATTGGCGTCCTTTTCAGAGTATCCAGCGAAGTAGAGACCCTCCGGCATTTCGACCGGCGCGGTGAACCACTGGTCGCCGAGGCCGCTGACACGCACACCGAAGTCGGTTCCGTTGCGGCACATGGCGGTGACGATGGTCGAGCCGCGAATGCCCTTCGCCGGATCGGTCATCGCCTTGCCCATGGCCATCGCGATATTGAGAAAGAACTGATCGTTCTGCGCAATGAAGGCGATGCAATCGGCGAGAATTTCGTTGTCAGTCGAAGTTCGCGCCAGCGACGGCCCCACCTCTCTCAGAAACACGCTCGAGCAGGCGAGATTGCGTTGGTGCATCTCGTCGCCCATCGAGAGACCGCGCGCGATGATCGACTTGAGTTCAATTCCGCCCCGCGCCCGGATCGCCCTGGCGAGTACCGGTCCAAACACATCGCGCAGCCAGGCAAGTCGCGCGAGTACACTCGCGTCATTGCCGCCAAAGCGCATCACCTTCCCAAGTCCCTCGTTGATCGCACAATAGGCGCGATTACCAAACCTGGTGTTCTCGACAACAAACAACGGCATCGACACCGTCGTCATGCCGGTCATCGGACCGACCGCGCCGAAATGATGGTTCGGATGAAATTCGATACCGCCGCTGGCGGCGAGCTTGGTGGCAGCCTCGAGATCTGACGCCCAGCCTTCAAAGACAATTGCGCCGGCGACCGCGCCCCGCATCGGACCGCACATCTTGTCCCATGTGATCGGCGGCCCGGCATGAAGAACCATCCGATCCTTCAATCCCTTCAACACATCCCGTGCCGGAACGATATCGATCAGCTTCGGCTCGCCCTCGAGAATGCGCGCCAGCGCCTGCTTGTTTGCGTCTTCGATCAGCTTCATGAACGCCCCCTCATACGCCAAGCTTTGCGAGCAGTGCGGCCATCTCGGGATCACCGCCGGCCGGGGGCGACCAGTCGACGTGGACGACCTCGATGTCGCAATCGCGCAGATCCTTCACAAAACCTTCTAGCCCGACGTTCACGACTTTCACGTCGCTCGTCAGCAGAACCTGGTATGGCGCATTTTTCTGGGTTGCCACGAACGTTATTCCTCCACTCTCTTCGTCGACGCCTCAAGATTAGTAAGAAAATTCTTACTTTGTCAAATGTCAATGCAACAGAACTTCATGGATCTGATGAAAGTCATGAGTGGATAAAGGATGCTGTAACAACAGCGTTGAAGGCCGCCTGCGGCGGCCAGGCCATATCGAAGACGCCGCGTGATCGGCTCACGAGATCACACCTCAACGATCAGATTCCGACGACGCCACACCGCAAATCGCAGCTATCTCGCGGCGACCACGCCATCGCTGCGGGGGTCGCTTGCACCCTCAAGCAATCCGTCCGGATGCCGCACGATTGCACCAGCGTGTCCCATGAATTCCTCGAATGCGCCCACGACCTGCACGTCGTGCCCAAGGTTGCGCATCGCCTCGATCGTTCCCGGGTCAAAGCGGGATTCGATTTTCAGATTGTTGTTGACCTCACCCCACGTGCGCCCGAGCAGCCAGCGCGGAGCCGTAACTGTCGACTGGAGGTCCTGGCCGTGCAGCGCATAGCGCGAAAAGATTGCGGCCTGTGTTTGGGGCTGTCCTTCGCCGCCCATCGTGCCATAGGACATCAGGCGACCATCGCTCAGTTCTGCCATCGCGGGCTGGATGGTGTGGAAGGGCAGCCGCCACGGCTCCAACCGGTTTGTATCGTTCTCACCGAGGCCGAAGCTTGTTCCGCGATTTTGCCAGGTCACGCCACTCTGAGGAAGAACGACACCCGAGCCGAACTCCCAGTAAATGCTCTGAATGAAGCTGACGCTTAGGCCGCTGCGATCGGTCGCTGCGAGCCAAACCGTGTCGCCTTGCTTGGAAGGATGCGGCCACGGGGCAGCGCGTTCGGTAGCAACAGTTTCGTCGAGAGCCGCGAGTGCCTCGTCCGTCAGGAAGTCGGCTGCAGTTCGCTCCATGTAATCGGGGTCCTTCACATGCCGGTTGCGGACACGGAACGCCGCCTTGGTACATTCAACCAGCCGGTGCAAATGATCGACGCCATCGGCCACGTTGGCGATATGTCGCGCGTAAAGCCCTAGGATCAAGAGCGACGCAAGACCTTGTGTCGGCGGCGGCATATTGAAGACCTTGTGACCGGCCACATCGAGCGACAACGGGGTTACCAGCGTGGCCTGATGACGCTCAAGATCAGCCAGGCGGATCGGGCTGCCAGCCCTTTCAAGATCCGCGGCCATCGATCGGGCGAGATCACCGCGATAGAAATCCGACAAGCCCGCTTGCGACAGGCGCGCGAGGGTGTCCGCGACGCGTGGCTGCCGCAGCTTTGAACCCACAGCAAGAGGACCGCCATTCGGCAAATAGACGTCGGCGAAGCCCGGCACGTCCTGCAGCTCGGGGCGCTTCTTCTTGATGTTTTCGTGCAGGGTTTGCGGAACCGGCACGCCTTCCCACGCGTAGCGAATTGCGTCCTGCAGTAACCGCGACATCGGCAAACGGCCGCCGTGCTGCCGACGGCTGAGATTTTGCGCCTTGTCCCAGCCGTCAACGGTGCCAGCAACAGTCAGCGCCGCCAGCGGACCACGTCCCGGAATGGCTGTACATCCAAGCTGCCGGTACCAGTTGCGATCAGCGGCCATCGCCGAGCGCCCGCACGCCTGAATTCCGATCGGAGCCGATCCCGGCTTGCCGATCAGCCAGAAACTATCCCCGCCGAGGCCGTTCATATGAGGATAAACGACGGCGATTGCCGCAGCCGAGGCAATCATTGCCTCAATCGCATTGCCGCCGTCCGACAGGACGGAAAGACCGGCCTGGGCCGCAAGGTGATGCGGCGCCGTGACCATACCTCGATAGCTTCTCTTCGTCTGCAACATCAGACCACTCCGCAGAAGAATAAGTAATAATGTTTTTACTTATTAATCGTCAAGAGCTCCAACATGCGAGTAACCCGACGCGATCGGACGGCGCAGCTTTGAGAACACTTTGACGCTGAAAGCATCACTCAGCAAAGAAAGGGCTGCTCCGGGCACGGCCCCGAAGCAGCCAAGTTGGGAGAAATCCGTCGGACGTGGAGGCGCTAAATATTACAGAGAACCGCAGGCACCTCTTCACAGGCGAAATACCGTTCGACAGCCCTTATCACCATCAGGGCACCCGCAAAGCCATCCCTGCCCGAACTGTGTCCGATCGCTGATACCGCGGCCAAAGCCGGCGCCACACGATATCCATCACCCTGAATGGTGGCCTGAATTGCACCATGCATCGCGGCGGCTCCATAACCCTGCGCCGCCGTCTGCAAATGGATCCTGCTGATGTCGTTGGTGCGACCAAGATGATTGCGGAAGGTACTCCAGAGCACATCCCGGATATTCGGTAAATCGAGTTCCGCGAGCGCAATTAGCGCGCCTCCGACCAGGTCATCACCCGACGGTGTGAGACCGGGCCCAAGGCCGATCAGATTTACAAGTGCAGAACAGTCGACAGGAGACGGCGTGCGTTCATGGAGCGCGTCCATAACGATTCGATCAAGAGCAACGATTCCCGGCGCAGCGGCGATAGCAAGTGGCGTAAGCTTCGTTGGAAGTTGAACACATCCCACCGCCCCCAACCCCGCCTCCCCCGGACCCACCCGCCAAAGTGCGTCAACAGCTCCAAGCCCGCACCGCAAACCGGCAAGCGTCCAACCTAACGTCAGCTCTGGTTCCCAGATGAAAGCATTATTGAAGGTAGCAAACGGCTGGTTGTCGATAACGAGAATCGAGCCGAGCACTGCGGCCGCAGCACCTACCACTGGCCAGAATTCCGGCCGTTGCTCACACAAGACATGCAACGGACCCGAGCCAAGATGCGGAAGGCCAACACAAATCCATTGGCTGCCAAGCACAGCATAAAACGAACTTTCGAAAACAGCAGCGACCCGCCCCTCGCTCTCGCTCCGAAGAGCCTTCCTGGCGAGAAGCCCCATTTCGAGAATCGCCGGCAAGGGCCGGGGTCCGACTCGTCGCGGCACTGATACCGAACCCTGAATTCGATCCGCTATTTCCACATCTGCCTCTCGACGATCCGCGCCCGAAAGCAGCTAAGTAATAATATTCTTACTTAATGATGTCAAACGGCAAGGCCGCACCGCGCATGGATCCGGCTAGCGTCAAGGGCACGATCGCCCGGAATTATGGACCACGCGTCCGCCGAGCCGCACCAAGACGGGGCTAAACGAGGTTGGGTGCTTTTCCCTGCACAGGAGAAAGCTTCGGCGAGGAAACCTTCTTTCCGTCCTTGCGCAACGCATCAGGAGCCGTCAGCCACGTTACAATCACATCGTGAGCATGCTTGCGGCGATCTTCAAGCCAACTTGAATCGGCCAAATCCTTGTCGAACATCAACGACAGCGTGTGCCGGTTCGACACATGGAAATAACTAAATGCCGTAATTGTCACGTAGAGCTGGATAGGGTCCACCCCACTACGGAAAACGCCGGCCGCAGCGCCCCGGCGAAGAATATTCTCGATGTTCGATACAAGCGGCATCGTCAACGCGGCAATCTTGCGGGATTTGCGAAGATACTTTCCGCGCTGCAGATTCTCCGTGTTGATCATCGCGACGTAGTCTTGATGATTCTGGAAGAACGTAAATGTAAAATCGACCAGCTCACGCAAAGCCACTGCGGGATCGAGACTATCGAGATTGAGCTGCTGTTCGGCGGCGCGGATATCCGTATAGACGTGCTCCAGAGCAGCCAGGTACAGTCCGTCCTTGTCGCCGAAGTAATGATATAACAGGCGCATATTGGCCTTTGCGCGGTGGGCAATCGCGTCGACACGCGCTCCACCAAGTCCGTTGCGACAGAACTCATAAGTCGCGGCTTGCAGGATCGATTCCTTGGTAAGAGCGGAATCCCGTTTACGCTTGCCCCCAGTGGCTTTCTTTCGCGCGGGCTGCTTCTTTGCTGACGTCTCGTTCATTCGTGCACCTGGTCAACACCATGAAAGCATTTGATGACTTTAACACAGTTGCCGTTACCGGCAGGGTCATTCGACCTCTGAAATTGCATTCTGTGGGCAATATGGGTCCTAGCTACCACATCGCCGCAACAGCAATCAAATAACCGTCGCACCGCCGCGGGCGATCAGACGGCCGGCTTTGTAGACGTCACGGGCCTTCGGCCGCGCGATAACCGCCTCCTGAACATGCTGCGCATCGATCACGAGAAAATCCGCCGGCCCGCCTTCCACGAGACCGTATCCCTTAATGCCAAGGGCACGGGCCGCCTGTGATGTCACCATGTCGAATGCAAGCGCGAGTTCCGCGTCGGTATTGAAGCCGGAGCGGTATCCCACGATCATCGCCCGTTCCAGCAGATCGCCGTCGCCGTAAGGCCACCAGGAATCGCGAATGTTGTCGTTGCCCGCGAAGACATTCACGCCAGCCTCGTGAAGCAGCAGGACAGGCGGAAAGGCGTGAGCGCCGGGCGCATTCGTCAGAATCGAAACTCCAGCCCCCGCGAGCTGATTTGCCGCCCGTAGTGCGACATCGCGCGGAACCTGACCCAGCGCATAGGCGTGACTGATCGTCACCCTGCCTCCAAGTCCAAGCACCTTCGTGCGCTGCGCGATCTCCTCGATTTCGAACACCCCGAGCAGATCGCCGTCGTGCAGATGGATATCGATGCCGACACCATGACGCTCCGCGACATCGAAGATTGCATCGAGGTGTCCCGCGATGTCACCGTCATAGCCGGCGGGGTCGAGACCGCCGACAAGATCAGCCCCATTGCGGACGGCCTCCTCAAGCAGTTCGCGCGTGCCGGGCGCAGTCACGATGCCGCTTTGCGGAAAGGCAACGATCTGGATCGACACTTTGCCCCGATGCGCATCGCGTACCGCCAACACCTGTTCAAGATTACGCAACCCGATCTGCGGATCGATATCGACGTGGCTGCGCATGTGGGTCGTTCCCTGCGAGACGCACAATTCGATCAAGCCAGCGGCGCGCACGGAAATCGGCTTTGCCTCGGCAAGCGCCTGCTTCTCGAACTCAACCCGTTCGCGGACATTGAAACCCGCGGTACATGGGCGATGCGGCTTCCATCCGTCACCGATGAATCCCTTGTCGAGATGAATATGACCATCGACCAAACCCGGCAATACGAGGCGATGCTTCAGATCAGAACTCTCTCGTGCCGCAACGCGCAAACCGGGCGCTATGGCAAGTATCTGTCCGTTTTTCACAGCGATATCGGCCGTTCGCCCATCGGGCAGTCGCGCGTTTTGAAACAGGGTATCGATGTCAGTCAATTGATATCCTCAAGTGTACGAGGGTGTTGTCAGTTGCCGGCGCGATAACGCAGCATCACGACTGAATGATCCCTTCCGGCAACGTTCGGCAATAATCAGCAATGCCGCCAGACGTGGTCATCCAGATATCACTGCGCTTTGCGACAATAGCCTGAAGCGCACGCCGCAGCGGCCGCAGGCGGTGGGGCTGCCCCACCAGGTAAGGATGGAGCGCTATCCCCATCACGAGAGATTGTTTCGCCGACTGCTCCAACATTTCTTCGAAGTTATCGACTATCATTTGCGCGAACTGCTCACCCGAATCCTTTCGTCCAACGATGGAAGGGATGTCGTTCAACTCCTGCGGATAGGGCACCGAAAGAATTCTTCCGCCATTGCGGGTTGAAAACCAGATCGGCTGATCGTCCATGCACCAGTCGAGCAGATAGCCGTAGCCAGCCTCGGCCAACAAATCCGGCGTGAGATGGGATTGCGAAATCCAGGGACCGAGCCAACCTGCCGGCTGACACCCCTCAGCATCGACAATGACCCCGGTACACTCGGCGATCAGTTGCTGCTCCTCCGCTTCGAGCAATGTGCCTTGCCGTTCGGAGTTCGTACGCCCGTGACCGACCACCTCTGCTCCCCGCTTCCGGAAAGCATCCATCACTTCTGGGCAGTAGTGGTAGATGCTGCTGTTTGCGAGCACGGATACAGGCAGCGAAAGTTCGTCGAAGAGATCGATCAGCCGCCAGACACCAACGCGGTTACCGTAATCGCGCCACGCATAGTTGAGAACATCCGGGTGCGGCCCACCGGGACACAACTCCGCGCCAAGTCCATCGCCAAATGTGAAATGCTCAAGATTTAAACCGATATAGACGGCAAGGCGCTTGCCATCGGGCCAATTGAAATCCGGCCGATTGACGATCGCGCTGTAGCCATATCGCCCGTGCGAAGCAATCTCGAGAACTTTCCCGGCACGCGCGGGCATCTGACTTTTCGGAGTGCCCGACGTATCGGCAACTGCCGCAGATATGGGCACATTCCTCGCCTCTGGTGGCCTGAACGTTTTCTCGACCATCCGAAAACTCCTTCAAAGTAATTATGGCCGCTTGACATTCCGACTATAGTTGAAGAAAGTTTTTACTTCCGTCAAGTTCGCGAAACGACGAACGGCGGAAACGCCGGCGAGTTTGTTCTCGATACGGAGAGCGATCGCCTTATCGGGAGGAATAACAGAATGCGCTACAATTCGACATCATCGAACCGTGCCTTTCCTCGTCCTTCGATCCTGCAAGGTATGATGGGCGCGGCTTTCGCCGTAACGCTGGCCGCTTCACCTGTTCATGCCGCCGATCCCATCAAAATTGGTCTCGTCACCGCCCTTTCCGGTCAATCGGCACGGGCTGGCGAAGCTCTAACGCGTGGAGCGACCATCGCCATCGAAGAGATCAACGCCAAGGGCGGCATTCTCGGCCGGCCACTCGAACTTGTTCGCCGCGACGACGAAAGCAATCCAGCGAAAGGACTCATTGCTGCACGCGAACTAATCCAGCGAGAGAAGGTTTCAGCCCTACTCGGCGGTCTCGATACACCAGTTGCTCTCGCCATCGTGCCGTTCGTCAACAACGCCAAGATGCCTTTCGTCGTGCCATGGGCCGCAGGCACCAATATCACGCAGAACGGCGCTGCCGATAACTACGTATTCCGTGTGTCGGCGATGGATGACGAAGTCGACAAAGCCATCGTCCAGTTCGCGCGCAAGACTTACGATACCAAAAAGCCGGGTCTGATCCTGGTCAATAATCCATGGGGCGAGTCGAACGAACACGGCCTCAAAGCTGCGATGAAAGCATCCGGCACCGAACCTGCCGGCATCGAGAAATTCGAGGGCAACGATGTCGACGTCGTGCCGCAACTGTCACGATTGAAGCAGGCGGGGGCCGATACGTTGTTCCTGGTCGGCAACGTCGGTCCTGCCTCGCAGGTGGTAAAGTCGCTGGACCGGATGGGCTGGACCCCGCCGATCGTCTCTCATTGGGGTCCGGCCGGAGGCCGCTTCACCGAGCTTGCAGGGCCAAACGCCAAGAACGTGATTTTCGTTCAGACCTACAGCTTTTTCGGCGACCTTTCGCCCGTCGGAAAGAAAGTCATCGCGGCGCTCCAGGCGAAATATCCTGACATCAAGGGTCCGGCCGACATCACGCCTGCCGTCGGCGTTGCCAACGCTTACGACTCCGTCCTCGTCATCGCGCGCGCGATCGAGAAGGCCGGCAAAGCAGAGCCAGTCGCAATTCGCGATGGCCTCTATGCAATCGACCGCGTCGACGGTTTGATCAAGACCTATGAGAAGCCGTTCACCAAGACGAAGCACGATGCGCTCACGGAGAACGACTACATCTGGACGCGCTTCGAGGACAATCACATCCTGCCGTTCGTGAAGAAGTAACCGGCCCGTTAACCGATAAACAAGGCGGTCAGCACATGTCACTTCTTCCTGCGATCATCACAGGACTGGCGCTCGGCAGCATGTACGGGCTGCTCGCGCTCGGCTTTCACGTTACTTACGCCGTATCCGGAACGGTGAACTTCTCCCAGGGCAGTTCGATGACTCTGGGAGCCGTTGCCGGATACTTTTTCCTTGTCCTGTGGGGATGGCCCGGTGCACTTGGCATTCCGGCCGTTCTTGCGATCTGTGCCATCTATGGCCTGATCATCGAGCGCTACGCCGTGCGCCCATTCGTACAGCGCGGATCGGACAACTGGCTGATGGCCACTGTCGCCGTGGGTATTATCGTCGACAACCTGATGCTGTTTGTGTTCGGAAAGGAGCCACGCGGCTTCCCCTCGATGCTCGCGGTGAAGCCTATTCAGATCGTCGAGGGAGCTGGCGTTTATCCGCTTCAGCTTCTGATACCGGTGGTTGGCCTCCTGCTGGCAACGGCGCTTCATCTTTTTACCCGCCGTACGCGCCACGGCGTCGCCATGCTTGCGGTCGTGCAAAACCCAAATGCCGCGCGCCTGATGGGCATCGATGTTGGCCGCGCCATCGCGGCAAGCTATGCGATATCGGCGGTTCTCGCCGGGATCGCCGCCCTCCTGATCGCGCCGCTGTTCAACGTCTCTTCGGAAATGGGCACGCTGTTCGGCATCAAGGCATTTGCCGCTGCGATCATCGGAGGCCTCGGCAGCGCATGGGGCGTCATGCTGGCGGGACTTTGTCTCGGACTCATCGAGGTGTTCGCCACCAGCTATCTCGGCTCCGTTTACACCCAGATCATCACATTCGCTTCCGTTATCGTGATTCTTGTCGTTCTGCCTCATGGGCTGCTCGGCCGCGCTGGAGTGAAAAAGGTATGACTTCCCGCACGTCTATTCTCATCGGCAGCGCCGTACTTGCGATCGGTCTTGGCTATACCGCTGTTGCCGACAGTTACGCGGTGTTTCTCATCGCCACCATTTCGCTGACTGCCATTGCCTGCATCGGCCTCAACGTCCTGCTCGGACTGGCCGGACAGATCTCGCTCGGGCACATCGGCTTCATGGCAATCGGCGCCTACACCACGGTGCTTCTGATGGAAAAGGCCGGCTGGCCTTATCTGGTAGCCACTGGAGCGGGCATCGTGCTTGTCAGCATCATCGGCGGCCTTCTTGCCATGCCGGCACTACGCGTCCGAGGACCATATCTGGCCATGGTCACGATCGCATTCGGCTTCATCGTCGAACACGGCACTATCGAATGGCGAGACCTTACCGGTGGCGGCAATGGCCTGGTCCTCACCGTTCCGCCGAGCGTTTTCGGAATGCCATTGTCTGAGCGGGGCCTCGCAATTGCGAGCGTCGTCCTGATGTTTGCGGGCGTCATCCTGTTCGATCGGCTAAAACGCAGCGGCTGGGGCTATGCCATGCGCGCCGCGCGCGACTCCGAAGTTGCAACGCGCTCGGTCGGCATCGATCTGGTTCGCGTGCGTACCATGGCTTTTGTCATTTCAGCAGCAGCCATGGCGCTGGCGGGATCATTGTTCGCCCCGCTTCAGGGCTACATCAGCCCCAGTTCATTCCCCTTCCTGCAGTCGATTCTACTGCTGTTCGGTGTCATGATCGGCGGAGCAGGTTCGGCTCTCGGTCCGGTCATCGGTGCAGTGCTTGTCGTGCTGCTGCCGGAGCTTCTGTCCGATTTGGCGGAATATCGCCTGCTTGCATTTGGCCTTTTGCTGTTCGCTGTTCTGCGCCTCGCTCCAAACGGAGTTGCAGGTCTCGTTGGACAACTCTTCGCAAAATTCAATCCGGCCGTACGATCACAATCCGGCGCCGAGGCTGTGTCTACGATTGGCGACGTCGGCACCGGACTTCGCGTGGAAAAAAATTCCATTCCGCCGCTCAACGTAACGGATCTCTCGATCGCATTCGGAGGTGTTCGGGCGGTGCAGAATGTGTCGTTTGCAGCTCGACCGGGGCTTGTCACGAGTGTGATCGGTCCCAACGGCGCCGGCAAAACGAGCGCGCTCAACCTTCTCTGCGGGTTTTATCGGCCAAGCTCTGGCACGGTGAAACTCGGCGACAGGGACCTGACCGGCCTTCCGTCGCACGTCCTCGCCCGCGCCGGCGTGGCGCGGACATTCCAGACCACGCAACTGTTCGGTTCTCTCACCATTATCGAGAACACACTCCTGGCGGAAACCGCAGGCAAGCTCGGTGGCATCGTTTCACCCCTTCGCAATCCGGACGCAGAACGGTTCGCACAGTCGCTGTTGCGATTCGCAGGAGTTGACGGCGATCTCGACCGGCTCGCGGAATCCCTGCCGCACGGCGAGAAGCGCCTGGTTGAAATCGCACGGGCACTTGCGCTGCGACCAAAGGTCCTCCTTCTGGACGAGCCGGCCGCCGGTTTATCAAAGGGCGACAAGCAGCGGCTGACAACACTGCTGCGACGCATCGCAGACCTCGGTGTCGCTGTGATTATTGTCGAGCACGACATGCCGATGATTATGTCACTCAGCGATCACATCGTGGTGCTCGACGGCGGCAAATGCATCGCCGTCGGCGAGCCTGCGGCCATTCGAAACGATCCTCTGGTCCGGAAAGCCTATCTCGGCGATGCGACGGCAAGCGAAAAACAGCGCCGCCCCGCACGTCAGGCCGGACAAGAGGCTGTACTCGATATCAAGAAACTCGATGCATTCTATGGTCTGTCGCAGGCGCTCGAAGACATTAACGTCGTTGTGGGAGACGGCGAAGCCATAGCCGTTCTTGGTGCAAACGGCGCTGGCAAAACCACACTGATGCGCTCGATTGCGGGATTGGAACCGCCGCGTGCAACCGGGGAGATTTCGCTTTCCGGCAAACGTATCGACAGCCTGCCAGCGCATGCGCGTGCTCGTATTGGTATTGTGCTGGTGCCGGAAGGACGACAGGTATTCCCGGAACTCACTGTCCGGCAGAACCTGCAGCTCGGGGCTTATGCCCGCACGGGTATTGATCTCGATGCCGAAGTCGAAACCATGCTGGCCCGCTTCCCGCGCCTGAACCAGCGTATTGATCACCGCGCCGGTCTCCTCTCTGGCGGTGAACAGCAAATGCTGGCCGTTGCTCGCGGTCTGCTGACGTCGCCGAAGGTGCTGATGCTGGACGAGCCCTCGCTCGGCCTCGCACCGCTTGTGGTCGACGAGCTTTTTGCGTCCTTCGAACGCCTTCGCGTTGAAGGCATGACGCTGATCGTTGTCGATCAAATGGCCGGACAGGCTCTTGCCCTGGCAGACAGGGCTTATCTCCTGGAGACGGGCGCGATTGTGAAAGCCGGACTGGCGGAAACCATCGCGGAAGACCCCTCGCTCGAAGCCGCCTATCTCGGCGGAGATGCTCAAGCCAGCGGCACGGCTCAAAGGATTGTTGTCGGCGCCTGATAAACGACGAAGCTGGCGCACTCGAAGTGCATCAGCTTCGATCTCTTCAGGTAAGGTCCGTCAACGCGATGCGATCGTTTTCTTGTCCGAGGCCTTCTTGTTTCGGCGAAATTCGAGAACATTCACAATATGGACGCATTGCCGCGGATACCGCGCGGAAGCAACGCAATAATTATGCTGCGCGCAGAGCGTCCGATGATGGTTTGATGGATGTCGACGTTGCGCAACGAAAGCGGCGCAATGATCACGCCGATGAGTGTGATTGCACCACGCCGCAAGGTCAAGGAGGCTTCTCACTGCGGCGGGACACCGGCCTTTGTCAGAGCCCGCACCTCAACGCGCAAGGCAGGCGCTGAGATCACGATACTCAGCGCCTGTGCATCCCGGTCCCGCTATTCAGCAGCATGCTGCTTTTTGACATCGTCTCCAAATGGATCCAGCGACGAGCTTTCGCCGTATCCGTATTGCTTGTCTCGCTTAATCAGCAACGATGACCTGTCCGACGACGGTCCGTATCCGCCGCCGCCCGGCGTCTGCACGCGGATGACGTCGCCTGCATGCATCTCAATGTCCTGATCCTTGGACAGGTGAAGCGGCACAACCTTTCTTCCCGATTGAAAGATTTCAATGCGGTTCGGCTGCCCCGGATCACCTCCGAGAATTCCCGGCGGCCCCACCCTGCCGTGATCCATCACGAACGATGCGCGCGCATCGCCGCGGCGAAGCGCCACCGCGTAACGCACACCAAACCCACCGCGCTGGCGGCCTGAACCAGCGGATCCCTCGGCAATGGAAAATTCCTTGAAGAGGACGGGAAAGCGTTGCTCCAGAATTTCAATCGGAGGCGTCTTGGCAATGCCAATGGTCGAACAGCCATTGGATATGCCATCGAGTTCGGCAGAACCGCCGTATCCGCCGCCGGTCACAATGTACATGACGAAACCATTACCGGTTTCCGGATCGACGCCGCCGATCGCCAGATTCCCGCTCGTGCCTGCCGGCGCGGCGAACAGACGTTCTGGCAGCGCTTCGGCAAGTGCGAGGAAAACCGCTTCGGCAATACGCTGACTCACTTCGGCTGCGCATCCCGACACCGGCCGCGGATATTTCGCATCCAGAAACGTATCTACAGGAACGGGGATATTGAGAGGTTCAAAAGTCCCGGCGTTGATCGGCACCTCCGGGAAGATGTGCTTGACCGCCAGATAGATCGCAGATTTCGTTGTTGCGATGACGCTGTTCATCGGGCCGCGGCACGGCGGGCTCGATTCTGAGAGATCAAATTCAAGGCTCTCGCCACGTTTCCGGATGATCAGATTGATCTCGAGCGGCGCATCAATAACCCCGTCTGAGTCTACAATCGTGGTGCTGCGATACTCACCGTCAGGAATCGTCGCGATTTTCGCGCGCATCTGCTGAGCAGCACCCTGCCTGAGAAGATCAATCGCCTGTTCGACGGTATCGGCGCCATAGCGATCGAGGAGCGCCGTCAAGCGCCGCTCGCCGATCTCAAGCGCCGCAGCCTGCGCCCGGATGTCACCGATGCGCTGATCGGCGATGCGAATGTTCGACAGGATAATCGAGAGGATCTCTTCATCGATGACGCCCTTCTTGAACAGCTTGACCGGCGGAAGCCGCAACCCCTCCTGCTCAACCTCGGTCGCTTTCGCCGAAAACCCACCGGGCACCATGCCGCCTGTATCCGGCCAATGCCCGGTATTCGAAAGCCACGCGAATAACTGTCCTTTGTATAAGAACGGCTTGACGAACTTGACGTCCATCAGGTGCGTGCCGCCGAGATACGGATCGTTGAGAATGAAGATGTCACCGTCGTCGACCGTCTTGGCGCGATCGATGACCGCACGGGTCGAGAACTGCATCGTTCCGACGAATATCGGCAAGCCTAGCTCGCCCTGGGCGATCAGTTCCCCGGTAGAGCGATGATAAATTCCGTCCGAACGATCGAGGCCTTCAGCAATCACCGGGCTGAAAGCCGCGCGAACGAAGGCCATGTCCATTTCGTTGCAGACCTGCTGCAAGCCGTTTTGAATAACCGCAAGAGTGACTGGGTCGATGGTTTTCACGTTACTTTCCTTCAGCTACTTGCAGAATGACGTTTCCGAGATGATCGACATGAACGCGATCGCCAGGATGGACGACCGTCGTCGCATCCAATTGTTCGAGAATTGCGGGGCCATCGAATTCACTGTTAAGCGGAAGCTGGTCGCGGTCGTAAACTGGGGTTTGGAACCAGCCGCCGTCGAACCAGACACGCCTCGTGTTTAATTGTGCATCAGCAACTGTTTTCCCCGTCTTCCTGGATGTCAGCGCATCCACCGGAAACGGTTTTCGCTTGCCGATGACCGCCGTGTGCAGATTCACCAAAACGGGCTTGATCTCCGGCAACGCGACCCTGAAGCGATTCCAGTAGGCCTTGGCAAACGCATCGTGGAGTTCGCTGATCTTCACATCCTTGCCCGAAACAGCGACATTCAGGATGTGCGTTTGACCCTGGAATTGCATGTCCGCGGTATGGAAGACGTGAACACTCTCGATTTCCACATTTTCCTGCCGGACGATGCGTTGCCCCTCTTCGATGTGAGCGTCGAGTATTCCAAGCACATCCGCCTCGCTTAGCAACGGAAGCGGCTTGTTGACGGTACGCACGAAATCGTGACGGAGGTCGGCAACCAGGCATCCAAGAGCGTTTGTCAGACCCGGACGCGCCGGGATCAGAACTTTTGGAATTCCGAGTTCGCGTGCGAGTGCCGCAGCGTGCAACGGCCCTGCTCCACCAAATGCAAGCAGAACGAAATCGCGCGGATCGTGACCACGCGAAAGCGAGACCAGACGAATTGCGCCTGCCATCTTGTCATTAGCAACCCGCACAACAGCAGCGGCAGCTTCCTCACCGCTCAGATTGAGGGGGCCGCCGACTTGGGTCGTCAGAGCATCTGTCACTGCTTCCAATGTGGTTGATTTCTCAACACCGAGGAGACGCTCTGGGTTTAGGCGGCCCAGCGCGAGATTGGCGTCAGTTATTGTTGGTTCGACCCCGCCGCGCCCAAAGCAGATCGGTCCGGGAATGGCGCCAGCACTTTTAGGTCCGATCTGGAGCAAGCCGGCCTCATTGACATGAGCGATCGACCCTCCTCCCGCCCCGACAGTGTGAACATCAACCATCGGAACGTGGATCGGCATCGCGTATTCAATTTCAAGCTCGGATGAGACGAGCGGCACACCATCCTGAATTAGGGCTACATCGGTGGATGTCCCGCCCATGTCGTAGGTAACGACATTAGGATAGCCAGCTGCCGTCGCCGTACTTGCGGCCGCAATCACACCGGACGCAGGGCCTGACATGACCGTATGAACCGCCGCATGCGTTACAATGGAGGAAGAGGCAGTCCCGCCATTGCCCTGCATTACCAGCAACTGACGTTTCAGCCCGCGAGATTTCAGTTCCGCCTGGAGCTTGTCGAGATAACGATCGAGAATCGGCTGAACGGAACCGTTCACCGCGGCCGTTACACCGCGTTCGTATTCGCGGCACTCAGCAATAATCTGATGTCCGGCCGTGACATATTCATTGGGCCAGATCGATCTGATGATCTCGACGGCCTTCAACTCATGCTCCGGGTTGGCATAGGAGTGCAAAAAATGCACGACGACAGACTCGGCGCCTTGCTCAAGAAGCTTCTTCGCAACGGCCCTTAGCTCGTCTTCGGCGAGCGCTGCGACGACGTTGCCCGACGCATCCATGCGCTCGGTGACTTCATGGCGAAGATCGCGAGGAATGACAGGAACGAATGTTCCGATCAGTCCATAAGGATTCGGCCGGGTTCGACGACCAAGCTCAAGGACATCGCGAAATCCTCTTGTGGTGATCAGCCCGCATTTCGCCAGTTTGCGTTCAAGCAAGGCATTAGTCGTCGCAGTCGTACCGTGAATGAAGAGGTCTATGCCGTCCGCGCTTCGGCCCGTCTTCTCGAAAGCAGCAAGCACGCCGTGGGCTTGGTTGGCAGTTGTGGTCGGCACCTTCGCCAACTGCAATCCGCCATTGGCAGGATCATGCAGAATAAGGTCCGTGAATGTTCCACCAACGTCGCAACCGACAATGACCGATCCCATGAGAATACCATCATCCCTGTTTCGTTCGTACTCGAACGTTATGCATTTTCTGTGCCGAGCACGGATTGCGAGAGCGATGGGCTCGCTCACGCCAACGCTTTACCCGCAGTGCCGGCGGTTTGATTGCGAGGCGTCCGGCCACGAGTGAATCGGAGCCGGACGAGCCACATCATTTTAATGTTCGAGATCGGCGGGTTCGTAGGCCTTCACCTCGTCAGCCTTCAGATTCATGCGGCCCGCATAGACTGGTCTGCCGCCGGTCGTCGGCCCCGGGTACTGCAAGAAGATGATCTTGCCTCCGGTTTCCGTTTTCATTTCGTATTCGAAATGCGGATCCGGCATGAAAGCAAACGTGCCCGGCTTGTACAATTTGTCACCGAACTGGAATTCGCCCTCCAGAATGTACCAGACCTGAGCAAAGTCGTGCTTGTGCAACGGGAAACTTGCGCCTGGCTCATAGTTGAGAATACCGGCGTTCGGCTCGGTGGGGCGTTCCGGACTCGGGTGAAACAGAAATTTGGTCTTGTTTTTGAACCGACCCATTTCCCATTCCATTTCGCTGACATGCTTGAATTCTGGCGCATAGTGCGTCGTGGTCTCGTTGGTCATCCTTATGCTCCCGGCAGAGTTTTACATCCAAGATAATTATTATTGTATCCAAGAATTGGAAAGTCAAGCAGCTTTGGTTTCTACAATGCTTGTAAAGCTTGGGATAATCCCACTGGGTTTTGGAGGTTATTTCGAGCGAGGAGCCATGGATCACTTGCCTATCCGCCATACAGCGACTACGCAAAACTGGCCGATTCACAGAACGCGGTTGAAGCCTTGAAAGTCGCAGCATCTCCGAAGTTGATCGAAGAACTCGCCAACAAGATTCAGGCGAAGATTGTTGCCGGCGATTACCCGCCCGGCACCCGCCTGAAGCAGGAATTGCTTGCGCAGGAATTCGATGTGAGCCGCACGCCGATCAGAGAGGCGCTTTCGCGGCTCGAGGCAAAGGGCATCGTCAGTCAGGCACAACGCCGCAGCGCTGTCGTACGCGCGCCATCGAGCCGCGAAATCAGCGAGATGTACCAGGTGCGAGCTGAGCTCGAAGGTCTCGCCGCTCAACTATCTGCGCGATGGATCACTGACCAACAACTCGCAGAACTGCGAATTGCCCACGATGAATTTGTAAGTGCCGTGAAAGAGTTGCGCAGTGACCGTGGCGGCGATACACGCGCATCGCGGGTCAGTCCCGACTGGTTTCAGGAGGCATCGCAACGCTGGATCGACATGAATGCCAAGTTTCACAAGACCATCTGTGAATCTTCAAATAACCGGTATCTCGCTCGCACGATCCAGGAGGTCACCTCGGGCTATGCACGCAGCGTGATGCTATCGTCAGCGCTGAGCATGAACAGCTTCCGAATCGAATCGAACATCACTCAGCACGAAAAAATCCTTAAAGCGCTCGAAGATCGCGAACCCGCGCGTGCCCGACGTGCAATGGTCGATCACATTCTGGAAGCTGGCGAATTCGTTATTGCGTCATTTGCAAATCAACCGGCTGAGGATTGAGATCGGCACCCTTGCCTGCTTCGATCACAGCCTCAATCCTTTCGAGGCGCACGCGGGTCTCACCATATGCGGCCATTTCCCCAAAATTCGACATAATATCTTCCGTCAGCACGTTAGCGCCGCCGCCGCGCTTCATCCATGTGCCCACCGGCATGATGACCATCCCTGCACCCACGCGCGGATCAACCAGGACTTCGACTAGCAACTCGCCGACGCTCGATCGCAGTAGCGCGATCTGCCCATTTTCGATCCCCGCCTCCTTCGCAACTTCCAGTCCGATACGAACCGAGGCTGTTTTCGGATGCTCGGTTTCCAGCATTTGGGACAGCAGCCACTTCTTGCTGAAATTGGTAACAAACGTCAGCGGATAGTTAGGATCAACGCGCGGCGTCGTTTCAACGTCATCGACAAATTCGAAACGCCCGGAGCGTGTCGGAAATTTTTTGTCCGCGAACGGCACCATCGGTGCCACCGGACAGCGTATCGGCCCTTCGAGCAACGCATCGACCGACACACCCCGCTCCTGCATCGGCGAGAGAATCCGCTTCAGCCATTCACGCGGCGATCCGGCCATCTCAGCGCCGACACCAAGGCGGTCTGCAAGTTGCTGAAATATCCACAGATCGGATCTGGATTCACCGACCGGCTCAATCGCGGGATTGACACCGCCAAGAATGTTGTGCCCCCAGGAGACGAGCGCATCCTCTTCCTCCAGAAATGTCGTTGTCGGAAGAAACACGTGCGCATAGTCCGTCGTGTCGGTGAGGAAACTGTCGACCACAACAACAAACTCCAGCCGCTTGAGGGCTTCGGCGACGAGATTTGAATTCGGCGATTGGTTGACCGGATTTCCTCCATTCACAAACATCATTCGGACGGGCGGTTCGCTCGCGTCCATGAGTCCGCGGCCAAGCAAGGGCTCTGGGATTGTGCGACGAAATTCGGCACGGTCGGCTGCTTCGATGCGTTTGTCGAACAGCCGTTGGGTATCGAAACCGTGCGTAACACCGCCACCCGCAATACCGATCTGGCCACAGATCGCCGCCAAGGCATCAACGCATCGGAATATTTCCGCGCTGCTTTTATATTTGTTGAGCCCCCATCCAAGCAGAATGGACGACGGTCTTGTTGTCGCATACTCGCGAGCGATCACCTGCATGTCGGATAGGGCTACACCGCACTGAGCACTCAACTCCTCCAGAGAATGCCGCTTCAGAAGAGAGCGAAATTCAGAGATCCCGTGCGTATGCTTTTCAATGAAGTCCCGGTCTTCGAGGCCTTCCGACAAAATGATCTTGGCAAGCCCCAGCGCAAAGGCGGCGTCTGTGGCAACCCGAGGCTGGATGTGCTGATCGCAGATTGTCGCGGACTCGCTTTTCACGGGATCGACGAGAACCACCCTACCACCTCTCTCTCGCACGCTCTTCAGCAACGGCACTTGATGGAGGTTCGTCGCCAGCGGATTCCGCCCCCAGAGCAAAACAAGCTTGCTATTGACCGTGTCAGATGGATCATGACCTAGCCTCACGCCGAAATCGAGTTTCTGTCCAGCGCGCGCTGCTCCACTGCAAAGCGAACCGCTCGCGGTCGTAACGCCGCCCAGAAGATTCCAGAAACGATGTCCGAGTTTTTTGGTGACGCCCCAAGATCCGGTCCGCTGATAATGCATCATGGAAAGTGGACCCGAGGTCTCTTTCAATGTTCTTATTTTTTGCGCGACCAGATCCAGCGCCTCGTCCCAGCCGATGCGCACCCAAGGCGAGTTTATCGAGTTGTCAGCCCTTCGAAGCGGATGAAGCTGGCGCTCCGCGCTATAGACACGACGCGGAAACCTGTAAGTCTTGGCGCAGAGATAGCCGTTCGTGAATTCATGATCGGGGTGACCTTCGAGCTTGATCACTCGCCCGTTCTCGACGTGCGCGATGACACCGCAGCCATCCGGGCAGTCGAGAGTGCATGATGTGTAAATCTTCTCAACCATTGAGCCTGTTATCCAATCCCGTTTCATCCTTGCAGGCACCGCAAGGCAGGCAGATGCCCGTCTGCGCGGCCGCTTCGTCTCCGGCTTTTGAAGCCTGGAAACGCACCCGACCGCAGGTGGCGCTGGCGAACTTGGTTTAAAATATTGTATCCAAAATTATTTGTCTTGCATTCAAAATTATCATTCTGGTAATCTTTTATACAGGCAAGTAATACAAAACAGGCAACCCATAAGAAGCCATCAACGGTCGCCATCTGTAAACTTGCACTTGAAATAATTGAATAAAATTCCCGTCAGACCTGCTGGGGAGGGTCGCGCGGGGACTGGCACAGGTCTTGCGAACCTGAAAGTTGTCATTCCCTCAAGGAGAACGAAATGAGTGCAACATCATCAGCGAGCGTCAAACGCCAGCCCGTGCGGGCGGCAACCGCGGCGTTCGCCGGCACCACCATCGAGTGGTACGACTTCTTTGTCTACAGCACGGCCTCCGCCCTGATCTTTCCGCAGCTCTTTTTCCCGAACAGTGATCCGAGTGTCGGACTGTTGGCATCGTTCGCAACATTCGCTGTCGGCTTCTTCGCAAGACCATTCGGCGGATTTCTATTCGGCCATCTCGGCGACCGCTTCGGGCGAAAGCGCTCGCTGATCGCGACACTTCTTCTGATGGGAACGGCCACCACAGCCATCGGCCTTCTCCCGACCTACTCGCAGATCGGAATCTGGGCGCCGATCCTGCTGATCGTCTGCCGCCTTCTGCAAGGCGTCTCCGTCGGCGGAGAATGGGGCGGTGCAGTTCTCATGGCCGGTGAACATGCGCCAAAGGAGCAGCGCACATGGTATGCCTCCTTCGCCCAGCTCGGCAGCCCTGCCGCCGTGCTCCTGTCGATGGGGATATTTGCGATCGTCACCCGCATGTCCGGGGAAAACTTCGCCGTATGGGGATGGCGAATCCCGTTCCTGCTCAGCTTTGTTCTGCTGATCATCGGCATGATGATCCGGCTGGGTGTCAATGAGTCCCCCGAATTCGCCGAAGCCACCGAACGCAAGACGCTGTCGCGCTTTCCAATCATCGAGGCTTTTCGCAGCGCGACTAAACCTATCATCTTCACGCTGCTGGCATTCACAATTGGCACGGCCGGATTCTATTTCACCAACACCTTCCTTATCGCTTATACCACAAGGACTCTGGGCCTCGACCGCTCGCTGATCCTGGAGTGTCTTGCGATGGTCGCGGTTGTTCAGTTTATCGGGCAGCTGGTCGCAGCAAAGATCGCGGAGAAAATCGGTGACAGCAAATTCCTGCTGATCGCCTCAGCGCTCGCAATGCTCGCACCCTACCCGATGTTCCTGCTGGTCGAACTGAAAACCCAGATCGGCATTGTCGCCGGCGTTTCGCTCGCCACGCTTTGCGCATCAGGCTTCTACGCGGTGATTGCAGGATACGCGAGCAAGGTCTTTCCGGTGGAGGTGCGATACACCTCAATCTCGGCAGCCTACCAGCTGGGCGGAGCGATCTTTGGTGGCTTCACGCCGATGATCGGCGTCGTCCTGACCAGCAATTATCCCGGACAATGGTGGCCGCTTGCGATCTTCTACAGCGTCCTTGCCGGCGTCTCATTTCTCGGCGTCTTGTTGCTCTCATATGCCGGGTTTGCTGCCAAGCCCGGCCAGGCCAACGTGGCTCCGGTCATTTCGGCGAAAGCTGTCGCGACCAACTAGTGCAACCGGAGGCAGCGCAGGACACGCGCGGCCTCCGTCATACCTGCCACTCAAGGCCCGCCAACGGCGGGCTTTTTTGCGTCCGGATCAAAGCGTTGGCTCGCGGCCGCCACGTCAAGATTCGCATGATCCGTTGGCGCTTAGAAGATCTCGAAACTCGCCTCGCCTTATATATAGGACTACTCTATAATAGAGAGATGAATAAGCTCTCTGTCATTTTCGACCGCAGCCGTATGCCTCTGTACTTGCAGTTGGCATCGGTAATGCGGCAGCGCATTGAAGCGGGCCGCTGGCAGAATGGGGACAAGATATCGACGATCGAAGAACTTGAAGCCGAATTCGGCGTCGCCAAGATCACCATCAGCAAGGCCATCGAGATTCTTCGCGAAGAAAAAATGCTCGATTCCCGGCAAGGTCTCGGCACCTTTGTATCCTACGTGCCGAAGGAACGGCACTGGCTGAACATCGCCAATGACCTCGACGGCCTTATCAGCTCGATCAAGGACAATCGCGTCGAGATCGTCCATATCGAGGAAAAAGTTGCCAGCCCTCCCCTCGGCGAGAGCGAAGGTGTCCCCGCGCATAGATATGCGCTGCTGAGAAGCGTGCAGTACAACGGGGATGAACCGTTCTCGGTCGTCAACCTGCACCTGTCGCAGGAGATATTCGCACGCGAACGGAAACAGTTCACGCGGTTACCGGCCCTGCCGCGCATCATGGAGATGAAGGATATCTCGATCAGTCACGCCTATCAGACGGTGACGATCGGCATAGCGAATCCCGAGGTCGCCGACCTGCTCAAGATCGGACTTGGCGAGCCCACCGCCGACTGCAGGATCGTTCTTCTGGACGACCGGAATGTTGCGATCTATGTCGCGGATTTTCATTACCACCGGAATTGTTTCGCGCTTCGGCGCGATCTGATGAATCGCAGCTAACCAAACGCTCCGGCGAAGCCCCCGCCCCGAAAAAATCCTGGGGCCGAAACCCCAGGCAGTACAGAGGAAGTGTCCGCGCGCCAGAGATCATCTTTGGCGCGCGCGATTGTGTATGGATCGTCAGCTCACCCGGCAGACTCCAGTTCCGCGATAATAAGTTTATCGACCATCCGGCGCATCTTCATCGGCGCCGCGTCGATTCCCAGAATGATGCGCTTGTAGTTCGGGTCGCGCTCTTCCTCGAGCTGGATTCGCTCCAGGATGACCTTGTCTTCCTTGAACGCCATATCGAGATCGGCGGTCAGCGAGGCGTCCATGTTGTGCTCGTTGGTGCGGAAATTCCGGACATGGAACCAGTGCTGAAGCACCGTTCGTTCATCGACCGGCGTCAGAACGTGGCAGGCGAACATCCGAACGCCCTTATCTCTGTCCTCCGTATCGGGAATCGAACCGGCAGGGCACGATCCCATGTCGATCGCGAAGTAGCACGGCGTCGAGTAATTGTAGTAGTGCCAGCGATCGACTGACCCGGTGAGCTTGCCGTACTTCGAGAAAAGCGGTATCGCCGGCCCGTTGCGGATCCATCGCCACACGGTGATTTCGTTGTTGCGGTATTCGTTGTTCACCGGAACGGTGGCACCGGCCGGAGTGCCAAGAGTTGTTGTGTGAACGAACGTGACGTGCGCCGGATCAAGCAGGTTGTCGCAAAGGCTGAGATAGTTGCACTCGATCCGCAGCGTGTCGCCCTGCACGGCGTGCCAGCCTTCGGCCTCATACTGCGGCAGATGAAACATCTTGCTGAGATCGGCTTTCTTCGGATCGCCCATCCAAAGCCACACCAGCCCGTACTTGATCTGAAGCGGGTATGAGCGGACCAGCGCGTTGCCCGGAATCACATCCTGCCCCGGAATGAGGACGCATTTTCCGCTGCAGTCGAATGTCATGCCGTGATAGCCGCATTCGATGTTGTCACCCTTCAATTTGCCCAGCGACAAAGGGGCAAGACGATGCGGACACGCATCCTGAAGAGCTGCGATGCTTCCGTCCTCCAGACGATAGATGACGATGGGTTCTTCGAGCACCACGTGCCGAGTCAACTCCCGGCCAACACGATCGGCCCACACCACCGGGTACCATGCATTGGTAACGTATTTCATTTTGTTGCTTCCCTTCGACAGTCAAGAATTCCGCAGCCGTCAGTGGTAGTAAGCACCGCCATCGACGACCAACGTCTGGCCGGTGATGAAGGCCGCGTGCGGGCCCGCAAAGAAAGCGACAGCGCCGACGACGTCGCCAGCCAGCATGTCCCGCTTTAGCGCCCTGTTACGCACGGAAAATCCCGATACCGTGTTCGCCAACTCGTGGTTGTTTTGAACCCCATCGCTCAACGTGAATCCTGGAGCGACGCTGTTGACGAGAACGCCATGTTCGCCAAGTTCTGTCGCGAGCGTCCGCGTCATGGACACGATCGCGCCTTTTGAAGCGACGTAGTGCAGCATGCCCGGATTTCCCTTGAAGGCGACACCGGACGAGATGTTGATAATGCGCCCGGAGCCCTGCTTCTTGAATGCCGGCAGTACGGCTCTGCAGCACAGAAACTGCCCGATAACATTGACGTTCAGCATCTTTTGCCAGTCATCGACAGTGAGTTGTTCGAATGGCTTAAGAGATAATGTCGAATAGATCGCCGCGTTGTTCACAAGGACATCGATGTGGCCGAACCTGTCGATGGCCGCCGCGGCCATGAGTCCGGTGTCCTTCTCGCTGGAAACGTCCGCATCGACATGATGGGCTTCATATCCACTCTGGCGCAGCTTCTCGGCGGCAGCCGCTGCTCCCTTAAGATCCGCAATCATGATCGACGCACCTTGCTTCGCGAGCGCCTCACATATCGCATAACCGATACCCATCGCACCGCCAGTGACGACAGCCACCTTTCCCGTCAGGTCCATTCCTAGCCTCCAATTCCAAAGAGTGAGCGCGGCACGATGTAAAACCCCCTTCCGATCGGGGCGGCAGCGCCCCTTTCGTCAAGAATCGCAAGGTTGATGATTGGCGTAACACCTGTCGCGCGAACGGCATCTGTATCGATGACGCCCCGGTCGCGATGAATGATTGCGCACCCGCGCGACTGCGCATCCAGCGGAAGCAGATGCGCCCACTCCGACGTAAGCGCCGACGCATGGTTCAGTGCCTGCCCGCCGAATCCGCAAACATCGACGAGCGCGCTGTCGCCGATGGCACCGAGCGGGGGCGCGCCGTGCTGCGGATCGAAACGAATTCCCGTTGGTGGCGTAGATGGTACAGTGGCCCAATGTGTTTCGCCGCGCCGGCGTAAACCGAATTCAACACCGTTGCCGCCGATGGCCACGACTTCGCTTGCCGAGGTATGCAATTTCCAGGCGGCCCATGCCATCCAGATACCCAAGACGAATCCCGGATTTGCCCTGATGTCGGCCACCAACCCCGCCGGCATCTTACTCAAGAGTTCGAGGAAACGTTCATTTCCTGCACGGGTGATGGCATGGCAGTCATCGCCCTCGCGCAGCGCCTGTCGCATCATCGATTCAACGTCCGGGAGAATGGAAAGCTGCGGATTGATCGTGCGAGCCGCTTCCGCGATCCAATCACGCGCACGCACACCGCAGAGCGGGTCTGCTGAACCAAAACGCAGCGCTGGCGGTGGCCCCTCAGAGACAGGTGAATGGAAGACGCTATCGCTGTCCCCGACCTCGAAGCACCACATCGACGGAGCAACAACCATCGCAAGCGGAACAGCAACGCCGTGGTCCTGCGCTGGCTTGAGCGGAAGCGAACCCGATTCAAGCATCGCGCGCGCAGTCGGGGCATCTTTGGCAAAGCCGCCGATCACGGCGGCTTGCTCCGCCGCAGCCATGACGGCTCCGGGGGGAGTACCTTTGTAAGGCGGTCCGGCATGGAGCAAGATGCGCTCAGGCAGATTCACCCTGGCTTCACTCAACCGAACGAGACGACGAAGATGCGCAACCTTCAAATCCATTCCGCACTCACCTGGCGCGCAGGACGCGCGGCTGTCACGACGCTGATTTGCAGCATTCGGCACTTCAAAAGTGTCTTCCTGTCAATCCAATCATTCCATTTATAGTATGATAGAGATACATAGCAAGCGTACAAAGCAAGATTTTCGTGCAGATTGCTTCAATAAATAGCACGCATCGATCAGATTTGTGACTTGGTCATCCTATTAATAGGGTGATAGTGTGACTTGGCACCGCTAGCAGGCGGGCGGGTGAAAACCGGAGGGAGGAACATTCGATGAAGACGTCTTGGTCCAGAATATTGCTAGCGATCCTGTCAACCAGCGTCGGGACAGGCGCGATAGCTCAGGAAACCATCAAGCTCGGCGTCAATCAGCCCCTGACAGGCGTGGTCGCCGCGTCAGGGAATTTCGTCACCAATGGCGCGAGGATCGCAGCGGACGACATAAATGCAAAAGGGGGCGTGCTTGGAAAAAAAATCCAGCTGATCATCGAAGACAATAAGAGCAATCCCACCGAAGCCGCGAACGTCGCGGAGAAGCTGATCACGCGAGACAAGGTGCCTGCGATGATGGGCGCGTGGAGCTCGACCTATACACTCGCGGTCATGCCGAAGCTGATGGAATACAAGGTTCCTATGCTGGTCGAGACCTCCAGCGCCGACAAGATCACGACCATGGGCAACCCCTATGTGTTCCGGATCAGCCCGACCAACAGCATGGAAGCAAAGAGCTTCACCCGCTTCGTCGAACCGCTGAAGATCAAGAAGGTCGATTTCCTTGTCGTCAACAATGACTGGGGACTCGGTGCAGCCGCGGAATTCGGAAAGATGCTCAAGGAAAAGGGCATCACGGTCAACAAGACACTTCATATGGACGCCGCGGCGCAAGATATGTCTTCGCAGCTTTCGACCATCAAGAGCACGGACAGCGATACGCTCTTCACGACGTCCGGCCCGGAACAGATGACGCTGGTGATGAAGCAGGCGCAAGCCCTCGGTATCAAGCGGCAGATCATCACGACCGGTGGAACCGTACCGGACCAGTTGATTGCTCAAGCCGGCTCGGCGGCGAACAATTCGCTGCATGACGCGATGTTTGCACCGTGGTTTCCGGAAACATCGGCCGACCCGGCAGCCGCCAGGTCCTTCATCGCGGCGTGGGAAAAGACCGGCCTTCCGTTTGCCGGACTGCCGGAGGGCGCGCGCGGCTATGACGGCATCCAGGTGCTTGCCGCAGCCATTAAGAAAGCCGGTGTCGCCGAACCAGAGAAGATCCGTGCGGCTCTTTGGCAGGTCGATTACCCCGGCCTGACCGGCCGCATCGTCTTTGAGAAGGTTGGCCCGGCAGGTTCAGAAAGTGGGCAGAGCCCGGCGACGACCCACCTCGTGAAGATCGACGATGGAAAGGTCGTTCTTGTCAGCAAATAACTGCCAAGGATCGGCGGCGGGTTGGAAACCGCCGCCGCTTTCCATTTTGCTTGCAGCAGAAACTAGGCTTGAGCGGTCCGAAGTTTCGCAAGATTGAATGCTGTGTCACAAGCCTGCTGCGCGGTTGGGGAAATCTGCCGCCCGATCAGGTCCCGCGCGATCATGTGATCCCTTGCAGCGTTGATCGAATCGACTGCCACAAGACGTGTTTCACGAAAATGATAGATCGAAAACGAATGGCTCTCCATGTCTCCGCGCAGAACATGCGTGTCTGCTCCGCGCGACAAGCCGGCAATTTGTAGTTTCATATCATACTGGTCCGACCAGAACCACGGCGCTCCCAGACTGGGCTTGTCGACGCCGAGAAGTGCATGTGCTGCCGACCGGCCCTGCTCGACCGCGTTCTGAACCGACTCCAGCCGAAGCATGGTACCATCAGACAGTCGGCGAACCGTGCAATCTCCTGCGGCGACGATATTCGGAACTGAGGTGCGACCGCATGCGTCCACAATGATTCCTGCTTCGCATGCGATCCCGGCATCCCGCGCCAGTTGATCATTGGCCGTCACGCCAATTCCCACAACCACCAGCCCAGCGACAATGCAATGTCCGTCAACGAACTCCACCTCGGCAACATGGTTCGACGTTTTTCGAATTTCAGCGATCCGCGCACCAAAGATCAATGTTGTGCCGCGGTCAGCATGCAGCCTCGCGTACCAGTCGGACAAATCTTGGGACAAAACCCTTTCCAGCAGCCGCGGCGCCGCTTCGAGAATCGTGACCGCGATACCGAGTTTGCGCGCACTTGCTGCGACCTCCAATCCAATGAACCCTCCCCCGACCACAACCAGAGGTAATTCCCTCCGCACGCAACTCCGAAGTCCCTGCGCAATCGCGTCTGAATCGGCGCGAGACCGCAGAGTGCAGACCAGATCGCCGGCGTCTCGCGCTTGGGGAAGCTGGCGCGGAGTTGCCCCTGTGGCGAGAACGAGGCCGGTATAGGTCAACGCGCGCCCATCATGCAGCAGGACGGATTGCGACCTCACATCGATCGCTGACACTGATGCTCTGGTCCAAAGATCAATCTGTTTCCTCTCCAGCACAGAATAATCGCGCAACGCGAGCTGATCAGCATCCAGATTGTCCGTCAGCCACGACTTCGAAAGCGGAGGCCGTTGATAAGGAGCGTACGGTTCAGCGCCAAGCAACGTTATCCGGCCTTCAAACGCTTCGCTGCGCAGTGTCTCGGCGGCCTGCAGGCCGGCCTGCCCCGCACCAATGATAACGATGTGGGAATCCGCACCGGTCATGTCTGACGCTCGGGAATGGTGACGATGAGTCCATCAAGCTCGGCAGCAGACTTGATCTGGCACGACAAGCGGCTGCTGGGACGCCGCTCAGCTTTCACTTCATCCAGGAGCTCGAGTTCATCGTCGCCGGGCGGCGGCAGTTCCGCGAGGCGCTCCGGCTGGACGTAGACATGGCAGGTGGCGCAAACACAGGAACCGCCACACTCCGCTACGATCCCGTCGATGCCGTTCTTCACTGCGGCCTGCATCAGACTCCAACCCTCCGGCACTTCAAGTTCAAACGAAGCTCCGGAGGGCTGAACAATAACAATCTGGACCATGTCTCTCTATCTCATTGTTGTTCTATAAATAGAATGATATAAAGCAACCGAGCCTGTTGCAAGCGGCGAGATCGGAGGGGCGATGGATTCTCAGGGCGTCGGCGCGTCGCTGTTGCGAAGAGAGGACGACCGTTTTTTACGCGGTCGCGGCCAGTATGTTGGCGACCTCAAGTTGCCCGGGCTTAGGGATGTCGCCTTCGTCCGCTCGCCGCTTGCCCATGCAAAAATCCTCGGCGTGCGAATCCCGCCGGAACTCCAAGATCGCGTTTTCACCGCCGCCAATCTCGCCAGCGTCAAGCCGATCATTGCGGCGTCGGGCCTCCCCGGCTTCAAGCATTCGGAACAACCCCTGCTGGCGCACGAAAAAGTCCGGCAGGTCGGCGAGCTTGTGGCGATGTGCGTGGGCGGTACACGCGCCGAGGCGGAGGACATTGCCGCGGCCGTGGAACTCGATCTCGATGAACTGCCAGTCGTCAGCGAAATGTTATCCGCGCGGCGACCGGATGCGCCGCTCATTCACGAGCATTGGGGCGACAACGTCTTTCTGGAAACGTACATCGACGTGAATATGGAGGCCGCCTACGACGCTCCAATCAAGGTAACACGCGAAATCAGAACAGCGCGGCAATGCATGGCGCCGCTGGAGGGCCGCGCCACCGTTGCTTACTGGGACAAGCGGCTCGATCAGCTGGTGCTATACACCGGCACGCAGCAACCGCACATCATAAGAACCGGTATTTCTGAATGTCTGGGGCTGGATCAGAGCCAGGTGCGGGTCATCTCGCCGGACGTTGGAGGCGGCTTCGGCTATAAAGCTCTCATGCCGCCGGAGGATGTTTGCCTCGCCTGGCTTGCGATGCATTGCGGACACCCGGTTCGCTGGATCGAAGATCGCCGCGAACATCTCATCGCAAGCGCAAACTGCCGGGAGCATCATTATCTGATCACCGCATACGCGGACCGCGACGGTACCCTGCGCGGCATCGAGTGCGAAGCAACCGTCGATTCCGGTGCTTACTCGTCCTATCCCTTCTCGGCGTGTCTCGAAGCTGCGCAGATTGCGAGCATCCTGCCGGGGCCTTACGACTTTCCGTCATATCGCTGCCGGACTTGGTCGGTCGCAACCAACAAGTGTCCAATTCTCCCTTATCGCGGCGTCGCCCGCACAGGCGTCTGCTATGCCATGGAACTTATGGTGGATGCCGTCGCGCGCGAGGCAGGACTCGATCCTCTGGAGGTGCGGCTGAAAAATCTGGTGAAGCCTGAGCAGATGCCGTTCGACAACATTACCAATAAGCATTTTGACAGCGGCGATTATCCTGAAGCTTTGAAACGCGCCATGGCAAGGATCAATCTCGACGCCATCCGCAAACAGCAGGAAAACACCCACAGACTAATCGGCATCGGTCTTTCGATCTATTGCGAGCAGGGCGCGCACGGCACATCGGTCTATTCCGGCTGGGGAATCCCGATGATCCCGGGACACGAACAGGCCACTGCGCGCGTCACGCCGGATGGAGGTCTCGAGCTGCGTATCGGTGTCCATTCGCACGGGCAGAGTATGGAAACAACATTGCCGCAGATCGCCCACGAGATTCTGGGCATCGAGACTGCGAAGATCAAGCTCGTCCACGGCGATACCGAATACACGCCATACTCGACCGGGACGTGGGGTTCGCGATCAGCGGTGATGGCAGGGGGCGCGGTGTCACGCGCCTCGCAGGAAATCGCCGGCCTCATCAAAGGCATCGGGGCGCATCTGCTGCAAACCGATGTTGCTAACGTACGCCTTGAGGAAGGCTGTGTGATCGGGCCATCGGGAAGCGTGACTGTGAAGGAAATCGCTCACACCTGGTATCGGCGCCCTCAGGATCTGCCTGCCTCGGTCGATCCGCGCGGCCTTGAAACCACGATTGGCTACAAGCCGGTACGCGATTCCGGAACCTTCAGCTACGCCGCGCATATAGCCGTCGTCGCGGTTGATCCTGAAATGGGTGATATCGAGATTCTCGATTACGTCATCGTCGAGGATGGCGGCAAGTTGATCAATCCGATGGTCGTCGATGGCCAGATCTATGGCGGACTCGCACAGGGCATAGGCACAGCGCTCTATGAAGAGATGCCGTTCAATCCATCCGGTCAACCGCTGGCATCGACTTTCGCGGACTATCTGCTACCAGGACCAACCGAGGTTCCATCTCCGCAGCTGGAGCATATGGAAACGCTATCACCTTATACGGAATTCGGTGTCAAGGGTCTTGGCGAAGGCGGTGCGATTGCTCCTCCCGCCGCGATTGGCAATGCCGTCAATGACGCACTCAAATCGCTGGGAGTCGAATTACTGCATTCGCCGATGACGCCACGCCGCGTGATGGAGGCAATTCATCGCGCAAAGGGCGTCTTGTAAGTCCTCAACGGCCGCGGAGTGGTGAGACCTGTCCGCGCCAACGGAGCGATTCTCGCGACCTGCTAACGGAGGAAAAATCGAAGCGCCGACGGAATACTGGCCGTCCTATTGCATGTTTTCCAGGACGGAATTCACCAGGCCGACAGCACCGCTCCCTTGAACTTTGTAAGGATGAAGTCGCGGACCTCGGGCGTCTGATAACTTTCGACCGGTACCTTGGCCCACGGCCTATCCACGTCCGCTGCGCGCACCGCGATCAGGTTAGCATAGGGGCCGGCGTTTGCGCCGAAGTGAGACTTGGCATGCTGGCCGCGAGTGTGCCGATTGCCAGGAGGCGGCGTCAAGTTCGACGAAACCGCACGGAATTAACAAGCGACTTCAATCATCGAGACCGATATACACCTTCACGCAGTTGCACTCTGCCGTCCGCAACGAGTTCGGCCAGATGCTGCGAAATCGTGCGGGTCTCGGCGTCGATCACCCATGGTCCGTCAAATCCCGGCGGATATAGCAGCCGCTGCTCGACCAACTGCACCAGCGTCTTCGGAGATTCGTTGAGCATCTTCAGAAGGCGCTGCTCACGCTCGTCGAGTTTTGCAGCGTAGGCAGCGAGATCCTGCATGAAGCGCGCACGATCGGTATAGACACCGCGGTGGTGCGCAGTAATCCACACCTTCGCCGGAATGTCCGGCAGCCGCGCCAGGCTACGGCGAAAATCGGACAGGCTTGAGGATGCGTCACCGTAATAAGGTCCGAACCCGGTCAGATCGATATCGCCAATGAAGGCTACACCCTCAGGCTCCACGAGCAGAACGCAATGGCCCGCCGTGTGGCCGGGCATGTGAAAAGCACGAATCTGCACCTGGCCGAGATCCCAAGATGCTCCGTCCACATATCCCCGTGCGCCGGGCTGTGGAGTGTAAAAGAAATCACGCGTGAATCGGGCCAGCATTTCTGAGACGCGGGTCTGATCTGTGATGCCAAAGGCAGCCAGCAATCCCTCCCAGCTGCGGGCGGCCTCCAAATCCGCTTCGTGCACATGAACAGGAACATCGGGCAAACGATGCAATCCCGCCATGTGATCTTCGTGGATATGGCCCATGATCACCAGCTCAGTCGCATCAAACTCGGCTCCGATGTAGTTCGACACGATCGGCGCATCCAAAGCTGCGCGCGTGTCCGAGCCTCGAACCAATACCTGGTTGGCATCAGGATACTTTCCGTTCTTCTCTCCGAAGAAAACCGATACCCGGCCGAAGTCGGCGCGCTGGGCTTGTTCACGAGATCCAGATCTGCTCGCAACGGAACTCATGTCGATTATCCTTGTTCTGTTATCGTTTGCCGCCGCTTAATTCGCTATGCGGTCTTTAACGCTGGCGGCCGCGACGGTTTGATCAGGGCAAATGCAACCTGGACGATCCCGCCGGCCAGTCCGAGCGTGACGCCAATACGCCAAGCCATGGTGTACGAGCCCAGTGCGTCGTAGAGCAGACCTCCACCATATGCACCAAGAAAGCTGCCGATCTGGTGGCTCATGAACGCGAGCCCCTGAATCATCGGCTGCCAGCGCAGCCCGAACATCTCGGCAATCGCGCCTGCCGTGAGCGGGCTCACACCCATCCAGAGAAATCCCATGATCGCACCGAACAGCAGGGTGGATGCAGGCGTTGCAGGCAGCATGAAAAACCAGGCAAGTGCCAGAGATCGCAGAATGTAGATTGCGCCGAGCAGCGCGAGCTTATTCCAGCGCTGGCCGGCCCAGCCGAAGAAAAGCGAACCCAGCACGTTGAAACCACCGATCATGCCGAGTGTCTGCGCGCTCAGCATCGGATCGAGCCCGCAGATCGCCAGATAAGACGGCAAATGCGTGGTGAGAAAAACGAGCTGCATGCCGCAAACCATGTAGGCGCCGGTCATCACCACAAAGGATATGTTACTGAACGCCATCCTGGCAGCGGTCCCAGCAGTGGCATTGCCGATATCATCAGGGGCAGGCTTTGGCAGCGAAATCTGATCGACACGGCCGGCATACCAAGCCGCGGGAATCATCAACAGGGCCATCACCGCAAAGCCGACAAGACCCATGCGCCAGCCGAAGCCTTCATTGAGCATCTGTCCGATGGGCGCTGCCAGCATCGCACCGAGCGATCCGACTGCGGAAACCATCCCGAGCACGGTCGAGCGCACCGTCTCCGAGACCGCACGCGCGGTTACCGACATCGACATCGCGGTGGCCGTAAAGGCGAGCGATGCTCCAATCAACAGTCCGCCCCCGACCGCGATGCTCACCACCCCGTAAGCGCACGCCATCAGGACAAGCCCAGCGACATAGAGCAGCGAACCAACCACCATGATCAGGCGAAAGCCGTAGCGCACCGCCAACGCGCCTGCGAGCGGCTGCAGCAATCCCCATGTGAGATTCTGGATCGCAAGCGCCAGCGTAAAGTCGGAAACCGAGATTCGGATATCCTGCGTCAAGGGCTGCAAGAAGATGCCGAGGCTCTGCCGCAGTCCCATGCTGAGCGTGAGCATGATCGAGACACCGATCAGAATGGGAAGCGCGGGGCGCAGGATTTGCAGCAGAGGCATTTCTCTATTCTGTCAGTGCGTGCGGCCGAGCGATGCCAGACCGGATGCAGGTCTTGGAGTGGGCTCGTAAACGCACAATCCCGTCGGCCCTTAGTAATGTATGCTACGAGAATGACATGGATCTGCGCAAGGCAGGGGGTATGCATCCCCGGAATGGGCAATCAGCCTTTGAACTTGCCGGTGGCCAGTAGTCTCGCGGTAAGCATCAGCAACTGGTCCAACGTCTCGGCATGTGTATGCTTGCCACCGGGATTGTACCAGTAAGCGGCTCGGTCCCATTGATTCATGATGGACAGCGTAACGAACATGGGGTCTACAGGAGATTTATCGCCGACGAAGTCTTTTACGAGATCGTGAATCTTGTAACGATAGTTGTCCAGCCGCTTGGCGAAGTGCTTGCGGTCTTTCTCCGATAGAAACAATTTTGCAAACTGTGGGTCAATCAGACGATCATTGGCGCGGGCAATTACCTGATGGCGAAGCTTGTAATCGATATGGCGCCGCGCGATCTCGAACAAACGCCCGCTTCGATCCTTTTGATCAATATCTTTCAAGACGTACGAAAAGAAATTATCGATTCCAAAATCGATTGCTTCAACCAGCAACGCTTCCTTTGATGGATAGTAGTTGTAAAGCGTAGGCGCTCGCAGCCCGACAGCACTTGCAATGGTGCGCATGCTGCAGGTTTCATAACCTCGTTCCGCGACCAACCCGATAGCTGTGAGAAGGATGCGAATTCGCATCCGCCCGGCCGCAGTATCCGGCCGCTCGACAATCGCGCCCTCATCAACCGCTTGATCGACGTAACTGAGAGCAGCCTCGTCCGCTGGCACCCGCGCTCCGGTCCGGGTACGTTTCATCGGTGTCCGGCTCATAGCCCCGCTCCAACAGGCCGACTGGCCCAAGCGAGAGGTAACCGAGCCTTGGCAAACTGGCAACTCGGTCCCCCTGAGATGACCGGTCTCCTGCTGGAATTCGCCCATCGGTCATTCAGAAATATCAGGCTTCCCGCGATTCAGATTCCTGCAGGACGCGCCACATCACCTTTCCGGAAGCGCTTTTGGGAAGCGCGTCTACGAACTTCACGATCCGCGGCACCTTGTATGAACTCACCTGGGTTCGGCACCAATCGATGATCTCCTCTTCCTTGACGCCAAGGTGAGCCGGTTTGACCACCACAACAGCCTTTACGGTCTCACCCCGATAGCTATCTTTCGAGCTGATAACGCAAGCTTCCTGCACCGCCGGATGCCGGAACAGAAGGGTCTCGACCTCTGCGGGCCACACCTTGTATCCCGAAGCATTGATCATCCGCTTCAGGCGATCCGTAATGAAGAAGTAGCCATCCGGGTCCCTGTAACCGAGGTCACCGGTACGCAGGAACGTTTTTCCGTCGATCGTGATGAGAACATTCTTGGACGCATCCGCCTGCTTCCAGTATCCACTGAAAACCTGCGGCCCGTGGACAACGATTTCCCCCTGCTCGCCATCGGAAAGCTCAGCTCCGCTCTCGAAATCCATGATTCGGGCATCCACACTGAGGAACGGAATTCCGAGGCACTGAAGCTTGGGATCGTCGCACGGATTAAACAACGTAACCGCGGCCGATTCGGTCATTCCATACCCTTCGACAAATTTGAGCCCAAACTTGTCCAGGAGAGTCTCCGCGACGGCCTGGGGCATCGCTGCCCCGCCCCCTCCGATATAAACTAGGCTCGACAGATCATGGGCCCCCAGATTCGGGCTTGCCAGAAGATCAATGATCATTGTCGGGATGGAGGTCCAATGGCTCACTCGATGCTGCGTGATGAGCTGGCCGGCAATCTCACGATCCCACCGCGGCATGATGACCATGGTTCCGCTCGAATAAATGGAGGCATGCATCACACAGACGAGGCCCGTGATGTGAAATAGCGGAAGCACCGTGAGGTTCACCATTTCCGGTGTGCCATCAAGCCAGAACGAAGCTCCGACCGCATTGTGCATGATGTTGCCATGGGTCAGCATACAGCCCTTCGGAAGACCCGTCGTTCCGCTGGTATAAGGCAGAAGTGCAAGATCGCCTCGGGCGACAGCAAGCTCGGGAAGCGGGTCGTGCGCCTTCATCGCTTCGCGCCAATGACAGACGTGCCCCCTGCCTAGTTTTGGCAAATCGTGCTGCGCGAGCATCCAGTCCCGCCACTGTTCTGGCACGCCGGATTGATCGCCTGCCGCAATCGCGTCCGTGAAGTGGCTAACGATCAGATGGGAAAGTCCATTCCCTTCGTCGAGATCGTTACTCGCGGCCGCCAGTACCGCCGCAAGGTCAGCTGTCGTGATTGCGACCCTGGCTTCCGCGTCCGTAATATAATGACGTAGTTCTTCAGCCCGGTTCATCGGATTCACCGGCACGACGACCGCATTGGCTCGGGCAACGGCCAGATGCGCAATAACAAGCTGAGGGCAATTCTGCATGACCACCAGAACCCTGTCGCCCCGCTTCACGCCCAACGCGTACAACTTTCCGGCCAGTCTCTCGGATGCTTCCCTTAACTGCCTGTAGGTTGTGGATGTTCCGAGAAAGATCAGAGCAGCACGATCAGGATAACGCTGCTCGCTCACCACAAGACTGTCCCATAACGATGTAGCTGGCGGCTCGATCGATGCGGGCAACCGGCGAGGCCACGTCTTCAATGATCGCTTGTCGCTTCGCATATTCAAGCTCGCAGTTTTTATCGAAACCGAAACTCTTGCCGTTCCATTGAACCCGGCACCCGGAAAGCAGCGTGCCGCGAAGATCGTCCGCGGCACGAGGTGTTGTGGGAGGTCGTTGATCAGTTCTTGACCAGTGGACACCTTGAATCGGAGAGCGGCTGATAGGCGTCCTTACCCGAGATGGTGTCTCGAATTTCGAGATAGTCCCACGCTTTCTTGGATTCCGCCGGCTTCTTCACTGCCAGAACGTACATGTCGTAGACCATGCGTCCGTCGGCGCGAATCCGGCCTCCCTTCGCGAATAGGTCGTTGATCTCCATTTTCTTCATGTGATCGAGAACCGTCTTCGCATCGTCGGTCCCAGTTTCCTTTACGGCCTTGAGATAGGTCGTGATTGCGGAATAGAGCCCGGCCTGAAGCATGATAGGCATTCTGTTCCGCTCCTTGAAAAATCGCTCGCTCCATGCCCGCGATTCATCGTTGCGGTTCCAGTAAAATCCTTCGACCAGCATAAGCCCCTGCGACGACGCAAGGCCGATCGCGTGAATGTCCATCAATGTCGCAGCCATTGGCGCTATGGTCTGCTTTTGTGTGATACCGAAATCCTGAGCGGCCTTGACCGAGTTGATGAGATCGCCGCCAGCGTTCGCCAGCCCAATGACGTCCGCGCCGGAATTTTGAGCCGTCAGCACAAACGACGAGAAATCCGCAGTTCCTGTCGGATGCTTGCGCGAGCCGACAACTTTGCCTCCCGCGGCATCGATAGCCCTTGTCGCATCCTTTTCGATCGCTTGGCCGAGGGCATAGTCAACCGAAAGGAAATACCAGTTCTTCTTGCCCGAGCGCGTGATCGATCCGGCAAGCGCATTCGAGATACCGTAGGTATCCCAGGCGTAAAGGATCGTGTTCGGCGAGCACTGCTCGTTGATGAGCGCGGTCGTCCCGGCGCCCGTCACCATCAGCACGCGGTTTTTCTCGCGCGTGACGCCCGATACCGCCAACGCAACTGCCGAGTTGATTGCATCCGTGACCATGTCGACGCCATCGACGTCATACCATTCACGCACGCGGCTTACGGCGATATCCGGCTTGTTCTGGTGATCCGACGTGACGAGCTCGACCTTGAAGGAAGGCTTCTCGTTCTTGACGAAATCATCCACGGCCATTTTTGCAGCCGCAACCGAGCTTGCACCACTGAGATCCTGGAACACGCCGGACATGTCGCCCAGCACGCCAATCTTGACTGTGCCGTTTGAAATTCCCTGTCCATGCGCGCCTCCGGCCATCAGCAAACCCAGCGCCGATGCAGCCATCAATCGTCCAAGCACCCTCATGAATGCCTCCTTATGTTTGCGTTTGTTGATTTTGAGTGCTGCGATGCTCGAGAAACATCGAGCACCGCTTGGGTGTGTTGTCCGGTTCGTGCCTATCGGCCGGTTTTCGTGCCGGCCCACTCGCCAATCGCCTTCATGGTCGAGACGGTTTCCGGCAGGAACGGGAAGATCGTGTAGACGTGAACGGAGTCGTCAACGATCCGTGACGTCACATCGACGCCCGCTCTTTTCGCCCGCTCGATCAGACGCGTTGTGTCGCTCAGCAACACTTCCCCCTCGCTTGCTGTCAGGAACATGGGCGGCAAGCCGGCGAGATCGCCATACAGCGGAGATACCAGCGGATCGGTCGGCTCATGTCCCTGGAAATAGGAAGCACCGAGATAGGCCAGCATGTCCTTGTTCGCCGCAGGATCATCGCCTGCAAACATTGAGACGCTCCGTCCACGTAAGGTAAGATCCGAAAACGGGCAAACACCGATAATTCCTGCCGGGAGCGTGTCGCCCGCAGTCTTGAGCGCGAGAGCCACCGCAATCGCCAATCCGCCGCCGGAAGATTCTCCGCTCAGAAGGACGGATGACGCCGGAACGCCGCTCTCGATCAAGCCACGATACGCATCAAGCGCATCGTCGATCGCTGCTGGATACGGATGGTCCGGCGCCAGACGATAGTCGACGGTGACGCACGTCCCTCCGACCGTTTCAGCCAGTCGATGCGCATACTCCAGGGAGCCGCGGGCCGAACCAAGTACATATCCGCCGCCATGAAAGTGCAAAACCGTCGGCGCATTGGCTTTCTTCTTGGCCGCATGCACCCGTAGCCCCGGAACACCACGCAACTCGACCGCCTCGACGGCAACATCCTGCGCGAGCGGAAAATTCTTCGCTAGAAACTCCTCGTATCCCTCACGAAGGCCGTCGTGACCTCTGGCGACCTGCTCCGGCGAGAAGGTATTTTTCCAGAGGGAAAAGGCGCGCTGGCTCTCAGGACGCTTCAGACTTTTTCCTTCACGCGTCGCCGACAAACCGAGAACTTCACCAGCAGGCTGTTTCACCGCAGCGAGCACATCATATCCCCAGACGAATCCCCATGTCGTCTCGGTCATGGGATCGATATGCTGCATGCCCTTCCAGCGGCCGTTTCTCGCCCGGATGCGATCGGCTTCGGACTCGTGCGTCAGCTTGACCATCGCACGCGCGCCGGATTGCACGCGCGTTGTACGGGGACGCCGTCGCTGCTCATATTCCTGAAGCGCCGCCCCGACATTCTTGCTTGAAACATCCGACAGCACGGTCGCCATCGTCCAGGCATCTTCGATACCCTGGCAGGCGCCCTGCGCAAGGAAGGGCACCATCGGATGGGCCGCATCGCCCATGAGCGTGACGCGCCCATATGTCCAGCGATCGATCGGATCGCGGTAATACATGCCGGTGAGGAAGGAGGTCTCGATCTGCTCCATCATCTGGCGCGCCCGCGGCTCGATATCCGAAAACGATCGCTGCAGTTCTTCAATATCGCCGCTTTCGGTCCAGGACTCGCGCTGGACCTCGGTGACAGGAACCGAAGCGAGGATGCTGTAGAGATTATTGGAGCGCACCCAGTACGTGATCAGGGTCCGGCCCGGTCCGAACCAATAATTTCCCTTTTCCTCAAGAGTGATATGGCGCAACTTCTCCGCCGGAATGAGCGCCCGCCACATCAGAATATTGGAAAAGTGCGTTGGCTCCTCGCCACGCAGCTGCTTGCGGACGACGGAATGAATGCCATCCGCGCCAATAAGGACATCTCCGCGCACCTCTTCGCCCGACGTCAGGCGAACAGTAACGCCATCATTGTCCTGAACGAAATCCTCAACCTGCGCGCCGAGTCTGAGCACGCCTGCTGGAACAGCGCGGGCGAGAATATCGATCAAGTCAGCGCGGTGGATGTTGTAGAGTGGCGCTCCCCAGCGCTTTGTCCCCATATCGCCCAGAGGTGACAGGTTCAGCAGTTTGCCGGTGCTGATGTCCCGCATCTCATAGGACTGCGGGATGACACCGGCCTTTGCGACGGCCTCCTCAAGGCCCAATTCTCGAAGCACCAGCGATCCATTCGCCGCAAGCTGAATACCCGCACCGATTTCCTTCAGGGCGGATGCCTGCTCCAGCACCGTCACATCGTGACCCTTTTGACGCAGGGTAATGGCAGCCGTCATGCCCGCAATTCCTGCACCAACGATAATAACGTGCATAAGCAGCCTCCTGTAAAACGCCCATTAAAATGGCGACATTTATTACTAACGAATGTTCGTAAGCAATGAAAACACCGCCGTCAAGTCGTGTGGAATTCCTCCCACAACCGCTAGACGAACAGAGGAAGGTTGAAAAAGGAGGCGCCTACACAGCCGCAGAATGCGAAGAAGCTATCCAGCAATCAGAAGGTTGGCGTAGCGATTTGATCTCGCCATCGCGCCGATGCCGCGTCCACCGATGTGTACTGACGACGCCCGCAAACGCAGCCTTCCGCCGTACGGCAAGCACGGCGATGCTTGTCGCATCGACCGGTTGCTCTTATTGTCAGCTTGGAGCTGAGCTCCGGCGCCCTTCGCCGGCGCCTCGGACGCAATCAGAACATTGCTAGCGGTCTCACCAGCGCCGCCGGAGACCTGGCTACCAAATCGATGTCAGACGTAACTTCTCGAGCGGTCGAATCGAACATCATGACACTGCCACGAGGACACGCCTCTCACGGCGTGTCACCGCAATCTCGCATTCAAATCCTCAATGGCCCCATCAAATTCTATTGGGATGCCATCTGATCCAGCGCTGTATTGAACGTAGCGCTCGGGCGCATCACATCCGCACATTTTCCCCGATCGGGAAGATAATAGCCCCCGATGTCTACAGGTTTGCCCTGTACTGCCTGGAGCTCCGTTACAATTTTTTCTTCATTTCGGGTAAGCGCCTCAGCGAGTGGCTTGAACCGCTCCTGAAGGGACTTATCCTCGGTCTGAGCTGCCAGTTCCTGCGCCCAATACATCGCGAGATAGAACTGACTTCCGCGATTGTCCAATTCACCGGTGCGCGGCGAAGGAGACTTGTTGTTGTCGAGCAACTTGCCGGTGGCGGCATCCAGCGTTTTCGCGAGGAGCTTAGCTTTCGAGTTGTTCGCCTTGATGCCAAGATCTTCCAGCGAGACTGCAAGCGCGAGGAACTCCCCGAGAGAATCCCAGCGCAGATGGTTTTCTTCTACTAGTTGCTGCACATGCTTGGGCGCTGAACCGCCCGCACCGGTTTCGTAGAGGCCGCCCCCTGCCATGAGTGGAACGATCGAGAGCATCTTGGCTGAAGTGCCCAGCTCCATGATCGGAAACAGATCGGTGAGATAATCGCGCAGAATGTTGCCGGTTGCGCTGATGGTGTCGAGACCGCGGATGACACGCTCAAGCGTATAACGCATGGCGCGAACCTGACTCATGATCTGGATATCAAGGCCGGAGACATCGTGCTCCTTCAGGTACGTTTTGACCTTTGCGATGAGCTGCGCTTCATGCGGACGATAGGGGTCGAGCCAGAACAGCACAGGCATGCCAGAGTTCCGGGCACGGCTCACGGCAAGTTTCACCCAGTCGCGGATAGCGGCATCCTTGACCTGGCACATGCGCCAAATATCGCCCTGCTCGACATTCTGGCTGAGCAACACCTCGCCTGTCGCAAGATCGGTGATGTTGGCGACACCATCCTCTGGGATTTCAAACGTCTTGTCGTGTGAGCCGTATTCCTCGGCCTGCTGCGCCATAAGACCGACATTCGGTACTGTACCCATTGTCCTCGGATCGAATGCGCCGTGCCATTTACAGAAGTTGATCATCTCCTGATAAATGCGGGCGAATGTGCTTTCCGGCATGACGGCCTTGACGTCCTTCAGACGACCGTCGGCACCCCACATCTTGCCGCCATTACGGATCATCGCAGGCATCGAAGCGTCGACAATGATATCGTTCGGCGAGTGAAAATTCGTGATACCCTTGGCGGAATCGACCATCGCCAGTTCGGGCCGGTGCGCGTGGCAGGCGTGCAGGTCGTTCTTGATCTCGTCCTGCTTGCTCTGCGGAAGGGAAGCGATCTTGTTGTAAAGATCGACCATGCCATTATTGACATTGACGCCGAGCTCTTCGAACAGGGCCCCGTGCTTCTCGAAAGCGTCACGATAGAAAATCTTGACGCAGTGACCGAACACAATCGGGTGTGAAACCTTCATCATGGTGGCCTTGACGTGCAGCGAGAACATCACGCCGGTCTTGTAGGAATCCTCGATCTGCTCCTCATAGAACGCCAGCAGAGCCTTCTTGCTCATGAACATGGAGTCGATGACTTCACCATCCTGAAGCGACACCCTGGGCTTGAGTACGATTGTCTTGCCGCTCTTGGTGATAAGCTCCATCTTCACGTCACGCGCGCGGTCGAGCGTCATCGACTTCTCGCCGTGATAGAAATCGCCGTGATGCATATGTGAGACATGTGAGCGCGAGGCCTGGCTCCATTCGCCCATGCTGTGCGGATGCTTACGCGCATAGTTCTTCACGGCAAGCGGCGCGCGGCGATCGGAATTTCCCTCGCGCAAGACAGGGTTCACGGCGCTGCCAATGCACTTGGTGTAGCGCGCGCGAAGCGCCTTTTCCTCGTCGGTCTTTGAACTGTCGGGATAATCGGGAACGTTGTATCCCTTGTCCTGCAGTTCCTTTATGGCGGCCTTCAACTGCGCCACCGAGGCGCTGACGTTTGGCAACTTGATGATATTGGTGCCCGGTAGAAGCGTCAGACGACCGAGTTCGGCCAGATTATCCGGCAGGCGCTGTTCTTCAGTCAGGAATTCCGGGAATTCGCCAAGGATACGGGCGGCCACCGAGATATCGCTCGTAGCAACATCAATGCCGGCCGGCGCAGCGAACGCGCGTACAATGGGCAGAAAAGATGCCGTCGCCAGTGCTGGAGCTTCGTCGGTCAGGGTGTAGATAATGGTCGGAGATGCCGTAGCCATATACTGGTTTCCTCACTTGGCAGGAGGTCGACTGCCGCTAATCCCGATGCACAAACAGGACATGCTCGTCCCTCGTCACTAGCTTTCTCACGAGCTAGGGACGACTGCAATCGGCAAATTCGCAGCCTTTCTCCGCAAAAGCGCGCGATCCGCAGTCAGGGGATGATCAGTCGATCTGGACGCCGATTGCCTTGATCGGCCCAGTCCATTTCTCGATTTCACTTTTCACAAAACCGTCTCCCTGACCTTCTTATTTTTATGCAGCCAGTACGCCCTGGATCTGACCGCGAATAACATCCTGCTTGTCCGCCTTGGCTTCTGGCGTCAGCAAAACATCGATCGCGATGTTGGCTGGCCGCTTTAAGACCACGATCCGGTCGCCAATCTCGAGCGCTTCGTTGATAGAGTGCGTAATGAAGACCGCTGTCTTGCCGTTTTCCTTCACGAGCTTGACGAACTCGGCGCGCAGCTTTCGAGCCGTCATCTCATCCAGCGCCGAGAAAGGCTCGTCGCAGAGCAGAATGTTGGCGTTTGTGGCGAACGCACGTGCGATCGAAACACGCTGGCGCATACCACCCGACAACGCGTGCGGATAATCGTTCTCATGTCCACGAAGCCCCAGCGTCTCCAGCCAACGCTCGGCAATGGACCTGCGCTCTTCACTCGACTTTCCAAGAATCTCCAGTCCAAGCTGGACATTCTCGATCGCCGTCCGCCATGGCAACAGCCGATCGCCCTGGAAAACAATCGCCATCTTGCCGCGGAACGCATCGAAATCGCGGAAAGGGTCGTGACCATCCACCGTCACGCGTCCCTTGGTGGGTTCAGTCAATCCCGCGATCATGTTGAAGATCGTGGACTTGCCACAGCCGGTCTTGCCGAGCAGCGCAAGCATCTGTCCCTGCGCGACCTGCAGATCCAGGGTGTCAACCGCGGTGAAAGCTCCGGCACCACCAGCCTTGCCAAAGACCTTCGATACCTGATCGAGAGAGATTGCCGATTTTTCGAGACCATTCATCATAGCGTGCGCTCCGAGATTGCGCGGTAGCGGAACGCGACGCTCTCAATGAGGGTCAGGATCGCCTGCACAACAAGAACGAAGAAAACGAGTTGCAGTGTCCAAGCCAGCGCTCCTGCCATATCGAAGACCTGTTGCTGCTGAAGTAATTGATAACCGACCCCACCTGTCGCGCCCACAAGTTCAGCCACCACGACCACGCGCGACGCGTTTCCGAGGTTGACCTTCCAGGCGGTGAGAATGTCCGGCAGAATCGCCGGGATAATCATCGCCGTGAACAGTTTTGTGCGCGATGGACGGAAGCTCATGACCATCTCGGTAAGATCTCGCGACATCGCCTGAAGCGCGCCCAGCACTTGGAATGAAAACGCCGGTAGCGTCGTCATCACCATGATGAAGAAAATACGAGACTCGATGCCATGAAACCAGATGATCGCGAACACGACCCACGACAGCGCCGGAATACCCTGAAACAGAGTCAAGGCTGGCGAGAGAAAGTCATGGGCCATGCGCGAACGCGCCATCAGCACAGCCAGCAACGCGCCGATCAAAAATGCACCGGCGAGCCCGGCGAGAATGCGCAGCACAGTCGCGAGAACATCTACAAACTGGGACCAATCCGTGACGATGCCAATGAAACGCCAGAAGACGTCCACCAGCGACGGAAACAGAAACGGCGGGAAGAACAGCGAGGCGATCTGCCAGATCGCCGCGATCACGGTGAATGGCACGACATAGGATGCCACACCGCGAAGTGCCGCCGTGCCCAGTCTGGACGCGCCCGACTCCTGATACTGCGCAGCCGTCATTTCATCGGTCCCTGGTAGATCGTTGCGGGAGACGGGTCGGAGGGAAGGAAGGCGATTGATCTGCCCGCCGCATAAACCGCCTTGATTTCCTTGCTCACCTCAGCCGCCGTACGCAGGTTCATGCCGAGACGATCGTTCGCACGGATCAATTCAGCGATCGCCTTGCGATCGTCATCTGTTCCCTTGCTTGCGATCAGTTTCGCTGCTTCGTCGGGATTTGCAGTGACCCATGCCGCCGCCTGCTTGTACGCGGTGTAGAGCTTTGGAATCAGATCCTTGTTCTTCTCGGCCCAGTCAACATGAGCCGCGACTCCCAGATATGGAATGTTGGTGCTGCCCGACATCTTCTTCCAGCTATCCTGGATCTTGAGATCGAGCATTCGGATGCTGGGCTTCTTGGAATGCAGTGTGGTGTAGGCAGGCTCCCAGAGCTGAACCGCCGTTGCGCGATCCGCAAGAGCGTAGCCAACCAGTCCCGGCGTCGCGGTGTTGATGACCGAGAGCTTGCTGGTATCCACGCCGACCTGGCGAGCGAACCAATCGAACATCACATAGTTGGTCGTTCCCTTCGCAGCAGCGAGGTCCTTGCCTTCGAGATCCTTCAGCGACTTGATTTCCGGACGTGACGTGACAACCGCGCCCCAATAGTCGAAGAGGTTGAACAGGTATGTGACCTTGACGCCACGCACGTCGGCAAGGCCGACCGTCAGCAGTGCGGCACTGCCGCCAACCTTGAACTCTCCGGAGTTGAACTGCGCCGTGTATGCGTCGGGAGTCCGTTCCTCGAAATTGATGGACAAGCCATTCTTCTCATCGAGCTTCTGAGCCTTGATCACCGGCGGCAGGAAAGCTCCCAGGGAAGGCGCGCCGAACACGACAATCGAAACCTTCGGAAGATCCTGCGCGGCCAGTGGCGACACCGAAGTAACCGCGGACAGCAGCCCCAAAGCAAATATGGTTTTCCTCATCATACCTTCCTCCCAACTATGTTGCCGCGCTTACGGCGCGGGACATGATTTTTCTTAGTTCCCCTGCAAAAGCGTCTGGCGCTTCGACAGCGGCAATGTGCGCTGCGTCCAGAGTCGCCATCTGCGCGCCCTTGATCCCGGCGACGATCTCCTCTCCTCGCGTCGGCGGTGTCGATGGATCGTGCGCACCGCAGATCACCCGAACCGGGCAGGAAATATCAGACAGGGATGGTTTGAGATCAGCAACCGCCAGAACGTCGCAGCATCCGGCATAGCCTTCCGACGAGGTCGCGCCGATCATCTCGGCCATTTGCTTTATTCGCTCAGGTTCCCGCTCTCGAAACGCCTTGGTGAACCAGCGGTCCAGCGTCGGCGAAACCAGCGCACTCATTCCATTGATGCGAACCGCGGCCGCGCGATCCTGCCACATCGAAGCCGGCGGAAAGTTCGCCGCGGTATTTGCCAGCACCAATCCCGCCAGTCGCTCGCCACGGTTCGCGCCAAGCCACATGCCAGTCAATCCGCCGAGCGACAACCCGCAGAAGACCACCTGCCCGATGTCGAGCGCGTCCAGAATGGCAACAGCATCAAGGCCCAACCGCTCAATCGTATAAGGAACAGCCGGTGCATCCGACTTGCCATGACCACGCGTATCGTAGCGAACGATCCTCGCCTGATCGGACAGACGGTCAGAAATCTCGTCCCACATGCCCATGCTGGCGCCGATCGAACTGCTCAGCATGACAACAGGTTTGCTCGAGGCCGCAGGCACTTCCACTGCGAGGCGGACACCAGGCTCGACTTCAATGCGCTCGATGCGGCTTGCCGCTGCAGCCATGGTGTTATCCTGCAGCCCTGTTTGCCGAGGTCTCAAACTCCTTGCGGAGCGCGACGAAGAAGCGGCCGATCAGATGTTTCGAGACACTCGTGAGAATCCGCTGCCCGACACCCGCCACGAGACCGCCGATCTCGCCATTGCCCTTGTAGAGCAGCTTCGCGCCTTCGCCGTCCGGCTCGATATCGAACCGGGCTGTTCCCGTGCCGTGCCCAATCGAACCGCTGCCCGAGACCTGGATGTTGCAGGACTTCGGCGCATCCTTGTCCGACAGGCTGATCGCACCCTCGAACGTGCCGCCCACGGCGGCCACGCGAAGCTGCATTTCCACTTTATAGGAATCCGGCGACGTCTCCGTCATGCTTTTGCAGCCCGGAATGCAGCGAGTCAGAACAGCCGGGTCATTGAGAGCGACCCAGAGCGCATCCACGGACGTTGGGATTGTTTCGCTGCCGCCGATATCGAGTTTCATGCCGCCCTCCTCAGATGCCGAACAGCCGCCGGGCCAGACCGCCATGGATCGAGACGCGCTCCGCAGCCGAGAACGACGTGTCATGGACAATGTTCAGAGGCGCAAGATCGCCGATCGGGAATGGCATGTCCGATCCCATCATGATGCGATCAGCGCCGACGACGTCCGCGAGATAGCGCAGCGCACGGGTATCCTGAACGATGGTGTCGTAATACATCGCGGCGAGTGCGGCATCGGGATTGCCCAACTTCTCCTTGTCGAGCGAGTAATTCCGGCGCAAACGGCCAATGACATAAGGCAGCGCAGCGCCACCGATACCCGCCACCACTTTCATGTTCGAATAGCGCGTGACATGGCCAGCATAGATCAGGCGCGACATCGCAATCAGCGTATCGGTGATACGGCCGACGGCATTCGCCATGCCGTAGTCATGTACGCGGTCGTCACCGCTCTCGAACACCGGATGAATAAAAATAATCGAGCCGAGTTCGTTCGCAGCTTCCCAGAACGGCGCCAGCGTCGGATCGTCGAGAACGCCGCCCTTGCCTTTCGGTTGCGTGCCGATCATCGCGCCCTTGAAGCCGGCCTTGTGAGCGTCACGCAGGACCTGCGCCGCGCGTGCGCCGTCCTGAAGCGGCACAGTCGCGAGCGAAATGAATCGCGGCTGTTCCTTCGAAGCCTGCGCAAGATGGGTGTTGATCAGGCGCGACCACTGTTCGCCCTCCGCTGGCGGAATTTCGTAGGCAAACATATCGAGCCAGCCCCCGACGACCTGACGCTCGATCTTCTGGGTGTCCATCCACTGCAATCGCGCAGCGATATCGCTGAGCGGCTTCGACACCGGTCGCGTCGGCTTGTTGCCCGCGAAGGAGAAGCCAAGGCTGCCGCCCTCCTCGATCAGGCGGACGGATGGAAATTTCGCCTTGTCGGCCCGGATAGCGTCAAGCAGGCTCGGCGGCACAAGATGAGCGTGGCAGTCGATGATCACGTTTTTTATCCTTTCTTGGTCGCTTCAGCCGCAGCGATCGCGTCACTGATGGCAGCAATACGAATGGGGAGCCTGGAGAAAGAGATGCCAAGTGACGATACAGCGTCGTTGATCGCGCCCGAAATCGCCGCAGGAGAACCGAGATAACCGCTCTCGCCGGAGCCTTTCTGGCCGAACACCGTGAACGGCGACGGGGTACAGTGGTGCACGATCTCGACATTCGGCATCTCGTGCGAGGACGGGAGCAGGTAGTCCATGAAGGATTGGGTCAGCATCTGCCCCTCGTCATCGTAGACGAATTCCTCGAACAGCGTGGCTCCAAGGCCGTGTGCGATGCCGCCCAGCGTCATACCCTTGACAATGTGCGGATTGATCACCGTGCCGCAGTCATGACCGATCACGTAGCGCCGGATCTCGGGCTTTGCGATCTGCGGATCGAACGCCACCAGAACGAGGTGGAATTCGAACGAATGACAGGGATACATCTGCACACGGCCGTTCTCCGGCAGCTTCGTGCCGGTCGGCACCTGCATCACGTGCGTGGTTTCGAGGCCCGGCTCCATGCCTTCGGGCAATGCATGAAACTGCCGGTGCCCGATGTTGACGAGTTCGGCCCATGACAACGTCTTGCCCGACTTCGGGTCAGTCACGTTGCCCTGGGCATAGACCGCATCGCTCTCGGCGATCCCGAATTGATGCGCCGCGATCCTGACCAGTTTCGACTTGAGCTTCTGCGCGGCGTGATAACAGGCACCCCCCATCATGATAGCCATGCGGCTGCCCACCGGCGTATTGGATGGCAAGCTCGCCAGGGAATCGGGCCTTACAATGCGGATGTTGTCCGGATCGATTTCCAGCACTTCGCCAACGACCGTAGCCGCAAGGGTCTCATGTCCCTGCCCGGAGGATGTGGTGTGAATGGTTACCGTCACAAAGCCGACGCCATCCACATTGATGCGACACGAATCCATCCATGTCGTGGTGGTATTCTTCTCGTTGAGCAGCGGCTCAAACGATGAGTTGCCGCCACTCGGCTCGAGACACGCAGCAACGCCAATACCGGCCATCATGCCCTGGGCGCGAAGCTCGTCGCGCTCCTTCACAAGCGCGTCGTAGTTGGCGCTGGTCAGCACCTTCTCGACCACCGTGTGATAGTCGCCGCTGTCGTAGTGGGTTCCGCTGGGGATCAGATAAGGAAACTCATCGCTGCGAATGAAATTCCGCCGTCGCACCTCGATGCGATCCAGCCCAACAGCTTCCGCGACCTTGTCGATCGCTGTCTCGATTGCGTAATTGGTCGGCGCCTGACCAAAGCCGCGTACCGCTTCCTGCGCAGCCTTGTTCGACATGGTCGCCATGGCACGATACTGAACGCTTTCGATCTTGTAAGGACCAACGATCGCGCCGATGGGCTTGCCCAGCTGGAACGGCGAACGCCCCGCATACGCCCCCACATTGTCGAGCGCGCGCATCTTCATCGACTTGACGATGCCATCATCGTTGAACGCAATGTCCACATCGAAAAGTCGTTCCGGTCCGTGTGCGTCGCCAGCCCGCATGTTCTCCAGCCGATCCTCGATCAGACGAACCGGCCGGTTCAGGACGCGCGAGAGATGAGATACCAGCACAGAGTGTTTGATGCCTCGCTTGACGCCGTAGCTGCCGCCGACATCAACGTCGTGATGCACACGCACATTATTGGTGGGAATACGCAAGGCCCGGGAAATCTGATCGGGATATTTCGGCATCTGGATCGAAGCCCAGACATCGAGCATCTCGCGCCACGCGTCCCATCTCGCCACGACGCCGAAGGTTTCGATCGGCACCGTCGAATTGCGGCCCCACTTCACGCGAAACGACAGATGCCGGGGGCTTTCCACGAAATGCTTCTCGACCTCACCCCAGACGAATGTCTTGTCCAGCAGCACATTGGTGCCGTGCTCCGGATGCACATTCGCGCTGGCATCGGTGATCGCCTCTTCCGCATCGATCACGTATGGCAGCGGCTCGTATTCGACGCGCACTTTTTCCGCGGCGTCCTCAGCCTGAGCGCGGGTCTCGGCGACAACGGCCACCACCCACTCACCGGCATAACGCACCTGACCGACCGCGAGCGGATAGCGCCGCACCTTCGGCGTATCTAGACCATTCATCAGCGGCTCGACGGCCTTGACAAGCTCCTCGCCCGTCAACGCGTAGACGACACCTGGCATCTTCAGCGCTTCGGTCGCGTCGATCGACACGATCCGCGCTGACGGATACTGCGACGGCACAATGGCGACGTGCAGCATCTCATCGAGAACGATATCGGCCACGTAATGGCCGCCGCCAACAACAAAGCGCCGATCCTCGCGAACACGCCGGTTCGCCGAGACAAACTTCAGGGTTGTCGGATGCTCGCTCATCGGCGGCCTCCCTGGACTGCAACAGCCTTCTTTTTGTCTTCGACCTGGCTTGTTTCGGTCGAGCGCGGGGTATTGGCCTTATGCAGACGTTCGGCGGCCAGTTCGATGGCTTCGATGATCTGGCCGTAGCCGGTGCAGCGGCAGATATTTCCGGAGATCGCGTCAACGATGTCTTCGCGCGTAGGCTCCGTTGTACGGTCGAGAAGCGAATGAGCCGCGAGAATCATGCCCGGCGTGCAATAGCCGCACTGCATACCGTGCGTTTCGCAGAATGCATCCTGAAGGACACTCAATTCACCGGGAGCCGGAGCAAGCCCCTCGATCGTCGTGATCGCGTAGCCATCAGCCTGTGCCGCGAACATCAGACACGAGCGCACCGGCTCGCCGTCGAGAAGGATCGTGCAGGCGCCACAGACACCATGCTCGCAGCCCGTGTGGCTGCCGACAAGCGCAAGATCCTCACGAAGCGTATCCAGCAGCGTTTTCCGCGGCTCGACATCCACCTCCCGGACGCGTCCGTTGACCGTGAGAGAAACCTTCATTGCGCTCCTCCGTGAGCGGCGCGATCGCTGCCGACCCGCGCATCCCTTATCGCATCTTCAAGCGCCCGCGCTCCGAGCGTCACGGCGACGCGGGTGCGGTACTCCGCAGAAGCATGCAGATCGCTTGTCGGCTCGAGCACCTGAACAGCCTGGTGCATCAGGTCCACGATTGAATTCTTGTCGAGCGAGCCCCCGACCAGGCCGGATACATCGAGACGCACAGCCCGGTCGCCAATACCGCCGATACCAAGCGCTGCATCAATGCACAGGCCGCTGTCGTCCAATGCCACCTGCGCTGCAGCGGCCACGAACGCAAAATCCGACTGACGTGCACTGACTTCGTGAAATCCGGTACCAAGTCGCGCATGACGCCAGATCGGAAAACGCACCGCCGTCACGCAATCACCCGGCATCACGGCCGTCAGCATCGGACCAATAAAGAAGTCATCGGCCGGCATCGTGGAAACGCCGTCGGGATTTGTGATCTCGATCTCCGCCTGCAGCGTCACTGCAACAAGCGGAATCTCCGCCGATGGGTCCGCATGCGCCACCGAACCGCCGACGGTCCCCCGGTTGCGCGTCGGCGGATGCCCGACCCACGGCAAGGCCTTCGCCAGTAATGGCAGCGCATCGCGTGCAACCGCACTGCCCTCGACCTGCACCTGACGCGTCGTTGCACCGATCGCAAGAACGTCGCCGTTCACACGAATACCGTTCAGTTCCGGCAGTCGATAGATGTCGACGAGCCTGGCAGGACGGGCGAGGCGCATCGCCAGCATGGGGATCAGGGTCTGACCACCCGAGATAACCCGCGCGTCTTCATCCGACGCAAGCAATTCGCATGCTTCGGCAATTGATCCTGGCCTGATATATTCAAAGGGGGCTGGCTTCATCGGCTTTCTTTCACGCTTGATGCCGTTGCTGCGGCATCACGATGCGAGAGTGGCTATCCCAGCAGCAGGCCGGCAACTGCCGGTGACAACACCGAGACCGTCTGGTTCTTCAGCAGCGGGCCATTCACTTCGGAAGCGGCCTTGATCTCACGCCACTCAGCGTCGGAGCCGAACGCAGCCCAAGCCTTGGTGCGATCATCCTCGGACTTGAAGCGCGTCAGATAAGTCAGACGGCCATCTTCCGCCGGCGCCTCGAACACACCAACCAGCTCAATGCCGTGCCGGGGAAGACGCGGCACCACATGCTCCTTGAAGCGCGCCCTCATCGCCGACGCCTTACCTTCAACGGCCTCATACACGCGAATTTCGTAAATCAACGCACTCTCCATCTGCTTGCGCGCTCGGAGCGGATAAAATCAAAAGAGAGAGCAATGTCAAATTTATTCTAGTTCAATTCCTGTTTTTCCATTTATTTGCACCGCAACAATAGGAAAATCGATGGAATTTAGCCCCAGCTATGCGGACATCCATCTTTCTTCTTCCCACCAATTGAAACAATCTGGCAATTGTACTATTCAATAGTCTTGCTTTTCAGGATACGCTGCCGTGTCACAAGACGTTTCAACCGAATGGATTCCAGTTCTTCCCGAAGAGCCCGGACCGCGTTACCTCGCGTTCGTGCAATCGCTGGAGAAAGACATCGAGTCAGGCGCTTTAAAGCCTGGCACGCGTCTGCTTCCCCAACGTGACATGGCGTCACAGCTCGGACTGAGCGTCGGCACCATCTCCAAGGCCTATTCCGAAGCGGAATCCCGCGGCCTCATTTCGGGAGAGGTTGGACGCGGCACGTTTGTGCTGCGGCGACGTCCCGCGGTGAACAGCGAGAACCCTTCCTCGACTCTCAACCTTGCCCTCAACGTGCCGCCGCATACGGGCGAAGATGTACTGATCGCCTCGATTCTCGAAGACATCGTGGCCGACGGCGCTTTGACGCGGCTGCTCGGGTATCTGCCGCATCAAGGCCTGCTCCATCACCGCGAGAGCATGGTTGGGTGGCTTGCACAACTCGGCGTGCCGACCGACGCGGACCACCTCTTCATCACCCATGGCGGACAGCACGGCCTCTCGATCGCTCTGGGCATGGTCACAAATCCCAACGGGGTCGTGCTGACTGAGCGATTCACTTATTCGGGCATGATCGCGCTCTCGGCGCAAAACGGTTACCGCCTGCATGGCGTGGATTGCGACAGGCACGGCCTGTTGCCGGACGCACTGGATCGCGCGTTTGCCGAAACAAAGGCGCGCGTGTTGTTCTCGACGCCGACCTTGCAAACACCCACCGGCACCACGATGCCGAACGAACGTCGGCAAGAGATCGCAGATGTCATTCGCCGTCACGACGCTTACCTTCTTGAAGACGACGCTTACGCGTTCCTCTTTCCGGAACCGCCCAAGCCGATTTCACTTCTGCTGCCGGAGCGCAGTTTCTATATTTTGAGCTTCGCGAAATGTCTGGCTCCCGGTCTTCGCATCGCGGCCATGATCGTGCCTGACCAGTTCCGCGACCGCTCCAACAACGCCGTTCGCGCGACCGGCTGGATGGCATCGCCGCTCATGGCAGAGGTCGTCACACGCCTCATCCATAGCGGCGACCTGACGCATCAGGTTCAGCTCAAGCGCGCGGAAGCCGCACGGCGCAATGCCATTGCTGACGAAGTGCTCGGCAACTGGCTGCCCGTTGTTTCCGAAACACCCGGATTTCACCGTTGGCTGCCGATTCCCGCCGGGCGCACGCTGATTGCGCTTGTCGCGCAAGCCGCACAAGCCGGAATTACCCTCGCTCCTCCGGGCGCCTTGCAGCAGGTCGACCGCGGCACACTCGGCGTCCGCATCTGCCTCGGACATCCGAAAACCCATGACGAACTGAGGCGTGCGCTCATTGAGCTTCGGCGAATTCTCGAATCCGCTGAGGAGATGTCGTTTGTCTAGGCTTTCAGCCCAGGCATTCGTATCGCGCGATACTCGCTGTGAAGCCAATGGTCGCGTGAGAGAATGATTGAACTGCGCCAATTCAGACAGTTCATTGTCGTCGCGGAGGAACTGAGCTTCCGCCGTGCGGCGGATCGTCTCAACATGGCTCAGCCACCGCTGACAGCCACGATCAAGCGGCTCGAGGACACTATCGGCGCGACGCTGATCGAACGAACGAACCGGATTACCCGGCTGACAGAGGCCGGACTCGTTTTCCTCGAAGAAGCGCGAAAGGCCGTCAGTCAGGCTGATCAGGCTGTCCTTGCCGCACAGCGTGCAGGAGCGGGCCTGACGGGCGCGCTGCGGGTCACATTCGTCGCAAGCGCTGCACGTGAAATCCTGCCGTCGATCCTGTTGCGGTTTCGCGAGCGCTATCCCGCGGTCAAACTCGACTTGCGGGAAGCGATGACAGCGCAGCAAATCGATCTATTGAATGCACAGGAGACCGATCTCGGCTTTGTCATTCCGCCTCTTCACGGCGCCGAGAATCTGAGCAGTGAGATCGTTGCCCGCTACCGGCTGGTCGCAGCCATTCCGGAAAAGCACTCGCTGGCGCGATACGAACAGATCAGGCTGTCCGATCTCGCGCACGATCCGTGGATACTGTTTGCCGCTCGTCAGGGCCCTGGCTTGCACAGGATCATTCTCGATGCATGTGCGCGCGCCGGGTTCGTGCCGCATATCGGGCAGGAAGCTCCACAGATGGAGACGATTGCAAACCTCGTTGCCGGCGGAATGGGCGTCGCCCTGGTCTCCAGAGCGCTTGCAACCGGCGGCCGCAAGGGCGTCGCATTCCGGGAATTGACCGGACCGGGCGCGCCTGTCGAGTTCGAACTGGCAATCGCCTACGCGCAATCATCCCCTATTGTGGATGCCTTCGTTGCCGCCACTAGATAGCACGCCGAGATGATGGCGTCCTGAGCGGCTAACGGCCGCTAAGCTCCCACATCGAGCCGGATGCGCAAAACGTCGGCCAAAAACAGAGGCAGCTTCAGGGCCTCCAGCAGATAATCGGTGTTGATCGAAACACCGATCGAGCCAATCACCGCGACAATCGAACCTAAGATCACTGCCGCATTCATCACCTCATAGTCGCGGTTGAGGAGCTGCGACAGGAATATCCTGAATATCAATGAGAGTTGCAGAATCGGCACTACCACCATCAAGGGTGCGACAGCCAGCGCCGCATAGACAAAACCATGAGAGGCCGCCACAAGAGCGGCAGCCGCGGCGTACCACGTTGCGCTGTTGCGATTCACAACGCGTATGCTTTGCCGGAACGGCTTTAGCAGGAGCACGAGAACGACGAGCACGGCGGTTGCCGCGGCATAGGCGATTACTCCCCCGGCAATCACATTCTTGACGGGCGTGCTTTCAAAGGCGGCCCGCACCAGCAATGGCGCCACACCATACGCTACCGCTGCGCCCAGACCGCAAATCACTCCCGGGAGATATCGCGGCTTGAAGACAGCCTTCAGCGCATGATCCGGGGGCATTGATGCCGCTGGTTTGGACGATTCAGGCTTTGAGGTTTTATGCAACTGCGTGCCAAACGAGCCACCGAGCATCAGGACAGTCCCAATCGCCTGCAATACCGTAAATTCCTCCTTGAGCAGAACCACTGCCAGCAGCATGGTCACGACCACCTGAAGCTGTACGATCGGAGCGGAGATATTCACGCCTACCAGCCTGTTGGCTTCGTAGTTGAAGTAACGGCCGATCAGGAATTGCAGCACGCCCTGGGCTGCCAGCCAGCAGGCTGCGACAAAGGGAAATGAACTGATCGACCAGGTCTGTCCTGTAAAGACCGCCATCGCCAGAAAGCAGAGACCTCCGAGCGGTACGGTCAGGGCAATCGCCTGCGCCGCTGTTCCAGTCAGAACCCCGCGCCGCATCGCGGCATTGTTCATGGCGAATGTCAGCGCCGCGAACGTCGCGTAGATAGCCCCAAGCATCGGTCGGCCTTCCGGAGTGAAATGAAGACGTTTTTCGTCCCTCGTTTGCGCACCAGCGCGTTAGTGAAGGCCGTTTTTGACCGATCGTACGATGTTCCGCATCTGCTTTTCAGTCATAAGGCCGGCGACATTTTGCATACAAGCTGGAACGAAGCGCGCCAGAAAAAAGCAGGCCGGCATGTCCACCTGCCGGCCTGCTATCGCTCAACACTGCTAGTTTTGCCGCAACTACTCCGGCGGAATGTTGGCCTTCTTCACAACCACCGCCCAGCGCTCGATTTCGCTATCCACGAAAGCGCGGAACTCATCGCCGTAAAGATTGCCAGGTTCGACACCCATTTCGGCCAGTTTCTGCTTGGTCTCCGCGGATTCATTCACTTCCTTCATTGCCGCCACCAGCTTCTTGTAGATCGGCGAGTTGTTCGCCTGCGGCATGTAAAGGCCGAACCAAGCCTGTACATTGAAACCCTTCACGCCGGACTCATCGAGCGTCGGGACATCAGGAAGCAAAGGCGAACGCTTCGGGCCGGTCAGGGCTAGAACACGCACGAGACCTCCCTTTGAGGCATTCACAACCGTCGGCAATGAATCGAAGATCATTGGTATATGCCCGCCGATCAGATCGTTCATGGCAGGGCCATTCCCCTTGTAGGGAATATGAACGATATCGACGCCTGCCATCTGCTTGAACAGCTCACCCGACAGATGATTGGCGCTGCCTGTTCCGGCCGATCCAAATGAATACTTGCCCGGATTCTTTTTGAGAATCTCGATCAGCTCGGCAACATTCTTCGCAGGGAAGCTATTTGTCACCAGAATGGCGTTAGGAGCCGCCGCGACGAGCGCGATCGGCGACAGGTCCTTTTTCGTGTCGTAAGGAATGCTCCTGTAGAGGCTCGGCGTGATCACATGGTGCGTGGCAGTCAGCAGCAGCACCGCGCCATCCGGAGGCGAACGCACCACCGGCTCGGTGCCAATAATGCCGGATGCGCCCGGCTTGTTCTCGATATACGTCGTAACGCCGAGCTTATCTCCGAGAATCTTGCCGACCACGCGCGCAAGCACGTCCGTCGGGCCGCCTGCGGAAAATGGCACGATGATGCGGATTGAGTTACCTGGAATTTCCGATCCCGAACTCCGCGCTTCCCCCGAAGCAAGGAGCATAATCGCCATGATCGCCATCAAAACGATTCGCATTGTTTCCCCCTTGGACTGTTCTTTTGATTTTTAGTGATTTGTCTTGTGAGACTATCCCGCCGGTTTTAGCTTCTTCACGGGCGTCGGATCGAGGTTGAAAAGCCGCGCAGCATTCAGCCCCAGAATGTTGCGCTTGGCCTGCTCTGTCAGGAAGGGAAGATCACAAATCTCCTGGGGCAGATCGAAGTCGAAATGCGGCCAGTCCGACGCGAACAGAAGCTGCGTCTCCGCCTTGATCATTTCGAAGGTGTTTTGGAGCGCCTTCGGATGAGTCGTCTCCATCGGCTGGGTCGTGTACCAGCAATTCGTATTCATATACTCGCTCGGCATCCGCTTCAGCTGCGGCGCTTCCGATGGACGCATCAAATACTGATCATCGAGACGCTGCATCAGGAACGGAACCCAGGCGAGACCGCTCTCCACCCACATTGATTTGAGCTTGGGGAACCGCTCCGGAATTCCGTTCAGGATCCAGTTGGTCATATGCACCATGTTGCACCAGGCAAAGCCAAGTGCGTGCATGCCCAGGAATCGGTTTACGGTCGCCAGCGATGGATCCTGCCAGTGATAGCCGGCATGGAAAGCGATCGGCTTTCCAGTCTCTTCGATCATCGAATAGAGACGCATGTAATCGTTGTGATGCACCGGCTTGTAGCGCGTACTGGTCACACAGAACCCGATCACACCCTTTTTGTCGCCGAATTCCTGGACAGCGCGCTCCGCTTCCTTCGGCGTATTGAAAGGCAGATAGATCAGGGTTTTGATTCGGTCATCGGCTGACAGAATCTTGTCGGCCATCCAGCGGTTGTAAGCTCGGCCCAGCCAAACCTCCATCTCCGTCTGGGGATGCATGCCGAGAAACAGCATCGGCGTCGGAAACACAACCATATTGTCGACACCGAGCGAATCCATCGCGCGGCGCGTCAAGGTCACATCGCGGTGGACATCGGTTTCCGTCACCGTCTCGCGCTGGTCATCCTGATGCGGGATGCGTCCGCCGACGGACTGATACCGAAGGCCGAGGTCGCCGTTCAAACCATACGGCGGTGCACCGATGCGTTCCATCTGGTATCGCATCGCATTGTCGCGGATAACGGGATCCTCGATATACGTCACCACTTCCTTCCAAGAGACACTTTCGACATGGTGCGCGTCGATATCGACAACGAACCAGTCGTCGAGTCCCCGTTTGATGGCGTTCTTTTTCGCCTGCGCCAGGACGTCGCGCGTATCGGTGTATACGTCGATCTGCTGAGTTTTTGCGTATTCGGGGCCGAACGTCTCCCGCTTATTCATTGCGATTATCCTTGAGCGTAAGTGTCTTCGTCGGGGCGGCGGCGATACCACAGCGCTAATTCCATCGGACTGAGGTGAAGCGCCCGCAACATCTCGGCGACCGCGGAAAGCAGTTCCGTGGGTGTCATCTCGCTGTCGCGCTCGCCAGCGATCGGCTTGAAGGTCCGTTCCTCGCCATCGGATTTCGCCACATACAGGCGGATTGCGGCGGTCAGGATGTTGGCGACGGATTCATCAGAAACCCGGCTCGCCTGTCCGGTTTCGACAAGTTCACGCGATGCCCGTAACAGATCCGGCGCAACGGAATCGATCCAGCCGTACTGATCATTACGGCGGTCTTCACTGGAGGACGACATAGATTTCTCCATCGCGAATGGCGAGATCGGCCTTGCGCAAGCGAACGCTCGCATTGCCTTGATGTGCGCCGGTCTTGATGCTGAATTCGTAGCCGTGCCAGGGGCACACGATATTGATTTCATTCTCGTCATATTCCATTGAGCGAACGGTACGATCATCCGCCACCGGCTCCAGCACCCGCTTCATCATGCGTCCCTGACACACGGGTCCCGCGCGATGAGCGCACCGGTTGTGCCAGGCAAAGAATTCATTACCGAGCCTGAAAACGCCGACCTCCTTGTCGCCGCAGACGATTACCTTGCGATCGCCATCGGCGTAGTCCGCAACCTTCCCAGCGTTGTATTCCGGCATCCATGCTCTCCATCCGCGTCTCGCGCCAAGGCACCAAGACCAACCGTTGTGCCGACGCCGAACGGCATCGCTACTCAGTTTTTATTCATTCCAACCTGAGCCGGATGGGCAATAACTCGTTTCATAAGGCGCGATACGCTGGCCGTATCACGCGTGCAGAAAATTGCTGCACCGCGGTTGCGCCGCTGCAGAATCCCTAGAGATCAAAGGGAGATCGAGCGCAGCCAATCCTGCACGGCAGTGTTGTCGCTCTGACGATGAGAGAGCGCTGTTGCGTTTGGCGCAACGCTAGCGGCCAATGAAGCTGGCTACTGCCGCGCTTGCAGCGGCACACGACGCGACAATCAAGAACACGATTGATGTTTCGTCCCGCGCATCCATGAGGTGTCCGAGAGGGGCTCGCTCAGTCTCGCGAACAGATAGATGCAGGAGGCGCTGACTTCTAGGACCTGCGCCGAACTGGAGCTTGGGCAAGTCTTTGATTGCCAGAGAACCAGCTCCTGGACTTTACAAACTCACTTTCCAGAAGGCGTCTGACCTCCCGGGTCAGTTTCCTGAGGTCGCTTTCAGGGCGACGAAGCAGCCACACATTCAAAAAAGCTGTCTCATTCGGCAGCACCCGGACAAGCCGTTCCGCTTGCGCAAAGGGCACCGCCAGAAGCGCCAGGCCAAGGCCCTCGGCCGCTGCAGCGAAGTGACTTGCAACCGGAAGGATGCGCAATGCATTGCGCACCTCCGTTGCCGCAAAGAACTGCGTCGCCAATTGCATCTGGCCGGCGCGTTCGCTTCGAAAACCGGCAAAGTCCTCTGTGAGGCCAATAATGTCGTGATCCTTGAGCTGAGCGAGAGTTCTCGGCGCAGGATGGGCCGCGAGATATTCTTCCGACGCGAATATGCCGAACGCTACGGTGGCTACCCGTTTGCCTATCAGTTCACTTTCGCCCGGGTCTCCCATTCTGATGACGAAGTCGAGATCGCTTGTCGCCAGGGGCTGCTGATGCATTGTCGATGTGAGTTCGAGACGCAGGCGACTGTTGAGCCCGCGCAGCAGTTTGACGCGCGGCAGAAGCCAATGCTTCGTCATTCCTTCGGTCGCGGATATCTTCACGACAGACGACCTTTGCCCGACCCGCGAACGCAGTTCGCGATTGAAGAGGTCAAACGCCGACAGAATATCGCCGGCGGAGCGCCGAAGATCTTCGCCCTCCGGCGTGAGCTTGACCCCCGACGACGCGCGGAAAAACAACGGGGCTCCAACGTACCGCTCAAGCTCCTTCAGCCGCCGGCTCAGCGTCGGCTGACTCATCCCCAGTTCATTGGCTGCGCGATTAACGCTGCCAGTTCGCGCCACAACCAGGAATAGGCGATACAGATCCCAGTTTGCTTCGGTCACGTCTGCATTCCGCACTGCCTAAGAAGGGATGGTGATGGGACGGGCATGCGAGACTAGTTTACACGTCTGTCGCGTCCCTGCCAGTACCGCTCACGAAGCTTGCGCTTCAGCACTTTTCCGGATGGGTTTCTCGGCATCTCCGACAGGAACTCGATCGACTTGGGAATCTTGTAGCCTGCCAGGCGCTCCCGCGCGTATCGCAAAATACTATCCGCATCCGCAACGGCATTCTGCATCGGCACCACAAGCGCCTTGACCGCTTCGCCCCACCGTTCATCTGGCACCCCGATGACCGCGATATCGGCCACATCCGGGTGGCCGAACAACACGCTCTCGATTTCCGCGGGATAAATGTTCTCGCCGCCGGAGACAATCATGTCCTTGATGCGATCGTGGATGTAGAGGTATCCATTCTCGTCGAGATATCCTGCATCACCGGTATGGAGCCATTCTCCTCTGAGCGTCTTGGCTGTGTCCTCCTGACGATTCCAGTACCCCTTCATATTCCTTGTCGTCCGGCAGACGACCTCCCCTACTTCGCGCGGAGGTAACGATGCTCCCAGAGCATCCACTATTCGCAATTCGACACCATCGATCGACCGACCGCATGACTTCATTACCTCGCTGTCGACGCGAGAATGATCCTCCGGTAAAAGCGCCGTGATGACCCCACTCGTTTCCGTAAGGCCGTAGACCTGAACAAACCCTGTTCGCTTGAACACGCGAAGTGCGTTTTTAAGCAGATCGATTGGGATTGGCGATGCGCCATAGATCACACGCCTCAGTGACGACAGGTCGACCTGATCGATATTCTTTTCTGACAGAAGTACCAGAATCATCGCAGGCACAAGAAACGTCGCCGTAACACGATGGCGCTGAATCGCGTCAAGGACCAAAGATGGAACAAATTCGCGGAGAATAATGACCTTCACTCCGGCCAGCAGCCCCAGAACCCCGGTCCCGCTACCGGCAATATGAAACAGCGGCATTGTAATCAGTAACGTGTCGCCGGGCGACCAGTCGCCCCATAGGTCAAACACCCTGGGCGACGTCAGCGAAAAATTCCGATGGGTCAGCTGAACTCCCTTGGGGTGACCTGTCGTCCCGCTTGTGTACATCTGAATGCAAACGTCATCAGGCTGCAAGACCAAGCCGGGATCATGGCTGCTCTGCGCATCGCGCCACGCTGTGTAAGATGCATCAAGAACGATCACCTTCCGGGTCGTGATGAGTTGGTTGCGAATACTGTTTATCGTTTCCAGAAACGATTCACCGACAAAAAGGACTTCCACTCCGGCATCGTTGATCACAAACGCGATTTCCGGCGCCGCGAGCCGCGCGTTTACCGGCACCGTCACAGCGTTCGCCTTGGCGGCACCCAAAAGAACCGAAAAGAACATGTCGCTATTCTTGTCGAGAATGGCCACTCGGCCCGTCGGCTCAACGCCGGCAGCAATCAAGCCGTTTGCAACCTGATTTGAAGTTGCGTCGAGACCACCGTAGGTCGTCTCCCTGCCCTCAAAACTGAGAGCAACGGCATTCGGGGTCCGAGCTGCGTGATATCGCACAATGTCTGCAAGTGTCTCGACTGGCGCGACGTTACGCGCCGAGGCTATCGAATTGGTCATGATTGGCGTTTCCCTTGGGCTCCGTTGAGTCCGGGTCCTTGGGAAGCAAGCTGAACGCGCCCGGTCCGAAGAGGTAGGGAGAATTTGGCGAATAGCTATTCAGTCCTGAATGGCGAAATCGCTATTCATTCCTGTCGATGGGCTCAAAATATCTGCCATGGCGGTCGTTCCCGCAGCAACGACAATGCCCATCATAACCGCGAAAGGTGCTAACTGACATGAGGGAAATCACGCTCGCCAACGTAAAGGACTTCGTTGGCCAGAGCCTCGGAGCTTCGGATTGGGTCGATGTCGACCAATCCAGGATCAATCAGTTCGCGGAGTGCACCGGCGACCGCCAGTGGATTCATGTCGATATTGATCGAGCCAGGAAAGAAAGCCCGTTCGGCGGCACGATCGCGCACGGATACCTCAGCCTCTCGCTGGTCGCGGCACTGGCAATGAAGCTGGGGCTGGCTCCCACAGATGCTTCTGCGGTGATCAACTATGGGCTGGACAAAGTCAGATTCATTACGCCGGTAAAGGCAGGCGAGCGCGTTCGCCTGCAACTGGCTCTGGCCGGCATCGAGCCGAAAGACAACGGGCAATTCCTGATCAGGAGCAAGGCAACTCTGGAGATTGAAAACAGCCAGTCGCCAGCTCTGGTGGCGGAGAGTCTCGCTCTCATCATCCCTTAATCAGGTGACGACGCGACCGATAATCAAAAACCCGGCCCGTTTCCGGGCCGGGTTTGATAACTTAGGACGACGACAGCACGGCCGTCAGACCGCCATCGACGGCCAAGATCTGCCCGGTAATATGCTTTCCGGCCTCGCTGGCGAACAATAGCGCAGCACCCTTGAGATCGTCATCATCGCCAAGGCGGCGTAGCGGTACGCCTTCGGTCAACTTGTCGACCCCTACCGATGCGATCACTCCCTTGGTCATTTTTGACGGGAAGAAACCGGGCGCAAGCGCGTTGGACGTGATGCCATGTCGGCCCCAACCGCCCGCAAGAGCGCGGGTGAAGTTCACCACCGCACCTTTGCTGGTGTTGTAGGCGATCGTCTGCATCTCACCGCTGCTGCCGAACAGGCCGGCAACCGACGCGATATTGATGATCCGACCGTACTTGTTGGGAATCATCGATTTCTTGCCGATCTGCTGGCTAAGCACGAACAGCGCGCGGATATTGAGGTTCATAAGCTTGTCCCATGCTTCGATGGGATGGTCTTCGGTCAGCGCGCCCCAGGTCGCACCGGCGTTGTTCACGAGGATGTCGACCTTGCCGAGCTTGGCGATTGCGCCATCCGCGAGCCGCTTGATGTCTTCGTCCTTGGAATTGTCGGCTGCGATCCAGTCCGCTTTGATGCCAAGCTTGGCGAGATGGCCCTGAGCTTCTTCCAGATCACCGGCTTTGCGCGACGAGAGGACGATTTTTGCCCCCTGCTCGCCAAGTGCTTCGGCGATCTGAAGCCCAAGCCCGCGCGAGCCCCCTGTAACGAGTGCGGTCTTGCCGGTCAGATCGAATGCCTTCTTGATGCTTCCCATGTCGCTTGTCGTCCCTCTGATGAGTTGAAAGGTTGCCGTCTCGGATGCGGCTACTTTCCGCGGAATACCGCGGCGCGGCGCTCGACGAAGGATTGGATACCTTCCTTGAAGTCTTCGCTGTTGAACACGCGATCCCTGATCTTGGGAATGTAGTCGATTGCGGACCGCTCGCCGCTCTCGATGAACTTCAGTGCGGCTTCCTTTGTGACCTGAATTCCGATCGGCGCATTTTTTGCGATCGTCTGCGCAATCTCCATTGCGCGCTGGATCTGCTGGCCAGGGCTCACGACCTCCTGGACCAGACCGATTTTGTAGGCTCGCTCCGCCGAAAATTCATCGCAAAGGAAGAGATGATACATTGCGTCGCCCCAACCAGCGCGCGTCAAAAAGCGAAAATGCGCGCCGCCCAGCGGAGCGATGCCGCGCTTGGATTCCATCTGACAAAAACGGCTGTCACTGGCCGCGATAACGATATCGCCCGCAAGCATCATTTCAATGCCGATCGTGAAACAGATGCCTTGAACCGCCGTCACAACCGGCTTTCGGCAACGCTTTTGAAGCGCGAACGTGTCAACATTGCCTTCCTTTAGCTTGAGCGCGTCCTTGTCCGCTGTCGGACCGAAGAACTTCGGCATATCAAGACCGGCAGTGAAGTCGCTCCCCTCTGCACAGACCACACCGACCCAGTAATCGTCAGTATTATGCAGAAGGGTAAGCGCATCGGACATCTGATTCATCATCTGCGGACTGAAGGAATTCTTCTTGGCCGCGTTGTCGATAATGATCTTCAGTACATGACCGTGCACCTCGGTTCGAACCTGCCCCACAGCAGCTTTTGTCTCGCTCACGTTGTTTCCTCCTGAATTGTCTTGATCAAGTCGCCCGACATTAAGATCGGCGGTCCATCATGAGAGACGGTGCGCTTTTCGGCTAAAGCTGGACCGGCGGGCATGAAATCGGATGGTTTTCCGAATACTCCATCCAGAGTTCCTGCATTATCCTTCGCCATCCGACCGGGCATCGGACGTTCTGGGTGTGATCAGAGCAGCCGATACTGCATCCAGCTACTAAAATTGTGAATAACCGCTATTCATCCATGAATGATCGGAGATCGGCTTGCTTGCGCCTCACGGTTGAATAGCGCCAGTTCAAGATTTTCGTTGGGGCCGGCAAACACCCCCTGCTTAGCTTACGCGACTTTGCCAAAAGCCGAAAAAGGCGACGCAAGGTCGTAAGGCCTGGGAGGGCATCATGAATTTCAAGACACTCACAAAAATCGCGCTTGGATTGATCGTAGCATATGGGCTCGCCACGAGCGATGCGGCATTCGCGCAGAAGCGGTACGATCCTGGAGCGAGCGATACCGAGATCAAAATCGGCAACACATCTCCGCATAGCGGTCCGGCGTCGGCCTATTCAGCCATCGCAAAGGCGCAAGCCGCCTACTTCAAGATGATCAACGACGGCGGCGGCATCAATGGCCGTACGATCACCTATATTTCTTATGATGATGGCTACAGTCCGCCAAAGACCGTCGAACAGGCCAGAAAGCTGATCGAGAGCGACGAGGTTCTGCTTTTGCTGAGCAACCTCGGCACGCCAGGCAACACTGCCATCCACAAGTACATGAACCAGAGGAAGGTGCCACAACTGTTCGTGACGAGCGGCGCGGACAAATGGGCTGACCCTGCAAACTATCCTTGGACCATGGCACTTCTGCCGAGTTATCGCGGCGAAGCGCGAATCTACGCGCAGTATATCCTCGCGACTTATCCGGACGCCAAAATCGGCGTGCTGTATCAGAACGACGACTTTGGAAAGGACTATCTGATTGGTCTAAAGGAAGCGCTCGGCGAAAAGGCCGGAAAGCTGATCGTCGCCGAAGTGCCCTTCGAAGTCTCGGCGCCCACCATCGATTCCCAAATCGTACAAATCAAAGCTGCGAATCCGACGGTCTTCATCAATATCGGAACACCAAAGTTCGTCGCACAAAGCATCCGGAAGGTCGGCGAGCTTAACTGGAAGGTCGTTCAGATCATCCCGCAGGTCGCGACCACAATTGGAGGCGTCATCAAGCCTGCTGGCTTCGAGAATGCGCAGGGCGTGCTCAGTGCCTATTACCTGAAGGACGCTACCGATCCGAAATGGAAGAGCGATCGCGGGATGATCGAGTGGAACGCGTTCATGGACAAGTATCTGCCGGACGCGGACCGGGCCGATAGCCTCTATGTCTATGGGTACGCGGTCACGCAAATCATGGTGCAGGTGCTAAAGCAGTGCGGCGACGACCTGACCCGCGAAAACGTTATGAAACAGGCCGCCAATCTCGATATGGACGTGAATATGCTTTTGCCGGGCATTCGCGTGAAGACGAGCGCGAACGACTACCGGCCGATCGAGCAGCTTCAGATGATTCGCTTTTCCAAGGATCAGTGGGAGCTGTTCGGCCCAATTCTCAGCAGCGAAAACAAACCTATGTAGCTCCACCCGGACTAATCCGGCACTCGTTCATCGAGTGCCGGGTTCTTTTTGACTACAGGACAAGAACTAAAGGAGCTTCGCACCATGTTAGGATTGATGCAAGATTGGCCGCTGTTGTGCCACCGTATCATCGATCACGCCGCGGACTGCCATCCGACGCGAGAAGTCGTGACCCGATCGGTTGAAGGACCGATACACCGCACCAATTACCTGAACATCCGAACGCGCGCACTGAAGGTTGCGCAGCGGCTGGATCGCGATGGCGTCAGGCTCGGAGACCGCGTCGCGACGCTCGCCTGGAACACGTGGCGTCATCTCGAGGCCTGGTATGGGATCATGGGCATCGGCGCCATCTGCCATACGATCAATCCGCGGCTGTTTCCTGAGCAGATTGCATGGATCGCCAATCACGCGCAGGACCGGGTTCTCCTGACCGATCTCACCTTCGTGCCGCTGCTGGAAAAAATCGCACCGCAGCTTTCCTCGATCGAACGCTTTGTGATCCTGACCGATCGCGCACATATGCCGGCGACAAGCCTGCGCGGTGCAATCGCTTATGAGGACTGGATCGATAGCGTCGACGGCGATTTCGGATGGAAATCGTTCGACGAAAATACGGCGGCCGGGCTTTGCTACACATCCGGAACGACGGGAGATCCGAAGGGAGTACTCTACTCCCATCGCTCCAACGTGCTGCATTCACTGATGGTTGCACAGGCCGACGTCATCGGCCTGAAGTCCGCTGATACTGTGTTGCCTGTTGTCCCGCTGTTTCACGCCAACAGTTGGGGACTGGCATTCCATGCTCCGATGACAGGCACCAAGCTGGTGTTTCCGGGCGCAAAAATGGACGGAGCATCGATCTATGAACTCCTCCGCGATGAAAAGGTCACGCTGACTGCCGGTGTACCGACTGTATGGCTGATGCTTCAGCAACACATGGAAACCAACAACCTGCGATTGCCAGATCTCAAGCGTTTGACAATTGGAGGTGCGGCCCCACCACCCACCATGATTGAGGCTTTTGAGCGCATGGGAATTCCGGCGAGTCAGGGCTGGGGCATGACCGAGATGAGTCCGATCGGCTCGATTGGGGCTCTCAAACCGCCATTCGACAATCTCTCAGGCCGGGACAAGATCGATCGACTTTCCAGCCAGGGCTTTCCGCCGTTCCTGGTCGAGATGAAGATCACGGACGACTTCGGCAAAAAGCTGCCACGGGATGGCAAGGCATTCGGGCGTTTGAAAGTGCGCGGGGCGGCCATCGCCAAAGCGTACTATCGGGTCACCGGCGATATCCTTGATGATGAAGGCTTCTTCGATACTGGAGACGTCGCCACCCTCGACGCCCACGCTTATATGCGGATCACCGATCGTTCAAAGGATGTCATCAAATCAGGCGGGGAATGGATCTCCTCGATCGATCTCGAAAATCTGGCCGCCGGTCACCCCGACGTGCTGGAGGCTGCAGTCATCGGCATTCGTCATCCCAAATGGGACGAGCGGCCCCTTCTCATCGTCCAGCTTAAACCGGACTCAAAGACGAAGGGTCCCGACATTCTCCGCTTCATGGAAGGCAAGATCGCGAAGTGGTGGATGCCAGATGATGTCGCCATCGTCGATGCGATTCCGCACACCGCAACCGGAAAAATCAAGAAGACCGAACTGCGAGAGCAGTTTCAAAGTTATCGGCTTCCCGGCATTTAACCCAGCGGCATGCATATCGAGATTAGTGGACTTATCAGCAGGAGACGAAAATGAGTTCTGTGCGTTTCGAAAGGCAGGCGAATATCGGCATCATCACAATCGACAATCCGCCGATCAACCTTGCCGATAACGCCCTTTTTTCGGCTTTCGAAGCAGTTCTCGATGAGGTTGAGGCGTCCGACGTCCGCGCAATCCTGGTCCAGGCGGCGGGCGATCACTTCGGCTGCGGCGTCAACGTGAAGACCACCTTTGTCGGTGTCGACAGCAAGGGCGCCCGTCAGATGCTGAGCCAGGGGATTCCGATCTGCACAAGGCTGGAAGGTCTGAACATTCCGGTCATCTGCGCCGTTCAGGGACTTTGCCTCGCGGCCGCGCTCGAAATCGCGTTGCGATGTGACGTCATCATCGCCGCTGATGATGCGAAATTTGCGCAGGTTGAACAACACATCGGTGCTGCCACCTATCTTGGCGGCGCGTATCTTCTGGCCGAGCGCTGCGGTCCAGCCCGCGCGCGCGAGATCTGCTTTACCGGCGATTTTTATGACGCCGCATCGTTCGAACGCTGGAACATCATCAACCGGGTTGTTCCTCGGGCCTCACTGCAAGCAGAAGCCACGGCATGGGCCAGAAACATGGCCAACGGGCCGACCAAAGCTCATGCAGCGACCAAGCGCCTGATGCGGGCGTTCCTGGACCACGGCGTGCGCGCCGCGGACGAATTGCTGCTCGATCTTGGCCCACCACTTTTCGACAGCGCGGACTTCAAGGCCGGTGTGCAAGCCGTGGTCGAGCACGGCCCCAAGGATTTTCGCGGCAAGGTTGCCTTCCGGGGAGCCTAGAGGACAATCCGGATGAGCCGGATGTGCTTGCCGAGGGCATTGCATAGCTGCCGCGCCACCGTTTTGAATTGACGTGGTGGGATCCGCAATCACACAATTTTCAGCAGAAATCGCCAGCCAACCTTTCGCGAGGGCTTCATGACGACCACAAACCCGATGTTCCGTCCTTTCCAGCACAAATCGCTTTCATTGACGAACCGCGTTGTGATGGCGCCGATGACGCGATCCAAAAGCCCGGACGGGACGCCCGGTGAGGATGTCGTAGCCTACTATCGCCGCCGCGCGGAAGGTGGCGTCGGATTGATTATCACCGAAGGCACGACTGTGGATCGCGCAGGTGCATCGAATGATCCGAATATCCCCAACTTCTACGCCCAGAAGAGCCTCGACGGCTGGCGCCGTGTGGTGAAAGAGGTGCATGCGGCCGGCGCAAAGATTGCACCGCAAATCTGGCATCAGGGCATGGTACGCAAGCCAGGCACCGGACCGCGCCCGGAGGGCAAATCCGACGGCCCATCCGGATTGTCAGGCTCTGGCAAGCAGGTCGCCGAGCCGATGACAGACGAGGATATCGCCGACACCGTCGAGGCTTTCGCGAAGGCGGCTGCAGCCGCCAAGGAAATCGGCTTTGATGCGGTCGAACTTCATGGCGCTCATGGCTATCTGGTGGACCAGTTCTTCTGGGAACAGTCTAACCGCCGCAGCGACGATTACGGCGGAGATCTCGTCAAGCGCACCCGCTTCGCCGCCGACATCATCAAGGCAATCCGGCAGCGCGTGGGGCCGGAGTTCGTCATCATTCACCGGTTCTCCCAGTGGAAGCAGCAGGACTACAGCGCAAAGCTGGCGCATACACCGGATGAACTCGCGGCGTTCCTTCAGCCACTGGTCGATGCCGGTGCCGATATATTTCATTGCTCGACGCGGCGGTTCTGGGAGCCAGAATTCGAGGGCTCCGATCTCAACCTCGCCGGCTGGAGCAAGAAGCTGACTGGCAAGCCCACGATTACGGTGGGATCAGTAGGGCTGAAAGGCGGCGATTTCATTCAGTCCTACAAGGGCGAAAGCGCGGAAGTCGGCGACCTTGGCGAGCTTGAAGCACGGCTCGCGAGCAACGAGTTCGATCTGGTCGCGGTCGGTCGCGCGCTGATTACTGATCCGAACTGGACGGCCAAGGTGCGCGACAGGCGTTTTGCAGAACTTGCGCCTTTCTCGCCGAAGGCAATGGCAACGCTTTGAACAGCGACTGCGTTCGTTACAGACGGAGAAAGGTGATCGCTCTCGCGCGGTCCTGAATCTCGTTCCGCGATATCGCAAGGGTCGGTCGAGGTCATCAGACCTTCACCACGATTCAGATATCGGGTGACACGGCCCACCCCGGCGCGGGAGCGGCAACAGTCCCACGAGTGAAACAGTAGTAACGCCATACAAAACCGCCACGGGACCAACCCCGGAGAGTGGATTGTCATTTATCGACGCGCCCTTGGTGATTGCTGTCAACCGGCGACTGAGTTGGCACACTATCGTAGCCGAAACGATTTTACGGTGCGGTGGGAGGAGAGCGAGGTGTCGCTATCGCATCTGACCGGCCTCGATTTCTACGTGTCCTACTTCACCGAAGGATCGGTCGGACACACTTTCGTAAGTTTCACCTTCGACAACGCGCCGCCGCTGAGCATCTCCATTGAAACACGGCCAGAGATTGGTGAGGGCTTTGCGCCAGTCGCCTCGCTATTCAAGAAATTCGAGTTGATCTATCTGGTGGGCAGTGAGCGCGACCTGGTCGGCGTACGCACCAACCATCGGCGGGAGCCGGTCTATCTCTATCGTCTCAACGCTTCGGCAGACGACGCCCGCCGGCTGCTGCTGGTCTACCTGACGCGGATCAACGAGCTCGCCGACCGGCCGGAATTATATAACCTGCTCACCAACAGCTGCACGATCAACATCATCCGCTACGCGAATGCCGCCGGACGAGCCGGCCGGTTCGACGTCCGCCATCTTCTTAATGGTCTGATCGACAGCTACCTCTACCACTCGGGCCGGGTTGACACGACACTGCCGTTTGATGAACTCCGGCGGCGTTCCCTGATTAACGAGGCGGCGCGAGCCGCTGATGGCGCATCCGATTTCCCGGAACGCATCCGGGCATCCCTGCCAACAGTGCATGCCTGATGTCCAGCTGTCGGCCGGGTACCTGGCATTCACGACGACACGTTCAGGTGGCAGCGAGCCGAACTGTCCCCCGCTTTGTGCCGCCAAGGCATGAATGTAGCAATAAGTATCGGCGTCATCGGTGGCTTCCATCACCGGAGATGGTGCTGACACGATCGAAAGTCCGGCGCACTTTCCACTTCGGTCAATGTGCCGATGACCGTGCATGAGCACCACCCGGCCTTTCAGCGCCTGAAGCCGCCGGGTAAACCAGTTTCCGTTGACCAGCGCCGTGCCGATCCGTTCCGACAACACCTTTGCCGCCTTGGGTGCTCAATAACATGGTGGTGAAGCGCAATGATCCCGTGCGCCTGAGGATGCTGCGCGGCTGCAATCTCAGATCCCCTCACCTGCTCGGCCGAAATCATCCCAAAGCGTTGGTGAAGGAGAAATGCGTATCCGCATTCGAGTTCAACAGGATAACGCCGAGACCATCCTCGCGGTCCGGCGGTAGCGCCAATGGAAAGACGGCCGCCAATGTGCCGTGGCCTGTATTCAGATAGAGATTGTCGAAACGCGTTGGGCCGATGACGGGTGGGCCGTCCGGCGTCATCGGCCTCAAGCCACTCCAGAATGTGGAGCAAGACAGGTCTCCACCATTCGGGAACAGATCCCT
>NZ_JBXAHF010000006.1:0-128042 GCF_058794875.1 Afipia sp. GW823-FHT06G09
CCGCACTCCTTGACCTTATGGTCGGGGAGCCTGTGGCGTATGCAACAGGTTCACCCGAACTAAAGGCCACAGGGCCGTTTCGTACGGTTTCCAACTCCCCGATCACCAAGAGTCAGCGAGGGATCGTTTGCGGGGGCGTACCGCAGACAAATCCTTATCCGGGGAACATGCGGTGCCCAAGCTGAGATCAGCTCAAGAGGGATCACTGGAGGCGCGAACCGTCGCCGCGCACCGGGCATATGTGACCGCTTTGGTGGCGTGGGAGCGAATCGCCCACCGGGCGACCTGCCCTGTCTGCCGGACGGAAGATGTGTCCCCCGAACAACAGCAGCGTCAGTGCGATGCCGCAGAGGCCGAGAAAGAGCGCTGCCGAGCTGCCTTTCGCGATCTTTGCGACGAGCTCGGATTTGTGCCGACCGGTCAAGGGGTTGCCTTGCCGCCTGAAGATCACCCCTGTTGTCGCGGCCGCTCACCCAACTGACGCCCGCCGAGGTGAGGGAAGGCGGCCCGCCCCAGCCGTCCTGACGAAGTTGACGAAACTGACGAAAGCCACCATATTGGGCGAAGCATTGATTGGAGGTGGCTCATGACTGTCACACAGAAAAAGCGCGGAAATGCGCGGAAACGCGCCGCGCGGCGCGAGCCGCTGACGCTCGGCTTTGCAACCTCGTTCGGGTCGATCGGAAAGGACGTCGCCAGCCGCAAGGCGGCGCGAGGGCTCTTGTCCGGTTATGCGAACGCCATGAAGCACGCGGAACGGACCGGCAGGTCGGTGCGGATGACCGTCGTGGTCGATCCCAAGGCTGCGGCTCCGCAGATCGCGGTCGAGGAGGTCTCACCCCCGAAGGGCGATATGCTTGATACGGCCTTGGCAGCCGCGCGTCAGCGCGGCTCTGCGCGGGTCGCTGAAATCTTGAACGGCACGGACATGCTGTCGGCGGATGCGTTTGCCGAGGAGATCGGCGCGACCCGTGAAACGGTGCATAAAAAACGGCGGCGCCACGAGGTGCTTGGTCTCGAAGGCCCGAAGCGCGGCGTCCGCTTTCCAAAGTGGCAAGTCAGCGAGTCGGGCGGCCTGATCCCGAGCCTGCCGCAACTCTTTGAGGTCTTGGGAGATCATCCGTGGACGATCTACCGTTTTTTGCTCGAAGGGCATGGCGAACTTGACGGCCGCAGCGGGCTCGAGGCACTTCGCGCCGGCCGCATCGCCGACGTGATGGCAACCGCGGAGACCATCGGCAGAGGCGCCTTCTCCTGACCGGGTCGTCGCCAGGACCGTTGCCGCCGGCCGGGTTTGCATCGCGCGCGCTGTCGCTTGTCGACGTCGCGCGTGGCGCGGCATGGCGGCGGCTTTACCAGAGCCGCTTCCCGGACGCGCTTGGCTATGGTTTCGGCCCGAGCCGGTTCAGCGATCCCGAGACGACGTTGGTCCCGCCGGAGCGTTTCGGCGTCGTTTACTTCGGCAGCAGCATCAAGGTGTGTTTCGTCGAAACGATTCTGCGGGACCGAGGTGTCGCCCGAACCCATACTTTCCCGATCGAATGGGCGGAGCTCGAGGCGTGGAGCTGCGCCGAGGTCCGGGTCGAGGCTGCGTTAAGGGTCGTCGACCTGCGTGGCGATGGTCTCGTTCGCATGGGAATTCCGACCGACGTCGCGCGCGCAAGCGCGCAGGGTCTTGCCCGCGTCTGGTCGCGGGCGCTTTGGGCGCACGACACGAAACCTGACGGCCTGATGTACGACTCGCGGCTCAACGGCGAGACGAACGTCGTTGTCTTCGACAGGGCTTTACCAAAGCTGGTGGCGGTCGCGACGCCACGCCTCGTCGATTGCCGCGGCGATCTTGCGACGATCCTCACGGATTTGGATCTGGCCATCGTGTGAACTGCTGGCTCTGTGACTTACCGACTGGAAACCACCCCATGATCAGAAGCCTTCTAAGGTTGTGCAACCGGTGAGCGAACCGTCGCGCAATGGTGCTTTGTGACCATACCGCTCCGATTCGGTTCATGACCAACTCGGCTTGTCCCACAAGCTGAGGAGTCTTCAATGCTCATCGTCATTCCTGGCTCGGACATCAGTCGGCACGCCTCGCTGATGGATCGAGTCTTCCGTTTCCGTCATTCGATCTTTGTCGACGAGAAGGGCTGGATGGACCTGCGCCAGCCGGACGGCCTGGAGCGCGACCGCTTCGACGATGTTCATGCGATTCACCAGATCTGCCTTCGTGGCGACGAGATCGTCGGGTATCAGCGTCTTCTGCCGACGACCAGGCCACATCTCCTCAGCGACGTCCTGACCGATCTGTGTCATCGCCGTCCGCCGCGCGGTCCGCGCGTCTTCGAGTGGACGCGCTTTTGTGTTGCCCCGGGCAGCCGCGAGATGCGGCCGCGTGCGGATGGCCCCTTTCTCGAGCTCGCGCAAGGCGTCGTCGAATGGGGGATGGCACACCGGGTCGACACTGTCACGGTCGCGATCGATTGGCGTCTGATGGTGATCGCCATGCAGTTGCGGTTCTTCGTACGACCGCTGGGCTTTCCCAAGCGCATCGGCCGCGATGAGGTGGTCGCGCTGCGCATGTCCTTCAATCGCGAAACGCTCGCCACGATCCGCCAGGCACGCGGATGTGATGACCCGGTGCTGCCAGACCTGCTGCCTTCGGCGGCTTAGCGCCGCGCGTCACGTCACATCAAGAAAGGATAGGAGGAACGTCAGGTGATTCGAACCGCCGATACTAAGATCGTCGCTCAAGAACTGCGCACACGATACGACCATGCGCGTGCTGTGACACTCATTGGACGAACGCTGCAGAAGGCGTTATTTGCAGGCCGTTCCGATGAGGTGGTGTTCTGGGCGCTTGTCCATGCGCACTATCGCGGCGGCGATCTTTGCGGTGCGACCGAAGAGCAACTGCGCGCCTTCGCCGATTTCATCATCCGCGATCCCTCGGAGAGAAATTGACGACAAGGCGCCGCCTAGACGTCGGTCGGGGCGACGACGATCGAGGCGCTACCGGCCGCGGGCGGGTTCGCGGCGATGCCAGTCGAAGTTGGAAAATCCCCAGGTCCGGTCGGCGTCTGCGCGCACACCGCGGATTGCTGGCCGGTGAAGCACGAGACGTCGTAGCCTGATCCGCGCACCAAATACGTGCAGACGCTCACGCCGTTGCCGTCCTTGACATTGCGGGCGTTGCAATCTCCGCTTGCCGCATAGTTGGCGAGCTTTCCGTTCGCCCCGCAGCCGAACTGGCACGCCATGAGGATCGCCGACTGATCGATGGTCGCGCATTTTCCGCCCGAGCACACCTGCTGACCGACAAGCGAGGTCAACCCGTTCTTCTGTGCCTGGCCCCAGGAATTCTCCTCATATTGCGTCCAGGCGGCGGTCTGCGCGGATGGACTGTTGAGGAAACTCTGGGCGCTGCCACTGTAGTATCGTTCGATGGTGCCCGGGCAGAACTGGAAGGCACCGAGGCAACCATATTGGTTGGTGGTCCCGAAATTACCTTCACTGCTGGATACCTTGGCGGCGAAATCGGCGCAATTGGAAGGGATCCCGGCGGCCGTGAGGCTCGCGGCGGATTGACCGGCAAGGGCTGCGGCGGCAGAAAAACACAACAGGAGACCTGCGTCGACGAGCACCTGCCGGATGGCTGTTGAGACGCTCACGGTCTGCCTCCGGCGAGCTGGAATTTGTAATCGCCATTCAGGAGGGTCTTGCCGTCATCGCTCAGCAGGAAAGGGTGCTCTGCGAACTCGGTTTGGGCTTTCGTCGCGGGCGCACCCGCATAGCGTGGGTCGTTGAGTGGCACGATCTGGTGCATCATGTCATCGACAAGGATTGCGCGATGCCCATCGGGCCCAATCTGGACAAGACGCGTGGGGCACGTGCCCGACGAGCAATCCTCGTTCCAGATTTGCGAGATCAACCAGTCGCCCTGGCTCGTGCGAAGCTGGTACTCATGAATGGTCACGGTGCCCTTCGGATTGGGCGCGAGCGCGTCGCCGGTCCAGATATTGTCCGGATCCTTGGTGACGTTCCGATACGACGTCTTGTAGGCAAAGGCGGCATCGGCCGCGACGGACGGCGTTGCGACCGAAACCATGGCGAAGACGCCAATGCTGATCGATAAGAGATGTCGAGGATTCATGAGCGATTCTCCTGCAACGAAAAGCACGCGACGCCGGCACGCCCTGGGGGCGGCGGCTGGTTGGTGTGCGCATCGGCACGCGGCGTTGTGAGTCGGACCTTCATTGGCGATACAGCGGAAGCTCGAGGGAGCATCCGTCCACGGCCTTGTGGTTGACGATCATTCCGGTTTTCACTGTCTTTGTGGCAACGTCGTAAGACGCATAGGCCACCGATGCCTCGGGGTCCGGCGCGGCTCCCGGCGCGAGCTCGAGAAAGCAGCCACGGCCGCCATCCATCGTCTTGACCTGCAAATCCTCATAGATCGCGATCCGCATCGGGCAGAGCTTTACTGTTGCATGGGCGTCCGGCGCGACCTGCTTGACGGAGCACTCGATTGCGGTGTCGAGAACGCTGAGAACGACGGAACGCCGGGCGCTCCAGATGACGAAGTGGGCCTCCGTCACCGGGGCGTTGCCGCCGGAAAACCGGAGATCGCCCCGTGCTTTGTAAGCGCGATTATTTGCCTCGATGGCGTCTTTCCAGATGTCGACATAGGTCGCCGTCTGCGATGAAGGTTTTTGAAGGTTGGCGTATGACATCGGTCGCCACGCCGCGGGATCGGGAGTGAGCGATTGGGGATGAGCAGCAGTGGTGAGCTCGATCATCATCATTATTCCCGCGATCAGGGTGCTTGCCCCGCGTCCCGTCAATTGCTCAAAGCAGCTCTGGAGCGATGATAACATCTAATATATTGTCTCTGCTTTGTCGACGCCGGCCCGCCACGCACGACCCGTCCTCCTATTCGTAGCGAGGCCGGCCAGGCACCCACCACCAGAAGTCCTTGGGCGACCGCTCGCGATTGCGCCACGGCGCGGCGACACGCGGTGGATAGACGGACTGCATGTTCCACACTGAGGCGTAGTAATAATAATTCGCGGTTTCGCGCCGCAATCGCCGTCCGGATCCATCCAGAAAATCCGTCGCACAATGGACGACCGGACCCCGGTATCGTGTGACGCGCGCGGTCTGTTCATCGAGCGCGCCGGGCTTACATCCAAACAACCAGATCGAGGCAGGGTAGCTGCGATCGCCCGGCGCTGCCGCGAGCAGACGAAGATAGGCTGCGTTGGCCTCGGGCTGCGTCGGGTAAAAAAATCGTTCCGTCAGCAGGGGCGCGAAAGTCGAGCGATCCGGTGCATATTCGAGGCGGCCCGGCTTGACCTGTTCGGGACTATAGAGCGGTTCGGGCGCCGGTGGTCCAAGTTCAACGACAGGCGCCGCCGGCGCGGCGCAGCCCGCCAATACGATCAGCAGGGGCGCGATCACGCTATGGGCCGGGCGAATCACGGCGTCGCCTCGCCCTGCCGCGCGGCTTGGCGCTTGGCGTCCGGAGCCGCGCGCCAGTCCCAAGGCATCTGAAAGGTGCTTGACCACAGACCGCGATACGCCTTGCGAGCGTCCTGCTCGGCCAACTCATAAGCGCGGACGCCGGGGTCGTCCGGCGACGACGGACGGGCGACGGCGACGCCCTCACGCACCATATCCGCAGCGATATCTTGATGACCGGCCGAGGCACATCGGACCAAATGCTCACCGGCCTCGTCGCGCAAGGTTCTGCAGGCAAGCCAGGCGTTGAGCGTCGCCGTGGCGAGCCAGGCTGTCGCCATCGTGCCACAGGGCCAAAGCTGGCGGCCGAGGCGCGCGGTTTGATCGGGTGCGCAGGTGTCGATTCCATAGAGCCGATAGACCGCTTGGGTCTCGATATCGCGGAAGCGTGTTCCGTCGATCACCTCGACGCGCAGCGGCGGCGACTGAACGGCGGCTCTCGGGAAGTAGAGGCCAGGGGTCGGGCTGAGTGTTTGCGCAAGGCCCGCGTGACCGGCGAAGACGGCAAAACCTGACAGCACGCCAGCAAGGAGTTTATGCGACCTCATCGCGCAACCCGAGATCGAGCTTGTGGAAGACGTTGGCGATGATGTCGGTCGTATAAATGGTTTCACCATCTTTCTTGTAGGATCCATCGGCCACCCGGCATTCGGCGTAGACAGCGTCGCCCTTGGCGATGTTCGCGATCGCCCATTCCGCCGCCTTTTCGTTGAGGATCGTGACCGTCACCCAATCCGTCTCCTCGCGCCGTTCGCCTTTGCCGTCGGTCCATGCGCGGTCGGTCGCCACGTTGATCTTGGCGGCCTTGTTGAAGGCCTTCGGGGTCTGACCGACGCGGCCCCGCAGGATGAAAAGATTCGTCGTTCTCATAGTCTCTCTCCCGAAGTTGCTGGATGGCTATCAAGGTGTTGGCGTTTGCGGAGATGACGTTAGCGCCTCAGGTGAGGCTGTCGGCGTTTGCTCATGCAGGGCACGCAGGATGATGGCATTCGGTTCGGGCAGGTCGGGAAAGGCCCACAAACCCGCGTTGGCGCGTTGCGCGACAAGCTGCGCGACAAAGTACGGCGCGTGCGCGGGCTGACCATCTGGCTTCAGGGCGGCGAAGGCGAAACCCGTGGCGATCAGCGCCGTGCCGAGATCGATCCGTGATCCGGCGCCGGCGCCGGTCGTGCGGCTCGCGACGCAGAACACGAAGATGGTTTTGGTCCCAGGCTGCTCGGCAGCGTCATAACAATGCGGTCGCAGATCGCGGATGAGCGCCACCAGCATGGCAAGCGAGGCCTCTCCGCAGTCGCGTTGGAGACCGTGCGCGTTGGTGAAGTTCGTTCCGCGAAGGCAGGATTGAACGCCATAGAGGCGATAGGTGACGCCACCGTCGGACCAGCTGTCGCCGGTCAGATAGAGAGCATTTACGGGGACTGGGAACCATCGCGATGCGGCGGGTCCTGCGATTGCGGCGTTCCACGCCAGAACCGGCGCGATGGCGACGGCGAGAATCCCAGCTCTTCCCATATTAGTAGCCCTGCAAGGAGAAATAGAAGCGCTGGGCGCCGTTCGCCGTGTTGATGTCGACGTAGTAAGGATCGCTCCGCGACTCTCGCGCCGTCGTTGGGTAGGTCGTGGTGCAACCGCCGTCGCCGCCCGTACAGACTTGTTGCGGCTTTGAAAGATCAGCGCAAAGATTGCCGTTGGGCGCGGAGGAGAGACCTGCTCCGCCGTCCGACGATGCTTGAACGGGGGTCAGCCCAACCGGACACGCCTGATAGGGCTCGTAGCCAAGCCCGCTGGCATTCCCCTCGGAGCAGGTCGGCCAACCGCCGCCCTTCGCCAACTGGCGGAACAGGGTCTGCATGACTGGCACGCAATAGGGGATGCCCGACCAGCCCGGCGCGCTTGCGGCCGTGCATAGCAGGACCTTGCATCCGAATGACGCATCTTGCGCGCGCGCGCTCACGGCGATGCCGAACGCGCACAAAAGGCCGACGGCCGTCAACAGAACTGCACCGCGTTTCATCCATCCTCCGGGAGTCAGAGCAGGGGACGCATGGTTTAATCCTGTTGCCAAGTTATCAACATTCAATATATTGTCTATTAGAAAATGGAGGCGGGGTGGCATGTCGACTCGCATCGCAGCGCTCGGGTGCAGCGTCCTGGCGGTTCTCGGGACCGCAAGCGCGCAGGATGCCGCTGCGCCGCCCAGGCTGGCCGCCGTCGACGCCTCGGGCCGAATCCTGCCCCTTAATACGCCGCCTCCTGCAATCGAACGAATCGATACCGCCTTTGCCGCAACCGCTCCCTGCGCCGACGCCAAGGCGATGGCGCCGGAGGCGGCGCGCGCGCTGGTCGTGCGCATCGCCACAGAGGAGAATTTCTATCCAGATTTTGTGCAATCGGTCGCGAAGGCGGAAAGCCACTTCAATTCGATCGCACTGTCCGACAAGGGCGCATTCGGCTTGATGCAATTGAAACCGGAGACGGCGCGACGCTTCAAGGTTGATCTTTGCGATCCTGCGGACAACGTGCGCGGCGGCGTCCGCTTTCTTCGCGCTCTGCATGAGAAGTATCGGAATCCGCTCTTCATCCTCGCCGCCTACAATGCGGGCGAAGGCGCCGTGGAAGACAGCCGCGGCGTTCCTCCGTTTCCCGAGACAGTGCGGTTCGTCGCTCAGGTCATCAACGACTTCTACCTCTGGCCTACGCCAGGCGGCGCGCCCCATCGCGACGCGCGCAACCCGATGGGCAGCCCGGACCTGATCGAGCCCGGGACGCCGGCCGCCGCCGCGCCTCCGGTGGAGAAAGCAGCGCCTCAGGCGGGTTGGAGCGACGGATTCGTCATGCACGTCGATTGAAAACGGAGGATCGGATGAGGAAATGGGTATCGCGCTGGCCGCTTGCGGGGGCGCTCTTGGTGGGAAGCATCGCGGACGCCGCGGCGCAATCGAGCGGCGGGACGCTGCAGCCTGTGCAGTCCACGCTGACGCAATTGGTGTCGGCGCTCACCGGGCCGATCGCCACGGCGCTGGCAACGCTTGCCGTCATCGCCTGCGGGTTCTTCGCATGGTCCGGACGACTGACCTGGGGCATCGCCGGCAGCGTCATCTTCGGGATCGTTCTCGTGTTCGGCTCGGCGCAGATCGTGCAGTTCTTCCAGTCGGCGGTGGGGCAATGACAGAGAACGAGCTCGAGGATCCCCTCATCACACCGCTCGTCAAGGCACTGACGCGCGCGCCGACCCTGATGGGCGTGCCGTACATGTACTTCATGTTCAACGGCGTGGTCTCCAGCGTGTGCTTCTTGGTCTCACACAATCTCTTCATGCTGTTGCTCGCGATCCCGCTGCATCTGTTCGGCTACGTCATGACGCTCCGTGACGACCGCATTTTCGAAATCCTCTTCGTCAAATCCACGAAATGTCCACCTCGTTCGCGCGCCTTCTGGGCCGCGGACAGCTACTCCGCGTGAGGATTCGCGATGGTCGCGCGTGCCCTGCTTGATGAATTGACCTACGGCGCCGTCTCACGGCGTGAGCGTCCGGTCGCATCGCACCTGCCCTATACCCGGCACGTCGATGACCACATCATTAAGACGCGAGATGGCCTCGTGATGACCATCCTCAAGCTCGACGGCTATTCATTCGAGACCTCGGACATGAGCGAGGTCAACGCGCGCCTGCTGGGCCGCAACGACGTCGTCCGCACCCTCGCGAATTCGCGGTTCGCATTGGCCGCCCACATCATCCGGCGCGAGGTACAGCCACGGATCGACTCGACCTTCGACAATCCGTTGTGTCGCGAACTCGACGAGCGTTACGATGCGGCGCTGTCCCAGCGGCGCATGTTCGTCAACGACATTTACCTGACCATCGTCCGGCGCCCGCTGCAGGGCCAGGCCGGGACCTTCGACGTCATGCTGACGAAGCTGCTCGGCCGCAAGGACGAGGCTGGCGAGTCGGTCGCCGGGCAAACGGCGCTGACCGAGCTTCGTGACGCCGCAACTGCGGTTCGCGAGAACCTCGCCGGATACGGGGCACGCCAGTTGGGCGTGGTTCGCCGCGAAGGAATATGGTTTTCCGAGCCGTTGGAGTTCCTCGTGCAGTTGCTCAACGGCGGCATACCGCGCCCGATGCACCTCCCGCGCATGAACATCGCGGATGCGCTCTCGATGAAGCGACTCTTTTTCGGTCGCAACGCAATCGAGATCCGCGGCGCCGGACCCGAGGATACCCGTTTCGGCGCCATGGTTTCGATCCGCGAATACCCGGCGCAGACCGGTCCCGGCTCGTTCGACAATCTATTGCGTGTTCCGCACGAGTTCATCGCGACACAAACCTTTGCCATCGTCGACCGTCCCGAAGCCGCCAAGCAGATCGACCGCGTGTCGCGCCAGGTCGATATGTCGGACGAGGCCGGCTCAATCGTCGCTGAGCATCTCGATGACGCGCGCGACGAACTGCTTGCGTCGGAGGCGATCTATGGCGAGCACCACATGACGGTGATGTGCCTGGGCCGCAACCTCGGCGAGGTCGGGGCCGCAGTTACGGCGGTCGGCGCGGCGCTCACCGATCGTTCGGTGATCTGGACCCGAGAGGACCTCAATTGCGAGGCGGCCTTTTGGGCGCAGCTGCCGGGCAATTTTGCCTATATCGCGCGAAAGGGCGTGATTTCGTCGAAGAATTTTGCGGGATTTACGTCATTACATAATTATCCGAGCGGACGGCCTGACGGCAACCACTGGGGCCCCGCCATCTCGGTGTTCGAGACAACGTCGCAGACCGCCTACTACTACAACCATCACGTTCGCGACATCGGCAACTTCACCGTCGTGGGACCGACCGGATCGGGAAAGACGGTCTTTCTGTCCTTTATCGCGGCGCAGACCCAGCGTGTACAGCCGCGACCCAAGCTGCTGTTCGTCGACAAGGATCGCGGCGCGGAGATCTTCATCCGGGCGCTCGGCGGTCAATACGAGACCCTCGTGCCCGGTGAGGCGACTGGATTTAATCCATTGTCGCTGCCAGATAGCGCACCCAATCGCGAGTTCCTCTATCAGCTGTTCGCCTTCATGTTGCGCCCGGCGAACGGAGCAGATCTGAGTGCGTCGGAGGAGCAGGTGATCCGCAACGCGATCGCCGCGGCCCTCACCGGCGGGCCGGCCGGTCGGACACTCAAGGCCTTTTCGACCCTGCTCCGCGGCCGGATCCGCGCCGGCGAGGGCGATCTGCTGGCGCGTCTCGAGAGCTGGATGCGCCCCGACCAGCGGGGCTGGCTGTTCAACAATGAGGAAGATCAGTTCTTGCTGTCAAGCGTGTTCGGATTCGACATGACGCGGGTGCTCGATGATCCGGTGATCCGGACTGCGGCCCTCATGTATATTTTCCACAGGACGGACGAGCTCCTGACGGGCGATCCGGTGATGATTTTCCTCGATGAGGGCTGGCGCCTCCTCGACGATGAGGTGTTCGCTTTCTTCATTCGCGACAAGCTCAAGACCATCCGCAAACAAAACGGCATCGTCGGTTTCGGCACGCAGTCTGCCGCTGACATCGTGCGGTCGAAGGCGTCGAACACGCTGATCGAACAGACCAGCACCAACATCTTCTTTCCCAATCCAAAGGCCGACGACGAAAGCTACCAGAAGGCTTTTCGCCTCTCCGGACGCGAGGTCGCCTGGATCCGCGGCACGGTCCCGGAAAGTCGTTCGTTTCTGATCAAGCATGGCCGCGACAGCGTCGTGGCGCGGCTCAACCTCGCCAGCATGCCGGACATGATCAAGGTGCTGTCCGGGCGCACCGAGACGGTCGCCGAGCTCGACGCGCTCCGCGCGCGCGTCGGCGACGACCCGGCCGTGTGGCTGCCGATTTTCATGGGGAGAAGCCAGGGATGAAGCTCCGGATTGCGATCGTCGCGGCTGCCCTGTTGTCCGGCGCCACGCCCGCGCTAGCGGATATTCCGGTCAACGACGCAGCGCAATTGACGCAGCGCTCGCAGACGGCCGGCACGACCGTGAAGCTCGTGCCTGTGACCACGCAGCGACAGGACGCCAACAGCGGCGTCAAATGCGCGGTGACGACGGGTAAGAAAGCGAACATCACCAATCCGACCGTGCAGCCGCAAAGCGGCGCTGGCAGCCAGGCGATTCAATCTTACGGCCCCGACCTGCCGGCGACGCCCGATCCAACCGCCCAGGGCGCTGCGCTCAACAGCCAGACCCTGTTCAAGTCGAGCGGGGACGTGGTGGCCGGGCTCGACGCCAGCGGCTCGACAATGACGGCGGCTCAATCGGCGTTCAAGACAGCCGGCCAGCAGGTTGGAACCGCGCCGACGGTGATGGCCGCGATCGACATGAACAGTGCGGCTCGACTGCAAAACAACCTTGCTTGGAACAGCGCGATCAGCTCGGCCAATCTCTGGGTGACGGCGCTCAATGCCCTGAATCTGGCGATGACGAGCGACATGAGCCGGTCGGCGCTTGGCATGCGCGCAACGACCACTGCGGCGCAGGCGACATCAGGCCCGGTCTGTCCCATCGGCATGATCGGATCCGGGACGGCGGCCGATCCCTGTCGAACGTCATCGGTCTGCTCGATAACGCCCCCCGGCTCGTCGCCCGACCCCTCCTGCGTGAGCGCGCGCTATGTCGACACCGACGGCAACGTCATTTTTTACCTCGCCCAAGTCCAGAACGCCACCAACACCGGCGGTGGCGGCACGAACGCGGCGTTAACGATCGCCGATGTGACCGCGGCGCTTGCCGCGATTTCCGCCAACAGCCGATAGGGAGACTCCGATGCGCTGGATATTCATGCTCGCCGTGTTGACGCTGGCTTTGACGGGAGCGCCGCCGGCGATGGCGCAAGTTCCCGTCCTCGATAGCGCGAATCTCGCCAAGGCGCAGCAGATCGCGACCAGCACGCAGCAGATCCTCACGGCAGATCAACAGATCCTCCAGTTCACGCAAAAGACCCTGCAGGCAGTCACCGGCGATCGCTCCTCGCAGGCGCAAGGCACGCTCGCCCAGATGGCGCTCGGCGGCGGCTTCTCGATGGCGCAAGCGCCTTCCCTCGGTTCGGTAATTTCGGGCGGGGCGTTGTCGTTCGCGGGCATGGGATCGGCGTCTCAGAACATCGTCTCGACGCTCATCAACGGGCTGCAGCTGGTGCAGACCATTACCGGTCTCGTCAGCGGCCAGGCCCATCCCGCCGATACGGCATACAAAAACTCCGTCAACGTTGCTGCAACGCTGTCCGGACTGATCAACTCGACGCAAGGTGCTGTTCAACAGCGATCATCCGCCTTCACGCAAGGCGGCCAGCAGATCGGCAAGGCGCAGGACCTCAAAGGCAGCGTCGACCAGAACACCCAGGTGCAAATCCAGACCGGGCAAACGATCAACGAGCTCAACGGCGTCGTCAACAATGCCGCGGCGGCCGCCAATCAAGCAAACCTCGATCGGATCGCCGCTGAGTCATCGGCCGCCCGGGCGATGAAATTCACACAGCAGTGACCGCAGCATTGGGGGACTCGTGTCCAGACGTACTCTGATCCTTATCGCAATCCTCGCGCTCGTTGGCGGCATCGCGATCGGCCGCTACGCGCTTCCGCCAACTCCCGCCTCCGGCCTTCGCGCTGGGGCGAGCGGTGCTGAGAATGACGCGGCGAAAGCGGCCTCGCGCGCCATGACATTCAGCCAGCCGAAGGCGCCGGCCCAGTGAAGATCATTGCCACATTCGCTATCATCACGGTGATGGCCGCCGCGCTCGCCGGTTGCGCCTATAAGCCGCTGAAGGCGCCATGCTCGCCCGACGAAGGCGGGGCGCCGCTCGCCTATTCGGAGCTTATGACACCGCCCGTTGCGGAGGCCTTCCAGCGCCTCGATCGCTGCGGTCCCATGCGGCCGATCTGAGAGGGGCGATGAGCAACACCTTCAACATCACATCGCTGCTGCAATCGGTCGACCAGCTCGGCCAGAACTATGTCTCGACCGCCTATCAGGCACTGGCGAGCGCAGCGACCTCGGGCGGCGCCACCGGCGTCGCGGGCCTGCTGCTCACGCTCTACGTTATTTTTTGGGGCGTCGGCATCTGGCAGGGCACCGCGACCGGCGGCCCCGCCGACCACGCATTCCGGTTGTTCCGCGCGGTGCTGATCTATGCCATGGCCACGAAGTGGGGCGACTTCCAGACGCTGGCCTATAATCTGCTGAACGACGGTCCGTCCGCCATCGGCAACGCATTGCTGAGCGCCGTCACGTCCGCCAACAACACCGGAACGTCTGCAAATCTGAACTCCGTCAATGGCGTCCAGTCTGCTTTACAGAACATGTGGAATACGACCAACAGCGCGACCGAAGCATTTCTTCAAAACGCGGGCATCACCAATTGGGGACCCTACATCTTCGCCGCGGTCTTCTACGTGGTGATGGCGATCCTGATCGGCTTCGCACTCTTCCTGATCGTGCTGTCGAAGATGTTCATGTGGTTGCTGCTGGCACTGGCGCCGCTATTCATCATCCTACTGCTGTTCGGCGTCACGACGCGATTTTTCAGCGGCTGGATGAGTTCGCTGGTCCAGTATTTCCTGGTGCAGGTCCTGGTCTACGCGTTCCTCGCTTTTTACGTTTCGCTGATCCAGCAGACGATCGATACGCTGAATGGCGTCGCCAATTCCAAATCCGCCACTTGGGCCACCATCGGTCCGGTCGTGCTGCTCGCGATCATCGGCATCCTGCTGCTCAGCCAAATCAACAATATGGCCGCGGCGATCGCCGGCGGCGTCCCGATCTTCGCGCCGCGCATCGGTGCGGTCCTCGCGACCGCAACCGGCTATCGGCTCGGTGCGGCCGCGAACCGAGCTCGCCTTGCGTTCCGTAACCCGCTCAATCCTGCCTCGATGTCGCGGCGTGAGGAACTGGCCTCGCGCCAACGGGCGCGTGTTGGTCTGCGCGCCGGCTCTTGGGCACAATCCGCGGAATTTCGCCGCTTGGCTGATCAGCTCCGCAATGCCGGCGTCCCGCCGGCGCCGAGTGGCGGAGGCCGGCCATGACAGAGATGACTGCCCCAGAGCCTGTACAGGTTGATCCGCGCTATTACACGGATGGCGCCACGTGGGAGCGGGATATCGCACGCCGTAACCGCAACTCGCGCGCACTCGCCTGGATCGTCGCCGCGGTGATGACGATCGTAGCCGTTGGCGCGCTCGGCACCCTGGCTTTGCTGGTCCCGCTCAAGACCTATGAGCCTTACATGGTGGTGGTCGACAAGACCACCGGCTTCGTCGAGGTGAAGCGGCCGATGGCCGAGGGTCCGCTGACCCAGGACGAGGCGGTCACGACATTCAATGTCGTACGCTACATCAAGGCGCGGGAGACCTATGATCCGAAGGCGCTGAAGGACAATTTCGATCTGGCGCAGCTGCTCGCGACAGGGGACGCGGCGCGCGAACTCACGGAAATCTATTCCCCGGCCAATCCCGTCAATCCCGTGAAAGTCTACGGCTCCAATACCGTCGTCGCCGTCACCATCAAGTCGGTCACGTTTCCGAACAACCGCACCGCGTTAGCTCGCTTCTCTACCGAGGAGAAGTCGTCGACCAACATCATCACCCGCAACTGGGTCTCGCTGGTGCGCTTTCGCTATACGACCGCGCCGATGCGCAATGAATGGCGATTCGACAATCCGCTCGGCTTCCAGGTCCTCGAATATCGTCGCGACCAGGAGACAGCGCCTTCGCCAGGAACGGTGGGTGCGCAGCAATGATCAAGCGTTGCGTCGTCTTGAGTCTCATTCTGTGCGTCTCGGCGGGCTCCGCCTTCGCGGAGGCGCTGCCACGGCCGGGCCGCGTCGACTCGCGGGTGCGCGACGTCATCTACAACAAGGACAATGTCACCGCGATCGACGCCAGCTACGGCACCTCGACGATGATCGAGCTGCAGCCGGACGAGAAAATCGAAACGCTGGCGCTCGGCGACTCGATTGCCTGGAAGGTCGAACCGAACCGCAAAGGCGACATCATCTTCGTGAAGCCGGTCGACAAGAACGCGATATCGAACCTCAACGTCGTCACCGACAAGCGCATCTATTCGTTCTTGCTGCGGTCGAACACGCGGCTGCCCGGCGGGCAGATCTACGCGGTGCGGTTCCGGTTTCCGGATGATGAAGCGAGCGCCAAGCTTCTCGCCGAAGCCAAGCAGCGCGCCGCCAACCCAAACCTCAAGGATCTGAATATCGCCAACGCCAACAGCGATTACGGCTACAAAGGCTCGTCGGTAAACAAGCCAGTCGCCGCATTCGATGACGGGACCAAGACCTGGTTCCGCTTCGAGGGCGAGACGCCGGCGATCTATATCGTCGACGCCGAGCGCAACGAAAGCCTCGTCAATTTCCGGACCGAGGGGCCTTACGTCATCGTCGACAAGGTATCGCCGCAGTGGACGCTGCGCAACGGCCAGGAATCGACCTGCATTTTCAACCGGCGTCTGACCAACGTGCATGAGCCGAACGGCCTCGAGCCCTATGCGCCGCAGCGTGTGGGATCGGCCACGGCTTTGGGAGGTTGACGCACAATGCCCACGCCTGACGACTATCGCTCATTCGAACTCGAGGCGGCGGCCGCGACGTCCGTTGCGCGCGGGCGCACCGCGCTTGGCAGTTTTTTGAAATTCGGGGTGCCGATCGGTGCTCTCCTGGTGGCCGCCTGGATGATCTACGGGTCGGTGGTGCGGCGTTCGCCCACGCTGACGACCCCGGATAAAGAGGAATTCACCACCACGCAGTTTCCGGCGCCATCGCTGTCCACGCCGCGCCCTCAGACCAACCAGGGCACGATCGTCATTCCGCAGGCGCCGGTCGAACAGGCACCGCCACCTCCTCCGGTAGCCCCGCCCTTGGCGCTGCCAGCGCCGCCGCCGCCCGAGCCGCCGCTGGCTGGTGCACCGCCGAATGACGATGAGGCGCGCCGTCTCGCCGAGCTCGAACGGCAGCGCCAGGAGGAAGAGCGGCGGAAATGGGAGCGCCTGCGCGCGCCCCAGGTGATCGCCGACAACGCATCGGCGGCAACGAATGCCGCAAACCCGGACGATGGAGCCAAGGCCGCCACAGCTCCGGAGGACGACCCCAATCGTCGTTTTTTGGCGTCCGTTTCGGCCGCCGGCGTAGAGGTCTCACGCGCCAGCAAGAGCAACCGGATCGACGCGCTGGTGGCCCAAGGCACGATGATTCGCGGCGTGCTTGAGACGGCCGTTCAAAGCGACCTGCCAGGCATGGTGCGGGCGGTCGTGAGCGAGAATGTCTGGTCGTTCGACGGGCGCCGGGTGCTGATCCCGGCCGGAAGCCGGCTTATCGGCGAATACAAATCAGGGATCGCGCAAGGGCAGACGCGCGTCTTTGTCGTCTGGACGCGGATGCTGCGATCGGACGGCGTCTCGGTCCAGCTCGGCTCGAACGGTACGGACGACCTTGGGCGGGCCGGCAACGCGGGCTTCGTCGACAATCATTATCTGGAGCGGTTCGGCTCCGCTATCCTGCTGTCCGTCGTGGGCGGCGCCGCGCAATTCCTCAGCGCCTACGGTCAGAACACCAACAACACCGGCAACGGCACAATCATCACCACGACCGATCCCGTCACAGGCGCCGTGACGCAGACGCAGACGGGCGTGAATCAGAACCAGCTGAGTCTGCAGGCACGCGAGATCGCAGCGCAGAACGTGTCGCAGACGCTCACCAACATCGCCCAGGAAGCGCTGCGCAACTCGATCAACATTCCGCCAACGATCTATCTCGACCAGGGCACACGGATCATCGTCTTCGTGCGGCGCGACCTCGACTTCTCCGCGCTCTATCCGGACCCAGTCAAGGAAGCCCTGAGGGAGCTGAAGCGTGAACGCGCTGGCACGAAGTCTGACGGTCTTCATTGACCGGGCGCTCGACCCGATCCGACCCTGGCTCGACGACGACCAGGTCGTCGAGATCTGCGCCAACGGTCCGGGCGAGGTCTGGGTCGAGCGGTTTGGTCACTCGGCGATGGAGCGGCATGAGGTGCCGGCTCTGACCGAGCATGCCATTCGTCATCTGGCTGAACGGGTCGCCGGTCATTCCGGCCAGAGCGTCAATGAGGAGCATCCGCTGCTCTCGGCCGCGCTGCCGACAGGGGAGCGGTTTCAGGGCGTGATGCCGCCTGCGACGACGGCGGGAGGCGCCTTCGCGATCCGCAAGCAAGTTATCAAGGAGATGCGGCTCGACGACTATCGCAAGCTCGGATCGTTCGACAAGGTGACGACAGCCAGCGAAGGATCGCTGTCGCAAACCGACCGACGGCTGTGCGAGCATCTCGACGCCGGCTGCATCGAGGAGTTCATCCGGCTTGCCGTCGTCAATCGCTATTCGATCCTGCTGTCGGGCGGAACGAGCTCGGGGAAGACGACATTTCTGAACGCGATCCTCAAGGAAGTACCGGTCGACGAGCGCATCATCACCATCGAGGACACGCGGGAGGTCAATCCGATCCAGAAGAACTACCTGCCGCTTGTCGCCTCCAAGGGCGATCAAGGGGAGGCCCGCGTCACCGTTGAAACGCTCCTGCAAGCCTCGATGCGTTTGCGACCGGACCGCATCTTTCTCGGCGAAATTCGCGGCGCCGAGGCTTATTCGTTCTTGCGCGCGATCAACACGGGCCATCCGGGCAGCATCACCACCGTGCATGCCGACAGCCCGGCGGGGGCGTTCGAGCAGCTCGCGCTGATGGTGATGCAAGCAGGTCTCGGGCTGCGGCGCGACGAAATCGTCGGGTACATCAAATCGGTGCTGCCCATCGTGGTCCAGCAGACCAAAGTCGGCGGTTGGCGCGGCACCTCGGCCGTCTATTTTTCCCGCGTCGAAGAATGGCGTCAGGAACGGCGAGGGGGGAAAGGCCGCCATGGCGCGCGTCGTCGCCTATAGGATCGGCATCGCGGTCCTTCTTCTCCTCGCCTTCTGGCTGTTATGGAGCATGGCCTACGAAGTCGTCGTGGCGCTCCGCTGGGCGCCAACGCGTTTTCCCAGCGAAGGCGCGAGCCGCTGGGTTCTTTTCCGCATGCAGAACGCCGACCGCTCGGCCGACTTTTTCCTCGTGGCCTGGCGTCATTTCTATGACCGCGTGATCTTCGCGCCGACACGGGTCGAAGCGCTCATTCGCGCCGGCTATGCCGCAGCCGCCGTCGGCGCGCTGGGACTGGCCGGACTGCTATTCGCCTTTATCAACCGCCGGCAAATGCCCTACGGCGCCGCGCGCTTTGGCACGTTGATCGAGGCGGCGAAGCAAGGCCTCACACCCAAACAGGGCATCGTGCTCGGAACGCTCGGCGGGGCGACAATCCGCTCCGACGAGCCCGCCCATATCCTCGTCGTCGGTCCATCACGCTCGGGGAAGGGCACCGGTTTTGTCCTCCCGAACGGCTATCTCTGGCAAGGTTCGGCGGTCTTCTTCGACCCCAAGCGCGAGAACTTCGACGCATTGGCCAATCACCGCGCAGCGATGGGCAATAAGGTCTTCATGTTCTCACCGGGCTCCAATGATACGCATCGCTACAATCCACTCGACTTCGTGCGTCGCGACGAGCGCATGGCGACCGACTGCCTGGTGGTCGCCTCATTTGTCATCCCCGAAAAGGCCGACGACACCTGGGCAGGCGCCGGCCGTCTCCTGCTGTCGGCTTTGATCGGCTATGTGTTGTCGTCGCCTTTGATTGCCGGCGCGCAGCACATGCGCACCGTCGCGCGGATGACCACGACGGGCAAGGATATCTCTTCGGTCCTGCGCGCGATCGTGAAGACCGAGCGGCAGCATCTGCCGACCTGGGTCGTCGACAGCTTCAACCAGTATATCGCCTTGGAACCGGAGACGCGGAACAGCGCCGTCTTCAACGTCAACATGGCGATGTCGCTCTGGAATAACGGGCTGATCTCCGCAGCAACGGAGACGTCTGACTTCGACATCCGCGAGCTACGCCGGCGGCCGATGACGATCTTCATCGGTTGCACCATCGCGGAGTTGTCGATTTTTCGGCCGCTGATCCGCATTCTGTTTCAGCAGATTCATGACCTCATGATGGTGAAGATTCCGGGCGAGGACGAACCGCATCAGGTTCTGCTGATGCTCGACGAATTCTACCACGTCGGCCGGATGGATTCGCTGATCTCGAAGATCACGATCAGCGCTGGCTACGGCTTCCGCATGGCCATCGTCATGCAGGATATCGCACAGCTCGACGAACTCTACGGCAAAAACACACGCATCACGACGGTTTCCGGTTCGCAGATCAAACTATTCATCCAGATCAACGATCTCGAGACGTCCGAGTTCGTCTCGGAAATGCTCGGAGAGACGACACAGATTTACAAGACGCCAATCCAGCGGCCGGGGCAGGGGATTTTCGCGCCTCGCGTTTGGGCGCCTCACTATACGCCGCGCCCGCTGCGTAGTTCCCTTGAACTTCGCGAGATGTCCGCGCGGCTCTCGATCCTGATGGTGAAAAACTCACGCTCCTTCGAACTCACGAAGATTCGGCACTATCTGGATAAGCCGTACCGGTCGTACTACCAACGGGCGAAAGACACGCCGCCCGTTCTGCCGACGTTACATGCGTGGCAAGATGAGGCGCTGGGTGGCGCCATCAATCCGGCGCCTGATTCGCCGAAGGAAGGGGTTGAGCATGCGGAAGCCGTCTCCACTCCGAAAGCTCCGCCAGTGCAAAAGCAAGCGCAGCGGCGATCGGGCAGGAAGAAGGCCGAGCCGATCAAGTCGGCTGCGCCAGCTCCGCCGCAAGATGTGCCTTTGACGCTGATTCCACGACCGGCCGCTGCGAAGCCGGGGTGCAAATCGCTGTCGCTCGGCGCGGCGCCGCCTGCGCCTGCCGGAGAGAGTTGCGACGTACGCGACATTCTGGCCTCCGTTGCGAGCGGCCAGGACGACGATTTCGCAACCATGATGAGCGTCCTCGGCACGGCACCCGAGACCTCTGGGGTGCAACAAGCCGCCGAAACGCTCGCCTCGTTGCATCAGTCGTTCGGTAATGACGAGAAGCCGTGATCTTGCCGACCTCGTCATCGGTCAATTGAATGCCAAGCTGGCTTGCACCCATGATCACCACCGCCTGCCGCAGGTCCCATACCTGACCCGTGTGGAAATATAGAGCGGTTAACGCAATGTTCCGCAGCGTCGGGACCTTGACGACATATTCGTCGCTTGGTGTCGCGCCGCAGAAACAGCTTCGGGGTGCGCGCCACGTATCCATGGCGAGCTGCTCAAGTTCGGGTTTCAAGCCGCGCAGTCAAGTCTCGCGAAGTACATGGTCAAGCGGCGTGACGGCTGATCGGATCGATCCGGCGCGAGTGTGTCGATCATATGATTGTCCTGGGCGAGGCCCATCTGCGGCGGATCCTGAAGTCCTATGCTGACTATTACAATTGTGCATCGGAACACCCCATCTGGCTATGTGACTGATGAGAAGTTGTTTGCGGTGGCACCAAAATTGCGGGGAAACTTGGCACTTCGTCCAGTTCTTGCCCTGCATCCGCCTGTGCTCGGTCCGGTCATTTATGGAAAGCGGGGGATCAGTTCCATCCTATGGCGCGGAAAGCGAGGACCGCGCCTCGCGATCCTGCCGCAGCCGATAGGAGACAGCACCATAAGTAGCCCCGCAATAGGGAACCAGGAAAGTCAACGCAATCTTGGTCCAGTTGAGAGAACTGCCCCTTAGAGCTGCATCGCCCTGGTTGATAAGGTTGAGAACCGTTCCGACGATGACGGCAACCACGAAGGACCGCCGAGGCACACCAGATTCCGTCGCATAGCGAATGAATTTCCACATCGAAGACAACACGCCCTTCATCTGGCTTGACTGATCGAGGATCAGAGGGCGAGCCAAAACCGATTGTAATCGCTCACGCTGCGGGAATCCGCAATTCGGCCTCTAAGCCGCCATCCTTGTTATTCGTAAGTTCGACAGAGCCGCCGTACAGCATGGCGAGATCGCGGACAATCGCCAGGCCCAGACCGCTGCCTGGTGTGGCTTCGTCGAGCCGCTCGCCAGGCGAAAACGCGCGGCTTAGTGCGTCAGGCGGGATACCGGAACCATCATCAACGATGATGATGCGAACCTGTTCTGTTGAGCGGCGTGCTGTGATCGAGACGCGGCTACGCGCCCATTTGCAGGCATTGTCGACAAGATTAGCGACCATTTCATTCAGATCGTTGGGATCGACAGCGGCGACAAGTTTCTTTTCAGTAGTATCGGTGATCGTGAGCGAACGTTCGGCATAGAGGCGCTGCATGGCTGTAACAATGGCAGCCAGTGTGGGACCGACCGGGGTAATGACACCGGGCAGACCGGCGCTGGCCGCAGCTCGCGCGCGGGCAAGCTGGAAGTCGATCTGGCGTTGCATGCGCTCACTTTGTTGTGCGAGGACTGAAGCCCCTTCGGCGTCACCTCGTGCCAGGAGTCGGCGCGCTTCGTCTGCCAGGACCGCAAGCGGTGTTTTCAACCCATGCGCCAAATTGGCAGCCTGCGCCCGGGCCCGGCGAATCATTTGGGTGTTGGCGTCTATGAGGGCATTGAGATCATCAACCAGCGGTCGCACTTCGGATGGAAAGTCGCTGGGAAGCGCGTCTGCCTGGCCAGAGCGAATGTTGCCCAAAGCTAGGCGCAGGCGCCGCATGGGTTTCAGCCCGAACCAGGTCTGCAACACGCCTGCACCAATCAGCGCGATAGCTAATGCGCCGAGCGATAGAACCAATGCGTGATTGAAATGAGCGAGGACATCATCCACGATTCTCTGATCTGCCCCGACTTGGATGACATAGCCGCTTTCAGGATTTTCCCATGGGCGGCCGTAAGTAATCATCTTTTCGCCGAAGGGGCCAATTTCAAGTGAGCGAACAAGCTGACGGCCGGTGCCCAGTGCGGGTGGTGGCAAATGCTGGCCTGGCTCGATCGATGATGATTGGAGAACCAAGCCATCGCGGCCAGTCACCTGCCAGTAAAAACCCGCTCGAGGCTGCGCAAAGCGCGGATCGCTCAGGCGCTGTGCCAAAGCGATGTGTCCATCGGGCGTGCGGACCAGCAGGCGTTCAAGCTCATCGAGATGACCGATCAGTTCAGCATTGACCAGTTCTGTCACGTGCGTTCGAAACAGCGCCGAAATAAAGAACCCCGCAAGTGCGACACCTGCCACGATCCACAGGACAGCTCCGACTACCAAGCGGGCGCGCAGACTGCGGACCATCAGCCGAACCGGTAACCTAAGCCGCGCAATGTACGAATCGCCTCGCGTCCGATCTTGCGCCGAAGCCGGCCGACATAAACTTCGATCGTATTCGAGCTGCGTTCTTCATCCAGACCATAGAGATGATCCAGCAGCTCGGCCTGGGTGACAACGCGGCCAACACGATGCATAAAAAAGTTGAGCAGCCGGAATTCCTGAGCTGTCAGATCAATCGGTCGGCCGGCGACACCGGCGGTTCTTGAGACGGGGTCGAGCGTGATATCGCCATGACGCAATTCAGATGTCGCCTGACCAGCCACCCTTCGCATCAGCGCGCGGAGCCGGGCGGCAATTTCATCCACCTGGAACGGCTTTGTCACATAATCGTCGGCGCCAGCGTTCAGACCCTCGACCTTTTCGCTCCAGGTGTTACGCGCCGTCAGAATCAAAACCGGCGTAGCGCAGCCCGCGAGACGCCAGCCTCGCAAAACCTCAATACCGGGCAGGCCGGGCAGGCCGAGATCAAGCACGATCGCATCGAATTGTTCTTGCAGTGCGTAGGAAAGACCATGCTCGCCGTCCTCGACCTGCTCGACGACAAGGCCAAGGCCACCCAATCCTTCTTTCAGGCGGGCGCCGATGTCGCGATCGTCCTCGACAAGCAGAATACGAATGATCCATTCCTCCGGGTGGCAACAATAAGTACCAGCGCAAGCTGAATTTGAGCTGACAGCTTCTATTCAGCTTAGCGTGGCAGAAGGGTACTCGGAAGACAGTTTTGAACCCCGAGTTACCGATGCCAAAAGTGCTTTTGATAATCGTTTGCACCGTCGCGGTCGTCCTGGTCAAGCCGGTGCGAGCGCAGCAGGCGACCCCTCTGTCGATCGACGCGCTCGCCAGAAATGTCGTCGCGAATAATCCGGAGAGACGCTTCTATGTAGAACAGATTCGCTTCGCGGGCGTTGAGCGCGATGCCTCGGACCGGCTCCCCGATCCCGAACTGTCGGTCCAGTTCGGCGAGCGCCGCGCGTCCGATGTCGTGACCGGCGTGCCGACCGGGAGCGGCCCGACCTATGCCGTCTCGATCATGCAACCGATTGACTTCGCCGGCCGCGGGGCTCTCCGACAGGCCATCGCCGAACATCAAATCGCGCTCGCACGGATTGGCCTGGCGCAATTTGACGCCATTTTAGCCAGTCGGGCGCGCTCGCTGGGCTATGCCTTGTTCGCAGCCGACCAAAAGGCCGCTGCGGCGCGCGACGTCGCGGCACGGATGCGGTCCCTCGCCAAGATGATGGCGGAGCGCGAACCTGCTGGCCCCGGGCCAGCGCTGGACACGGCGATTTTGGAGGCCGCCGCGATCACCGCTGAGCGCAATGCCACCGTCGCCGATGTCGAGGCTATTGCGCTCGTCTATGAGTTGAACCAGCTGCGCAGCGCCCCCTTGAGTGCACGTATCCGTATCGCTCGGTTCAAAGTCCCGCTGCCCGCCCTTCCGCTCGTGGATCGCATGGCGCAGGACGTGGACATCAACAATTTCGAACTCCAGTCGCTGCGCGCTCAATCGCAACAGCAGGGACTTCGTGTCGATCTTGCACGGAAATCGCGTGTGCCGATGGTGGCGGTCGGGCCCTATTACGACCATGCAAAGTCCGACATTCGCGAGACCAATGTCGGCGTCCGGCTGACGACGACATTGCCGCTCTGGAACAGCCAGGCGGCCGGCGTGGCGCAGGAAGAGGGTCGGCAGACCCAGGCTGACGTTGCGTTGGTCGCAGCAAGGCGGCGGATCGTGCGCCAAGTTTACGAGCAGGCCGCGTTCTTTGAAACCAAGCGCCGGGCGCTCGCGAGCTGGCCCTCATCCGTCTCCGACAAATTCGCGGCCGCAGCCACCGCTGCTGATAACCAATTTCGGCAGGGAGCGATCCCAATTGCAACTTACGTCGAAATGCAGCGCCAGTATCTGGATGCGCTGACGGCCGTGCTGGATACGACGCGCCAAGCTCTGGAGGCCTCGCTGCAGCTCCGCGCACTCAATGGCGGTCATGGCTTCGGCGGTGTGGCCCGATGATGCGCAGCCTGCTTCAATGGACAACGCGCAATCCGCTTGCCGTTGCGGCGCTCTCGTTGATGGTTGCCGGCTTTGGAATCTGGTCGTTCCTGCGCCTGCAAGTCGATGCCATCCCCGATATCACAGGGGTCCAGGTACAGATCAACACGACGGTACCCGCATTTGCGCCAGAGGAAATCGAGCGCCTCGTCACCTTGCCTATCGAGCGCGCGATGGCAGGCCAGCCTGGACTGAGCGAAATGCGATCGCTGACCAAGACCGGATTGTCGCAAGTCACCCTTCTCTATGATGACGGGACCGACCAGTTTCGCGCACGCCAGTTTGTCACCGAAAGGCTGACCACGGTACGCGACATGCTGCCGGCCGGATCTGCGCCGCAGCTCGCGCCGATCACGACCGGGCTCGGCGAGATTTGGTATTATACGCTCGAATACGCGCAGCCTCCGGCTGGTCTGGACGAACAGCGGCAGTTGATGGAGCTGTACGAGGCGCAGGAATACATCATCAAGCCGATGTTGCGCGCGATCCAGGGCGTGGCGGACGTGAACTCCAACGGCGGGCTTGAGCGGCAGTTCGTCATCGAGCCGGATCTGCGGCGGTTGGCCGCGGCAGGCGTCACACCGAGTGAGCTAGGCCAGGCCATCGGCGCCAATGTCGAGAATGCCGGTGGCGGAACGATCACTGTAAATGGCCAGCGCTTCACGCTCCGGACGGAGGCGCGCGTCGCCAACGAGGACATGATCCGCGCTCTGCCTGTCAAGTTCGCAGGCAGCGTGCGGCCATTGACGGTGGCCGATCTGGCCACGGTGACAATTGGCCATGCTCCGCGCGAGGGCGCCGCAACCGCCAGCGGCAAGGAGACTGTGCTCGGCACGGTAATGATGCTGGTCGGCCAGAACAGCAGGGAAGTCGCGAGACGGGTCGACGCACAGTTGCCCAATCTGCGCGCGGCCTTACCCAAGGGTATGATCCTGCAAGTCCAATATGACCGTTCGGAACTTGTGGACCGCACCGTTGCAACAGTCGAACGTAACCTCGGTGAGGGAGCATTGCTGGTTGCCGTGGTGCTGCTGATCGTGATGGGCAATTGGCGTGCCGCACTGATTGTCACGAGCGTCATCCCGCTGGCGTTCCTGATGATGATCACGGGTATGCACATCTTCGGCATATCGGGCAATCTGATGAGCCTGGGAGCGCTCGACTTCGGCCTCCTCGTCGACGGTGCGATCGTGGTCGCTGAAAACGCCCTGCGCCTGATGAGCGAAGCCAGCGCCGCGAAGGGAGGCCAACTGACGGCGGACGACCGCCGGACCATCACCATCGAAGCAACAAGCGGCGTCGCGCGACCGGTCTTCTTTGGCATTGCCATCGTCGCGCTCGTCTATGTGCCGGTGCTTAGCCTGGGCGGGGTCGAGGGAAAACTCTTTCAGCCCATGGCCGAGGCCGTGATGCTGGCGCTGGGCGCCGCACTGATCATCACCTTCACGCTCGTGCCAGTACTTTGCGCGTGGCTGTTACGCAGTGAAAGGACAAAACAGCGCGATCATCCTGACGACGACAACGCCACGACATCCCGCGCCGGCCACGAGAAGGGGCACGGTCATGGTTTTGCCGGTTTCGTCGCACGCGGCTATATCCCCGTGCTTGACGTCGCGCTGCGTCATCCGGCGGTCTTGCTGTGTTCGGCCGTCGGCTTGCTCGGCATGACGTTGGCGCTCTTTCTGACGCTCGGCGCCCAGTTTACGCCGCGCCTCGACGAGGGCTCGATTACGGCGATGGTTTACAGGCCCGTCGGCATGTCGCTCGACCGTAGTCTGGCGATAGAACAGGAAACCGAACAGGACATTTTACGCCGTTTTCCGCAGGTGACGCATACATTCTCGCGTATCGGCACCAGCACGGTCGCGACCGACCCCATGCCGCCGAACCAAAACGACCTCTACATCTTTTACAAGCCACTTGACCAATGGCCGCAGGGCCCCGGCATGCCGCGCGACAAAGCCGAACTGGTTGCGGCGATCGAAAAGGCTGCAACCACGCTGGAGTCCGAACAGTCCTTTCTGTTCGCCCAGCCGATCGAAATGCGTTTCAACGAAATGCTGGAGGGCACCCGCGCCGACCTTTCGGTGAAGATCTTTGGTGACGACTATGACGTGCTCGAGCAGCTCGCCGCGCAAGCGCGCGAGGAGCTGCAAGGCCTGCCCGGCACCGCCAATGTCGAATTCGAGACCGCCGACCGCACGCGCAGCAGGGTGGTCGAGATGGACCGCGATGCCCTTGTTCGATTGGGTCTCGGCACAGCCGAAGTGAACCGCGCCATCGCATCAGCCATCGGCGGTAACGAGGTTGGCATCATCACGGATGGGGAACATCGCCATTCCATCGTCGTCCGACTGCCTGAATCGGCGCGCGCCGACAGCCGCTCGATCATGGCGCTACCGCTGCGTGTGGGCGCGACAGGTCTGGTGCCGCTCGAACGGGTCGCCCGGCTGCGCGAGGTGCGCACGGTCGAGCCGATCTTGCATGACAACGCCAAGCGCCGCGCAGCATTGATGGTCAACCTCAATACCAGCGACATCGAAGGCTATGTCGCAGCGGCTCGGGCCCGTCTGGGCAGCAAGCTCAAGCTGCCGGAGTCCTATCGCATCGAATTCGGTGGTCAGTTCCGGCAGTTGGAAGCGGCGCGGGCCCGCCTGATGATCGTCGTTCCGGCGACCCTGCTGATGATCTTTGCGCTGGTCTATTCGGCGGTGGGCAGTGTGCGCCAAGCTGCAATCGTCTATACCGGCATTCCATTTGCGATCACTGGCGGCGTATTGGCGTTGTGGCTGCACGGCATGCCGTTTTCCATCACCGCCGCGATCGGCTTCATCGCGCTGTCCGGCATTGCGATGCTGAATGGCCTCGTGCTGGTCGATCACATCAATGCTTTGCGAAGGACGTTGCCGCTCGCCGACGCCGTGCGACAAGCGGCGATCGAGCGATTGCGCCCGGTGCTGTCGACCGCCATGGTCGCAGGCATCGGTTTCATGCCGATGGCGATCGCAACCGGCGCGGGGGCGGAGGTGCAACGGCCGCTCGCGACCGTCGTCATCGGAGGCATCATCACGTCGACCGTCCTGACGCTGTTGCTGTTGCCGACAATCTACCGCTGGGCAGAGGGTCGCTCGGCGGATCACCCCAGGAAAGATAATCCTTCCGACACCCAGTTTCCACCGCCATTGGCGCCGGAAGTCGGCATGCCCGAACGAGCCTGCTCGAAAAGTCCTTGTTCTACGTAGAGGCCGCAATATGCAAATTCGCAACTCGTCGCAAAACTACGGCACCATTGCAATGACGCTGCACTGGGCCGTCGTCGTTCTGGTTCTGGCCGCATGGCTGATCGGGCAGTTTGGCGGACAATTCCTTCACGGAGTCCCGCGGGAGACCAGATTATTCCTTCACATCTTTATCGGTCTGGCCATCGTTGCCTTCGCGATCGTCCGCCTGCTCTGGCGTTTGGTCGATCCGCCTCCACCTCCTGATAAATCACCTCTCGGTGCATGGAGCGAGCGAGCAGCGACAGCGGTTCACTATCTGCTCTACGTGGGCCTGATTGCCATACCCATCGCAGGGATCGTGGTGCAGTTCTCCGGAGGTCACGCGCTGCCGGTCTTTGGTCTGTTTGAAATACCTTCTCCATGGTCTGCCGATCGCGCCATTGCGCACAACGCCGCAGAGATTCACGAACTGCTCGCCAACACCCTGCTGATCCTGGTCGGTCTTCACGCCGCAGCGGCGCTCCTCCACCATTACGTCTTCCGTGATCGGACGCTTCAGCGGATGTTGCCTGTTCATTGATCCTGATACCCGCAAATCGCACAGCTTGTGGGATTCTCATTGGAGTCGTCAGTGCCTACCACATCACACATAGAGAAGCATTTCACGGCGTCGGAATCGGTTCGCGATGTCGTCATTGGCATGGCCGACGGCCTGACCGTGCCATTTGCGCTGGCCGCCGGCCTTTCAGCCGCGGTTCAAAGCACGGACGTCATCGTCACGGCCGGACTTGCCGAAGTCGTGGCCGGCGCTATTGCCATGGGGCTCGGTGGCTACCTAGCGGCCCGGACGGACGCCGAACACTATGCCGCCGAGGAGAGCCGGGAGAACTATGAAATCGAGAACATCCGTGCGAGAGAAATCAAGGAAGTCGAAACGCTCTTTCGTGGATACGGCCTCGAAGGGAACGCTTTGCAGAACGTCGTCAACGCCATCGCTTCCGACCGAAAGCGATGGATCGACTTTATGATGCGCTTCGAACTCGGACTAGAGCGGCCCGATCCAAAACGCGCTCCTGTAAGTGCCGCAACGATCGGCGGCTCCTACATTGTGGGCGGTTTAATTCCGCTGATTCCTTACATGCTGGTTCGCGATATCGCGACAGCGCTGCAAATTTCGATCATCGCGACCGGTCTCGCCTTGCTTTGTTTCGGCGCGATCAAGGGGCAATTCACCGGCGTCAACAAGCTCAGATCAGCGCTACAGACGCTGTTGGTCGGCGGCCTCGCCGCGGGCGCCGCTTATTGGCTGGCGCACCTGTTCGGGTAAGGCGCGGCACAGCGTGTCTCTGACCTGGAAGAGAGTAGGAATGAAAGGAAAGCGTACATTCATCGTCTCAAGTTGGTGGCAGATCGTAAAATCCGTTCGGTATGAAAAAGGAGACCCATGGCCTGCCCAAGTTGTCCGCATGGAGGAGACTGACGGGCGCGATCCGACGGATAGCTGCTTCCTTACGAAGAGTGCGGCCTGCATACCGACGGACGCTTCTCACGCATTCATTTAATAAATTAAGGTGGACCATGACCGCACTGGCGGCAACTGCAATCTCACCCAAAGTACGACAAGCCGAACGCGTGTGGCTATCCTTCCGCATTCTCTTCAAAGCTTGCCGTGCATCTGTACTGGCGTCGGCCAGTCTGGTTGTGTTGTGCACGTTGGCCACGTCGGCGCTCGCCGAGACCACGCAGGAGTTCGCTCGCAAGGGGTTTGCAGCAAAGGATAGACAACAATATCCCCTGGCGATTCACTTTTTCGACGAAGCCCTCAAGCAAGGACAATCCACCTCCGAACAACTCGGCTTCATCTTCTATGGGCGCGGTGTTTCCTATGAAGCGTTAGGGCTACGGGATCTGGCGTTAGGCGATCTCGACGCAGCGATCGCGCTCCTGCCAAACCTTTCGAATTCGTACGTGTATCGCGCGCTGGTCTGGAACGGCCTACGGGAGTTCGATAAGGCATACGACGACCTGCTGCAAGCGCTTCGACTGAACCCGAACAGCGCGCTCATCTACAACAACCTTGCCTCGGTCTATGAACGCAAAGGGGACGTTGACCTCGCCATTGAGAACTACGGGACAGCGATCCGCCTCGATCCCCAGAACGCTCAAAGCTTCTACAACCGGGCTCATGCTTATGTCGCGAAGCAAGACTATCGGGCGGCGATCGCCGACTACGCTCACGCCATCGAGCTGGGGAACGACTTCGCTGAAGCCTATAGCAACCGCGGCGGCTTGTATCTGTCGCTGGGAGAGACGGACAACGCGATCAAGGATTTCGACGAGGCCATTCGTCTGAACGGCACCGATCCGATCTTCTGGTCGAACAGGGCAAATGCCTATGAGACATTGGGGCGCTACAAGGATGCGTTGGCCGATTTCGATCGTGCTCTATCGATCGATCCTGGCAGGGCCGGAACCTATCTCGGACGAGCTCGGGCGCGGCTCTATTCAGCTGAGATCCTGGGGGCAATCGAGGACTTGCAGGTGGCCGTAAGATTAAGACCGACGAATGCCAATCCCGCCATTTGGTTGCACATAGCCCGCATTCATCAGCGTAATCCGGACCGGGAGGAACTGGAGCGCAATGCCGCGAGGGTGGATCGTGGCCAATGGCCTGCGCCGGTTCTCGATTTCTACCTCGGGAAGCTGGATGTCGATCGCTTGCGAGAAGACGCGGGACGTGGTCCGGCGGACGATATCGCGAGACGTCTGTGCGAAGCCGACTTCTATGTCGGCGAGCTCCTGAACCATAGCGGGAAGGATGTGGAAGGTCGCCGGATTCTTCAGGCGGTTATGGATCGGTGCCGTCCCATCGACGTCGTTTTTGCGGCGGCGCAGGCGGAGTTGAGCGGAAAGCCGGATCCGAATTAGAGACCCTCGGCGCGACAACCGCACATCGACTGGTTTCGAGTTGTTCTTTGGCAGCGGCAGACAAATGAGGATCATGACTAGGGACAACGATACGAAGAGAGACGCCTGAGGGCCACGCCGTGTTAGAGCCTAGGCCGAAGGTGGCGGAACATCTCATCAAAACGTGGGACTTTATCGAGCGCATGGAGCGTGCCCCCGATGCGGTCGGCGTTGAACGCTGCCTGCTCGACCTCGCCGGCCTCTTCGGATTTACGTCCGTTTTTGGTGGCGTCGTTCCGACTCCCGAAACTCCGCGCTCCGAGATTGCCTCACGTGTTTTGCTACAGCGGATGCCGTCCGAATGGACCAAGCGTTATAATGAGCGCGGCTATCTCTTTCGAGATCCCATCGTGTCGCACCTGCAAAATGCGCGGGCGCCGTTCACTTGGGATGACGCTTACGAGGTATGTGGGCGATCTGCAGACGTAAGGTTGATCCGAGGGGAGGCAACCGAGTTCGGCCTTCGTTATGGTCACGTGGTGCCAATTCCGACCCTCGATGGCAGCATCGCCGCAATTTCATTTGGCGGAAGCGACCCAGAAACCAGCGCAGAGGCTAAAGACGCCTTGACGTTTGCGGCCAGCTACGCCATCGGTCGATTCCTTCACGTACCTCGCCAGAGTGTCGACGCTGCAGTCCGCGTGACGCCGCGTGAGATCGATTGTCTTCTGTGGGCAGCCGAAGGGAAAAGCGACTGGGATATCGCTACAATCCTCGGCATCTCGCGGTTCACAGTGCTCAAGCATATTCGCTCGGCGCGGGACAAACTGGACGCTGCGAACCGTACCCATGCTGTGGTCAAGGCCATACGCCAGCACCTTATTCGATAATACTTGACCGCCGTAACAGCCTTCCTTCTTCGAGAACGAACAAATGACGAAGCAAGTGGACAAACAAGATTGTTCCAGTCGTAAATGCTCAGGCGTCAAGGGGTCGAGCGACGTGACGAACAAACTTCCGTAAGCCACGATGAGAAATTCACTTCCAACGGCGAGAAGCAGTCGGGTGCATTCGAGAAAGAACGGCTGCGTTCGGTTAACGTTCCATAATGAAGGTTATGCGAATCAATTTTTATTTGTATTATCAATCGCTTATTGAAGAATATCCGATGCTAACGGATCATCCGGGTGTCGACCCGGCGCATCTTGGCGAGTTCTCGTGCCTGTCGGCATACCTCTTGAATCGACCGGCCTGTGAATGGGTGAAGATGTGGTCGCAGATCGCGGGAGTGAGCCATCCTTCGATGGCTAGGTCAGGAGTGTTGAGGTCTCCGGCTAGGCAGTTCGTCCAATCCTGCGGCGTTTGGGCCAACGTCAGCGTGCTTTGAAAAAGGCTTGCTACCACGAGCGCGGTCGCTTGGAGAGACTGGACTCGAAAGCTTTTCATATTTCGTCGACCCGGCTCATGTCACTTCATCTTGCCTTGCCCGCGAACAGACCATCGATCCGGAATGAATACCCGACGCCAACAATGTAGCTCGGGACATTATGATTGAGCCCAAACGCGACGTGGAAATCAACCTGTTGCGTTGGACTCAGGTGATACAATCCGCCCGAATTCAGAAGCTGGCTCGGAGTAGTCGCCAACATACTCCACAAAAAGGCTCGCCTTCTCGGTCACCTTCTTTTCAACCGCAAAGGTGGCTTCCGTGATCCGGGGGTAACGGAGCCCTCCGCGCAGAAATGATGTTGTTCAGACGAGTTGCGACAAGGCGCCGGCGCAGGCCAGGAGCGCCACCACGATCCAGGGCGGCAATTCCCAGACGGTGAGCAACAGAAAGCCGGTAAGCGCGAGGGCAAAATCGCGTGGCGTCAGCACCGCGCTGGTCCAGACCGGGTTGTAGAGGGCGGCCCCGAGAATACCGACAACGGCTGCGTTGGTGCCACGCATCGCGGCCTGAGCCGCAGGACGTGTCCGCATCGCGTCCCAGAAAGGCAACATGCCGTAGACGAGCAGCATGCCAGGAAGGAGCAGCGCGACAAGGGCAATCACGGCGCCCGCAAGGCCGTTCGGCTCCGGTCCGATAACCGCTCCCAGATAGGCGGCAAAGGTGAAGAGCGGACTCGGTACGGCCTGCGCAAGCCCGTAACCTGCCAGGAAAGTCTCGTTACTCACCCATCCCGGTGCAACCACTTGAGCCTGAAGCAAAGGCAACACGACGTGGCCGCCGCCGAACACCAACGCTCCGGACCGGTAGAACGCGTCGAACAGGGCAAGCCCCTGGGAATCGATCTCAGGGGCGATGACCGGAGGGATCCAAGAGAAGCGCCGCGAAGAGAATGAGCGCCACAATACCGCCCGACCGGGTGACTGGAAAATTCAGATGCCCGGGAACTGGCGCGGCTTCTCCTTGGCAGAGCCGAAGGCCTGCGCCCGCGCCGAGTGCAATCGCTACGATCTGCCCGAAGGATCCGGCGAAAAAGACAGCGATAGCAACCGCGGCAAGCGCGATGCCGGCGCGGGCGCGATCGGGCGTGAGGGTTCGGGCCATGCCCCAGATGGCTTGCGCGACAACCGCGACCGCGACGAGCTTGAGCCCGTGCAGAAAACCTTCGGCGACAGGTCCCGTGAATGCGGCTGCGCTCATGGCAAAGGCGAACAGGATCAGGGCCGACGGCATGGTGAAGGCGAACCATGCAGCAAGGCCGCCCAAAAGGCCGTTGCCGCGGAGAACACCGAGCGAAAAACCGAGCTGGCTGGAGGCCGGTCCTGGGAGGAATTGGCACAGCGCGACCAGGTCAGCATAGGCCACCTCGTCGATCCACTTGCGCCGCACGACCAGCTCATTGCGGAAATAGCCGAGATGGGCCACCGGACCTCCGAACGAGGTGAGGCCGAGCTTCAGAAATGCCGCAAACACCTCCCCGGTGCGGCCCTTGCCCCCCTCACCGTTCATCGGGACATGACTTTATCGAACGTCAACGCTTCATCGCCTCGCCGGTAAATTCCCGAATCCGGATCTTCGCCAAGGCAAGGCCCTGTTTGCCGAGCCTGGTTGCTTTGTAGAGTTTTCTGGCCGTACGCCCCTCGCGCTGCACGCGCGAGGTCAAATATCCCTTGTTTTCCATGGCATGAAGCATCGGATACAGTGTGCCGGGGCTCAACCGGTACCCGTGATTGGCCAATTCGTCGATCATCCATTGGCCATAGATTTCGTGCTCCGCCGCGTGGTGCAGAACATGCAGTCGTATAAAGCCGGTAAGCAGGTCGTCGAACTTCATCGTCCAAATTCATTTGATCTGGCCCTCATTATCGGATTACGTTATCGAGGTCCGATATTGTAGCCAAGCGTTTTCATTGATTCGAGGACAGCATGAGGATGATAATCTGTTCTGCGACCTAGCGAAACCTGCAGCATTACAGCCGGAAGACAGGATTGCCGCAAGGCGATCCTGGTTAAGCTCATGGCCGAGAAGACCCAAAGGGCTTTTGGCGGCGATGCCATATCTGAATGTCGATCGCGAATTCCGGCGGATGCCGCTGCTAAAACCTAAGAACGCCTTCGGTCTTTTAGCCACGACAAGACTTTGATGCTTATTGCGATCCACATCAACGACACCGGAGGCCAGGCTGGGGCTGAGAGATTGCATGTCAAAATGGGCAATGACCGCCTTGCGGATCGCCGGTCTTGTTGGAATCGCTTCGATTCTAATGTCTGGCGCGGCAAACGCGGGGCCTCCGTTCCGGACCGACGATCCGGAGCCGGTAGAAACCGGACACTACGAGTTCTACACCTTTACGTCCGGCACCCATGTGCAGGGCGGCATGAGTGGCGTCGGTCCAGCCTTCGAGTTCAACTACGGTGTCATTCCTGACGGCCAATTCCACATTATAGCCCCCGCCGCGTTCAATAGCTCGGCCGACGGACCAACCAGTTTCGGCTACGGCGACACTGAACTCGGTTTCAAGTACCGCCTCATCCAGGAAGACAAAGACGGCTGGCGGCCGATGGTAGGCACTTTTCCGCTGCTCGAATTGCCAACGGGAGATCTAAATCGCGGCCTGGGGGCCGGACACATGCGCTTGTTCCTTCCGCTGTGGGTACAGAAAAGCTTCGGTGACTGGCAAACCTATGGAGGCGGCGGCTATTGGATAAATCAGGATAACATGGTGGGCGACAAAAACTATTGGTACGGCGGTTGGCTGCTCCAGCGCAAAGTGACGGTCAATTTGACATTGGGCGGAGAGGTTTTCTACCAGACCGCAACTTCGATCTTCAGCAAGGATAGCGCCGGCTTTAATCTCGGCGGTATTTATGACGTGGATGAGCACAATCACATTTTGTTTTCGGCTGGCCGGGGTTTCCTGAACGTCGCTGCAACCAACGAATATTCGTGGTACGTCGCTTGGCAGATCACCCGGTAATATTTCGCAAAAAGCGTTGAGATGGGGCCTGATAAAGTCATGGGTATATTCGGCACCTTGTCGGAGGACGGCACCTCCGAATTTGTGCCGATCATGCGCTTTGAACCGAGCGCGACAGCGGCGGCCCCAAAGAATTCACCGCTCGTCTTGTCGACCCCCCTCCCGCCGACTCCAATAGAGCGATTCGTCAGCGCGAATTCCTACTGGATAGCGGAATTTGCGGAGATCAGCGGCCGACGGAGATGGGCATGCTCCCCGGCATGTGAATCAACGGAAAGACTCATGACCTGGCACGCAGGGCCTCCATCGTAATCCGCATAGGATGGGGAAACAATCAAAAGCACCTTCAAACCATTTTGTTTGGCAAGCCTGACTTCATTGACGAAGCTGGCTGTACCTTGCGGAGTTGGCGAGATCGCTCCGTAAAGACAAAAGCTATTGGATCGTCCATCAAGCGAAACCTGGCAGCCGCCGCCGCCGAATGCGGAAATGTCGCTCCAATCCTTTTGCACCCAGATCGGCAGCAATAATGAGGCTCGCGGATCACAGCCACCTGACGCGCTGGGCAAGAAAATCCGGGGAAATATGCTGACATCGAGGCCGAATGAATCCTGTCGCAGGAAATGGTATTTTGCGGCGAGTTCGATGTTGCTGATGCCCGATGCCACTGCGGCATCGGACAAATTGTCGAGTTCGACTGGAAGGACCGCCGTGAGCTGGAGGTTCGGCGCGGCTCCGTAGTTGAAATCGATCCCGCTCACGCTGCTGTTGCCACCGCCGACAAGCGAGCCTTTGTTGAAAGTATAGATCTCGAAATGTTTGTAGTCGGTAGGCTGCGGATCATCCGATTGATAGGGCGGCCCTGCAAGCACGACCTGAATGGAAGCGACAAATGAGATCAGTGCAACCAGCCACGCGGAGCTCCACCGAACGACCTGGAATGTCCTGTGAGTCATGAACCCGGGCTCCTCTGGCAGGATCGTTGACGACCCGGAGGTCAAGCCGGGTGTTCCCCAGCCCGCTGCGGCAGCAGAGCGATCAAGGCAACGATCGCCGCCGCGAGCACCGCCGATGCGACGTATCGGCTCAGCGCAAGGCCACCGTGATCGAGCGGTTTGTCCAGGAAGTCTCCGACGGTCGCCCCGAGCGGACGCGTCAGCACGAAGGCGATCCAGAACAGAACCGTACGTGAAACTTTCGTCCAGTAGTAGGCGGCGGCCGTGATCGCGAGGCCGGCTGCAAAAACCAGTGCCCCTCCGCGATAGCCGAGGCCCGTTGAATCCGCCATCCAGTCGCCGAGTGCCGTGCCAAGCGTCTGGGAAAACATGATCGTTGCCCAGTAAAAGGTCTCCGCTTTTCTGGACTTGATTGCTTCAATGGAAACAGTCCCCGTCGAGCGATACCAAAGGATAAGCGACAATATGAGCAACGCGGCAAGCAACGTCGACCCGCCCAGATAGCCGATCCCCAGTGAGCGATCGACGAAATCGGCGAGCGTTGTTCCGACCGTCGTCGTTGCAACGATAACGGTCCAATACAGAAGCGGGTGAAATCGCTTCGCGGCCATTTGCACAACCACTGCGACTGCAAAGATTGCTGCGAAAATCAGGGTTCCGACAAGGTAGCCCAGGTCCATCGACATCGTGACGGCATCTCCGCCCGTTTCGCCGAGCGTCGTTGCCAGGATCTTGATGATCCAGAATCCCAAAGTGACTTCCGGGACCTTACTGACAAATTCCTCGCTAACAGTCGCGCCTTGCATTTGATTCATACCATTTCCATTCCACTACGATGGGAGTATGCGCCGTGCACCCACGACGCACATCCTTTTCGTCTGTAAAAGTCCGAAGCCCGCGCAAGAATGCCCTTCCTTAAGCAGCATCCATCACGGTTAAAAGATCACTCAAGGATTGCTTGCACTTCGCGGGGTCCGGGACACTTGCGCGAAGCGCCTCCAGCGCCCGGTCAATCGCCTTGTCGACCTTATGCCAATCGGCGGCGGCACGCGGCTTGAGCCCGGCCTCAGCCTCATCCCATTGTGTTTCGAGATCCTTGATGCGGGTCTTTGCACCGGGAAGATCGCCTTTGTCGACGAGTGCCGATGTGTCCACCACGATCGTTCTGAACGGCGTCAAGTCTCCGAGCTTGGATGATGTCTGGGCTTTGGCTGACGCAACGATCGAGACCCGGCCGTTTGGTTCGACAAACGATTGGCTCAGGGTCACGGTCAGAAGACCAAGAGATACTGCAAGAAACTTCCTGTTCATTCGAAGACTCCTCGTTGATCCGATTTCACGTGTCATTGCGCGATTTCACGCCGCCTCTCTCTCGTGCCCATTCTTGGCTTCAAAGGTCACCCATGCGACGAGCACGATAATGACGCTCAGAAATACGAGGCTGGTATAGATCGTGCCCAGCCCGAGACCGCCATACGTCCGGGACTGAGACAGCAGATCACCGAGCGATGCGCCGAGAGGCCGCGTGAGGATGTAAGCCAACCAGAAGGTCAGGACGGGGTTCGCCCCTAAATAATACGCCAGTGTGATAACGGCGATCAGCACTCCGAACGCGATGACACCGAGGTTGAAGCCGAGGCCCAGCGCCTCCGTCGCCAAATCGCCGGCCGCCGTTCCTAGTGCAAAGGTGAAAAGAATCGCGGCCCAGTAGAATAGCTCGCGCCGTGTGCTAACAATTGTGTGTATCGAGAGAGTGCGTTCGAAGCCATACCAGATCGCGAAAGTCAAGGCCAAGGCGATGGCAAAGCCGGCTGTGCTTGCGTAGAGACTGATCTCCAGCTTGTCGGTCAATACGTCCGTGATCTGTGTTCCGACGACGCTGACCAGTACCACCGTCAACCAGTAAATCCAGGGAGTATAGCGGCGTTCTCGCAGTTGAATGATAAGCGCCGCGATCAGACAGCAAACCATAATGACACTTGTCGTCGCCGTCCCGAGTCCAACATGGACAGCAAGATAGTCAGCGCCGGTTTCGCCGACGGTTGTTGACATGATCTTGATGATCCAGAAGATCAACGTAACGTCCGGAACCTTATTCAGCATGTCTTGAGCGAGCGGGCTCATGGGATGAACCATGGATATCCTCAAAAATCTCATCAGGTTTGATTGCATGAGAATGCCGTCCATGACTTAGGTGCGGCTTAGGAAGGAGCCCCCTCTTTGCAGGCATCCTCCGATACGCTCGCCGTCGCGCAACGTCGCCTCACCGTCGTCTGGGGCGCGGCACCACGTCTCAATCGGCTGAAACCAATCGTTCCGGCCTCTCCGACTCCTGCCAGGCAACGAGAAGCCCGATAAAGAAAATACCCGTGGCGAACGTGCTCAACGGCAAGCCCAGCATATTCCGGCCAGCGATAAAATCTCCAACGGCCGTGCCGGCGGCCCTGATGGCGACCACCGTCAGCCAATAGAACGGCAACCAGCGCAGCAGATTATTGCGTCCGACCAGAAATAGAACCGCCACAAAAGGACTAAGCAGAATGGCTGCACCCCCATCATTCAGATGCAGGTCGTGCGAACAGTAATCTCCGATCACGGTGCCAAGGATTCCGGCGATGAACATGCAAATCCAGTAACCCGAATCGACACTGAGCAAGGATTTCGTCTTGTCGGCTTTATTCATCCGCCGCCATGCCAGTTGCCAACTCGACCATAATGCGATGACGAGAATGAGTGTTAGACAAGCGATAACCCAACTCCTTGGCAACTTCAGATCGCCGCTGGTAAAATCCGCGAAGTTCGTGGCTGCCGTCCTTATGATGATGATAGCGGCCCAATAGTAGACTTGGTGCGTGATCCGATCGAAACGTTCAACCACCATGATGATGACGAGTGCGGCGGCCAGAAATGGCAAACCCGCAACATGGCCAAGCCCCAAATTGTGTGCGAAAAAATCACCCATATTGGCGCCAAAAATACTCGCAATACAAAGAGCAACCCAATATCGCGGCCCTAATATCGGCAGATGTATTTGCTTCATTGAGGTTTCCCTGATCGCTCTTTTGTGCGTCGTATTTTCGAGCCGTATGACGGCGACGGGCGGCATATCCCTGGCGACTTAGCGGCAACTTAGCGGGCGGACTCACAAGCGCGAAAACAGGAATCGAAATTGATGCTTGCCAATTTTGATTTGAAAGGCAGCGGCGCAATCAATGATATGGTCGCTTTGGATAATTGGACCTGACGAAGAGTGATGAACGCCTGATGCGTGTTTTGCTTGTCGAGGATGACCGCATGATCGGAGCAGCTGTCGAACAGGCGCTGAAAGACGCAGCCTATGCGGTCGATTGGGTGACGGATGGTCAAACGGCCATTGAAGCTGCGAAGGCCGAACCCTATGACGTCGCCCTGCTCGATCTCGGACTTCCTGTGGCCGATGGGCGAAGCGTCTTGCATCAACTGCGTCAGGCCAGCCGACCGCTTCCGGTTATTATCGTAACAGCGCGCGACGGTGTCGATGATCGTATTGACGGCCTTGACCTTGGCGCGGACGACTATCTGGTAAAGCCCTTTGAGATGCGCGAACTCCTTGCCCGGATGCGCGCGGTCCTGCGCCGCCAGGGCAGCGGTGCCTCGGCCATCCTCAGCAATGGAAAGATCAGCCTCGATCCCGCAACACGGGAGGCCATCTATTTCAACGAAAGGTCCACCCTGACCGCCCGAGAGTTCGCGCTTCTTAGGGCTCTTCTGTTACGCCCGGGGGCAATCATGTCACGCGGCGACCTGGAAGGTCACATCTACGGATGGAACGAAGAAGTAGAAAGTAATGCCATCGAATTCCTGATCCATAACATCCGCAAGAAGCTTGGGTCCCTCGCCATTCGCAACGTCCGCGGGGTCGGCTGGATGGTCGACCGGCCCTCATGATTCAATCGCTCCGCGGCCGCCTCCTCTTCAGCTTGACCGTCGTGATTGCCGTCTCCAGCGTGACAGCAGGTCTGATCGCGTTTCGATGGGCTTTCCAGGAGGCCATCGAATTTCAGGATTCGATTCTTCTTCAGGTTGGAACGGTTGCTGGGAACGCACCCTTGGCAGGACCGGCGCACGCCACGGGCAATCTCGAACCAGAAGCGCAGGTCGTTGTCGAAGACTTGACCGATGCCGTTGACGGCACATCGCTTCAGTCGTTGCAGGATGGGTTACATACCCTTCCGCGCGCCGATCAGCAGTGGCGCCTTTTGCTGCGGACACGTTCAGACGGCAGCCGCGTGCTCATCGGTCAGCCAATTTATATCCGCGACAAGATCGCGACAAACAGCGCTCTTCATTCGGTGATTCCGCTGCTCGCGCTTATTCCCTGCCTCATGCTGGTGGTGGCGATCGTCGTTCGCCAGACGCTCCGGCCGATATCACGATTGGCGGAGCAGCTTGACGCGGGGCAAGTCGACCGCCTCGAAACGCTGTCTTTAAAAGACACACCCAGCGAACTGCATCCGTTCATCCATTCCATTAATCGTCTCCTCGCGCGAGTCCAGACTTTGATCGACCGCCAACGGCGCTTCATTGCCGACGCTGCGCATGAACTTAGAACGCCAATTACTGCGATCAGTCTTCAGGCCGAAAATCTTGATCAGATCGAACTTGCTCCGGACAATCGAAACAGGCTTTCGGCGCTCAAGAGCGGAACACGTCGCACGGCCCATCTGCTGGAGCAGCTTCTTGCGCTTGCCCGATACGACACCGGACTTCGCCCCGAGGAATCTGTTTGCTTTCTGGATCGCTGCGCAAAGGATGTCGTGGCGCAAGCGATGCCTCGCGCGTTTGAAAAAAATATTGATCTCGGATTCGATTCAATCGAATCAGTCGCGATTCACGGCGACACCATGATGATCTCAATCATGATCCGAAATCTCGTCGACAATGCCTTGCGCTATACGCCGCAGGGAGGACGAATCGATATCAAGGTCCAAAAATCCGGTGGGCGCGCGATTCTTATGGTTGAAGACACTGGACCCGGCGTTCCCAAGACAGATCTTGACCGGATATTCGAACCGTTCGTTCGCGGCAGTCACCCTGTCGATGGCGGCACCGGACTTGGTCTGTCGATCGTCAAGCGGATTGCCGAGCGGTTGGACGGCTCCATAGCCATCCAGAACATCGTGGAAAATGGCCGCTCGGGGCTTCGTGCCACCATCGATCTTCCCAGCCTATGACTAATCCATTCAGACAAAACCGGTTGGCACCTCGGTGGCCATCTGAAGATCGATGAATGCCCTAAGTCTGCGCTAACTTTTTGGGACAAGACTGAAATGAGCAACGCTTTACGTGAGCCAATCAACCAGAGCGACCTAACTAGCCGTTATGGTCACCGCTAAAATCAAGTCTGTGAATTATGACCGCTATCGTCGGAAATTGCATTCAGTTTACAATGGAGATTAAAGGGAAAATCATAGAATGCCGACTATCGAAATCAGCCTTACTACAAAAGGAAAATATCATGTCTCTCGATGCAGAGAATTTCCTAACGCTCTTTGAGAAGCGCCGTGTTGAAATCCAGCAAATCGCATACAACAAATATGTAAGCGGAGACAAATGGCTCGGCGGGGTCTGGGTAACAACTGGAGACTTCCACTGATCACCTTTCAATACTCGCACCGAGCCATCAATCGCGTAGAACAGCAGCTGTGTGCGGCATGATAATTCTGAGTTGCTCTGCATGAAGACCAATCTCCAACGGCAACTCTCCCAGGACTTCGCCATCGATTTGTACGGGCGTGTTTGGGTCACCTTCGATTCTGACCCAGTTCGCAGGCTCAATACTGACTTGTGGATCATAGCGAAGGCCACCGATGGCGAGGGCCGCGAGCTGCCGGAAGCGGCTTAAGGGGCCGATTCCCCCCATGCGTAACACTTGGAATTGGGAATCATGCAGATCAGCATCGGGTGCCAGCATGAAACCTCCGGCATAACGCTTTGCTCGCGTCACAATAACCCATTGCGCTACGGTCTCCGTTTGACGCGTTTTCACATGTAGCGGTCGATCCTTGTAGAATCGGAGCGCACGCAAAACCGGCCAGACGAATCCAAAACGGCCAAGCTCCCGGGTGGTGCCGCTTTCGAACAGGCGAACGGCCTCGGCATCGAAGCCAACGCCGACCATAAAAAGAAAAGGCCGGCCATTGACCTGTCCAACCGGTATGGCATGCGCTTCTCCTTCGCGAAGGGTTTTGGCAAGTTCATCTGCCGACTGCGGCAGATTGATCTCTTGCGCGAAGACATTCCCCGTCCCAGTGGGAATAATGCCGAGCGGCAGCGAATGGCCAATTATTCCTTCGGCCACGTCATGCAGAGTTCCGTCGCCTCCTGCCGCAACAATCGCATCGAAGCACCCGCTGCGCGCGGCATTCGCGGCCGCGGTCATGCCCTCGCCGTGACGGGCTGTTTCGACGATCTCAATGGCGCTGCCTGAGCGTTTGAGGCTGGAAAGAGTCGCATCATAGAAATGCCGCGCCGCCGGACCAGCTCTCGGGTTATGGACGATGAAAAATCGTGTGCGCAAGAAAGGCTATCCGAACTATTACGAGTTGCCGCTGTCTTCGGGGAGCGATTTGTGAGTTGAACCGATCGGCTTTTGAGCCATTGCCGGCAGCACGTTCCATTCAGCAATGGCAAACCCGGCCAGCAGCCAAAACCCGCCGACCAGGAAGCCGCCGATAACATCGGTGACATAATGGACACCCAGAAAAATTCGACTAACGCCGATAAGGATAATCAGCACCGCCGTCCAATATGCAACCTCGAACCTTTCGCGGATACCTGGCAACGCGCGCGCGATGGCATAGGCAATGAATCCGTAGACCGCCATCGCCACCGTCGCATGTCCGCTCGGGAACGACCAACCTGCTGCGCTCACATCAATCGTGAACTCCGGCCGGTGTCGTCCAACAACAAGCTTACCAATCGTTGTCGTCGTCAATGCACCGAGACACGTCACCCACAAAGGAAGAATGATATGGAAACGGCGTTGTGACCAGAGAAAGCCCGTTGCGATAATGACGGCCGCGATGACTGATGGACTGCTTCCCAGGGCCGTAATCCAGAGGAAAGCCGAGATGAGCGGTTCGATCCGCCATGGGATGAGCTTAGCATTGATGACATTGTCGATCCGTATTGTTCCTGACGCCTCAAGAATATCCTCCGTCAACCCGCTGAAGAGGCCGACGAGATAAATCGCCGCGAGAACCGTCAATGTCAGCAGCAAACCGGTCGGCTGACGAAGCTCGATACGCCTGGCAACAAAAGCAACAAGCGAAGGATAGCCTTGAGCTACTCGGGATCGGAGGTTCTGAGACCGCTCCCATGCCGAAGAGTCCATAAATATCTTGGGCAGTGCTGGAGCCACCCCGATGATGAAAGTAGTGACTCGTAGAGCCAATATGCGAATAACAACGATAAAAACAATCGCCACGGCAACCAAAATAAACACGGCGGGTACTGGCATCAACGGACTCTAAGAGAGATGCAAATAATAATGTACGGCATCGTGCCACTTCGTCATTTTCTAAGGTTCAAATATAACGCCAATCTTTTTCACCCCACTTTGTAATCGTGCAGCCGTTGGTAGTTTGTCACGGCTGTCGGAGAGCACTAACTCGATTCAGGGTCAATCGGCACTAGAAAGCCAAACACAAACGATACGTCCCCGCCTCTTGCCATTTCCTCTGCATAGTCTCGCGCCAATCGTGCGTTTTCGTGGCCATTTACCGGGAAGATCGACCGAGATTCGCGCCCAGCCCAAATGGGTGACCCGTTTGATTTATATCTGGCCAGTTTTTCGTTGAACCAAGAGGTCTGACAGAGTCGGTGCGCCTCCTCTTGAGAACTCGCACGAAACACCAGAACGGGCCGGGCCGAAATGCTCAGCACAAAGCCAGTTAGGTTTTCAGCTTTGCTTTGTTCGCCACCCGCTCCTTTTCTCGTCATCAATCATGGACCCATCCAGCAATGGATGATTTTCAGACCGCCCTCCTCATGTTTTGAGCAGCTAGTATCTTTCGATCAACCACATTGCCGACGCCGACTTAGCGCAGACTTAGCGAGCACCGTCGGCGTTACGGCTCGGCCGAGCGGCGTGCGCGCGAAGCCTTGGATGTTTGCGTACGTAATACGGGCAGGTGGTTCGATCGACCTCATCGGTTTGCTCGCCGGATTAGTCTCCCATATCTGGCACATCGGCTGTCGGCTCGTGCAACGTGAGATGCAAAGGCAGCGCCCGCAATCCGCTGTTCCGAATCGGTCAAAGGACTCGCAATCACGCAAATGGCAAGGATTGTACTTCGCATTCTCTCGCGCCACGCTAAGCTAGCGTAGCCATACCCCAATCATCAGATCTATCATTTCGGCGGACTCGCGCGGAGCGTGCGCAGCGTATCGCCAGCATGTTGTCCGGGTGCGACGCGGAAACGGTGTGTAGATCCCACCTTTGGCCATCAGGTCCATACGATGCGAGCCATCTTGTTCGCAAGAGCGACCGTCACAAGCATACGCGGCTTGCGGGCAAGCATGCGCACAAGCCACGAGCCCTGCGACGCGCCATGACGGCGGGCTTCCTTCACTACCACGCTGGCTCCGATGATGAGCAAACATTGCAACGTTCGTTTACCCATCTTAGACGTCGCTCCCAGCTTCTGCTCTCCGCCCGTGGAGCGTTGCAGCGGCGTCAACCCCAGCCACGCGGCGAAGTCCTGGCCGCGCCTGAGGCCCGAAGCGTCAGGAGCAAGCGCGATCAGGGCGGTCGCCGTGATCGGCCCTACGCCAGCTATTGTCATCAGTCGGCGGGTATCGTTTTCCTCCCGTGCGCGCCGGGCAATCTCTCAATCGAGCTGTTTGATCTGCTCACTCACCATCCTTAGGATCGCTATCAGCCGATCAAGCGCCAGCCGCGCAGTGGCAGACGGGTTTCAGGGGCTTGTACGAGCTCGACAAGCATCGCGACATGGGATGGTCCCTTTGCCACCACCAACCCATATTCGGCCAGGTGAATGCGCAGAGCGTTGATCACCTGGGTCCGCTGCCGAACCTTCAGATCGAGCTCGCGAAACACCACCGCCCTTGCTTGCTGCTCCTCACTCTTCGCCGCCATTTCGCAACCGGATCCGTTCGATTGCCCATGCGATGGCATGGTTTGGACGAAGCTGACGTTCGGACCTCATGTTCGCATCGCACAAATACCATAACGCGGTTTGTCGGGTACTCGACGGTAGGTAACGGAAGCGATTGGTAAATTACGACTTGCGGCGGATATTGTCTGCCTAGCACCGCAATCTGCAACGGCGGCTGAACCAGATGCACCAAATTCAAAAGTGGCCCGTGCGTGTTTCACGCCATGCATAGATCGAAGTCGACAAAATGACCGCGGACTTGTTGGTGCACTCGCAATAGAAGCGCTTGATGCGAGCATCTTTAATGGGCTCAGGCTCCGCTCAAACTGACCATTGCCCCACGGTTGCCTGGCCTTTGGTGTTCCTTGATGTCCTATCTGGCGCTGGCAAGATCGAACGCTATGATGTTTCTTGATGATAGCCGGGCGTGGCGCACCTCAACGACCGAGTCGAAACCTCAGCGCAAACACAAAACCAATCAATGCGATCGTGCTAAACCCGGCGCCCGCCAGAAAAGTGGCCGCTGGACCGTAAGCCTCCCATAGCCCGCCGGCGAGAACGCTCGCGACCAGCATGGCAATGCCTCCGGCGAAATTGAACACGCCAAACGCCGTCCCTCGCAGGTCATCCGGCGCGGTATCGGCGACGAGGCTGGCGAACAATCCCTGCGTGAGCGCCATGTGAAGACCCCAGAACACCACGCCGACCATGACCAACGTAACGGTCGTGCCGAGCGCAAGGACGATATCCGCAACGATCAGGCAGACGATGCCGAGCGCGAGCAGTCCGGTTCGGCCGATCCGGTCGGACAACACACCGGCTGGATAGGCCGTTATCGCGTAGACGATGTTCATCACCACCATGATCGCCGGTGCGAGCGCGGCGGGCAGCCCGACGTTCTGCGAACGCAGGATCAGAAACGCCTCGGAGAACCGGGCAAGAGTCAGGATCGTGGCGATGCCGACCACGGTCCAGAACGCACCGGACAGGCGTTTCGCATCCGAAAGACGTAGCCGCGGCCTGACCTCGGCTTCATGCCGGGCTGGTTCCCTGACCCCGAAGATCATCACCGCCAGCGCAACAAAAGCCGGAACGACCGCGACCCAGAACACGAGGCGGAAATTGTCGGAACTGAGCGACATCAGAACGATCGCAGCGAGCGGACCGACAAAGGCCCCGACGGTATCGAGCGCTTGCCGCAGACCGAAACTCGCACCGCGCTGATCCGCCGGTGCGATATCGGCAATGAGCGCATCCCGGGGCGCGTCGCGGATGCCCTTGCCAATGCGATCGATGAAGCGCGCCGCGACAACCCAACCGATTGACGCGGCCAGCGGGAAGACCGGCTTGGTGAATGCCGCCAGACCATAGCCAAGGGCGGTCAAAAACTTGCGCTTGCCAAGCCAGTCAGACAGCACGCCGGAAAATATCTTGGTGATGTTCGCGGTCGCCTCCGCTATGCCTTCGATGAATCCGACGATCAGTGTCGATGCACCGAGCACAGTGACAAGGTAGATCGGCAGCAATGCGTGGATCATCTCCGACGAGATATCCATGAACATGCTGACGAAGCCGAGCGCCCATATGCTGCGCGGCAACGCGACGCGCGATTTCGAGGCAACGGGAGGCGCATCTACCATAACCAGGTGCTCCAATTACATCTCACTGCGCGAGCCTTCATCGATCCCACGCTTTGGGATTTATTCGCCAAAGGCATATCATAACGATTTCATACACTCTGTTTCATCACGATGTGATAGATTAAGTCCAAAGTTCGGCGATGTCATTGTCGTCAAAGCATTGACTGGTTGAACTTACTGCCATCCTGCATAGCCATCCTCCATACCGGAGTTGATCCATGAGTCGCATGCATCATGAGAAGCATCTTGTCGGCCGAATTGGGTGGCTTCGGGCCGCCGTACTCGGCGCAAACGACGGGATCATCTCGACGGCGAGCCTGATTTTGGGAGTAGCCTCTGCAGCAGCCCCGCAAACAATCTATTGCTGACAGGGGTAGCTGGCTTGGTTGCCGGCGCGATGTCCATGGCAGCGGGAGAATATGTATCGGTCAGTTCGCAGTCCGATACCGAGCATGCTGATCTCAGCCGCGAAAAACAAGAACTCGCGAATGACTCAGAGTTTGAAAGAAGGGAACTCGCCCAGATCTATGTGTCCCGGGGCGTCGAGCCCGGCCTTGCCCGCCAGATCGCCGGGCAACTCATGGCCAAGGACGCCTTGGGAGCGCACGCCCGGGATGAGCTTGGCATCTCGGAGATTACCACCGCTCGCCCGGTGCAGGCGGCATTGGCATCGGCGGCGAGCTTTTCCGTCGGGGCGACCGCGCCGCTGGCACTTGTGCTCGTCTCTCCAGCACACTGGCTGCTTCCGGTGGTTTCAATAGGTTCGCTGTTATTCCTCACCCTGCTCGGCATGATAGGCGCAAAGGCCGGCGGCGCCGGCATCCTCACGCCGACGATCCGGGTGACATTCTGGGGGGCTCTGGCGATGGCCGTGACCGCCGGCATCGGTGCCATGTTCGGCACCGCCGTCTGACATCTTCGCGCCGCTATGACGTTCCGCCGGGCAGCATCCGCTGCAACACGCGGTCCCTGTAAACCAGCAGGTGCATGAGTGCCGCCCCCACATGAACACCGATCACGACGAGCAGCGTCCATTCCATGATCTGATGTAGTCCATCGATCCTTTGGATGAGTGCCGGGCTTTGTGAGGTCAGCATCGGCAAGGGGATGGCGAAGAACAGCGATACCGTCCATCCGCGCGCTGAAGCGAAGAGCCATCCGCTCAGCGTCGTTGCAAGAACGAGCGCATAGAGCAGCCAGTGAACCAGTTCGGAGAAATTGCGCTGCCATGCCGGCAAGGAAGCGTCTTGCGCGACCGGATGCGTCAGGCGCCACACAAGGCGGAATGCGATCAGCGCCAATATCAAAATGCCGAACGAGATGTGGAGCACCATTGCCGTTCCGGGCGGTCCGCCGTGGACATCCGGCATCAGCCAGCCAATCAAATATTGCACGATCAACAGCGCTACCGTGAGCCAATGCAGGATTTTGGCTGTAGCGCCATAGCTTCGTGCCTCTTTGAGCATCGCGATGATTCCCCTGTTTAGGTGCTTAGGTGCGATTTTGTTGCTCTGGCCAATCGCTACATGCCAAAATCCAAAGCGCTAACAGATTGAGGATAGGCACGAACGCCAATATCGACCAGAGTGGGGAAAAGCCGATCCTGGTGAGGATGCGACCAATTGGATAAAGCACCAACGCTGCCAGCGCTAGAAAAAAGAGCCAGTGGATTGGTCCCGAAAACTCCATCGTATCCGACCACCCATACATCATTTTCTGTCCCTCACAATTCATGCGGTAACTCATATTTTCAAATAGATGTTTGTGCGTATAGAGTGTTGATCAGGATCAACCACGGTTGCGCGGCATGATATCCGACTCCAGGCAACAACATCACCAATCGTTGCTTTGGTTCGAGAACGACCGCTAGGGTGCTGTGTCCTGAAGCAGGTTCTCCTCATTCGACTAGCTCCGGAACACGCGCCGGTTTCGCTGCTCCAACATTGCAGATCGATGGTTGACGGGCACCGGGATCGCTCAACGGCAACCCGATCCCCTTGACCAGCGCAAAGATCGCCGGGATCACGATCAGCGTCAGCAGCGTGGATGAGATCATTCCGCCAATCATCGGCACCGCGATACGTTGCATGATCTCCGAGCCACTACCGGTGCTCCACATGATCGGCAGCAGGCCGGCCATGATGGCGACGACGGTCATCATTTTGGGGCGCACACGTTCGACCGCGCCCTCCATGACAGCGTCGTAAAGATCGCCGCGTGTCAGCACCCGCCCCTCGCTCTCGCGTTCTGTCTTGATCTCCGCCAACGCCTGATTGAGGTAGATCAGCATCACCACGCCGGTTTCAGCGGCAACACCGGCAAGTGCGATAAAGCCAACCGCAACCGCGACCGACAGATTGAAGCCGAGCGCCCACATCAGCCAGAGCCCGCCGACGAGCGCGAACGGCAGCGACAGCATGACAATCATGGTTTCGGTGATAGAGCGGAAATTGAGATAGAGAAGCAGAAAGATGATCGCCAACGTCACGGGCACGACGATCTTGAGACGCGCCGTCGCGCGCTCGAGATATTCATACTGTCCGCTCCAGACCACATAGTAACCCGGCGGAAACTGAATACTCGCCTGCACCGCCTGCTGCGCGTCGGCGACGTAACCGCCAAGATCGCGGTCGCGGATATCGACATAGATGTAGGTCGCCAACTGCCCGTTCTCGGTGCGGATCGACGTCGGCCCCCGCGCCGGTTCGACGGTGGCGACCTCGCCGAGCGGCACCGCGCCGCCTCCCGGCATCGGCACCAGCACATCGTTGGCGATGGCCTGCGGATTGTCGCGCAGATCGCGCGGATAGCGCATGTTGACGCTAAAGCGCTGCCGGCCCTCCACCGTCGTCGTCACGGTCTGACCACCGAGCGCGGCCGCAATGACGTCCTGCAGGTCCTGGACCATGATGCCATAGCGCGCCAGCGTCGCGCGATCGGGCGTTACGTCGAGATAGTAGCCGCCAATGCCGCGCTCAGCGTAGGCCGACGACGTTCCCGGCACGGCCTTCAGCACCTGTTCGATCTGCTTGGCGAGCTTGTCGATCTCGACCAGATCGGTCCCGATCACCTTCACTCCGATGGGTGTGCGGATGCCGGTCGAGAGCATGTCGATGCGCGCCTTGATCGGCATGGTCCAGGCGTTCGAGACGCCAGGGAATTGCAGCGCCTTGTCCATCTCCGCGATCAGGCTGTCGACCGTGACGCCGGATCGCCACTCCTCCTTCGGTTTCAGATTCACAATGGTCTCGAACATTTCCGACGGCGCCGGATCGGTCGCCGTCTCCGCGCGGCCGGCTTTGCCGTAGACAGACGCCACTTCCGGAAACGAGCGGATGATTCTGTCCTGCATTTGAAGCAGTTCGCCCGCTTTGGTGACGGAAATGCCTGGCAGTGTCGTCGGCATATAAAGCAGCGTGCCCTCGTTGAGGTTCGGCATGAACTCGGTGCCGAGTTGCCGCGCGGGCCAGATCGTCACCGCGAGCACGGTGAGCGACACCGCGATCACCGGCAATTTCGCGCGCATCACCGCCTTGATCACGGGGCGGTAAATCCAGATCAGGAAGCGGTTGATCGGGTTCCTGTGCTCTGGAATGATCCGGCCGCGAACGAAGACGATCATCAGCGCCGGCACCAGAGTGATCGACAATAGCGCTGCCGCCGCCATCGAAAAGGTCTTCGTAAACGCGAGCGGACTGAACAGCCGCCCTTCCTGCGATTCCAGCGTGAAGATCGGCATGAAGGAGACGGTGATAACGAGCAGGCTGAAAAACAGCGCCGGACCGACTTCGGCAGCCGCTTCGATCAGGATTTCGATCCGCGAACGTCCCGGTTCGGCTCGCTCCAGATGCTTGTGCGCGTTCTCGATCATGACAATGGCGGCGTCGATCATGGCGCCGATGGCAATCGCAATGCCGCCGAGGCTCATGATGTTGGCGCCCAATCCCAACAACTTCATGGTTCCGAACGCCATCAAGATGCCGACCGGCAGCATGATGATCGCCACCAGCGCGCTGCGAAAATGCAGCAGAAAGACGATACAGACCAGCCCGACGATGATGCTTTCTTCAAGAAGGGTATGCTTGAGCGTGCCGATGGCCGCGTTGATGAGGTTCGAGCGGTCGTATACCGGGACGATCTCGACGGATTTCGGCAGGCTGCTGGCGATCTCCTTGAAGCGCTTTTTGACGTTCTCGATGACGTCGAGCGCGTTGACGCCGAAACGCTGCAGGACGATGCCGCTGGCGACTTCGCCCTCCCCGTTCAGTTCTGTGATGCCGCGCCGCTCGTCGGGGCCTATCTCGACCCGGGCAACGTCGCGCAGCAGAACCGGCGTGCCATTATTGGTCTTGAGCACGATGTTGCCGAGATCATTGATGCCCTTCAGGTAGCCCTTGCCGCGGATGACATATTCGAATTCCGAGAGTTCGACGGTGCGGCCGCCGACGTCGGCGTTGCTGGCGCGGATGGCATCGCGCATCTTCTGCATGGTGATGCCAAGATCGCGCATCCGCTGCGGATCCAGGATGACGTTGTACTGCTTGACGAAGCCGCCGACGCTCGCAATCTCGGCTACGCCTTCGGCCTTGGCCAGCGCAAATTTCAAATTCCAGTCCTGGATAGTGCGTGTGTCCGAGAGGTTCAATTCCTTCGACATCACCGCGTATTGGTAGACCCACCCGACGCCGGTGGCGTCCGGCCCGATCGTCGGCGTCACGCCGGCCGGCAACCGCGATGTCGCGCTGTTGAGGAATTCGAGGACGCGGGAGCGCGCCCAATAGATGTCGGTGCCGTCCTCGAAGATAACGTAGACGAATGACACACCGAAGAACGAGAAGCCGCGCACGACCTTGGAGCGCGGCACCGTGAGCATTGCGGTCGTCAGGGGATAGGTGACTTGATCCTCGATGACTTGCGGCGCCTGACCCGGATATTCCGTATAGACGATGACCTGGGTGTCGGAGAGGTCTGGGATGGCGTCGAGCGGAAGATGAGCGAGCGCATAGATCCCGGCAGCGGCCGCAAACCCGGCGCCGAAGAAGACCAGCAACAGGTTGCGCGCCGACCAGGCGATGAGGCGGGCGATCATTGTTGTGCTCCCGCGCCCGAGAAGCCTTTGAGAGCTGCTTTCAGGTTGCTTTCGGCGTCGATCAGGAAGTTGGCTGAGACGACGACCGGCTCTCCTTCGGCGAGGCCATCGCGCACTTCAACGTAGCCGCCACCCCGATGGCCAAGCTTCACGTCGCGTGGCTCGAAGCGTCCTTCTCCTTTTTCGACGAAGACCGCCTGCCGGCTGCCGGTATCGAGAACGGCACTCTCAGGAACGGCGAGCACAGGCTCCCGGCTGCCGATATCGATTTGCGCATCGACATACATGTCGGGAAGCAGCGCGAGATCGGGATTCGCGAGTTCGATCCGCACCCGGGCGGTTCGCGTCTCGCGATTGACCTGCGGATAGATGACGCTGATCGATCCGGCAAACTCCCGTCCCGGAAAGCTGCGTGCCCGCACCGTCACTAGCTGGCCTACCGCAAGCGCACCAAGATCGCGCTCCGCGACATCGATCATCGCCCACACCACGGAGGTATCCGCAACGCGGAACAGCACGTCGCCGGGCTGCGCGCGCATGCCCTCAACGGCATTGCGTTCGAGCACGATGCCGTCGCGCGGCGCCGACCAGTCGACAGCAATCGGAACCGCACCACTCTTTTCCATCGCGGCAATCGCTGCGTCAGGAACATCGAGATTCATCAGCCGCTGCCGCGAACCTCGTCCATACAAGGCCACGCCGCTCGTCCCTTTCGACGTGATGGTGGCGATGTATTCCGCGGCCGCCGATGCCACAGACGGACTGTAAATTTCCATCAGCGGCTGACCTTTGCTGACCCTCGTACCGGTGGTAACGTTCGAGACCTTCTGCACCCAGCTTTCCGATCGCATCGAGATGACCGAAATGCGCCGCTCGTCGAGCTGGATCGTGCCGGGTGCCCGGATCATCGTCTGGACCACGCGGGGCATTGCCGGCTCGGATTTCACGCCGGTTCGCTGGATCTTTCCGGGCGACAGCTTCACCGATCCGTCATCGATATCTTCGCCTTCGTACACTGGGATGTAGTTCATCCCCATCGAATCCTTCTTTGGAATTGGCGAGGTGTCCGCCAGCCCCATCGGATTGCGGTAGAACTTGATCTTGCGGTCCGTTGCTACGGCCGTTGCGGGCACGGTAGCAGGTTCGCCATCGAAGCTGAGGTCCGCGCCGGCCGGCACGGCCCGGTAGTCGCGGCCGTGCGGCGTCTTTTGAGGCTTCAGCGAGTAGAGCGGACGCCCATCCGGATCCTGATAATAGATGGGTTCATCGCTGGCCTGCGCGGCCGCCGGCGATACCAGCGCCACGTTCGATACGGCCGTCGAATGAAGGTGCCTGCGGACACCGATGTATCCGCCGCCCGCCGCCGCTGTCACAGCGGCGGCGGTGACGCCCACGAGAATGGCGCGGTTCATTTCTGCGCCGAGATGACGAGTTTGCTTTCGACTGTACCGGTCTCGCCCTGCACCTTCGCACCGAGCGATAGCAGCCACTTTCCTTCCATTCCGAAGGCCGCCTTGAAGCGATAGCTGCCTAGCTCGCCGCCCGGCTCACGCGCGATCTTGGTGGCCATCTCCGGCATGCCCTCTGGTGCCATGTCGAGACGGGTAGCGAAGATGACAGCGTCAGGCACCGGCTTGCCGGTCGTCTTGTTGATGAGCTGGACTGTGACGATCTTATCCTTGCCGACGGCGACGGTCGGCTCGAGCAGCTTGAATTCGTAATCCTTGATTTCGGCGCGGGCTACCCCGGCCGAACTGGTCACGGCAACGGCAACGAGCGCAGCCCGCAGGGCGCGCGAGATATTGAGCTTCTTCATGTTAGAATCCTCGAATGTGATGGTCCTACCGGAAAACGGCATGCGTCGATCCACGCGATCAAGTCGCGCGACAGCAAACGGCGTCGTGACGCCGTTCAGACCAAAATTCGAGGCGGATGTTCGGGAGGTGGGTGGCCCAGGCCATCAGGTCGGGAATCGTTTTGCCGCAGAGCAACACTTTCCGAAGCGGTGACGAACGGCTGGAAAACTGTCGCCGCCATGCCGGAAAAGCATTTGGACATGCAGGCCGTCATGAACACGCACTTGTCGCAACCGACTGGCGCTGGTGCCTTGGATGGACAACACGGCATGTCGCTTGCCAACTCGTCCGTCATGACCGACGCCGACATGTCATCCGTCATAGCCTGCATCGGGGCATCGGAGTACGTCTCCGACATGACAGGTCGGGAAACCGGGGCCAACGCAAGGCCAGCGATCATCAAGATCGCGAGCAGACGGCGTATGGCGAAGTTGCGTTTCACGGACCTAGATTCTCACAAACTTGCGGCGAAGGAAAGTCATCTGCAATAAGCAATTGAAAGTCGTCTACAACCAATAATTAAAAGTGTTCCAACTTAGCTCGGCATTGATCGGCATCAAACTGCCTACCAACATTTGGTTCATCTTATCTGTCAGCTCGACCAATCACGGCCATCAGTTCCGCTATTTTTTGCCGCTGATCGACCTTGTCCCCGCTTGCAATCGCGTGTTCGACGCAATGCGACACATGGTCTTTCAACACTTCTTCTTCGACCCGTCGGAGTGCGGCCCTGACCGCAGAGATCTGCGTGACGATATCGATGCAATAGCGGTCCTCATCGACCATTTTGGACAGGCCGCGGACCTGACCCTCGATGCGGTTGAGGCGTTTTTGGCAGGATGCCTTGATGTCTTTTCTCATGAGGTCTATATACCCCTACTAGGTATGGGTTACAAGAGGGTGGAGAATTCGATGACCAAAGTGGAAAACGTAGTTGCGGCAGGTGGTTCAAAGGGCTGCGGCTGCTCCTCCAATGCCGCACTTCACACGGAAACGGCGAACGCCGGATGCTGCGGTGGAGGTCACGATCATTCCAATCATGATCATCACGCTGAAGGTAAAGCGACCGCGCGCGATCCCGTCTGCGGGATGACCGTCGACCCTGCAACCAGCAAGCATAAGTTCGACTATCGCGGCAAAACCTACCATTTCTGCTCGGCCGGCTGCCGAACCAAATTCGTCGCCGATCCGGAGCAATATCTGGAGAAGAGCAAAATGAAAACAGACGTGCCAGAGGGGACGATCTACACATGCCCGATGCATCCGCAGATCCGTCAGGTCGGTCCTGGAAACTGCCCGATCTGCGGTATGACGCTGGAGCCCGAGGTGGCCAGTTTGGATGCGCCGCCCAATCCCGAACTCGCAGATATGACGCGGCGGTTCTGGATCGGCCTCATGCTCTCCCTGCCGCCGGTTGTTCTGGAAATGGGCGGCCACCTCGTCGGGAATCACGCTTGGGTTGAACCGACCCTGTCGAACTGGATCCAACTCGCGTTCGCCACACCAGTCGTCATTTGGGCGGGCTGGCCGTTCTTCGTGCGCGGCTGGCAATCGCTGCTGACGCGCAATCTCAACATGTTCACCCTGATCGCGATGGGTGTCGGCGTAGCCTACGTCTACAGCGTAGTCGGAACCGTAGCGCCGGAGAGCTTCCCGGCTACCTTCCGTGGACATGGTGGAGCGGTCGCGGTTTATTTTGAAGCCGCCGCCGTCATTACGGTTCTCGTCCTCCTCGGCCAGGTGCTTGAGCTTAGGGCTCGCGAGGCGACGTCCGGCGCCATCAAGGCCCTTCTCCAACTGGCGCCCAAAACCGCACGGCGTATTGGCGAGGACGGCGCCGACCATGAGGTTCAGATCGACAGCCTGGCCGTCGGTGACAAATTGCGCGTCCGGCCCGGCGAAAAAGTGCCGGTGGATGGCGTCATTCTTGAGGGTCGCTCCTCGCTCGATGAATCGCTGGTGACCGGCGAATCCATGCCCGTTACCAAAGAGCCAGGCGGCAAGGTGATCGCGGGTACGCTTAACCAATCCGGCAGTTTCGTGATGCGCGCCGACAAGGTCGGGCGCGACACCCTGCTTTCCCAGATCGTCAAGATGGTGGCGGAGGCGCAGCGCTCGCGCGCACCGATCCAGCGGCTGGCCGATCAGGTTGCCGGCTGGTTCGTGCCAGTCGTGATCGTCGTGGCGCTGCTCGCTTTTGCTGCCTGGGCTTGGTTTGGACCGGAACCCCGGATGGCGTTCGGTCTAGTCGCAGCCGTGAGCGTGCTGATCATCGCGTGTCCCTGCGCGCTTGGTCTCGCCACCCCGATGTCGATCATGGTCGGGGTCGGACGCGGTGCGCAGGCCGGCGTGTTGATCAAGAATGCCGAAGCCCTCGAACGCATGGAAAAGGTCAATACCCTCGTGGTGGACAAGACAGGGACGCTGACCGAAGGCAAGCCCAAGGTCGTCTCGATTGTTCCGGCAGTGGGATTCGACGAAAACGACATCCTGCGGCTGGCAGCCAGCGTGGAGCGCGCGAGCGAGCACCCTCTTGCGGACGCGATCGTTCGCGCGGCCAAGGAGCGCAAACTCGATCTGGGTAAGGTCGAAGAGTTCGACTCGCCGACCGGCAAAGGCGCGACCGGCAAGGTCGATGGCAAGACGGTTCTTCTGGGCAATTCGAACTTCTTGACATCGCTCGGTATCGAAACCCAGTCGCTAAATGAGCAAGCTGAACGTCTGCGCGGCGAGGGCGCCACCGTCATCAACATCGCGCTCGAGGGCAAGCTGGCTGGGTTGTTTGCCATCGCCGATCCGGTCAAGGCGTCGACGCCGGCGGCCTTGAAGGCTCTGGCGGAGGAAGGCGTCAAGGTCATCATGCTGACTGGAGACAACCAGACCACCGCCAGGGCGGTCGCAAAACGCCTCGGCATTTCCGATGTCGAAGCTGAAGTGCTACCGGATCAGAAGAGCGCCGTCGTGACCAAACTACACAAGCAGGGGCGGATCGTCGCCATGGCCGGCGACGGCGTCAACGACGCGCCTGCCCTAGCCGCCGCGGAAGTCGGAATCGCCATGGGCACCGGCACGGACGTCGCGATGGAAAGCGCAGGCATTACCCTCCTCGGAGGCGACCTGGGCGGCATCGTTCGAGCTCGTCGCCTCTCGCAGGCAACCATGAGCAACATCCGGCAGAATCTGTTCTTTGCGTTCATCTACAACGCCGCCGGCATCCCGATCGCCGCGGGCATCCTCTATCCGAACTTCGGTATCCTGCTCTCTCCGATTATTGCCGCCGCCGCCATGGCGCTGTCGTCGGTAAGTGTTGTTGGCAATGCCTTGCGATTGCGGGTGACGCGGCTGTGATTTAGGGAGGGACTACGAGAACTCGTGAATCCGCTGTGATCGATTGACGCTATGGCGAATTTCACTCCGGTACCGAAGATAGAGAGTGAAGTATGTGTTTCTGCGAACCTGTGAGTTTCGCCGCCGGCGGCGTTCTGATCGTCGGTGGTGCCTTTGCAGGCTGGAAAGCATTCAAGATAAACAAGCGGTACTTTCCGGTTTCTCAAATGCCGACTCTGGCCGGGCTTCAGCAATTCATGGAGGGTCACGTCTGGATGGGAGTGAATAACTCCGATCCATCCATGATCTGGTGGGCCGCCATGGGCTTTATCTTTTTCTCCTGGCTGATTTGGCCGGTCTGGGTACCGTTCAGTATCTATTTTCTCGAACCTCCAGCAAGTTGGCGCAAACTTCCGTTGCTGGGCTTTGCCTTGGCGGGACTTGTTTTCGGCCTCATCCTCTTCGTCCCACATCTTCTCCATCCAGATTGGGTGAATGTCAGAATAAGCCACCGCTCATTGTCTTATGAAGATACCATGTTTCTCGATTATCTAATCCCACGCTGGCTGACCTATGTGATCTATATTTTTCTGCTCGTTACGCCGGCTATGATCTCCACCTATCTGCACATGCGTTTGTTTGGCTTGACGCTGATTGCAGTCACAGTCGTCGTCTACCTGTTCCTCACCTATGCCTACATATCGTTCTTTTGCTTTCTCGCAGGTCTCGCAACGATCCATCTGATTTACATCATCGTATGGAACAAATGTTGTCGCGAATGCCCGGAAATATTCAGGTAGGCGACGGTTTCCTTTAAGCGGAAGAGATTGGAAACCCAATGACCAAAACCATAAAGGCACCCCGCAAGCTTGGCAGTCCCGTGCGATACGAAAAGGTACTGCGCAATCTCCAAGTCGAGCTCGTCAAGGTTCAAAAGCACGTCATCAAGCATGGCCACAAGGTGCTGGTCATATTCGAGGGGCGTGATGCGGCTGGAAAGGACGGAACGATCAAACGCTTCGTCGAGCACCTCAGCCCGCGAGAAACTCGCGTTGTGGCGCTTGGCAAGCCGTCCGACCGGGACGGTGCCTCCTGGTACTTTCAGCGCTACGTGCCGCACTTGCCCGCGGCGCAGGAATTAGTCCTCTTCAATCGGAGCTGGTACAATCGCGCCGGCGTGGAGCGAGTGATGGGGTTCTGCACCAATCGAGAGTATGATCGCTTCATGGAAGACGTTCTTCCGTTCGAGCACATGCTGATCGGGTCAGGAATTCAAATAATAAAATACTACCTCGACATCGGCAAAAAAGAGCAGAAGCGACGCCTGAGGGACCGGCGGCACGACCCGCTGAAGCAGTGGAAAACCAGTCCCATCGATAAAGTTGCGGTTAAGCACTGGGACGATTACACCGAGGCTCGAGATCAGATGCTGGCTAGGACCTCCAGTCCACTGTCGCCTTGGATAGTAGTTCGGGCAGACGACAAGCATCTCGCGCAGTTGAACGTCATCCGCGACCTTCTCGTTCGTGTTGCCTGCCCGCAGACCGACAAGCACTTAGCGGTGCCGGATCTAAGCGTCATTTTTCCATATGATGAGGCCCACGCTCAAGCCGGGCGGCTCGCGAAATGACACGAAAGACCCATGCGCAGCGAGGGATAGCTGCTTCCCCGAACCATTATGCAGCAGCATGGGCATTCGCCGCCTTTCGTGATGACTGTAACCAAAGCCCAATCACTTACGAATAAGACAGATATCAATGGCAGCGAATGAGGATGAGCTTAGGGCGTTGATGAGGGCGAGCCTCGCTGGCGATTCCCATGCGCATCGTACGCTACTCAGTCGGCTGAGCGCCCACCTGCGTGCTTACTATAAGAGCAGGCTGGCGCGCATCGGGCGCAGCGCCACGGAGGCGGAAGATCTGGTGCAGGAGGCACTGATGGCGATCCACACGCGGCGCCACACCTACGATCCGGCTGAGGCGCTGACGCCGTGGGTATACGCCATTGCACGCTATAAGCTCATTGATCATCTGCGCCGGACCCGCTCATCGATGATGGACATACCCATTGAAGATGCCGAAGAAATTATGGCGCACGACGACTATGTCGGCATCGAAAGTGCCAACGATCTTACGAGGCTGTTGAGCGGGCTGCCTGACAAGATGCGGCAGGCGATCCAGGCCGTGAAACTTGATGGTTTGAGCGTGGCCGAGGCGGCGAGTAAGTGCGGCATGTCGGAATCGGCCGTGAAGGTCAACGTGCATCGCGGACTGAAGGCCTTGGTCGCCTCGATCTCACGGGAGAAACGCATATGAAGACCGAAGACTTGATCTCCGTGCTTAGCATGAATGTCGAGCCTGTCGACCATCGGCGGATCGTTCGAAACGTCTACCTGGCAGTCACGGCGGGTGCCGTGGCGGCAGTGGGCACGGTGTACCTTGTGTTCGGTCCTCGTACGGATCTGACAACGGCAGCAACCTTTGTTCCACCACTGTTGAAAATAGCTTTTACCCTCACGATCCTCGCCCCGGCCTCAATCTACCTGACAAGACTTGCCCGTCCGGGCGCGGAACGAAAATCGTCGGTCGCCCTGGTCGCCCTGCCGTTTATCGCCGTCGTGCTGCTTATCGCGGTTAGCCTTCAATTCGCACCGAGTTCGCATTGGAACGGAAAGCTGTTTGGCGATGAATGGCTCGAGTGCCTGATATCAATCCCGGTCATCGCCATCGTGCCGTTTGCCGTGATCGTCTGGACGGTTCGCCAGATGGCGCCGACCAACCTCACGCGCACGGGCGCATTTGTCGGCCTTGTCGCGGGCTGCCTGAGCGCGACCGGTTACGCCCTTCATTGTGCGGACGATTCGGTGCCCTTCTTCGCACTGTGGTATGGCGGCACGATCGCCCTGTGCACCTATGCTGGCTGGAAACTCGGTCCGAAGCTGTTGCGCTGGTAACCAGACCGCGACTGCCGCGAAAAAGTTTCCATGAGCTGTAACCGGCCGTCGCCCGGCTCCGAACCTATGAATGAGAGCGCAGATCAAGTGCTTTCGATCAAACGCCGGAGAAAGATCATGACCATGAAACTAATCTTCGCGGTAGCACTCGCTGCCCCGCTCCTGACAGCGCCTGCCCTTGCGCAGGATCCACCTCGCATCGATCAACATGTTTACCAGGGCGGACCCAAAACAGGGATTCCCCACGCATCCAGGCCGATGACAAGCGCGAGCGATGCCTTCGCGTTGGTACCGATGATGTCGCATCGTTACCGCGGCGGCCCGCAGACCGTCGTGCCGCATTCCAACTCTAACTGAGCCCGTGTTCGCTCCCCCCGTGGACAGACGGGGACATGAATTCTTCTGTGGGAACGCGCTATGCGCGTCCGCACGGTGGATGGGATTCCCAGCGCACGAGATGAGGCGCCGACATTGAATTGCCATGCGAACGTCGCCAGCCCGGCTTGGTATCGACGGTCGAGTATGCTGGCTTGATCTGGGTCAACTCGGATTTGTCATCTTCAGTGACCTTGGATATCTCGCGGTCGAGAAAACTCGGACTCATCGTTCGAAACAGGAGATAGGCTATGACAGGAGATAGGCTATGAAACGTATGACGATGGCGACCGCATTTGCAGTTGCGGCACTTACGGTTCCAGTCCGGGCGCAGACCCCTGCCGACCATGATGCACATCACCCAACGGAGAGTGCAGCACCGGCCTCCGTCCCAGCAACGCCAGCGACGGCGGCCAGCCAGCCGGACATGAACGGGGCACAAGGCGGCATGGGCAGTATGCCGATGATGGGCATGATGAAGGACATGAAAAATATGACGAGCAACATGTCCATGATGAACACCATGGGAATGATGCAAACGATGGGATCCGGCCAAGACGGCATGGCGACCATCGATCGTGTTGAGGGGCGCATCGCTTTTCTGCGCACTGAACTGAAGATTACCGACGCTCAAGCGGATGCCTGGAGTGCTTTTGCGGACGCGCTGCGCGAAAATGCGAAGAAGCTCGGTGAGGTTCGTGCATCGATGATGTCCAAGTCGGGCGATGCGGAGCAGCAGGCTTCGACAATAGCAGGCCGTTTGGACCGCCAGGAGAAATGGCTTCTCGCCCGACTGGAAGGCACGCGGACAATAAAGTTTACCTTCACCAAACTGGATGAAACACTGTCCGATGATCAAAAGACGACCGCCAACGATCTCCTCGCCCCGCACATGGGGATGGGAAGGATGACGATGATGCCTGCGCAGATGCAGCCGGGACAGATGCAAGGCCCGCGTAAAGGAAATTAATGAGCGCTGCGGCAGGTTCCGCAGACGTCCGCTTCGCCGAATGGGAGATATCGATGTCGATGCATGATCATTCGCATATGGAAGGCGATTCACCACAAGGTAGTTTTCTGACCTCCCGCGCAGGGCTTGTATTCATTGGTTTCGCTGTGATCGCCGGTGCGCTTTTGTTTACCGAACATCGGGCGCATGTCCTTGGCCTACTCATCTGGCTGCCGCTCCTCGCCTGTCCCCTCATGCATTTCTTTATGCATCACGGGCATGGCGGTCACGGAGGGCATGGTCAGCAAAGCAATGAAAGGAAAACGCCATGAACGACTCACCAGCCTATGGCTTGTGGAGCCTGGTCCTCATTAATTCGCTCGTCTTTATTCTATTCGCCTACAGCTTCTTCAAGCCTCAAACCACACGAGACTGGCGATCGTTCAGCGCATTCAGTGCTTTTCTCGTCGCGCTGTTTGCGGAGATGTACGGGTTTCCGCTTACCATCTACTTCCTGTCCGGTTGGCTACAAAGCCACTATCCGAACGTCGACTGGTTCTCCCATGATGCCGGCCATCTCCTGGAAATGATGTTCGGTTGGAAAACCAATCCCCATTTCGGCCCCTTCCATATTCTGAGCTTCGCTTTCATCACCGCCGGGTTCCTCCTGATCTCCGCAGCCTGGAAGATTCTTTACGATGCGCAGCAGGATCGCAAACTGGCGACCTCAGGGCCTTACAGCTACGTGCGCCATCCGCAATATGTTGGCTTCATTCTCGTGATGTTCGGCTTTCTTTTGCAGTGGCCCACGCTTCTGACACTCGCGATGTTTCCGGTGCTCGTCGTGATGTACGCCAAGCTGGCGTGGAACGAGGAGCGCGAAGCGCTCGCATCCTTCGGTGACGATTATCGCCGATACATGGCGGATGTACCGGGCTTCATTCCGCACCTCTCGCGCCTATTCGGCGGTCCCGGACAGAAGGGATATGGCAATGCCTGACGTAATGGAACTTGCCAGGGCGGATAAGAACCGCCGCGAATCAGCGGCGTCCCCCCTGCTGCCGGCATACACACCGCGATCGGATCTAAGCACGAAGCCTGAAAATAACGTCACGGCGCCAACCACCAGTCGGGCAGCCGCCGCTTCGGCGATTTGGCCCCTGTCGGGTGTCTTGGACTATCAGCGAGACGTCTGGGAGCGCTGGATCCTTTTCATGGACACACTGCGCCAACGTGCCGACGATTTGTTGGCCCACGATCGTGCCGGCAAGCCGCCGCTCCTTGACTTCGACTACGAGCTCATTCTCGATGCTCGCAGGTTCGAAAAGCCAGCAAACTATGCGCTACTTCGTATCACCCGCCTTGGCAACGACTGCATCGAGAATTGTCTCGACCCTTCCATGCCTCCGGTCATCATTGTCGATCCGCGAGCCGGCCAAGGCCCGGGGATCGGCGGCTTTAAGCGCGAGTCGGAAATCGGCATTGCCTTGCACGAGGGATATCCAGTCTATTTCGTCTCCTTCTTTCCGGAACCTTGCCCAGGCCAGACAATCGCCGACGTGCTCCATGCACTGCGCCGGTTTGTCGAGGAAGTCGCAGGCCGCCATTCCGGATCACCGCCGATCCTTTACGGAAATTGCCAAGGGGGATGGGTCGTCACCTTGCTCGCCGCCGATTGCGAAGGTCTTGCCGGCCCGATTGTGTTGAATGGATCGCCATTGTCCTATTGGGCGGGCGAGTCCGGCGTGAATCCGATGCGCATCTCCGGCGGCCTGTTCGGTGGAGCTTGGCCTGCGCACCTCATAGCCGATCTCGGAAATGGTCGGTTCGACGGCGCCTGGCTCATACAGAATTTCGAAGGGCTAAGGCCGGAGGCGGTGTGGGAGAAATACGCTAACCTGTTCTCGCATGTCGATAGCGAGCGCGAGCGCTTTCTTGCGTTCGAGCGCTGGTGGGGCAGTTTCTATTTCCTGAGCCGCGAGGAGATCCTTGCCATTATTGGAAATCTGTTCGTCGGCAACCGGCTGGAACAGGGCACTCTTCGCATCTGCCACGGGTGCTTTGCCGATCTCCACCGTATTCACAATCCGATTGTCATCTTTGCTTCTTACGGGGACAACATCACGCCGCCCCATCAAGCGATGGGCTGGATTCCCGTTGTCTACAAGGGCACTGAAGATCTGAAACGGGCGGGTCAGCGGATCGTTTATCTGCTTAATCCACACGTCGGGCATCTCGGAATTTTTGTCTCTGCTTCGGTTGCGAAATTGGAACATCGGGCCATCCTCGACAGCCTGCCCGACGTCACCGCGCTGCCGCCGGGTCTTTACGAGATGAAGATCGACAACCCCACCGACGATCCCGAGTGCCGGAAGGGCGCATACAAGGTCCGGTTCGAAGAAAGAAAAGTGGAAGACATCCGATCCCCGGTTGACCGACCGGCCTTCGAGCGCGTCCGCAAGCTCTCGGAACAACTGGACGGCGTTTACACCGCCACGCTTTCGAAGTGGATCCAGTCCGCAACAAATCCGTACGCGGCCACGTTCATGGAGTGGATGCACCCGATGCGGGTGACCCGCCAGATGTTCGGTTCGTCTTTCAACCCGGCGATGCCTGTCGTTGCCTCCCTCGCATCGACGATCAGGAATGACCGGCATGTCGTGCCCGACGACGCTTCTCTCAAAAAAGCCGAGGCGTCTGTCTTCGATGCGGTACGCCAAACCCTAACCAATGCCCGCGTGACGCGGGACAATGCGTTGGAGCAATTGTTCGATCGTGTTTATGGCAGCAACGGCGCGTAGCGTAGCTGACTCCCAGAACCCGGCGGGACATCCAAGTGGGAGTGGAGCGCGATGCGTATCTCAGCCTATCGAGGGAAACTTTCGCCGTAGCCTTTGCAACGCTGGTCCTGGTTGCCCTTCCGTGGAATCCCTTCGCCGTTGCGGCCGAGATTTCAGCGTTCAAGACGGCCGATGGATTGACGGTCTATATTGGCGTCATGCCTGCCGAAATCGTGAAGGGGCACTTGGGTTCACGTCACAAGTGCAACACTGCTAGGGTGTTGTTGCGATGGGACAATGTTATGGCCAGCTCAGCCTTGAGGAGCGTGTTGATATCTACCGCTTGCATGCAGGGGGTGGATCTTGCCGACAAATTGCGACTGCGTTGGCAGCGTTCGCGCTGAGCGAGATCAATCTTTACGCGGTGCGTCCGGCCGGAAGCCGCCCCGCCCGGCGGGTCACCGCTTTTATCGATTACCTGGCGGCCCACCTGCACTCCCCGTGACCGAGATGCAGCAGGCGCAGCCCATAAGCGAGGAAAGCCCCGTATGACAAAGCAAGTCGGACGATCTCATGAGGAATTTCTCCGGCCTGCTGTCATTCACGATCAAGGACAATGGTCGGGACCAAGCCCGGCGACTGGCTGAGCGTCTCAAGGTGATTGCCTATGCCGTCTCGCTGGGTAAGACGAAAAGCCTCATCTTCTACATTCCGACCGACGACATTCTGCGTTCCTCCTTCCATCTTGAAGGCCGGGATGCCGCGGCCTACCGCGCATGGGCGGGTGAAGGCGTCTTCCGCTTCTCCGTCGGCTTGGAGGATGCAGACGATCTCATTGCCGATCTCGACCACGCACTGGGCTAACTCCGCCGACCGTTGAGCAGCAATGCCGAACCGAGCGTCGACCCCTGGATACAATTCATTCAAATAGAGATAACGATCACTTTACAGCAGAGCATATTCCTCGCCTCTGCGTGGTGGCACCAAGCAGCGTTCTCTTGAGAGAACTGCAATACGATCCACAGAATTAGGCTGCGCGCACATTAGCGATTAAGGACTTTTCCGTTCCTCAAAGGATGCGGCGAGGTAATCGATGAACGCTTGCACGCGTTGGGGTAGTTCGCTGGTAGCATGTCTGGCCGAAGCTCGCGGCTTGGTTCGGACTCGACGTGGGCGAGCCTCAGCCGATCTCGCTCGATCAGCGGCTGCACGCAATGCGGCTGGTCTGGGAGAGACTCGCCCGACGCGAGGGACTGACTGAAGCCGACGCCGATCGAGTTGCAAAGGGCAGCTTCGGCGACTTCATCTTTCACGTCGAGATCGACGCGATCTTCGACGTCACCAAAGCCCGCCAAGCTGGATTCTCCGGCATGACTCGCCGCTCGGACGAGGTGCTGATCGCGCATCTCGAAAACATGCGCGCACGAAAGCTGATCCCCTGAAGGCTGTCATCCTGTGAAACCGTGCGTCTACGATCATTGCCCCTTCTGTGTTCGGGCTCGCATGCCTTCGGCCTGAACTGCATACCGTTCGACCTCGAATTTCAGCTCCAAAACAGTTCAACCTTGCCGCAGCACTCTGCGCGTCAACGTCGCTGAATGCCTTTTTCGTAGCTTGCCCGAAACATCGCGCATCCGCTCAGACTACGTAAGCCGCTGCGGTTTGATTGATTGCACTTGCACATTCTCGGCTTCGAGTTCACGCACGATTTTTTCCTGTTCCGCGCGAAGCTTCGCCATCGTGTTGAGCCAGCGCGCCGCGTTATCAGGCTGGTCTTTGTAGTTAAGGCCGTGGATAGGCACGCTGTTGTTGGCCATCATCTGCATCAGCACCGGATGCTCATCGCGGCACGCGAGGCACCACGAAGCAAAAACATTGACGAGCGAGACCTCGCCGTGGAGGTCGGCGCTCGACAGCCCAAGCGTGCGACCTTTAACCGGCGGCAGACTGAACTGCGGCACAGGTTTCCCAATCAGCGCCGAAGGCACCCTGCTGGGATCGCGAGTCATTCCCCATGCCAGTGCGATCGCAAGTCCCACGAAGACCAATAGAGGAAACAGGACGACGAGCCGGCGCGCTTGTGAAGGGCCATCCTCCGGCGCGAAGCTGCTTGCCGACCCACTCGGTTCGCTAATAAGAGCTCTCATTGATGGACTCTCCTCAGGAGACGCCGAAGGATGAAAGCGAACCCGGCCGCCAGGATAATAATGACGAACAGGCGCAGAGCTGTTGGAGCATGCACCGCCAGTTCGTGCGCCAGATCGATTTCTCTAATGTTGAGGACCACGCTCTTCCCGCCCTACTCGACGGCAAAGACTTTGGTCGGGGTGCTTCCAATCTCATAGATTGTGAAAGGTCCTGTTTTTGGGCCCATCATCCCTGGTGTTCCGGTCGGCATGCCTGGAAGAGATATGCCGCGAATATGAGGATGCTCGGCGAGGAGCCTCTTCACCACATCAACAGGCACGTGGCCTTCGACGGCATATCCGTTGATGACCATGACGTGGCAACCCTCCAACTTTTCGGGAACGCCCATTTGCTTTCTAATCGATGCAAGATCCTGCTTCGCGTCCACTTTCACGTCGAAGCCATTGCTGCGCAGATACTTGGCGTACTCCAGGCAACAATCACAGTTCGGATTTCGGTATAGAACGGCCGATAGCTTTTCTTCGGCATTTGCCGGCGCGATGATCGCCATGAACCCTAGAATCGAAGCCAAAACGACCGAGACGGTCGCACTTGATTTGATGTTTCCGGTCTGCATTTTTTGCTCCTTAAATAGCCGTTGGATGTTGAGCGTTCTCGGCAATAAACGCTTCGATTTCACGCGAATTTGGAAACACGATGTATGCGCGGTCATTTCGCATGCCCGCAGATAGCAATACGGGTCGACCCGCACTCGGTCCGAGATCACCGGAATCCGTTTTGAAGTGCAGATTGAATTCCGGATAGGAGACTGTCGCGCCGGAAACCATCGTCAGTAGGTAACTATGGCCAAGCTGCCGGATTGATTGCACTTGGCGCGCCGGGCCAATCGTCTTGAGATTCAAGGTCCGAATAACTTTTTCTTCGGAAGACGCTCTAGCAGCCCGCCGTTCGTTTTGTTCGGCACCTTGACTGCGGCCGCCGAGCGAAAATGAACCTATCAAGGTTACGGCGGTCATGATGAGCGAACGGCGATGAATCAAGGATCGTCGCGCAGAGAACATTTTCATTTCGTCCTTTCCTGTTTTTGCAGCACGTTTCAGGTGGCGCTGAAGTCGCTCTGATCTATTGTTTCGGACATTCTTCCTTAATCGTGGTCCCGATTTCGGCGACATTGGTGAACACGAGCGAGGCGCGATCGCCCTGCATGCCGGCCGGCAGGAGGACCGGCTTGCTGGCCGACGGGCCGGTCGCGCTGGAATCCACTTTGAGCCGCAGGTTCAACTCCCAGAACGGACGTTCTTTGCCGTCCGCGGTCGTCACGAAGAACGTGTTCTTGCAGTGCCGTATTGCCGTAACCCGCTCATCGGGTCCGGCCGTTTTGAGCGGCTCCGGCGCCTGACCCCGAGCTTCTTCGGCGGGGATCAACCCCTGTGCGATGACCGCCTTGGCCCCATCCGGCGCCAAGGCGATCTTTAAAAACGCGATGAGATCGCCGCGCGCCTTGTCATCGCGGATGCCACGAAACGTCATGTAGGTGCCGGGAACGAATGCGTTCGGATCGGCGAGCCAGGCGTAGAGCGTGTTCTGGTCCCAGACAAAATCCTTTGCCTTGAGCGCGCTGGAATACCTTGGGAAGTCTGGTACCGAAGCTGCCTTCTTGCCCCATAGACCGGAAAGGCTCGGCCCGGTCAGATTCAAATTGGGTTCAAGCGAATGGCAGGCGGCGCAAGTACCATAAATTTTGGCGCCGCGCCGAGAGTCGCCATCCGCATGCGCTGCGTTAAGCGCGGCCGAGACGAAAACCACAGCGCCGGCAAATCCAATTGAATGTGAGGCTATCTTCATCTGATCCCCGCTCAAGCGATGCGAATGACGGCCATCAGTCCTGAGACTTGATGGTCGGTGATGTGGCAGTGGAGCATCCAGTCGCCCGGATTGTCGGCGACGAATGCGATCTCGACTGTCTGCTTCGGCGGCACCAGCACCGTGTCGCCCCACAGGTTGTGGGGAACGGACGATCCGTTGCGCTTGAGTATGCGGAAGCTGTGTCCATGCAGATGCATCGGATGCCACCAAGCAGTTTCGTTGACGATCGCGAGCACAATGCTTTGCCCTCGCCTAAGCGTCAGAAGCGGCGGCATGCCGGCGTGACCGTCGCCGGTCATTGATTGGCCATTGATGGCCCAGACCGCACGGTGGCTCATGCCGGACATGCCCATGCCACCCATCATACCACCACCCATCATGGCGCCGCTCATCATGCCGCCCTGCAGTCTGAGTTCGTGACGCTCGGCGCTCGCGAGGTCTGGACGCGGCAGCGGATTGGCGGGCAGTGGCCGCGGCGCATCGAGAGGACTTGTACGGATGGGCGGCTTTTGCTCGTACGCGAGTTGGGTGAGCCAATAGGAGCGGCGCTCGTAGAAATCGTCGATGACCCGATACTGATGGCCCGGCTCACCTTGCATATCGAGAACGACATCGACCCGCATGGCCGGACCAAGCAAAACTCGGCCGCCTTCAGGGTCGTGTGGGTCGCAGGGTTGGCCGTCGATTGCGACCACCAGCGGGCGATGTCCCTCGAACCGCAGCGCCATGATGCGCGCGAGCGACGCATTGACCAGACGCAAGCGCGCACGCTCGCCTGCGCGGACCCGCTCGTCGGTGGAAATGGCGCCGTTCAAGGTAACCGTGTTGCCAATGCGGCCGGCCATTCCCGCGTCCATGGCGTTACCGAAGCCGGACGTGATCTGGGCGTCAGAAGTGAGTCGCCAATCCGTTAGCACCCAGAGCACGTCGCGATCGACCGCGACAGGCTCGCGCTCCTCGATGATGAGGGCGCCCGCAAGTCCGCGCCCAAGCTGCCGCAAGCTATCGGCGTGCGGGTGGTACCAAAACGTGCCGGCGTCAGGAGGCGTGAATTCGTAGGTGAAGCTTTCGCCGGGCTTGATCGGCGGCTGTGTTATTCCAGGCACGCCATCCATGGCGTTCGGCAACCGAATTCCATGGCAATGGAGCGTCGTGTCTTCATTGAGTCTGTTCTCGACGATGATGCGGGCCGGCTCGCCCTGGCGAAGCCGCAGTGCGGGGCCTGGCACGGTCGTGTTATAAGCCCAGACATCAGTCGTTGGTGTTTGGTCGCCACCGAGAGTTATTCGCCCCGGCGCAGCCCGAAGCTTGATGCCAGCAGTGGCCGTAGCCCTGGCCGAACCAGACAGGAGGGATGGCATCAGGGCGAAGCCAGCGCCCGCCACAAGCAAGCTTCGGCGCGATACAGCAGAATATAATGCAACGTTCACGTTCGACCCTTACCGCTCATCGTGATTGATGAAACGCCAGCGTTCGGTTGCGAGGAACCTACTGACCGCACGCGCCTTTCACGGCACGTGTACGCGTTTCGTCCGCACGGCTTAGTCGCTTAGAGCGATAGCCGTGACGTCAGCCGATGTTGGTGGGTCTTGGAGGATAGGGATCGGGAGCTGATGGCCTGCCATCGAGCGCCGCATATCGCACGGTAAGGAGTGGCGCAGGCTTGCGAATGAGGATCGCCAAGCCGCTGTAATCAAGGTTCGCGAAAATTGGCGAAACGCAGATAGCCGCACAGCCCATGGCTTTCATGCCATCATCGCTGCCACCCTGAGGACATCCATGGCAACTGTCATGCCCGACGGCGCCGGTGCCGGCCCCAATGGACATGCTTAACGCCATATCGCTAGCCTGGACGACAGACAGGCTCATGCCCACAGTGACGAACACCGTGAGAAAGAGTGCTACAAGCTGTCGTGCCGACCAACGTTTCATGACGCCTTTAAAATCGCACCAAACTGCGCCGAAAACAAGTCCAGCTGATAGCCTGGAACACCGAAACGGCAAGGTCAGCACAATGAGCCGGTGAGGTCTTTCATCTGAAGAACAAGTATTTTACGAGGGCTGCGGCGATGAGCACCAACACGACGAGGGCGACAACACCGAAAAGACCCGTGCCCCACATCATCCCGCCGCCCATCATGTCCTGCATCATCATATTCTCCACTCACTCGGCAGCCTCCCGAAGAGGCTCAGGGTCGATTTCCTCATCCAAGCCTAAGACCAGCTTGGCCAGCAGTCGCCACCCCTTGATCAGTCCGTAAATGGCCGGAATCACCACCAAGGTGAGCACGGTCGACGACATCATTCCGCCAATCATCGGAACGGCGATACGCTGCATGACCTCCGAGCCGGTGCCGGTGCTCCAGAGGATCGGCACGAGGCCCGCCATGATGGCAACAACCGTCATCATCTTCGGCCGCACACGCTCCACAGCTCCGAGCATGATGGCCTGGTGCAGGTCGGCCCGGGTAAACGGCCGGCCTTCTCGTACACGGTTATCCTTCACTTCCGCCATCGCCTGCTCGAGATAGATTAGCATGACGACGCCGGTCTCCGCGGCGACGCCGGCGAGCGCAATAAAGCCGACCGCAACCGCAACCGACATGTTGAAGCCAAGCCACCACATCAGCCACACGCCGCCGACAAGGGCGAAGGGCAAGGAAGGCATCACGATGAGCGTCTCCGTGAGCTTGCGGAAGTTCAGGAAAAGCAGGAGGAAAATGATGAGTAGCGTCACCGGCACGACGATCTTCATTCGCGCCTCTGCTCGTTGCAGATACTCGAACTGCCCGCTCCAGCCGATGGAGTAACCGGATGGCAGCTTGATCGTCGCGGCAACAGCCTTTTGAGCGTCGGCGACATAACCGCCGAGGTCGCGTCCGTTGATGTCGACATAGATATAGGTTGTGAGCTGACCATTCTCCGTGCGGATCGATGTCGCGCCGCGGGTAAGCTGCACCTTGGCGATCTCGCCTAATGGTACGGCGCCGCCGCCAGGGAGCGGCACCTCGACGTCCGTTGCGATCGCCTGCGGGTTCGATCGCAAGTCGCGTGGGTAGCGGATCGTCACGCCGTACCGTTCGCGTCCTTCGACTGTCGTGGTGACGGTCTGCCCGCCAAGCGCCGTTGCAATGACATCCTGGACATCGCCAATGGCGAGGCCATAGCGGCCGAGCGCCTCACGGTCCGGAACGATATCAAGATAATAGCCGCCGATGACGCGCTCAGCATAGGCGCTCGATGTACCGGGCACGGTTCTTAGAACGGCTTCGACCTGGCGCGCGATCTTCTCCATCTCGCCGAGGTCGGTGCCGAAGACTTTGACGCCGACTGGCGTGCGGATACCGGTCGCGAGCATGTCGATACGAGCACGAATCGGCATGGTCCAGGCATTCGACACACCAGGGAACTGCAACGCTTTGTCCATCTCACCCTTGAGGCTATCGATGGTGACACCGGATCGCCATTGCTCCTTCGACTTGAGGTTGATAATCGTCTCGAACATTTCCGTAGGGGCCGGATCGGTCGCCGTCGCTGCGCGCCCGGCCTTGCCATAGACGGACTCCACTTCCGGGAACGACTTTATGATGCGGTCTTGCATTTGCAGAAGTTCGGCTGCCTTCGTCACCGAGATGCCCGGCAGCGTCGTCGGCATGTACATCAGCGTGCCTTCATTAAGGCTTGGCATGAACTCGGAGCCGAGCTGACGCGCCGGCCAAATGCTGACCACGAGGGCAGCCAATGCCAGAACGATCGTAAGGGTCTTCGCCTTGAGTACGCCGCGGATGACCGGCCGGTAGACCCAGATCAGGAACCTGTTGATCGGATTCTTGTGCTCCGGAATGATCCGGCCACGGACAAAAATCACCATGAGCGCCGGCACCAGCGTCACGGAGAGCAACGCAGCCGCGGCCATCGAAAAGGTCTTGGTGAAGGCGAGCGGACCGAACATTCGGCCTTCCTGCGATTCCAATGTGAAGATCGGCAGAAACGAAACAGTGATCACGAGGAGACTGAAGAACAGCGCCGGGCCGACCTCGCTGGCCGCATCGATGAGGATTTGCACGCGTGATTTCGAGGCGGCCGCCGTGGTAATCGCTCTCGTCATGATGGGCAGATGGCTGGAAGCGCGTGCAAAGCGCTCGACCACGACCGCGCTCCGCGCCCTCATGTCGCTTAGGCCGGAGCGTGCCCGCGTGGAGCGCGACGGCAGTGAGGTTGAGTTGCCGGTCACTGCGGTCGCACGTGGGGATTTCATCGTGGTACGCCCCGGAGAACGCCTGCCCGTCGATGGCAAGATCCTCACCGGCACGAGCGAGATCGACGAAAGTCTTATCACTGGAGAAAGCCTTCCAGTTGCGAAAACGACAGGAGATGCTGTGACGGGCGGCTCGATCAACGGAAGCGGATTCCTCCGCATAGAAACGACCACCGTCGGCGCTGATTCCACGTTGTCCCGCATTATCGCGCTCGTCGAAGGCGCGCAGCTGAAAAAAGCGCCGATACAGCGACTCGTCGACCGGGTCGCAGCGATCTTCGTGCCGATGGTGCTCGCCGTTGCGCTCGTTGCCTTTCTCGGTTGGTGGTTTATGACCGGCGATCTTGGGCCGGCGATCCTTGCCGCCGTCTCCGTCATGGTGATTGCCTGCCCCTGTTCGCTCGGACTTGCGACCCCCACGGCACTGATGGTCGGGACTGGCGCGGCGGCGCGCGCCGGCATCCTCATCCGAGACGCCGAGGCGCTGGAACAGGCGCGCCGGCTCGACACTGTAATCTTCGACAAGACAGGTACCGTGATGGAGGGGCGGCCTGCCGTCACCGACATCGTTGCCAACGGCATCTCCAGACAGGACCTCCTGATAGCGGCGGCGGCGGCTCAGACCGGAAGCGAACACCCTCTTGCCCGCGCCATATTGGCCGAGGCCGAAGGGCTGAAGCTCCCTCGTCTGGAAGATTTCCGAAATCACACCGGCATGGGCCTCGTCGCGCGGGTCGGAGGTCGTCCGATTGCTATCGGTAGTCGGCGGCTGATGGCAAAACATGGAGTTTCAATCGGCGGGCAATCGGATGTGGCGGAGCGACTCGAAGCGCTTGGCCGCACGGTCATGTGGGTTGCAGGCGTTGACGCTGAGCCAACGCTTATCGGGCTCATCGCCGTCGCCGACCCGATCAAACAGACGGCACGCGAAGCGGTCGCTCGCCTGCAGAAACTCGGAATAGCGACGGTGCTGCTCACTGGAGACAACGAGCGTACCGCAGCCGCCGTTGCGCATGCGATCGGCATCACCGAGGTAAAGGCGGGTGTTCTCCCGGCAGAAAAAGCCGCCGAAGTGGAGCGGCTCCAGGCCGCCGGCCGGCATGTCGGCATGGTCGGCGACGGTATCAACGACGCGCCGGCTCTTGCCGCCGCCGATGTCGGAATTGCCATGGGCACAGGCACCGACGTGGCCATGCAGACGGCCGGAATCACGTTGATGCGCGGCGACCCTCGGCTTGTAGCCGACGCGATCGCAGTGAGCCGCGCCACCTATCGCAAGATCCGGCAAGGTCTGTTTTGGGCTTTCGTTTATAATGTGGTCGGTATGCCACTGGCCGCCTTCGGTCTTCTGAGCCCGATGATCGCGGGTGCCGTTATGGCGCTGTCGTCGGTGAGCGTTGTGAGCAATGCGCTGCTGCTTCGAAGCTGGCGCCCGGCAACCGCGGGCCCGAGTTTTTTGCCGCGCAGTTCTTCGCGTCTCGCCGATGCGCCTGCGGAATAGGGAGTTTTGTCATGGAGCTGGTGACGATCGGAGAGGCCGCAACTCTCTCTGGCCTGCCCCCCAAGACCATCCGTTACTACGAGGAGATCGGTCTTCTAAAGCCGTCTGCGCGAGGCGCCAACAATTATCGTGCTTATGACAAGAAGAGCATCGACTTCCTGCGCTTCATTGGCCGCGCCCGAGGCCTCGGGTTCTCACTTCCGGAGGTGCAGGAACTTATTGCTCTCTACCGCGACCGCTCGCGCCCCAGCCGGGAGGTCAAAACTATCGCACTGCGGCGTATTCAGGATATCGAACACAAGATTGCCGAGCTTGCCTCCATGCGGGATACCCTCCGTCAGTTGGCTGAAAAATGCCGCGGCGATCACAGACCTGAATGCCCCATTCTCGACCGGTTGGCGCCCCGAACTTCTGTCGCGGTCACGCCTGGCCTCAGAGGAACATCAAAAGGCGGAAGAGACTCGGGTCACTCCGGGGTCCGGCGGCCTTTTGGAGACAAGTGAGAATTGTTGCCATCGCACAACATGGTTTGGGTTCCGTCTTACTAAGCCGCAGACGCCCTTGTTCGGCCCAAATTGCGAAGTTAGAATTATGTGTTAATGTCGGGCCATTCCAACGCGAACCGAGCGAATGCTGAGCAAGATAACCAAAGGGATACGGCTTCGCGCGGCGTTGACATTCGCCTTAGTGTACACGCTCTGCGTAGTCGCGCCCCCGCTTGCGCTTGCTTTTTCCGACGGCACAGTTGCGGCCCATTGTTTGACAGAGGATCACGGCGTTTCGACCGAACATGCATTTGATGTCCATGACCGATCAGACGTTCACGTCAATACTGTAGCTGACGAGCACGCCGACGCGGTTGCTCCAAGTCACAATGAGAAAAAGCACGACCACCACTCGGGTACGTGCTGCGGTTTATTTTGTCATGCCGCTGCTCCCAATGTTCAAATTAACTTCGGCAGCGAGCGCGTTTCCGGATCGCTAGTTCTTCCAGCCCTTTGCGAGCATCTCGCTGGCCGCGGTCCGGACCGCGTTAGCCGCCCTCCGATCACCCTCTAAATCGCTTGAAGTAGCTCGTGGCCTCGGCTGCGTGACCTGAGATCAACCGATTCAGAGAGGGCTCTATTTATGCCTTCGCTATTGCTGGCGGGAGCCACCACCAACAGGTGGCGGCGGTGAACGTCGTGTCAGCCACTGATCGAACCGCACATCCGCGCCGATGCGCACCTTCGGCATGGCCAAGGGCGGCATCTTCACGGTCACGAAGAACCGCGACGGTCTTCCGGCCCCGATTAAGCAATGACGAGGGTCTACCGCGTCAACGATCCGTCGATGCTCAAATCGGACACGGTCGGCGACAAAGTAAAATTCGAGCTCGATCAGGATGCAGGAAATTGCGTCGTGACCAAGATGCAAAAATAGACAAAGAGTGTGCAGCCCCAAACCCTCGAGCGATTGTTAGTTTGGATTCGAATACGGCACGGGCAACACTCAGTGCGTTCATCACGTCGTCCCGGCAGTCAACGACGAGCTTCGGCCGGATATGGTCGATGTCTTGCTCAAGAGAGATAAGCAATGAAGCAACAGGTCAAACACCACAGTATCACAGTTATCACTACAATTATCGTTCTGGCTGTGGCAACGGGACTTTTTGTCTATTCTGGACTCTACAACATCGGTGCCGATGACCCCCATACCAAGCCCGTGTTTTCGTTGATCCAAACGCTGCGCAACAGATCGATCGACATGCGCGCAGCGTCCCTCGCGGTGCCTAACCTCGATGACTCGCAAACGATCCTGAAAGGCGCCGGCCAGTACGCGGCAATGTGTACGGGATGCCATCTCACGCCCGGAAACAAGGATTCGGAAATTCGTCCCGGGCTCTACCCGAAGCCGCCAGATCTCTCGCAAGCCAGGATTGACCCGAGGGCCGCATTCTGGGTCATCAAGCACGGCATCAAGATGAGCGCCATGCCGGCTTGGGGTGGCAGCCACGATGACGAGACGATCTGGAGCATGGTCGCATTCTTACAGAAGCTGCCAGAGCTGACGCCTGATCAATACAAGGAACTCGTCGCAAAGGCGCCACCGGACGACGACATGCCGATGAAGGATGGGGACAATCATGTGCATAAATCTCCTGGATCGGACGATGCGGGGCACGAGCATGGTGGATCAGGTCATTCGGACCACGGCGCTTCCACCGAAAGCCATCCGCCAGGTCCGGTTCAGAACGATCGACAGAGCCCTCGCCAAGCAAAGTGATCGGGCACAACAGCGCGTACTTTTTTAGTAAGGAGATGCCCAATGCGGATGTACGTCAAATTTGCCGCGATGATCGCGACGGCCACGGTCGTCATGTACGGCCTGATGTACCTTAACAATTTTGCTCTGGCGCATGTGCGATACAGTCAAACAAGAGTTTGGATGGCGCTTCTGATGGGCGCAGTCATGGCCACAATCATGTTGGCTTATATGTTTCAGATGTATTCCAACAAGCGCGTGAACCTCGCGATCCTTGCCGCCAGCGGCGTCGTCTTTGCACTTTCGCTTTGGCTGGTCAGAAGCCAGGAGACTGTTTCAGATATCGATTACATGAGAGCAATGATCCCTCATCACTCCATCGCCATTATGACGAGCAGTCGGGCGCACATTCGCGACCCTCGGGTTCGCAAATTGGCCGATGGAATCATCGAAGCTCAGGTTCGGGAGATTGGTGAAATGAACCAGCTTATTGCGGACCTTCAGAAGACCCCGGCACCGGCAAATGCCCCGGATTTGCCGCCCAGGAGGGCTCAGTGATGCAAAATATGTTCGCTACGATTGTGGTTTCGGCTGAGGCGGCGAACCGATGCTTGCACCTTCGTGGCCCGCTGAATCGGGCCACAACCGTTATGCCATTTTCATCCTCTGAACGAGCTGAGCGGCTGATGACGACAAGCACGCACTTAGACACTCAAAACGCTAGATGGACCGGCATCAAGGAGGGCTTCTAAATGAAGGTCGACCGACGTCAACTTTTGCAACAGGCGGTCGCATTGACCGGAGGAGGATTAGTTTCTTCCCTAATGCCAGCGTGGGCGCAGAGCAGGACCTCGCTCTACAGAGGCGACTTGCCGTCAGTTTCAGGTCGAGAGATTGACCTAACGATTGAACGCGCAACATGGTCGATCGATGGTCAGCCAGGCTCGTCCATTACCTTGAACGGCACACTCCCGGGACCCATTATTCGACTGAAAGAAGGGCAGCGAGTTACCCTTCGTGTGCACAATCGGATGGATGAGAGTACCTCGGTCCATTGGCATGGAATGCTCGTACCATTTCAGATGGACGGCGTTCCTGGCGTCACATTTCCGGGCATCCCGCCGCGTAGCACCTTCGTGTATGAATTTTTGGTAAAGCAAAGCGGCACTTATTGGTATCACAGCCACACTGGATTTCAGGAGCAGGAAGGACTCTACGGCCCCATCGTCATCGAGCCGAAGGAGAGAGAGCCGTTTGCATTTGATCGCGACTACGTTGTGATGCTCTCGGATTTCACGTTTATGTCTCCGAAATTAGTCTTTGTAAAACTGAAACAAGAGGGGGGCGTCTTTAACTACCAGCATCAAACGCTTGCCGGTCTTCTCGCGGGAAAAGACAAAACTCTGCAAGAGCGCCTAGAGTGGGCGAAGATGCGAATGGATCCTACCGACGTTAGTGACGTCACGGGTGCGATCTACAAATTTCTCATCAACGGACATGGTCCGGAGGATAACTGGACTGGGCTTTTCCGCCCTGGAGAGCGCGTGCGATTGAGATTCATCAACGCCGGCGCCCAGATGGTCTTCAACGTCCGCGTTCCAGGTTTGCCGCTGACGGTCATTTCCGCCGACGGACAATTGGTACGTCCCGTCGTCGTAGACGAGTTTCAGATCGGCAATGCCGAAACCTATGACGTGATTGTGCATCCGAGGCACGATCGCGCCTACACCATTGTTTCGGAAGCGATCGACCGTTCAGGTATGGGACGGGCAACACTCGCTCCACGACCAGGCATGACTGCCCCCGTTCCGCCTCTTCGCGAGCGGCCATTGAGCACCATGAAAGACATGGGCATGGACATGGCTGCGATGAAGATGGGCGGCATGCAGGCGGACGGTATGTCGGGTAGTGGAGCTGCGATGGCAGGCATGTCTGATATGGGAGGCCACTCCAGCATGAAAGGAATGCACGGCCAAGCGGCCGCTCCGCCCGGTATGGCTCCTCCGAAACCACGTGGCTCAGATGCCATGGGCGATATGCCCGAGATGAACATGCGAGATCCCAAAAACGCGCCACAGGTCAAACTAGGCCCCGGTGTTCAGTCCATTGCGCCGATGCCGCAAGATCGGACCGGCGAACCAGGCAAGGGACTGGAGAGCGTCGGACACCGCGTATTGGTTTACAAAGACTTAATCGCACTGAAGAGCAATTCGGACAAGCGACGGCCAACTCGTGCACTCGAAATCCGTCTTACCGGCAATATGGAAAGATTTATGTGGGGCTTCGACGGTCAGAAATTTAGCGAAGCTACCAAACCTTACACATTTAGACGAGGCGAACGCGTTCGCGTCACACTCGTCAACGACACGATGATGCTGCACCCAATTCACCTACACGGACATTTTTTTGAAGTCATCAACGGCGCTCCTCCCAACTTCGGACCACGGAAACACACCGTGAATGTGCAGCCCGGCGGCAAGGTCAGTTTCGATCTCACCGCCGAACAGGGAGACTGGGCGTTTCATTGCCACATGCTTTATCACATGCACGGCGGGATGTTCCAAGTCTTCAGCGTACGGCCGATTGACGGAGAGCGCGCATGAAACAGATTGTCCCCTTTGCTCTCTTTTCGCTTATCTCGGCGGCGCCCGCGCTGGCGCAGATGGATCATTCTTCAATGCCCGGCATGAGTATGCCCGGAATGACCATGCCTAGTCGCAAGCCCGTCAAAGCGGACAAAGCTGCACCGAAGAAGCGAGAAACGGATTCTGCCAAGTCAGCGACACGGAGGTTTCCGAAGCGCCCACCCGCAGATCACAAAATGAATATGCATGGAATGAAAATGCCGCCAGCGGCTACTGCGCGCCATGCTGAACCGGATATTCCGACAACACCTCCTCCACCACCGCCACGCTATTCTGCTGCTGACCTGTATTTCGATCCAGCAGCGATGGCCGCAGCGCGAGAAGAGGCCCGACGTGAAAACGGCGGCGGCATTGCCTGGCGCGCGTTTGCAAATCTTTTGGAGTATCAACCGGGCTCGGCCGGAGGTTACCGATGGGATGGAGAGGCCTGGATTGGTGGCGATATTAACCGGTTCGTTTTAAAGAGCGAAGGCGAAGGCTCGCGGCGTGACGGTCTGGAAAATGCTGAAGTTCAAGCACTCTATTCAAGAGCAGTCGGCGTTTATACAGATTTGCAATTTGGAGTCCGGTACGACTTTGCTCCGACACCTTCCCGTACATATGCGACGGTCGGCTTCGAGAGCTTGGCGCCCTACTGGTTCCAGGTAACAGGGGCACTCTTTCTTTCGAATAAAGGAGAGCTGATGGCGCGTCTCGAAGGGACGCACGACCTTTATCTGACGCAACGTTTCGTGCTGCAACCGCGAGTCGAGTTGAATTTCGCGGCTCAGAATTCGCCGGAAATTAAGGTCGGGTCGGGACTGTCGACGGCAGAGGTCGGCCTGCGGTTGCGTTATGAGATTCGGCGAGAGTTTGCACCTTACATCGGCGTCTCTTACAGCCAAAAGGCAGGAGCAACCGCCGACTTCGCCAGGGCTGAAGGTAAGGATCCCGGGCAAGTCCGTTTTGTGACGGGACTGCGAGTATGGTTTTGATCTGTGCGGATAGTCGCTGCGCCGGCTCGCTTCGGCGCAGCGACTTCATAAGTCGTTTGCGCGGGCTTTGTGGAAGATTAAGAGCTTTAGGAACGCTCCAACCGAGAAAGCAAGAAAAACGACAGATGGTAGGGAGACTGCCATGAGACATGAATGGACATTCGTAGCTGGTGTAGGACTGCTTGCTTTAACGAGCGCACCAACCTTCGCCGCCTGTTCGCATGCGCTCTATATACCCAGCCCGGTATCTCTGGATAAGAGCCGACGGAGCTTTCGAGTCCTTAGGATCAACACGAGTTGAGGAATACATGCATACGATCTCGCTCGAGAGTCGGCGTGGCATACTACCACATGCGATATTGCGGCAACGAGCCGTGTCGACGGGTGACGATTGAAAGAACGGTTTGACCATACTTGGCGGTTTATTGAAGCCGTGGAACGCGTGCCGACGCCGGACGCCATCGAAGGTTGTCTTTTGGAATTAGCAGAAAACTTTGGCTTTACGGCAATATTCGGCGGTATCGTTCCGATCAAACGGATGCCGCAGGCCGAAGTTTGTTCACGAATTTTATTTCAGCATTTCCCCAACGAATGGGCCAATAGGTATAACCGCAAGGGTTATGTATTTCGCGATCCAATCGTTCATCGCCTCCACTACGATAAGATGCCTTTCAGCTGGAGCGATGCCTATAGATCATGCTCCCGCGCTGGCGACGTTGCACTGATCCAAGGAGAGGCTTCGGAGTTTGGCTTGCGGCACGGTTACGTGATTCCTATTTCAATGATCGACGGAGCTCTCACGGCAGTTTCGTTCGGAGGTTCCAGCATCCATTGCAGCGCGGCGGATCTGTCCGTGCTGAATTTTGCGGCAAGCTACGCCGTTGGTAGCTGTCTCCATCATGCGGAATCGCGGCGGCGCCAGCGCCACCAGCTCACTGCACGAGAGTACGATTGCTTACTCTGGGCTGGCGAAGGAAAGACCGATTGGGAGATTTCCGTAATTCTTGGAATCTCGCGCTCTACGGTATTGAAGCATATCCTTGCCGCCCGTGAGAAGCTTGGCGCCGTCAACAAAGCACACGCGATTGCAAAAGCTATTCGCACCAAGCTCATGAGCTGATCTCAGTCGACTATTTCATCCGCTGAGCCTTAATGGTTTCCGCCATAGCGCGTTCCGTCTCAAGCTCCCGCACGATTTGTTCCTGTTCCGCACGAAGCTTCGCCAAGGCGTCGGTCTGGATCAATGCTTTCGGCAACGGCTGCGCCGGTTGTTCCGCGATCGCCCGCGCTGCCTCGACCGCCGCGGCCGCTTCGCGAGCTTCGCGAGCCGCCGATTGTTGTGAGCCGCTGACGATGGCCCTTTCCGACTGCAGCTCCCTCTGCGAAGCAGGATCAATGCCCCCGCCAGCCTCCTGCCGCCGCTCGGCGTCGATTGCGCGACTCGCGAGATGTTCAGCGGAGGTCGCCTCACGCTCTTCCTTGATCCGCACCTCCTGTGCATGTTCGATAAGGCGATCGGCATTGACGCCAACGACGGCCTCGACGTCGGCCCGACTGAGCTGCTGTACGCCTGTTTCCTGCATTCGTTGTAGATCAATCCGATTGGCGAGCGTTTCGAGATAATGTCCCGATGTCTCCCGGAATGGCTGCTTGGTCTCGCCATCCAGGAGGTCGCTGGTGCGGGAAACCGCGTCGTTCATAAGCCGGAGATCCTTTACCATTTGCTGCGATGTGATTGGCATCTCGCCCTCCCTGGTCAAAAACTCCACACGCTTGCCGATTGTATGAAGAATGGCCCCAACTGTCTGCGCCATCAACAGCCGTTCGAGCATATCCTTTGCCACGCTGTTTGATGGCTGCTCTACCGTGACCGCCTTCCAGGCAACGACGCTCTCGTTCACGACCTTGCGGTCGGGCGCCGTCATCGGTACGCGGATAGGGTTCGTTTTCGCCGTCCGGATCCGCTGCCGGGCGTTGTCGATAAGACGTTGGTTGGCGGGATCCGCGGCATAGGCGCGATCGCGGGCTTCGCGCGCCGGACGCGGCCGATCGGCCGCTTCGACGATTGCCTTGTCCTTCGGGCCATAACTTTGCGACGAAGCTCGCTCTTTCGCCGAGGTGGCGACAATCTTCAGGCCCTGCGCCTGCGCATGCTTTGCGTAGACCTCGCGCCACTCCGCAAAAGTGTCCCGATTGGGATGGATCTTCTGGCCGGATTCGTTCTTCACGGTGATGACGGCGTGAGCGTGGATGTGCCCGGAAGATTCCTTATCCGTGTGAACGCCAAACATGAACTTGTGATCGGCAAAGCGGTCGTGCAGGAAGGCGCGAGCTGCGTCGCTCAAGGCCGCCACATCAGTTCCGGCCTTCGCCGAAATGATCATGTGCATGGTATCGCGCGCGGATTGCGATCGAAGCGACGGCCCCCATTCGCGGGCGGAAATCCGCGCATCCGCCACGTTGGACAGGCTCTTCCCGCGATCGTCGGTCGCCGGACCCTGCTCAATCAGCTTGTTGAGCCTGTAGGTGACGCCATCGCGGCCATGGCTCGTCGCCGCGGGCCGAATGACCACAGTATCCGCATCAATGCCTGTGGCCGCTGCGATCCTGGCACGAACCGCGGCATCCGAAACAGAATCGAGACGGCGTGGTCTGGCGTCGTATTCCTGATCGGCGGCCTGAGCCTCTCGAATGCGGAATCGCTCCTTGCCGCTCCCGGCCATGGCCGCGACAACGTGCGCCTCGAGCTGTCCCTTATCGTCGACATCGATGCGGGTCCCGTGACGATGTCCGGAGAACGCGGACGCGATCGCCTTCTCGTAAATCGCTCGGCCTTCGGTGTTATCTGCAACACCTGCAACCTTGAGACGGAATGCGCCGACGTCTTGGCTTTCCGCGCGATTCGAAAACTCGGTCGACCAGGCCTTCATCTCGTCGGCCACGGCCTCCCGGTCCGTCAACAGTCGCCCGTCATGGGTCTCAAGCGTAACATCCTCGCGCTGCACATACTGACCGGTCGCCGTGGCGCGCGCGGCACCGCGCGCATAAGAAACCACCTTGATGACGGCAGGCTGGTAGCCAGCAGCGAGCTGCCGGGCTCGACCAAGAGGACCGCCCTGCCCTCCCCCGGCCGAGTTCATTCCGGCTCCGCCAGAGCCGGCGCTGAATCCCCCGGAGATCGGGTCCCGCGCCCCACGCGAAGGTGAGGCCCGTGGGCCTGCGCCAGCACCTCCGCTCGCGGCCGGGATCGCGCGAACCCGCTCCTCATCCCGCTCGCCCGTGATTGTCGCGCCGCGAATGATGTCTTGTGCCGGCGGCGTCTTGGGAAGCGGCGCGACGTGTACTCGCCGTGCGCGGACGTTGTCGTCCAACCCGCCCGGCCGGCGCGGCCGACGACGTTCCGCGCGCGCCTCCGCGACTGCCCGACGCGCCGCCTCGACCTGTTCAAGCCACCAGACGATCTGTGCGGCACGGCTCATGTCAATTCCTCGCCTGAGATCTCCGCCGGCAGCGCGAGCTTGGCCTCGCGACGTAATTTCGACCCGTAGGCGACCGTCATCTCGGTCAGTTCGTCGTTGATCGCCGCGACGACCTCGTGCAGCCCTCGCCACACCGGCTCGGTGTCTTCGATGCGAACGGCTTGGCCGCGGTGAATCGCCTTGACGACTTGCGCGAGATTGCGGCCGACCATGCGCACCTGGCTCGCCAAATCCACAACAGCGCGCGTGCTTTCGGCCGACAATGCGGGGCCTGCTTGGACGGAGGCGCGGATCAGCCGACGCACCACCTCGGCTTTCGGCAAGCCAAACAACACGACGGCCTCCTGCAGACGCTGCTCGTCTGTCTCGGAGAGCTCGGTCCGAAGTCTCGGCTTGCGTCTCAGTGCTGCGGAGCCAGCCATCCGCGTCCCCACTCTCTTCCCGGTTGAGCGGCTCGTCGGTCGTCAGACCGAAGCCGAATACGCCGAGCGTTCCCTCAGGACGCCGGCGTCGCGCGCTAGCGCCCTTCGGCTGCGTCCAGCAGCCGTTCCCCGGTTTGGCCCACAAACCGGTATCTTGTCAACCAATATCTAATACACTGAATGTTAGACACTCAGCGCATGAAGGCGCTTGCGTCCAAAAAAAGCTGTCCGAATGAACTCTCCAACCTTCTGGCGCGCAGTGCCATCCACAAGCTCCTGATTGCGGCAATACCGCAATCCGTCAATGCCGCGTTTCGCCATGTCGTGATGGCCAGAGCAACGACATGCCGGAATACCGCAATTCGGCAAGACGGTAACCCCGGACAACGGGAATGCCTCAACACCGTAACAACCTCATCCGACATCCCGGCAACGCGGCATCACCGCATTCGCGAAATCACCGATTAACGAACCAGTGCATTGCGACAAAACCGCAATCACGATCTATCGAAAAGAGATATTGCGTGATTGCCGCAAGTTCATTATGTTGTATGTTGTCATTCCGCCGACGGAGCTCACCGCCTAAGGAGGACCAAGTGCCGAGCATCTTCGCCGTGGCAAACCCGAAAGGCGGAAGCGGCAAGACGACCGTCGCGATCATCCTCGCCGGCGAGTTCGCCAAGCACGGTTACTCGGTCGCCATTGTCGATGCCGATCCGCAGGGGTCCTCTTACCAATGGCATGCGTCATCGGTCGCGCGGGGCTTGAGCCCGCAGGGCGTCGACCTCGTGCGCGCGCCTGATGAAAAGGCTCTCGCCCAGGCGATCGATCGGCTGGACGGCTATGACGTCGTCGTCGTCGACACCCCCGGCTATTATGGCGATGTCTTGATCCAGTCGGCGCTCCGCGCCGACCTCGTTGTCCTTCCTTGCAAGGTTCACACCTTCGACGCTTCCCAGGTCGTGCGCACCATCCGCAATCTCGAACAGCATGCTGCCAGCTCAAAGCTGCCGATGAGCCAGCATCGTGTTCTGTTCAACGAATACGACAGCCTCGACCGCAACACCCGGCCCCTGAAGGAGGTCGTCGCCTATCTCGATGCAGAAAAAGTTCCCGTTTGCGCCAACGCGCTGTACCGGCGCGTCACCTATCGCACCATGACAAGCGGACACGGCACGTTGTACCAGATGAGCGACAAGGACGAATCGGTCCGCAAGGCCCGTTACAACGCCGATCAGGTCGTCCGCGAATTGCTCGCTGCAAGCCAAGGTGCCGACCAGGGCGACGCCGCATGACGGATCCCGACTCTGCACAGAAACCGGATCGCCCCGCCCTGCCCCGCGACGCCTTCCGCGCTCATCGCGTGAACACGGCGCCGATCGATACCCCCGCGGCAAAGCCGGTCGTGGTAACACCCGCCTATGAAGATCAGGTCGCTGCGCCAGCAGCACATCCGACCTCGACGGAAAGCGCGTCGACCCGCAAGCCATCACGCCCTCAGAAAGCCCGCGATCGAAATCCATTCGATGTCTACGGCGAACGATCCTCATCTCGGCCTTACGCGTTGCGCTTCCCCGATGCGATCGACCTTGTGGTCCGTCAAATGGCCGCCGAGGAGCGAACACAGCCGCTTCGAATCATCGACCGCATAGTTTACGACCACCTCAAACGGATCGGCCGGCTGCCGCCGTCGCACGAAACCTGACAGAGATGTCCGCGCTGAGGCCGCATGTTCGCGGCCACGCGACGCACCAAATGAGGGAAGCGACACAAGCAGGATCACCTTTACGAAAAGTCGTCCGGGAAGGAAGATGAGGGTGGGTCTCTGTCACGGGCAGCTTGCCCTTGCCGCCGAAGCGCCATCAGCATCGGCCAGACTGAGAATTTGCCCGCTGCGGCGCGCCGGGCCAGGATTCGGAGATAGCCTCCTGGATTCTTGATGGCGTTGCCCCGTTGCAGAATGGCCGAGAGCACTACACTGGCTTGTCCATCGCCCATTGCGATGCGGGCTTCCTCCCAGGCGCTTGGACTAATGCCGAGCATGGAACGAACGGTGGATGCGGTCGTAATGAGATCCTGCGGCGTGCGGATGCCACTGCGCGCATAGTCGACGATGTCGGGACAGAGTTCGACCACCATGCGAATAGGGATTGCGCTGGCCGTTCGAGCGTTGCTGGGGTCAGCCATCTCATGGGCGCCCGGTGCCGGGTCAGGTTCGGATGAACTAGGCTCCTCCGGGCCTGAGTTCTGAGTCCGATCGGCCGATGAAATTGGCGGGACGGGCTCGATCGGATCAAGGTGTTGTTCGAGAGCTTTGACGATCGCTTTTGCCAAGCTCACTAGTTCGACAACGATGGGCTCAAGAATCTCACATTTCGGGACGCGAGGAAGCCGGGTCAGGATCTCTCGGAACGTCCGATGATAGGAGGCCCAATCGGCGGCGACACCCTGCTCCACACCAGTCGCAATCATCTTGGCGATGTCACGCCGCGCCAAGGTCATCCGTTCGCGAAGAATGCCGAGCGCCTGGCGCTTGGCGATGGCGGCTTCGGCCGCGGCAGCGAATTCGTCGGATCGGGCCACGATCGGTCCGAGATCGAAGCCAAACGCCTGTTCGATATCGCCGGAAGGCGTCTTGCGTGCGTAGCGTTTGCCATTCGGACTATCCCTTCGGAGAACGAGTCCGTGATCGACAAGCGCCGCAAGATGGCGGCGCAAGGTCGAGGCTGCCATCCCATGCGCGCGCAAGGCAAGAAGCCGATTTGAGGGAAACACGACCAGATCGGTCGCGCCGGCAGTCAATACTGTGTCGGGATGAAACGAGAGCAGTGCGTTCAAAACCATAAGCGCGCGATCGGAGATGGCGAGCGATGCCCGCGCCTCACAGATGTTTCGGAACACCTGCCATTTGTGCGCGGGCTTGCCCTCGGGGAATTCTCTCACGCCGCGTTGCGCCTCGACGGTACTGAGCGACAGCGGTCGCCGCCCAAACGGCGTAATCGGATTTTGGTCAAGCATCTCCATTCGCGTCCTCTCGTTAGCGAGAGCGCGGGCAAACAAAGACCGTGGCGTAAAAACGCGAGTCCCCTTGAACTGTCGGATGGCGCGGGCTAAAATGCCTCTATGCGATAGGGGCATTGTTGGCGATTGGCGTCGCCAGCCCGTTCATCCTCATGAGAGACCCGGCTCTGCCGGGTTTTTCTTTGTCCGAACGCACCTCTCTTGGTTGAATCGAATCCGTCTATTATATTGAATGTTGACCGGCCGTCCAACATGGAGGCTTGACCGGCGGAGCGGCGGAACCGTTTGCGTTTGGAACTGCGAGGAATCAGCGATGGGTGAGAAGTGTTGCCGCCGAAAGGCAGCTCACGCAGCGCAAGGCAGCACCTTGCGGAGTGCGTTCCACGCAGGATTGGAAGCGCTCAGGCTGGAATCGGGGCTGAGCCGGCGGGAATTCGCGGAGCGGCTTGGCATTCCGCGATCGAGTTATTTCCACTTGATGACATCGGCAGCCAATCCCAGCCTCGATTACATCGAGCTCATAGCCGAGCGGGCGGGTATCGACCCGCTGAGATTGCTTCACCGGCAGGTTAGCCCCACGGCCGGACGCCGCGCGGACATCAGGGATACTCGGGCGGCAAGATGAGTCGTTTCAAAGATTTGCCTGTAAAATTCTCCAACGTCCAATATACTGGACCTCGGGCTTGGTGTATGTTCCCCGGCGTTTCTCCCGGTGGACCCGAAAGCCAACCTACCATGTCACCAGTCCGCAAACCCCAGGCGACCGATCATTCTGTTCTGAGTGAAATGCTTGCAGCCCGGCTCCAGCAACTCGAAATCGAGAACGGTGGGACGGAACGCTTCCAGCGAAAGCTAGGCCTTGCGCGCGGCACCTACTACACGATGGTGCGTGGTAGAGGAAATCCGACGCTCCGAACCATCGAACGCATCGCATCGAGCCTCAATATGAGTGTATTCGAATTGCTTGGCTTCAACGATACCGATGCCCGTCGTGCGCTGAATAAAAGCGGTATCGATTACGATGAGTTGGTTTCCGCAATCGAAAAGAAAAATCAAGCCGAGCGTAGCCTTGCGCGTCAGACGCGATCACGCAAATTGCCATACTGAAATTAGCACAACCGGAAGGCGGAAAGCGGCGGGGAGGCCAAAACCTCCCCGCCGATCCGCTATGCGGCGACGCGCTCGCTGGCTTGCGCCAGCCGGCCCAACTCCAGACCGATGAGATCGACGGTGTAAACCCGCTGGCCGTCGCGCTCAAAGCTGTTCTGCCGAAGTCGCCCGCGGACGTGGACCAAGTCTCCCTTGCTGATGTGCTCGTTCACGTAAGACTGGATCGCCTTTGTGAAGATTGTGACCTCGTTCCAGTGCGCGTCGTCCTTCCACTGACCTTTGTCGTCCTTGAACGGGTAGTTGGCGCAGATGCTGACGCGAACAGTCTTGCCGACCTGCTTGATGGTTCCGACCCGACCGATGAGAGTGAATTCGGCGATATTGCGCATTATCTTTCTCCATCTTGTGGGGCTGTGCCCCGTTGCGATGGCGATCCGTTCATGGCCGGGAAGACGAAACAGAGCCGGAGCCGCCAGAGGCGAGCGGAGGGCAAGCGCAGCGCTGCGCCCCGGCCGGAGCCACGAATTTTGGCGCTGCAGGCGCATGCGCGAGGAATGCTGGTCGGGGTCCCCGCTTGCGGGGGAAACCGGCAGGGGAAAATTCTTGGCTCCAGGGGCCGACGTGCCGTCGACGGCCATAGGAATCCAGCCATGCAACCGGGAGCGACAGCCCGAACAGGGGAAAGATCTGCGATCGTCGCCAGCGCCCGGATCTTCGGCGGACGGATCAAAAGGGACGGCCATGTGATCGTTGCGGCGTTTCGCACATTTGCCGACGGACGACATTTCGGAAGCGCCGACCTGTCCTGACGAGTACGATCGTCTTGGCGATTCCCAGGATGCGTGCGGCCCGCGCGGAGAGACCGAGCACTGCGGAACGGCCGCGCAGTTTCAGTTTTCCGCGACCCCCGGGGCGCTCGATCACCTGCTCGCAGCCAAGTGCGTCCATGGCTAAAGCTCAAGAATGCCAGGCAAAGCGAGGAGGTGAAGATGAGGTCGACCATTACGTCACGCCCGCCGCTTTTCGTTGAGGTGCGAATTGATCTGCGACATCAAAATCGGGCCGAGCGAGAACTCTCCGGCCTCCGCTTTTCGAGTCAAACCGCGCAGGTAACCGCCGGCGGACCTGATCGCCGTGCCACGCTGCAGAATGCACGCGACAACAATCGCAGCCGGCGTCTCACCGAGGATCGTTTGCGCCTCCTCCCAGGCACTCGGACTAATTCCGAGCATCGATCGAACCACGGCGGCGGTGGCGAGGAAATCCCGCCAGTTCGAAATCCCGCCCTTGGCGTAATCGACAATATCGGGGCAGGCGCTCAGCACCATTCCCAACGGATAGGTCCCTTCCGCCACCCTCGGTGCTTGGGGTGTTGGCTCAGCCCTCGCCGCCCTGCCTTCTCGAAGGCTAGGTTCAAGATCAATAAGGGGGTCTGTATTTGAATTCTGTATGTGGCGCTCAGAATGGGACTCATTGGCGCTAGGATTCTTGGTTTTGATATGTGTTTCCAGAAGATTGAGCACATCATCGGCAAGCTGTGACAGCTCTTCGGCGATCGGCTCGAGTTCTTGCCGCGTTGCCGTGCGCGGAATCTGGTCGATGATCGAGCGGAAGGCGGCGTGGACCTCCTGCCAATCGGCCGGCCCCTGCCCTCCCCTACGGGTCGGGACGCCTTCCTCGATACCGGTTGCGATCATCTTGCCTATATCGCGCCGGCACAGCGTGATCCGCTCACGGACGAGCTTTAGCGCCCGCGCTTCTGCCTCAATGTCCGCCGCCAGGCTCTCGAATTCCTCCGATCGGACAACCAGTGGCGAGATATCGAAGCCGAAGGCCAGCTCGATCTCGCCGGCGCTGCCCTTGCGAGCATAGCGCTTGCCGTTTGGACTATCGCGCCGAACGACCAAGCCAGCATCGACGAGTACAGCAAGGTGACGCCGCAATGTCGATGCCGGCATCCCATGCGCCCGCAGCGACAACTGATAATTCGACGGGAAGACGATCAGATCGTCCTCTCCCGTGAGCGCGGTCTCAGGATGGAAGGTGAGAAGCGCGTTCAAAACCGAGAGCGAACGCTCGGACACACCCAGCCGCGGCCGCGCCGTGCAGATGGCGTGAAAGATCTTCCATTTGTGTACGACCTTCTCGGGTGGCCGCGTGGTGGCCACCATTTGGCTTGCCACGTGGGCAAGCGTCAGTGATCGCCGCCCAAAGGGCGTCGTTGGAGCGTGTGACTGCATGTCTTTGCCTCTTCAGGGCAAAGGAAATCGGCTCGCCAAAACGACGCCGTCTCTCACGAGACACTTGACTGCGATTCGCGGAAGTGATTCTCTGTCAGTCGCCAAACAGACGAGAGAGGGCTTCCGGACGGAAACGTTTGGGGGCCTTTTCTTTTGCCGCTATGAATCCTTCTTCGTATTGCGGGAACGCGGCTTACACATCGGCGCGGCGTCGAAACGCCGCGTAGATTTCGGGTAGCTGTTCAATCAGGTAAGATCCGAAAGCGGGCGCTGATTTCTCTTCGATCGTGAATTGAAGGCGATCTTTTCCCTGCACGATCTGCACGAAGGGGGCGCCAGTATCTGACTTGATGACCTGTTTGGTCTTTTTGGCCTGACGAGGTGACAGTGCCTTGAGGGCCCGGGCGAAGCGCGAGTCGCTTTCAAGAGCATCGAAGCCAGGTGACACGATCGCTTGGCGCCATCTGTCGCCGGTCTTTGGGAGAAGTTCTGCCAACTGTTCCCACCGAGGCCGGCCAACCTTTGGGGCCGGACCGATGGCGACGATGAGCTCTTCTGGGACGCTGCGCGCGACCGTGATCATGGTCGACAGATTGCCCTTGTGGACCGCCAAGGCCGCCGTCAACGCTGACCGAGCGAACCCGTGATCCTCAAGCCGCGCTGCGAAGAGCGCGCGCTCGATGAAAGAGAGATCGCGCCTTTCGAGGTTCTCTCGGCCCTGGGCCACCACGAGTTGCTCGTCGCTCAGGTGTTTGACAATGGCCTTAACTGGTCGGCCAAGGCGCTGCAGCGCTTCTAGTCGCCGATGCCCATACGCAACTTGATATCGACCCTCCGTTTGAGGGCTCGGTCTCACCAGAATCGGGACTTGTTGCCCATGTTCAGCAATGCTGGCCTGAAAGGCCTCAAACTCCGCAGCCTTCGCATCGTCCAACCGGTCGCGAATAAAGGATGGATCGATCAGCGCGGGATCGAGCTCCACCACGTGATCTCCACCAGCGAGTTGCTCACGTAGGGCTCTCGCTTCGTCGGCATCCTGCGATAGGCTCTGCAGAGAGAGTCCCATAGCCTTAAGCGATCCCGATTTGACCGGGGTGCGAGTTTGCCGGTCATCGGATGATGGCTGCGCGGTGATTGGGGCCATCATGGCTTTGAGCGCGTCACGTCGCTTGTTCACACCGCCCTCCCCCATGCCTCTTTGACAAGATTCTCGATCTCGGCATGCGCGCCATCGAGGGATTCAAGAGCGCGGTCGTAGGTGCTTCGAACGAAATTCTCGCGGCCGACTTCGTACAGCGTTTGTTTGGTCAACCCCGCGTCTGAGATAGCCGTTGACTTCAAAATTGCGGTCGTAAGGACACGCTCGCCGAACAGGCTGCGCATGAGCCCAACGATTTGGCCCTGGGGACCATCGGTGGGCTCAAAACGCGTAATCACGTAACGAAAGAAATCGTAATCGGCGTCGCCGCCGGCTTGCTCGACCACATCGAGAAGACTCGCAGTCATGTGCAAGAACTGCGACATCGACGCGACGTCGAGCATCTGAGGATGGATCGTCACCAAAACACTGCGAGCGGCACATAGCGCGGAGAGCGTGAGAAAACCTAGAGATGGCGGGCAGTCGAGAATGACGACGTCATAGTTGTCTTCAACTGACGCGAGTGCACTTGCGATGCGCGAGAAAAACATGCGCTCGGAGCCGCGGTTGCGTTCGGCCAGGACTTTTGGCGTATCGTGCTCGAACTCCTGGAGCTCGAGATTGCCCGGAACGATATCGAGGCCCGAGAAATAGGTTTTCCGGATAATCTCGGACAACGGTCGGCGAGCGTCATCGTAGCGGATTGCGCCATACAGCGTTTCGTTTTCTTGGAGATCAAATTCTGGCTGGAGGCCGAATAAGGCAGAGAGCGATGCTTGAGGATCAAGATCAATCGCCAGAGTGCGATAGCCCCTCATCGCGAAGTGTTGCGCCACGTGGGCGGCGGTCGTGGTTTTGCCAGAGCCGCCCTTGAAATTCGTGACAGCGATGACCTGGAGATGCTCACCCTCGCGACGGTTCGGGGCGTAGCTCTGTTTGGTCTTCGCAAGCGTGCGTCGGATTTCGTGCACTTGCTCCAATGAAAATAGGCGGCGCCCACGAGCCGTCTTTTCTGCCTCAGGGGCGTCGCCGGCGAGTGAGAGATGGCGAATATAGGCGTCGGTAACGCCGATCAGCTTTGCTGCTTCGCCGGAGGTGAATTTGCGGAGCTCTTTCAGAGACGACGGTGGAAACGCGCGGAGCCGCAACTCCTTGAGCTGGGCGCTAAGAAGATCGGCATCCGACTCCACAAGCCGCGTTAGAGAGCGGACTTTCTTGCCGGTTCGGTGGCTGGCATCATTTGCTGCTAGAGCCGTCATATACGCTCGGTATCCAAATTTTCCACGTTGAGCGTAAATTCGGCGACTTCTCCGAGTCGGTCAAGCAAATAAGGGTTAACGGAAATTAACCACTTGGCCCAGCCGAAGTGTTCTCAGCTGAGAACTTCAACTCGCCGCTGGCAGTTCTCAGCTGAGAACTGCCATGTGCGGGCAAGGCCTGCCGCTGGTCGGGGCCCATGGTGCATCAGAGAATCAAGCGCGCTGCCCGTCCCAACGATCGTTCTGCCTCATTGTAATAGCTGGCGGCTTGTTGCACCGACCGATGCTGCGACTGCTGCATCGCCTCGGGCAACGCGACGCCCTGGCGCGCCGCCTCCGTCAGATACCCCGACCTCAGCCCATGCGCCGAAAACTCCCTCGGCTCCAGGCCAGCCATCGCGCAGCGCCGCTTGACGATCAGGTTGATTGATTGCGGCGTCAGCGCCCGCTCGTCTAGTGCTTCCCAGCGATCGATGGCGCGGAAGATCGGTCCCTTGGCGACGTCGGCGCGCTCGAGCCATTCGCGCAGCGCTTCGACCGGAGGCCCGACCAAAAGCACCCTCCCCGCCTCGTCCGCGACGCCCGTTTTGGTCCGGCCGAGCTGGATCGCCACACACGGCAAAGATGGGGAATGCGGATCCTTGGGGTCGAGCGGCACCGCGGGCTCGTCGGTGACCTGCTCGACGCGAAGCCGCGCCACCTCGCTGCGGCGCCTTCCGCCGGAGGCGAAGGCCAGAAGCAGGATCGCGAGATCGCGGGTGTCGACAAGCCGGTCTGTGCGGCAGGTCGCGAGCAGTCGATCAAGGATATCCCGGGTCACTGCCCGCTTGCTCTTGCGCTGCCGGGGCCGCACGCTGGCCCGGACCGCGAGCCGCAAGGCCGCCCGAAGACTGGGGGCCTGGAACGGACCCTCCTGCCCTTTCCAGCGATGCAGCGTTCCCCAATTCGCGAGCCGCCGCTTGACCGTCGATGGCGCGTGCGGCCCGTCGCTGCGAAGCAGCAAGGCCCCCCGCAGCTCCGTTGCGACCTCGGCCGGCATGCCGTGTTGCGGATCGGCTTCGCGCGCGGCCGGATCCCAGAGGTGATGCGCCACGTATTTCAGGGCCAGGCTTTCCGGCGCCGGCCACGGCAGCGGCGCGCCCGTCGCGGCCATCGCCCAGCCCTCGAGGTACGCCAGGTCGGAGGCCAGCGCCCGCAGGGTGTTCTCGCCCATGCCCTCGCGCGCGAGATGCTTCAGGGTCGCGACGTCATCGTCGGTGAGAAGTTCGGCGAGCCGATCGCGCCGCTCCATCGGCAGGATCGCCGAGAGCGCGTCTAGCTGGAGCGCGCGCCGGGTTTCGGGATCGGAGACCAGCGCACGGGAGGTGATGTCGTCCATCGGCGTAATCCCTCAGAAGCCGTAGGTTCGATCCGCCCAGCGCTGCAGGACGGCCGCATCGGCGTCGGGCAGGCGGACGCGCTGGTCCTTCAGGCCTTGCGCGATCGCGAGGCCGATATCAGGGTCGACCCAGTGGCCGTGGGTCATCAGGAAGAACCAGCCGAAGGGCAGGCCGACCTCGCGGTCCACGGCCTCGATCCGGTCCATCAGCAGATGGACCGACGCCTCCGGCGTCATCAGCAGCCGCTCCTTTGGCGGCTTCAGCGGCCGCGGGATAAAGCCGACCTCGCGGTCGCCCTTGTGGGTGTAGTCGCGGGCGTCGAGCGCCCAATGGGCGAAGACGCGCTGTGGCCTGGCGCTGGATTCCTCCCAGTCCTGAAAGAACCGCAGCTCGCGCGGGACAAAATCAAAATAGTCCGGGACCGCGTCGAGGAACGGCATCTCGCGCATTCCGCTTGGCCCGCTCTCGCGAATGACACGCCGCTCCAGCTCCGGCCGCTTGGCCTCCCGCTTTTCGCGCTCGATGCGGCCGCAGCGGTCGAGGAAGCTGCGGACATGGATTACCGCGCCGCCGGCGCGGCCGAGCAGGCGATAGACGGGGCCGGCAAGGCGATCTGAGTCGGGGAGCTGATCAGTCCGAGGCCAGCTCGGATCGAGCAATTCTTCTTTGCCCCAGGGTCGATAATCCGGGTTGACGATCGGGCCGGCGCGCCATTCGATCTCGCGGCCGAGCGCAATCTGGAGATAGTCGGCCGCGCCCGGCCCGGTTGGCGCCGACACGAAGGCGCTGGTGCCGCGCCATTCGGTGATTTGGAGATCGGTTTCTTTCAGGCGTCGCCAGACCGCCGTGATGTCACCGTTGTCTTTCGCAAGCTCGGCCGCCATCCATGGCCGCAATTCGCCGAGCCGCGTGCCGTCCGGCCGGAGGACCGACCTTGTGTCGCGCCAGTAATCGTCGTCGATCGGCGCGATCCCGAATGCAAAGCCCGGAAAGGCGGCGGCCAGCGCCGGGACGAGGTCGGCGTCGACCGAGGCCGGATCGAGCCCGGCCAGGACGCTTTCGAGCGAGGCGGCGTCCGGGAGGCGGGCAGGGGCGGTCATCCCGGCGCTCCTTCATCGGTCCAGGGGTTCAGCAGCGGCACGCCGAGCGCCGCAAAATCCTTGGTGTTACGGGTGGCGAGCACCAGCTCGCGGTCGAGCGCGGTGGCCGCGAAAAATCCGTCCATGACCGAAAGCGCAAAACCACTTTGGCGGGCCTGCGCCATCAGATCGCCCCAGCGTTCGGCGATCGCGGGGTCGATCGGCAGGATCCGCCCGGCGAAGCGCGCCGGCAGATCCTCCGCGAGCCAGGCGGAGAGCGCCTCCCGCCGGCGGCCATCGTCCATCAGGGCGATGCCGCGCCGAAGCTCGGCGATCGACGCCACGCTGATGAAGGCCCGGTCCTCGTCGATCGTATCGAGCCAGGCGAGCACCTTGGGGTCCGGCGCCGGCCGGCGAACCTCCGAGAGCACGTTGGTGTCGAGCAGGACATTCATAGATCGAGGTCGCGCGGCTGGTCGCGGACCCGATCGAGGTCGAGATCGGCGTCGCGCAGGGGCGAAGCCATCAGGAACTCGGCCAGTGTGCCCTTGCGGACGGTTTTGCGCGCCCATTCCTCGGCCGAGACGATGACGACGCTCGGCTTGCCATGGCGGGTGATGATCTGCGGGTCGCTCTGGGCGCGCTCGATCACTTCGGAGAGACGCGCCTTGGCGCCAGCGACCGTCCAGTGATCCGATTCGTGAGCAGGGGTTTTTCCGGGGGTTGTCACGACTTGCTCCTGTGACCATAATGACTACTGTGACTATAACGGGATTCGCGGCGATTTTCAACGGGCGTCGTGCGGTCAGGGCGGCTTTGCGCTAGTATTCGGGGGCGAACGGAGGGAGCGTCATGGGCGGTCACGCGAAACAAAACCAGCCGCGGCCGGCGCCGGCCGACGAAGCCAGTGCTACCGGGCGCGATCGTCGGGCCGTTCGGACCGTCGATCTGACCGAGGAGGACATTGCCGCGATCGAGGCCTCGGAGATGACGCCCGGCCTTGAGCACCTCGATGCCGAGCTTGAGCCGGAGCCGGCCTCCCTGGTCGAGCAGGGCGTGCGCTTCGGCCGAGAACTCGGACAGCGCGGCCGGAAGACTGAGGGTCGGCCGGCCGACAAAGCCTTTCGCGACAGCCTGTTCGACGATTCCTGATCGCGATCGCGCCCACAGGCAAATAGCCAGCGCCGAAAGCGACCGGGAGGGTAGGGGACAGTCTCTTCCGGAAGAAGGGAGGGCGCTGGCACGGGATGCCTTCTCTCGTCGGCAGGCCCGGCGGGGGATGATTTTCCGGGCTGAGGGCGCTCAGAATCGCTGATTTGCGTTCGGACGTCCAACACTATCGATAAGGGGGGGTTATCGATAGTGAGATCATCGCGGAGAAAGGCATCGCTATGACGGAAGCTATGTCCGTGATAGCTTCCGTTTGCCCGATTCCTGTTAAGGTTATCAAAGCCTTGCCTTCCGACTACCAGATCCCCGATCCGTTGCCTTGGGCGGCTCTCGCCGGGCCGCTCGCGGCCGCCGAGGATTCTTTGGCGCGGCTCGACGAGCGCCTCGCCAAAAGCCCGATCCGCGACGGCTGGGCCGCGCGGACTCACTTCACCGACGCCTGCGCAAGTCTGTGGCTGGAAGGCGAGCTCGTCCACCTCGACGATCTCGTTCTCCACGACGCCGGCATGGATGTCCGCGCCCCGACCCATGAGTTGACCCGGGCGCACGCCGTGCTGCGCACCCGACGGCGGATCGCCGAAGCCAAGCCGGACTGGGCGCTGTCAGCGGCCGGGCTCGCCGGGCTGCGGGGCAGGGGAGGGCGCGGCCACCAGGAAAAAGAGACTTGCGACCGGAATGAGGAAGAGGGCGAGTCTTCCGATATGGACGACGGGGGCGAGGCCGACGCCGCCGAGGCGTTTCGTGTGCCCCCAGCCGACGACCGGTTGGCCGACGTGTTCGCAGCGGTCGACGCGGCGATCGCTCAGACCGACCGCACGCTCGCGGGCGAGATCGCCAGCAGCCGCCCGCCCGAGCGCGACCCGCTGGTCTACGACCTCGATTGGGACGAAGACGAACGCCTCGATGCCTGGTGCGACGTTGTCGATCGGACCCGCAACCTGCCGCCGGCGCTGGCGGCGGCAATCGCCGCCGACGCGTGGAGCACACTCGAACCGCTGCAGCACACCCCATGGCTCGGCCGGCTGCTCGCAGCCAGCGTGTTGCGCCAGCGCGGCAAAACGCGTTGGCATCTGTCTTGTCTCCATGACGGGCTCAAAGCGATCCCGCGCGAGCGGCGGCGGCCGCGCGATAGCGCCGGACGCCTCGCCGTCGAGCTTCAGGCGACCACCGCCGCGGCCGAGGCCGGGCTCAAGGACCATGATCGCTGGCTGACCGCCCGCACCCTGCTGGCCCGCAAGCTCGCCGGCCGCCGCTCCACCTCCCGGCTGCCGGCCCTGCTCGACTACGTGCTGACGAGGCCGATCGTCTCGGCCGGCATGATTGCGGAGGAGCTGCGGATTACACCGCGGGCCGCGCAGGACCTAGTCGCTGAACTCGCGCTCAGGGAGGCGACCGGCCGGGGGAGATATCGGGCGTGGGGTGTTCTTTGAAGCGCGAGTCTTCGGACGATGCTTGCTGGCGGGAACTCCGCCTTGATCTCAGGTTTTCTGTGATGTGGATCGGCCGCGTCATCATTTCGGGTGTCAAGCGGCTGCCCAAAATGTTAACCAACCTTGCCGTATTGTTTTGCGATTTCCGGATGTAGCGCGGTGGCCCGAAGCGATCTCCTTCTCTCCATTGTCCGCGCTGGCGCGACCGGCGATCGCAACGCATTGCGCTCGTCTGTGGAAGCCATTGTCGCAGAGGAACGTGGCAAAAATCATCATATCTTGGCGGACCGCCTGCAGCGCGCGTTGAACACGGTGACTATCAGCCCGCCGGCCACCCAGCCGTCGGCCGCTCAGTCCGGCAAAGATACCATCCTCGAGAGCACGCCCCGCCGCCGCGTCGAGGAGCTGATTCTGCCGCTGCCCGTCAACGAGCAGGTCAAGCAACTTGTCGAAGAGCAGCATCGGGCCGATCTCTTGCGCGCCAATGGCATGCAGCCGAGACACCGCGTGTTGCTTTCGGGGCCGCCGGGCAATGGTAAGACCTCGGTGGCGGAGGCGATCGCCGAGGCTCTCGCGGTGCAATTCTTCACGGTGCGCTACGATGCGCTCGTCGGCTCCTATCTCGGCGAGACCAATACCCGCCTCGCGCGCTTGTTTGACTACGCCCGCACAGTTCCGTGCGTCCTTTTCTTCGATGAGTTCGACTCGATCGGCAAAGAGCGCGGCGACGTGCACGAGACCGGCGAGATCAAGCGCGTTGTATCCTTCCTGTTGATGCAGATCGATCAGCTGCCGAGCTATGTGGTCACCGTCGCCGCGACGAACCACGCCGAGCTCTTGGATCGCGCCGTGTGGCGCCGGTTCCAGCTCCGTCTTGCGCTGCCGCAGCCCTCACACGATGCGCTTTCGGTGTTTCTCGACCGCCAGTTCGACTCGTGGCCCGAACCAGCCGGGATCGAAGCCGGCAAACTTGCCGCCAATCTGGGGCACATCAGTTTTGCGGAAGCCCTTGAATTCTGTCAGAGCGTCCGGCGCCAGCACATTCTCTCCCTCGGCAACCGCACGCTGAGAGACATTTTGAACGAACAACTTAATTTCTGGACCGCCAGAGTCGCGCCGGAAGCAATCGATGCCCCACGATCCGGAGAAACCTCTCCTCCGCCTGAACGAGCCAAGAGACACGGGACGGCGCCGGTCAGGCGGCGGAGGAAGCCAGTCCCGCACGTTTGATCGAGCCGCGCAGGGACGCGCGCACGGTCCGGTTTTTCAGCGCCTGCAAACGATTCTGAATCGGCCGGATGCCGCGCTGCAGCTGCGTGCCGATGCAAACTCTTTGGCCCCCGAGCGCCTTCTCGTGTTTGAGGTCACGGGCTCGGTTCAAAATTTCTTCAACGCCGTCTCGAGAATTCCTGGACTGGAATTCGCCGGCGAGGAGGAATTGGCCCCTGACGAGCTTGACGACAATCCGGAATTCTATCTCCTCGTCCCACAGTTGGACGCGCTCAGACAGATCGTTTCGCTATGGGATGGGTGGCAGCGGACCGGCACGGTGCCGCGAAATTTCACGCCATGGCGGGACCTGTTCGGCCAGTTGAAGAGCGTTCGACCTTGGGGGCCCGCGGACCGCGTTTCGCCGCCCAACCGTGAATATTTCCGCCATAGCGTCGATGGCGCGCCCGACAATGAATTGACTCGGATCGAAATCGAGCTAGTTTTCCGGGCGAGCGCCGACGCGGCGCAAGCCTCCGAATCCGTGGTCGCCGATCATATCAGGCAGAATGGCGGCGCTGTCATCGATCGGTCCCGTCGTCCGGAATTCGCTTATCATGCCATGCTGGCGGATGTTCCTGCCGGTGAAATCCGCCGCATCGCCAACCTCGACCCCGCCTCGCTGGCCGGCGCCGATCCGGTGGCTTCGATCGTACCGCAGAGTGTGGGGACACCAATCGAGGCTGCTGATCGAACACTCCTCAATGAGACGCGGCCCGATGCCCGGATAGACGATCCGATTGCGGCGATCTTCGATGCCGTTCCGGTTCAGGCGCATCCCCTGCTGGCGGGTCGACTGGCCATCGACGATCCGGCTAACCTCGAGGCGAGAGCGGTCGGGCCTCGTATCCATGGGACCGCGATGGCGTCGATTGCGCTTCATGGCGATCTAAATGATCCGCCAACTCCGATCAGCCGCCGCGTCTATTTCCGTCCGGTGATGTACGCCCCCGCCTTGGGCGATGAAATCTTCGACAACGAGAAACTGGTCGTCGACGTCATCGTCGAATCGGTGATGCGGATGCGGGCCAATGGCGGTCCCAACGTCATCGTCGTCAATCTCTCGCTGGGCGACCGGACGAAGCCATTTGCGGGCAAGGTTTCAACCTGGGCGCGGGCCTTGGATTATCTGTCCTTCACTTACGGAATCCTGTTCCTCGTGAGCGCCGGCAACGTCAACGATGGCGTTTCGATGCAGGAGTTTCCCAATGCGGCTGCGTTCGAAGCCGCCTCCATAGAGGACCGATCACAGGCAGCGTTCCGAGGCATCGACGCGATGAAGGCTGACCGACGGCTGCTGGCTCCTGCGGATAGCCTCAACGCGCTCACGGTTGGATCCTGGCACCGCGATTCGTCGACCGAAGTCTTTCGCGGCACGAGTCCGTTCAGCCCCTATGACGGCGAGGAAATGCCGAACCTGTCCTCGCGCCTCGGACCTGGCCTGCGCCGCAGCGCGAAGCCGGAAGCGCTGTTCGCCGGCGGCCGACAACGAGCGCGTCTTGATCCGGTCGCCGCGCCGCCGATTCTCTTGAGCCACCCACTTCCAAGCCGTTTTTGGGGCTTGAAGGTCGCGGCGCCGCCGGACAATGGCGGGATGGGCTTGCACTTCACGATCGGCACGAGCGCCGCAACCGCGCTTGCCACGCATTCGGCGCATCGCATCTTCGATGCGCTGGAGGAGGCCTATCCGGGCGTGATCGCACAAATGCCTCTGGCTGAGCGGGCGTGCTTACTGAAAGCTCTCCTTGTGCATGCAGCATCTTGGCGCGGCTCAGAAACATTCATCAGGTCGGTTATCGACCCTGACGAAGAAATGCATCACGAGCACTGGCGTCGAGAGGTTTGTCGGCATCTCGGCTACGGTTTCGTCGATCCCGACGACGCGATCGCTTGCGCGGCCGACCGTGCGACGATGTGGGCGACCGGCACGATCGGGCCGGAAGGATCAACGACTTTCGACGTGCCGATCCCCGCCGTTTTTGCAGCTAACGCGGATCTGCGCGAGGTGAGAGCGACGCTCGCCTGGCTTGCGCCGACGCGGCCGGGATATCTTGCCTACCGAGCGGTCAAGCTGCGGATTCCGTCACTGCAAGCGGATGCGTTGGAGACGGCCGGCGTTGGGACGCTGACGGCGCAGCCGACTAACAGCCAGTCGGAAAGTGGCACCATCCTCCATCGGCGCTGGCGCGACAGTCGTATCGGCAGTGGCGGCGGGACAATTCCGGTCCAGGTCCAGCGGGAGCGGGATCAGGGCACGCCGATCGATGATCCAATACCCTTTGGCTTAGCGGTGACGGTCGAAATGCCCGGCGCGGTTCAAGTCTACGATCAGATCCTGCCAAGCATTCTGGTGCAGCCGCGGACACGAGTTCGCGCCTGATAACAAGGCGGCCGCCGATCTTGAGCTGGGATGTCAGGGTGGCGGGAAGGCGCGGAGGTATTGTGAGCGGCGCCACGATCGCGCAAAATGCCTCCGGCTTTACATTGTCTTTACACTACCTCATATTTGGCTCATGGAGGCAGCATGGCTCAGACACGCAAAAAGGACACCAAATCCCGTTCGCTGATCAATCTGCGGGTCTCCCCGGAGGACCGCAGATTGATTGACCGCGCCGCAACCGCGACCGGCAAGAACAGGTCGGAATTCATGCTCAACGCCGCTCGATTCGCGGCCGAGGAGGCGCTGCTCGACAAGGTGCTGTTTCGTGTCGATGCCAAGACCTATGATGGATTGATCGCTTATCTCGACGAGCCACCGTCCGCCGACGCCGGGCTTCGCACGCTGATGCGGACCACGCCGCCGTGGCAGGGTTGACGGCGACTGCGCCGCTCGCCGCCCCCGAGGCCCTGCGCGACGATCACGACACCGACGGCTTTGACAGCGGCGAGCCGACACTCGACATCTGGCTCGCGCGTCGCGCCAAGGCGAACCAGATCAGCGGCGCCTCACGCACCTACGTGGTCTGCCGCGAACGAAAGGTCGCCGGCTATTACGCGCTCGCCAGCGGCGGGATTGATCTTGATGCCGCGCCGGGCCGCTTGCGACGCAATATGCCGGACCCCCTTCCCGTCGTGGTGTTGGGCCGTCTCGCCATCGCACGCGCCGAGCAGGGGCAGCGTCTTTGCCACGCGCTGCTTCGCGATGCCTCATTGAGGGTGCTGCAAGCGGCTGAGCGCGTCGGCGTTGCGTTGCTCGTGGTGCATGCGCTCTCGGATCGCGCAAAGCAATTCTATCTCGATTGCGGCTTCAAGGAATCACCCCTTGATCCCATGACGCTGATGACCAGGGTCAAGGACCTGAGCGATGCGCTCGAATAGTGCTGGGCTTCGCCGGCTCACTGCAGAACGCTCCTCCAATACCCCAGCGGCCGCGTCGCCCGCACATCGTTGTTGTCCGTTATGTCGCGGGGGCGGGCGTCCGTTCCTTGAGTTGCCCTGGAACTGCATGGCGATTGCCAGCCATCCGCGGTCATCGGCGAAGGCCGATACATCGGCCAGCTTGCGTGACCAAAATTCAGCTATCCCAATTTGGCCGGCCCTGTGGCATTTTCGGCCTGATCAGAGGACACAATGCCGAACCCGATTCCACTAGACCCCAAGCTGCCGAAGGGCTTCGACGCGACCCCGAACGACGCGCGAAGCAAGGCGCAGCTCGATGCCTGGTGGGACCGTCCCTACGGCATCACCTTGCCGGATGGCCGCATTGAGGTCCGGTGCCTGAATGGCGGGGCGTGGGACCGTTCGACGCACCTCGGCGTAGCGGACGACTACGATGCAGCCTGCGCGTTGGCCGAGGCGAAGCAGACGCAATGGCTGAGGTTTCGTGAGCGCCCCTGCGTTTCTTTCGACGCCGATCAGGTCATGGTGATCCGGCAGCCACAACGGCCGGACGAAGCGCTGCAGCAGCTGGCGACCTTCCCGACCGCTGAGGCGGCAACCGACTATCTGCGCACGAATTTCCCTCAATCGTAGCCGCCACAAAGCTGCTCGCGGCCAGGCCCGCGCGATCACCGCGCCACCGCAAGGGGAAACGTCGTGCGCGTGCGGGGCCGATAAGTCTTGACGCACAATGCAAATGCATTACATCATGCCTTGCTCAGAGTATGGAGGCTGACCATGGCCAAGACCGCTGAAATCCTCGAAATCCCCGCGACCATCACGGAGCGCGGCCAGACGACCGTGCCCGCCGCCATCCGCAAGATGCTGGCCCTCGGCAAGCGCGACCAGGTGGTGTTTCGCGGGCTCGCGGACGGCACCGTCGAGATCGCGAAGAAGCAATCGCGCGCCGACGACGGCGATCCGGTGATCGGCACGTTCCTCGCGTTCCTGGCCCGCGACATGGCGAACGAGCCGGCCCGGATTCGGCCGGTGCCGAAGTCGCTGGTGGCGCGCGGCAAGGATCTCGTCAAGGGCGTCAAGGTCGATCTCAACGCAGCTTTGCCGGACGATGATGCGTGAGTGACGATACGTTCGAGGTCAACGGTTGGATGATCTACGCGCATCCGCTGTTTCTCGACCAGCTCGAGGCGATGATCGCGGCGGTCGAAAGGGCGCGCAAGAAAGATCCCAAGGGGTACAAAAAGAAGCGCGCTGCAAAGCTCCTCGCGGCCGTCTTGAAGGTGGCGTTCGAGGATATCCCAAGTGACCCGACCCGCGACATCTATCGCCAGGGCGGCACGCTCGGCGACGATTACAAACACTGGTTCCGCGCGAAATTTCTCCAGCAGTTCCGGTTGTTCTTTCGCTACCTGCAGTCCGCGAGCGTGAAAGTCATCGTGCTCACCTGGGTCAACGATGACGCGACGCTGCGCGCCTATGAGAGCGCCAGCGACGCCTATGCCGTGTTTCGGAAGATGCTGGACCGCGGAAATCCGCCAAATACCTGGAAAGAACTCTTGGGGTCGGCGTCGAGTGATGAAGCCAAACGACGTTTGTTGCGCTCAACGCGCGGGAAATGAGGTTGAGTACCCCGGCATGCGGGATAGTATCCCAGGCGCTTTTGATGAAAGGAGCAGCAGTGATGTCAAAAAAGCGCTCGTTCACCTCAAATTGCGCGGCCATCATCGTATCCGCAAATATGCTGGTCTCCTCGGCGGCTGACGCCTGCACGCGCTTTGTCTATCACGGCGCCGATGATGAAGTGATCACGGCACGCTCGATGGACTGGAGAGTCGATGTCGGCACCAATCTCTGGGTGTTCCCGCGCGGCATGAAGCGGTCCGGCGAGGCGGGGCCAAACTCGATCCAATGGACGTCGAAATACGGCAGCGTCATCGCCTCGGGCTATGACATCTCGACCACGGATGGCATGAACGAGGCGGGTCTAGTCGCCAACGTGCTGTGGCTGGTCGAATCCTCCTACCCGAAATATGACGGCAAGACGCCGGGCCTGTCGCTCGCAGCCTGGGCGCAATACGTGCTCGACAATTTCGCCACCGTGCAAGAGGCGGTCGACGCGTTGGCAAAAGAACCCTTTACGATCGTCACCGCCAATGTGCCGGGCCAGGACAGGCTCGCCACCCTGCATCTCTCGCTCTCGGATGCTTCGGGCGACAGCGCGATCGTCGAATATATCGACGGCAAGCAGGTCATCCATCACAGCCGCGACTATCAAGTGATGACCAATTCACCGACCTTCGAAAAGCAGCTCGCGCTGAACGAATATTGGAAGCAGATCGGCGGCACCGTCATGCTGCCCGGCACGAACCGTGCTTCCGACCGCTTTGCTCGCGCCGCTTTCTATGTGAACGCGATCCCGAAGACCGAGAGTCCGGTGGAGGCCATCGCCAGCACCTTCAGCGTGATCCGGAATGTCTCCGTTCCCTACGGTATCACCACGCCCGACGAGCCTAACATCTCCTCGACACGCTGGCGCACGGTCTCCGACCAGAAGCGCAAGCTCTACTTTTTCGAATCGGCGCTGACGCCGAACATCTTCTGGGTCGATCTGACGAAGCTGGACCTGTCGGAAAAGACCGGGAAGGTGCTGAAGCTCGATCTCGGTCCCGATCAGACGCACATCTATTCCGGCATGGCCAACGACCAGTTCAAGGACACTCAACCCTTCAAGTTCCTTGGCCTCTGAGTCCCGGGCGCTGGCGATCGATATGAACCGACGCGTGAGCGTCCGTCTCCGATCGATCATGTGATCTGGCAAAGGAGACGCTGTGATACGCTGACGATTCAGCTTTCCGCGACGCCGAAGGGCAACGGCTACCAGGCGACCGTGACATTCCCCGACGGGGTCTCGATCAGTTCGGAGGAAGCCTATCCGACGATCGCGGAAGCAATCACCGCTGCGGCGATCAAGCTGCTCGACATGCCGGAGCGTTTGGCGACACTCGACCGAACAGGCGCGTGATCAGCGCCTGTTGGCGAGTTCGGTCAAGACGTCGCCGTGGCACGCGAGCGGTGCGCACCAGCAAATGAGATCGCGGCCACGCAGCTCATCGAGCGCATTCATGAGCGCGGGTTGAGCGACGATCCACGCGCGATATTTCGCGATGACCTCAGCGCGCGAGCCGTCGCGTCCGATGACGAACGGGTTGCCCCATTTGCTCGGGCGGCCGATGTAGAGCTGTGTCGCGCTCGAGCGCTTGCTGACTTTTCGTGCGTTCAAGACCTTGCACATGATCGTTCTCCTTTCCGCTCACGAAGAAGGCCCCGCCGCGCGGCGGGGCCTTCTTGTGCGAAGTCTCAGTCGCGGTTCGGACGAGACCAGATGAGCGCGAGACCTTCCTCGCCTTCGACCTCGACCAGCGTCGCGTAGATCGGAGCCGGGAAGCTCGGGTCGTCCAGCTTGACCGAGTGGTACTCACGGCCCGTATCCTGGGACTTCTTCTTCCACACGGCGCCGAACTCAATGTTGGCGCCAGCGAGAATTCGGAAGTCCGGGGACTTGTCCGAGGTCCGCTCGGCCGGGACGATCTTCGCCTTGACGGTGCCGAGAGCGAGGGTCTTGACGGTGCCCACGAAGCCGTTGCCGTTCACGGTGAAGTTGCCAATGGTAGCCATGTTCGTATCCTCTTTCGTTTCTCGGGCCGCGACCATCGCGACCTCGATGGCTGTCGTTGACCGGAGGCGATCGGGCTGCACCCGAAGGGCCGCAACGCAGTGGAGGGCGGCCAGGGCGAGGCTTTCTTGTCTCGCGAGGAATGGGCGCGAAGCGGCCAGGGGAAGAAAGCTGAGAACGGCCGTTGCGGTCTTGAGAGCGAGACGGAGCGCAGCGAAGACGGCCTTCGGTTAGACATGCCAAATCGAGGACGCATTGGGCGCGTCAGGCCGAACGATGGGGATACGACTGAGCGACAGGCACGCCGCACCGCATGGCGACGGTCCCGGGCACGATGAAAGAGAACCGCACATGCACCGCTGAAGGCTTCTCCGGCCCAGCAATCACAAGAGAGCCCGGACGGCAGGGCGGGAAGCGCCCAGAATCGGCCACGGCGGGAAGACCGCCGGCCCAGGGACAGCCCGACAACTCGGACAGCCTGGCGACACGTACCGGATGATCTCGCCGGCACGGTTCGGTCAGGTGGCGGGAAGGACCCCATCTCCGGTCGGCGGAACACGCATGACAATGCACGCAAGAAGGCCCCGCCGCGTGGCGGGGCCTTCTTGATCTCGACAAAAGTGAACGATCAAGCACATGCGTCGAACGCGCGGAGCGCTAGCGCTTCATGCTGCTTCGCCGATCTCGGCCGGCTTCGGTTGAAGATCGTGCAGGTAGACGACAGCGCGCTGCGCGAGCGCGGCCGCGCTGAAGATGAAGCGCTTGTCGTTGGACAGGACATCCAACCACGATGCAAGGTAGCTCGCGTGATCGGCGCGCGGCTCGAGTTCGGGCACGATGCCGAGATCGGCGCTAAGGAAACATGCGCCAAGCTCCGCGACCAGTTCCTCGCGTGCGCGCTCGCTGCGGTCTTTCGCGTAGCGGCTGAGATCGCGATTGGCGCGATGCGCCGGCGCCGTCCAGTGGACGCATTCATGGGCGAGCGTGGCGGCAAAGCTCTCCGCATCACGGAAGCTTTCAAACAGCGGCATCTGAATGAGGTCGAGCGACGGCGCGAAGAACGCCTTGTCGCCGCCATGCCGGATGGTCGCACCGGTATTGGCGAAGAACGCGTCCACATGCGCGATGCGTTGCGCCGGCGCGATGCTCGGAGCGGGTTGCCCATAATAGTGATCCGGCAGATTGTCGATCTGATCGACACAGAACACCGTGTAGGCGCGCAAGAATGGAATGGCGCGTTCGACTTCGTCGCCATGCTCGTCCGTCTCGGTCTTGGTGATCTTGTTGGCATAGACCACCAGCGTTCCGCTCTCGCCTTTGCGAACGTGACCGCCGAGTTCGAGCGATTGCTTGAACGTCATCCAGATCGGCGACGAGAAACCGCGCGCGACGGCTTCCGACCACAGCAGCACGACGTTGATGCCCTGATAGGGCATGCCGTTATGGCGCAGCGGCCGCGTGATGCGACCGGCCGTGTTGGCCGCGCTCCACGGCTTGATCCAGGGCCGCACGCCGCGTTCGAGATCGGCGACAATTCGATCGGTGATGCGCGTGTAGACGTCGGTGCGCGGGTTTTGTTCGTTCCGGCTCATTTCCAGGACCTCCGTTTTGGAGGCCGCGCCTGTCGCGGCCCCTCACGGGGGCCGTCGCGGCGGCGCCAGGCGCACGCGCACCCGATAGGGCCGCAGCGCAGCGGAGGACGGCGAAGCCGTTGCGCGTGCGCCGTATCCGCCGCAGGACCTCGGACCGTGAGGGGCCGCGACAGGCGCGATGCGTAACTCTCTTCCTGATTTCGCCAGCGACACGAAAAAGGGCCGGTCGCAAGACCGGCCCTGGACGTTTCAATGTGAGAAGGCGGGGCCGAAGCCCGCCCTGACGGCTAGTCGAAAGCCGTCATCTGGGCTGCGGCGGCCTTCTTGGAGACGGTTTCGCCGGCGTGTTCGACCTGGCGTTCGAAGGGCTTCCAGGTCTCGCCGACGACGTGCTTGTAGGCGGCGACAACGCCTTCGGCGGCCATGCTCAAGGCGTGAGCCTGGAGAGCCATGTCGGCCGCGAACTCGCGCTTGCGTTGCGCGGCACTCTCGAAACCAACGGGGCCGTCGAGATCTTCGTCACGGCTTTCGTTGGCGAGCTTGGCAGTCGCATCGCGCGCTTCGGTGACGGCCCGGGAGTAGAATTGGCCGGCGCCATGGGCGGATCCCACGTAGGAGCCGACGATGCGTTGCAGATGAATCTGCATGGCGCGCTCACTCAAGCCGTCCTTCAGGGCATCGGCGGTTTCGACGATGAGCCGTTCGTGCAGGTCGCGGATGCCGTCGCTGTCGAGGATCGCGAGGCCGAAGCTCTCGGAGATGCGGAGCGCCTGGGCGGAGTCGGGGCAGGCCAGGCGGACCATTTCGAGGGTCGTGCCGCGGCGAAGTGGGATGACGCGGGCAGGGGCGCGAGGGGAACGGGCGGTCTTGGTCATGATGAGATCCTTTCTCGGTTTCGCCTTGGGAAGCGATCGGGCCCTTTGGCCGTCGCTCCCTCGGGTGCGGTCGACCAGAACCGGCTTCAGCGGGCCGCTTCAGGGGGCGGTGGCCGCCAAGGCGAGCATGGGCGGGTTGCGGACGAGCGGGCCTTCAGGCCTGCGAAGGACGCAGCTCCCCATGACGAGACGGCGGCCGCCGATCGCTTGCGACTTGCCCTTGAAGCGGACCGCGGCCGGTTCAGACCGCAGCACAAACCGAGGGGGTGACGGCCAAGGGACAAACCTGCTGCCGAGACCGTGAGAGGTCGTGCCAGACCGACGTCCTCTCGGCCGGCACATGGATTCCTCGCACGCGGTTCGCACTCCGACTGGTGCGGCCCTCTATCTCCTCATCGCCACGCTGCGGAAACGAGCTGGCATGAACGAAACTCGGCGATCGCTTTCTCCTGCCGATCGAGCTTGCGCGTGAGAGCGTCGATCTCGCCGCGACGGGCCAAAGTGAGCTTCGCGACATGCTCCTGAAACAGCCGCTCATCGGCGTTTGTCCAGGTCGATGCGCCACGGCCGTGGCGCCGGCGTTTCGCCCGATCGGTGATCGTCAGACGTTCGGCGCGTGCTGCGATCTGACGCTCGATGATGCCGAGATGGCGCTGCGTCTCGGCTTGCGCGACTTCCATGCGCGGCGGCAGCATGCGCTGTTCGGACGGTTCGGTCATCGCACCGTCCCCGTGGGCCATAGCGGGAAGGCCGACTCGTCCGGCATGTAGTCATCCGGAAGAGTGACTGCCGCGATGGACGATGCGATGTCGTCGCCGGCGATCGCCCAGTCGACAAGCGCCGAGTTGCCGCCGGCATGCTTGCGCATATCCGGCGTCAGGATGCCATTGAGCGCATCGGCGATGGCGCTCTCGGGGCGATGATGGGCCTGCACGAGGAGATTCACGGCGACAAGGTAGGCCTTCATGACTGAATCTCCTTTCTATCGGCGTCTGCCGGATAGGGTTGCGGCGCATGGATGGAGAGATGCACGGCGCGCTTCCAGGCTTCGGACCCAGTAAAATGCCGTCTAAGGCGGGGATGCCAGACGACGAGGATAGGTGTCGGGCCGTCCTCGTCAGCGGCCGTGCGCCAGCCGAAGGCTTTTGCGATGAGGCGCCAGGGCATGGGTCACCTCCATCCGACAAAGTTGGAACGACCGCCGTAGAGTCGGTGGCGCGCCTCATTGATCACGAAGCCAAATCGGCCGACGTGATATTCGTCGGACGGCACGAGATAGCGCCGCTGTTCGGCCGCGCGGCGATCGCCGCCGAGCGTGGCGACGCATTCCGTCATGCCGCGATGGTGATCGGAGCGGATTGCCGAGATCACGATCCAGTCGGAGACGTGATCTCGCTCGAACGCCTGGCGATCCTTCTCGTGAGATTCGCCTGGCAAGAGCGGGCGGCCATGAATCGCCTCCCACGCGTTGGGATACCAGTCGCGGATGGTTTGATCGGCGCAACGCCGTTCGTACTCCGTGAACAATTCTGGAAGCGCTTGCGCGACGGCCGCCCACGCGCAGTCCTCTTCGTACCAGCCGCCACGTGCGCGAAGGGCCGGGTGGACCTTTGCATTATGCCCGGCATCGAGATGAAAGCCGCCGTGCCCGGCGGTCGAGTGGGAGATGACGCCGTCTGCATAGACGGTCGCGCATTGCGAGGCGCCCCAGGGTGTATGCGCGCCGGACCGGGTTTCGCGGCGCCCGAGGGCGGCGCGCTGGCGCTGGTGTTCGGCATTCTCATGGACGCGGGCGCGGAAGGCGGCTTCGTCCGCGAGCTCGCCGCCATGACCGTAGAAATCGCCGCGTGACCATTCTTCCATCGGCCGCGACAGCCGCCAGGCCGAGGCGAGATAATACCGGTCGTTTCTGGCCGGCATCATCGCGAAGGCGTTGTCGCGGACCTTGGCGACGAGAAGACCGTCATGGGTTCGGGTGAACAAAACCCCCGCCGCGGCGGGGGTGGGATTGTTGGCCTGGTCGGAGGGTTGAGGTGCGGTCATGCTGCCCTCCCTTCGTCAGAGTCTGCCGCCGTATCGTCATCGATGACCTCGTCGAGCACGGCATCGGAATAGCGATGCGAGGCGAGCCAGGCTTGCGCTGCGGGGCGATCGGCTGCGAGGTGGAGAAGCTCGGCGCGCCCACCAGTGCGATCGAGAACCCGCACCATCCCGGGCGTCGGCCGCTCTACGATGGTGAATGCCAATGGCGAACCCACGGAAAAGGTCTTGAAGATCTTGAGCACCACGACGCCGGCGCTGCCGAAGTCGCCCTGATGCAGCGTGAAACTCGCCGGTGCCGTGTGGTTGCCGATTGTGTGGGACTCGCCTTTGCGGACGAGACGTCCGACATTGTTGTTGTTCTCCCAGGCCGCAAGTTTGTTCTTGAATCGCTGCGGCGGCCGCGGCGTGCCGTCCGAATAGCGGATGAGCGCGCCGATCGGCGCTTGGTCATAGATCGATTGCGCGGACATGATGTCCTCCTGTCAGTGATGGAGAAGCAGAACCGCCGCCAGCTCGGGGCTGGCGGCGGAGATCGTTCGAAAGGGTAGGGCCGCCGCTATTCCGCAGCTTCGGCGAAGCCAGCGGGCGTGTCGTCGTCCGCCCCCGTGTCCTCGGCCTGGGCGTCAGACTCGTCCGACGGTCCATCGCGTTCATCGTCCGGATCGGTGTCGCCGGAGAATCGCTCCACCCACGCCGTGACGTTCTCGAGCGACGGGGCGAACAGCGCGCTCGGATGAACGAACTGGCCATCGGCGAAGCGCTTCACGAGCTCGGCCCTCGTGTCCTTGACCCGAGGGCGGGGCAGGATAGAGGTGCCCGCGCAGGCGCCTTCGAGCGCGGAACGCGAGAGGCAGGACAGAAATTCCTCCGTACCCATGTTCGGCAGGAAGGCGTCCGCGCCGATCGCTTCGCCGGCGATGCGCGCGACGACGCCGCTGTCCGAGCGGTTCTCACGGCACGAAAGGACATCGCTCAGGACGGACCGGGCGACCTGCTGCAGAGTCTCCCGGTCGAAGTCGAGCTTGCCCTCTTGCGAGATGAGCCGAACGACGTGCCGCTCGACCCGTGCATGGCCGTAGGGATTGTCCGATGCACCCGAGGCGATGCTGACGTTCTGACCGGCGAAGGCCAGAACGAGCAGGGCAAGAAGAGTGTCCTCCTCGATCGGCGCACGGCCGAGCGCTTCGTGCAGCGCATCGGTGCGGATGTCGCCGATCATCTCGTGCCCCTTGCGCGTCACGTCCGGCCTTGGCTTCGCCACCGCGGCTGCGTCGTCGCCTCCGGCCAGGGCGCCCTTGGTCTTCTTGTCCGGCTTCGGGACCCGATAGGCGACCGTCTCGACCTTGCCGGCACGATCGAGATACATGCCGACGTGGTCGGATTTGCCAGGCTTGCCATAGACGCGCTCAGCCTTCGCCGGCAGTTTTGGCTGGCCCCATTCGTTGACCTCGATGATGGCGCCACGCTTCGGCAGATGACTGGCCATCCATTCGTGCTGGGCGCCGAGAAAGGCGTCGACGTCGGTCGTGTAGCGGCTGTCCTCGTTAGCCGGCGCGAACAGATCCTCCTGCCAGACGATGCCGTAGGCCTTGGCGAGATCATCGTCGAAGCTCGCGTCACGCGCATACATGCGGGTGCGTGTCAGGGCGCGCGCCACTTCGCTCCAGGAAACGGTCGGCTGACCCTTCTTCGGCTTATGCTTCTTCCAGACCTCGCCCTGTTCCTCGTCGGTCGCGGCCGCGATGACGCGGAGCTGCTGCTCGCTCGGCATGTCGCCCCGAGCCATTTGGTCGAGCATCGCCGGCAGGACGTTCGCGAGGAGTCGCAGCTTGCGGACCTGACGCACGGACTGGGCGAGCGCGATGGCGATCGATTCCTCGGTCCAGCCAAGCCCGACCAGCCGCTCGATCGAACGCCACAGGTCGACCGGGTTCATGCCCTCGCGCGCCACGTTCTCGACGAGGGCGCGGAGCGCATCCTTGTCCGTCTCGGGATCGGCGACGAGCACTTCGATCTCGGCGAGATCCGCGGCGATCGCCTGGGAGACGCGACGATGGCCATACTGGATGTAAAAGCCGTTGCCGCCATCCTGCTGCGGCGAGATGATCGGCGGCTGCACGATGCCAACGGCCTTGATCGTCGCCAGCAGGAGTGCGTCGGCCTGCGGCGCCGCAGCCGTACGTCGCGTCGGATCCGGATTGGGCTTAAGCGCACGCGGATCGACTGTCATCAGTCTCATGGTATTTCTCCATTTCGGGGTTGCGGACCGCGTTTTCCTCACGGTCCCTCTCGTCTTCTTTCCGAAGACCCCTTCCGGCCCGCAGGGCGGGCGGGGCGGCGCAACTGCCGGCGAGCATCCCTGCCCGGCAGGCGGGAGCGGGGTGCTTCAGCGCCCTGCGAGCGCGCCGTGGCCGGGATCGCGAGGCGGTCGGTTGAGCGTCAGCGGCGCTGATCTGGCCGCTCTGCGAGGAGGATTTCTTTTCGCCTCCTCATGCCGCCAGGCTGTCCACCGGCTTTTTCGGATCGGGATCGCTGACGGCAAGCTCAGCCTCGATCGCGGCGAGCGCGTCATGCTTGAGATCGAGTTCGGCCTCGAAGGCAAAGGCCTCTCCCACGCGGGCGCCGTAGGTGGTGAGGCGCCGGCGCGCGTCTGTCAGGCGATTCCGATAAGCCTCCTGCTCGCCCTCGAAGTTGGAGAGCGCATGTTCAAGGCGGGCGACGGCGCCGAGCGGCGTGACGGTCATGCCGAGTTCGATCTCGAAGCTGGCGCCTGTGCGCGCCAGCATGGTCGTGTAGATGTAGCCCTCACGTCCGACACGACGCCCATCGAACTCGAGATCGAATCCGCCGATCGAGGCGATGACGACCGCCTTCTCGTGCTGGAGCTGCACGAGAGTCAGAATCTCCTGCATGAGAGCGCGACCGGCGAGCTTGCGCTCCGTGAAAGGCGTTCCCTTCACACTCATTGCGAAGGCCTCGCCGGTCGTCGGCTTCAACCGCGCGATATCGTGTCCGATCTCGTAGATACGCCGCGTGGCGCGGTCGATCTCACGCTCGGCGTCGCGAAGCTGTCGACGGATGGCGTGTTGATCATCGATATGGGCGGCGCGCAGCCTTTCGAGGCGCGCGATCTCGGCTTCAAGTCCCGCCTTCTGCATCAGGCGCGGATCGCCTGATGCGATGGCTTTCGCCATGGCGAACTGGTTCGCTTGACCCTCGCCAAGGTCCTCGAGGCGGCGCACGCTGGTATCGCCCGACAATGCGGCGGCGATGAACCGCGCCTTCCGCTCATTGTTTTGCCACATGGTGGCATCGAGCGACCCGAGCGTCGCATAGGCGAAGATATCGACTTCGTCGTGCTGGTTGCCCTGCCGGACGATCCGGCCCTCGCGCTGTTCGATCTGCGAGGGAAGCCACGGCACATCGAGATGATGCAAGGCCTTCAGCCGAAGCTGCACGTTGACACCGGTACCCATCGTTTCGGACGAGCCCAGGAGAATGCGCACCTTGCCGGCGTTGAAGTCGTTGAACAGGCGCTGCTTGGCCTCCGACTTTTTGTGGTCCTGCATGTAGGCGATCTCGGACGCTGGCACACCGAGCCGCACGAGCTCGTTGCGGATCCAGCGGTAGGCCGAGAAGCCGCGTGAGGCCTCGACCGCGATCGTGCCAAGATCGGAGAAGATGAGCTGGCCGGCGCCGGGCCTCTCGAAGGCCTGGCCGTCCTTGCGGCGATAGGTGTGGTCACCTGTCTCCGTCCAGACGCGGAAGGCGTTGGCGATGAGGGCGTTGAGCTTATTGCCCTCCTCATTATCCTGCACCGAATCGACCAGGCGCAGGTCGATCGCCGCGTGTCGACCGTCGGTGATGACGGAGAGCAGGATGTCGTCGCCGGGCTCAGGCGCGCGGTCGCGCTCCTCGATCGCGGTGATGCGCTGGGCGAGCAGGGCCTGATAGGCCTTGAAGGCCGGCGTCGACTCTGCCGTGATGATCTGGCGCGTGCCGCCAGAGATGACAGGCACCTTCACATAGTCGCGCAGGTCCTTCGGCAGCACCACGTCCGCAAACGAGCGGAACATGGCGATCAACTCCGGAACGTTGACGAATTGCGAGAACCGCGTGACCGGCCGGTATTTGCCCGAGGGCTGAAGCTCAAGCTCGGTCGAGGTGTCGCCGAAGGTGGAGGCCCACGCGTCGAACTCGTGCAGGCCACGCTGGCGGAGCGCCGCATGGTCCATCAGCCGCTGCACCGTGAACATCTCGCCGAGAGTGTTCGTGATGGGCGTGCCGGAAGCGAGCACCAAGGCGCGGCCGGGATTCTTTACGTCGATGAAGCGGGACTTCACATAGAGGTCCCAGGCGCGCTGCGAGCCGTTCGGATCGACGCCGCGCAAGGACGTCATGTTGGTGGCGAAGGAGAGCTTGCGGAACTCCTGGGCCTCGTCGACGATGATCTGATCGACGCCGATTTCGGAGATGGTGAGGAGGTCGTCCTTGCGCGAGGCCAGCGCCTCCAGCCGCTCCTTGTGCCCTTCCTTCATGCGCTCGACGCGCTTGCGCGAAAGCCGGTCCTGCGAGTCGATGCGGGTCAGCAACTCCTCATAGGCCTCCAGTTCGTTCTGCAGCATCGCCTGCTCGAACGCTGACGGGACCGGAATGAACTTGAAGGCCGAATGGGTGATGATGATCGCATCCCAATTCGCCGTCGCCGCGCGCGACAGGAAACGATGCCGCTTCTCCTTCATGAAATTCGTCTCGTCGGCGACGAGGATGCGCGCGTTCGGATAGAGGGCCAGGAACTCGCGCGCGGCCTGCGCGAGGCAATGGCCGGGCACGACCAGCATCGCCTTGTTGATCAGGCCGAGCCGTCGCTGCTCCATGATCGCAGCCGCGATCGAGAGCGTCTTGCCGGCGCCAACGGCGTGGGCGACATAGGTGCTACCCGAAGCGATGATGCGCCAGATGGCCCGCTTCTGGTGGCTATAAAGAGAAAAGGCGCCAGAGGCGCCCGGCAGCTTGAGGTGCGATCCGTCGAAATGACGGGGCACGATGTTGTTGAAGGTGTCGTTGTAAAGCCGCGCGAGGCGATCGGTGCGATCGGGATCGGACCAGATCCAGGTCTGGAAAGCGGTCTTGATCTTGGCGAGCTTGTCCTTGGCGGCCTCGGTCTCGACCGTGTTGAGGATGCGCCGCTCGCTGTCGCCGTCTTTGACGATGTCGAAGATCTGCGGGATCGACGAGTTCAGAGCGTCCGAAAGGAGTTCGCCGGCATGACGGCGATGGGTGCCCCATTCGGTGGTGCCGGCCGCCGTCCACGACAATTGCCGGGCATTGACCGTCCAGCAGGCGAGTTCGGCCGTGTGGTGGATAGTGATGTCGGCGTCCATCGTCTCCTTGACGAAGCCGATGATATCGGCGACCGGAATCCAGGGCGCGCCGAGGCGGGCGGTGATGTCGGAGGGCCGCAGATCCGGCGGTTGGACCTGCTCAAGCGCCGCGACGTTTCGGGCGAACGCCGGATCGAGATCGGCGGCCGTGCGGGCTGCCGTGAGCTTGGAGCGCACCGCACCCGAAAGATAAGCGTCCGCCGTCTGCCATGCGCCGCTTTCCGGATCGTGGAAAACCGCATCGCCGAGCTCGGCGAGCACGGTCTCGACATCACGATGCAGAAGCTCCGCGACGTGCTCCGGGTCGGCGGCGCCGCGTTCGTTGAGGACGACGGCGAGCGCGTCGATCGCAGAGGCGATGACCGGCGCCGGCGGCGGCGCGATCACGCGCTCGGTGAAGATCGGCCCAGGCTTGGCGGTGTTCGTTTCGAGGTCATATTCCTCGATCGAGGCGACCAGCCAGCAATCGGGATCGTCCGTGAAGGGCGCAAGGTTCGGTCGGCGGTGCGTCTCGCGCGCTTCGCCGGTTTCCTCGTCCTCAACCGACGACACCACGGTGGTGTTGATCGGCCCGAAGTCGCGGACGAAACTCGACCAGGCGATGCGAAGCCGGACCTGCGGCTGTTTCCACGGCTGATCGGTCTCCTGGCATTTGAGGATTTCGCGTACCGCATCGCGGATCGGGATCAGCTTGCGGATAATACGCGCATGCTTCTCGAAGATGCCGTCGGCCGCACGGCCTCTCCTGGTCGTGATGGTAACAGGCGCACCATCGATGATCTGCATCAGGGCGCCGTTCGTTCCGATGAAATAGCTGCCCTCGCGAACCGAGAATTCGCGCTGCTCGTCCCCGCCGCGAGCTGCCGGCTCGGCGTCATCGGGACCGACGGCTGCCGGGTTGCCGTCGTAGATGGACTCCGGGAGATGGAGGATTGCGGCGGTGAGAGCCTGCTCCAGATCGGCGCCTGCGCGCGGCTGGCAGGTGTAGGTTTCGTCGGGCCCATAGACGCCGCGCCGCAGAGCATGCTCGCCGAGCACCATTTCTGGATGCTCGGCGAAACAGCGGTTGATCCGGATTGCCCCTTCGTCCTCGGTCGCAGATCGGACTTCGGCGAGGTCGAGCCAGCCGTCGCCGTCCGCGGATTCGCCGTCGCGGCGCTTACGGAAGAACAGAATATCGACGACGACGTCGGTGCCGGCTTCGGCCCGGAAGCTGCCTTCCGGCAGCCGGATCGCGCCGACGAGATCAGCCATCGCCGCGACGTGCTCGCGTGCGGTCGCATCGGTCTTGTCCAACGTACCGGAGGAGGTGACGAAAGCTGCGAGCCCGCCAGGCTTCAGGGATCGGAGCGCTTTTGCGATGAAATAATCATGCAGCCGCAAGCCAAGACCGCGATAGGCGCGGTCGCTGCGAACAGTGCGATCGGAGAAGGGCGGATTGCCGATCGCGAGATCGAAATGCGGCGTCAGCTCGATCCGTGCGAAATCGGCGTTGAGGATGGTTGCGCGCGGCTGCAGGAGCTTCACGATCCGCGCGGTCACCGGATCGAGCTCGATGCCGGTGACGTGACAGAGGTCGCGGAGCGCCGGGGGCATCAACGCCGGAAACAGACCGCTGCCGATGCCGGGTTCGAGCACGCGGCCACCGCGAAAACCGAGCTGCTCGACACCGGCCCACACCGCCCGGACGATATAGTCCGGCGTGAAATGGGCATATTGCGTGCAGCGGGCGAGCGACGCATAAGATGCGGCATCGACGAGACCTTCGAGCTCTTCGCCGATCTGCTCCCAGCCTTTGCGGAACGTGTCGTCGCCGGGACGCCGAAAAATCCCGTTGGCAAGCTCTGAAGCGCCGAAGCCTGTGAAGCGCATCAGACGCGTCTGCTCTTCGGCCGTCGCCGGGCGTCCCTCGGCTTCGATCTCGGCCGCAAGCCGGATGGCGGCGAGATTGTCCCTGGCGCGGTCGCGCCAGGTCTTGGCCAGCCCGCGCGAGGCGGCGAGAGAGAAATTCTGGCCGCGGGTCGGAGCCGACTTCGCGGAGGAGGGGGCGACCGCAACAGGAAGGGACGTGAGCGACGCGCGAGGGCAATCGTGATCGTCGGCGTCGATCGTGGAGGGGAAGGCTGTCACGCCCAGGCCAAGGCCGGACGAGAGGGACGTATCTCCGAAGAGATCGAGTGTGAAAGGGTCGTTGTGCGCCATGGGGCGGGCTCCGAGAGTTGAGCGTGCGTCATCGCCCCCGCCGAAAGCGTTCGGCGGGTTACGAGACGCGCGATGATGGAAGGGGGAGAGACGCTGAGCGGGGCTCAGAGCCGGAAGATGAGGACGAGATCCTGGTGCCGTTGATGGCAGCCGAGCATGTCGCGGTAGAAGCGCTTGCGGGCTTCTCTCATCGCCGGATCGCGGCGATGCTTTCTGGCGATGCGGGTGTTCGCAGCCCGCACGACGTCACGCCATGACGCGAAGACGTGGACGCGAAGTCGGTCATAGGCGCCCTGCATGGGACTGCTCCCCCGATCAGGCCGCGAGTGGCGGAAGGTGGCGGAGTTGCACGGGCAGCTTGGCGGCGATCTCGTCGTCGGAGAGATCGTCGAGCGGCTTCAGCACCGTGCCGGCGCCGCCGCAGTAGACCAGCACCGTGCGTTTGCCCTGCAGAGCGGCGGGCCAGCCGGGGCCGGCATAGCCACGATAATCATCGTGGGTGCTCGACCAAATGTGTTCGAGGCGCTCTTCCCGCGTCATGGCGCGGATCGGTCGGGACTCGCGCTCGACGATCGCCTGCTTCATGCGTTCCGGCGCGCCGCGATCGGAAAGATTGCAATAGCCGTGGAAGAAGCGCTTGTGGCCGTCAATGCAGAGCGAGAAGAAAACGCTCGTGACATTGCCGGTCAAGAATTCGCGCATCGCGAACATGTCGGCGCGCATCCACAGCGGCGGCAGGATCTCGAGCATGTAGCCATGCTCGCGCTCGGCGATCTCGAACCACTCGCCGGCGAAGAGATGCTGGGCATCGCTTTTGGTCATCGCCGGATCGCCACGATGGCGGTTAAACATGCGATACATCTCGGGACGCGTGGCGACGCCCTCGAAGACTTTGCGGATGGTGGGTGAGGTGTGCATCGGCGGCTCCTTTCAGCCTGGCCGGGCTGAAGCGCGAGCGATCCGCCTGATCTCCTCATCACTTCAGTCCTTCGTCACACCTCTCTGGCGGCCGCCTCTCCGGTCCGGCGGGTCAAGGGCCGCGGCACGCGGGCGAAGCTTCACCCTTGACGCGCCGGCCGGGCATGCGGCAGCGGGTTTTCATTCCTTTCATTTTCTTCTTTTTTGCTCTTTCTCGGTTTTTGGTCTCCGATCCACGCGAGCGAATCCGCCGCACTTCGTGGCATCCTTTGAAACGGTGAACCGAACCGCATCACCAATCGTGGCTCGGCAAGTCTTCGATAAGATCGCCATCACAATCGAAGAGGATGTAGTCGAAGCCGTGCTTGCGTCCCCATGTCATGACGCCGAACAGGTCGTCAGGGATCGGGTCTGGTCCCGCATGGCTGTTCTCGTCATGGGCATAGACAAACCATCCGTATTCGCCGTAGGGCCCGCCGAGACACGGCCATTGATTGGCCGGCGTCCTGTCGAGGCAGCGCGCCGTCTGCTCGGTGACGTGGGCGGTCGAGACGACAACGAAATTCCGAACATCGGGATTGCTCATGATTTTTCTCCTTTGGTTCTTGCGGGTTCTTGATGATGGATTTCAGTCGAGGCCGAGCTTCCGTGGCGAGGTCGCCTGGAGCATCCAGCGGGCGCCCCTGATCCGGCGCAGCGCGTCGACGGCCGCGGGAACGCGACCCAGCACGGTCTGGACGTGGCGTTCCGCCACCACGCGCGTCGGCACGCGCCGTTCGCTGCCGATGTCGAGGGCGGGTCCGAAGCGGGTTTCCGCCTCGAAGATCCCGAAGCTATGATGGCGAAACAGCAGGTGCTCCGCGCCGTCGCACCAGTTCTGCGTCGCCAGGAACCAGTCGTGCAGAGCGCGATAAGGCCCGGGTTCGCCGCCAAAACGCCGCGCGCTGGCCGCCGCAAGCTCGGTGGAGTCGGGGACTTCTTCCGGAAGCCAATCCGGCGCATCAAGGTCGATCAGCCAATCGCGCGCCTGCGGGATCAGGCCGCAATCCTCGTCGAGATGCTGAAGCCCGACCTGACGAAGGTCGACTTTGGCGCCGTCGTTGTTCTGGATCGCGGGCCCGAAGGCGGCGAGGGCTTCCTTGATCCCCTCGAGATGATGCCGTAGCGCGCGGTGCGTAAAGCGGCACTGGATCGATTTCGTCGCATCGAACCAGGCATGGCAGGGGTAGTAATCCTGCCATTGTCCGCCAAAGCGACGTGCGGACGAGCGTGCGTGATCGTAGGGATGCATGATTGCCTCCTTGAGGTGATGAACGAGGAAGGGAGAAGGTCAGCGCGGGGACGCTGGGGACTTTCCGCCGAGGGCTGCGAAAGCCCGGTCAATGGTGTCGACGAGGCCGCTTTCGGCGCACCAGAGGTCGAAACTCGCCGGCGCCGGACGCGGCAGCAGCGGCCGGTAAAGTGGATAAGCCTCGCGCGCGTGATCCAATGGCAGCGCGTCGCTGCGCCAGGCATAATCCCCGCGTTTGTGCATGCGCCGGCGATAGCGCGCGAGCGTCGCCGCATTCATGGCGTGCGCCTGCGAACGCAGATCGCGCAGGAAGTCGCGCAATGCATCATGGAGGTCGTCGGCGGGTCGGGTATTCCGGATCGCCTTGAATTGGCCGACCTTCAACGCCGGCGCCTCAATTGAGCCTTCGAGCGCAATCTCGACGGTGGCGGCGCGGTGGCCGTCGCGGCGCAACGACAGGATTTGTGTGTCGCCACGCCGGCAGACATCGTAATAGCCGCCGACGCAATGTTGCATCGCGTTGCCTTCGATCACCAGATCGCTGGCGGAGGTCAGAGCCACAACCTCATAGCGGCCGTCGTGCGATCGCCAGGCCGCGCAGAGCGCCGGCCAGCCGGGCCGTTCCGCCGTATGCTCGTGGCGCAGCGCCGAGAGCGACGCGGCGCGGCGATGCCACAGCGCGGCCGCCTCCTGAAACGCCTTCGGCTTGCGGGTCCCGATGATGGCCCGATGCAGACCGAGCAGAAACGTTCGATAATCGGCGCAACCGTGTCGCGCTTGTGGAAAATCGAGCTCGCTTGCGAAATGCGCGATGGTGGTGTTGCGCAAGTCGCCGGGCGGCCGGCGAGCGGCGACAAGCGGACGAATGAGATCGTCCTTCAGCGCGAGGACGGCGTCCTGAACGCCCGCTTCCTTCTCTTCGAGATAGTCCGGCCGGATGAGATGCGTGCGCGGCGATCGCAGCCAGGGTGAGTTTTGCCATGCAGACGGTGTTTCCGGCTGGGCGGCGCCAGGCCATTCGTGGCGCGGGACCGAATAGGTCTTGAGCCGCCGCGCCGCGACCACGAAATCGTCCCATTGCTCGATCGATGCACGGACGTCGCGCGAGCCGCGAAAAGCGCGCAGCTCGGCCTCGGTTAACCCGAGATGTCCCGCAAGCGCCGGCGTCAGGGGTTCGGCGCGATCGACGACCTCCGTGATGGCGGGCTCTCGCAACGCCGAGACGAGGCTTCCGAACAGGCCCAGGGCCTGTGCGCGTCGGACCAGGATGTCCGGCCGGGATGCATCGCCGGAGAGATATGGCGCGAGCAGCCACTCGGCCTGCAGCGTGAGGCCTCGCGACAGGAACGCGGCCTGCGGGGCATCGCGCGTCAGGACGGCGCGGAGATGCTGCGTGCACAGTTCCTCGACGCGCTTGTGAACGCGCGTCAGCGCGGCGCCGACACACTCGGCCATGGCGGTGAGCTCGGCTTCGCGCGCGCCATCGCCGAGAAGATCGACCATGAGAAACGCATAGCCCCAATCGTCGAGCCGGGCTGAAATGTCGAGACGCGTCTCGCCACGCGCACAGCGCGCGACGTCGCTCACGATACAGGTGATATGATCCAGCAGCTCCGCCGCGGGACCGTGGCCCGGAGGCGCGGGATGGACGCGAAGATCGGCTTCGAGGTGATTGTCATGCACGTCGGCATCGAGCCGGGCATGTGACAGAGCCATCAGCGCGAGTAGCGCTGCGATACGACTGTCGGACTTGCGCAGCGCCACGGTTGCGCAGCGGCCGACGAGCGTTTCGAACGCGGAGGTTTCGAGGTCGGACCAGATGGGGGCGTTCATGACACCGCCTCCGCATCCTCGGCGCCGTCGTCATCGGAATCGAAATCCTCGTCCTCGAATTCCTCGTCATCGTCTTCGCCGCCGTAGTCGCCCTCCTCGCGGAAGGTCATGTCGCATTCGAAGCGGAGGTCGTCATCCTCCTCGAAGGGACGAATGATGACGGTGCCGTAGCCGCCCTCGTTGTTCACCCAATCGCCTTCGGGGAGATCGGCAACGAGATCGTCAAGGAGCCATGAGAGCGTGCGGGCCCGGCCAGTGCCATCGATGCCAGTCGGAATATCGGGGAGCCCGTCGAGCAACCGGCCGTCGACATGCTGGATTCTCTCGAGCGTCGAATCGCCCGAGTCGCCGCCGCCATCTAACGAATATTCCAACTCCTGGATGCCGATCGCGCGCAACAGCGCGATCGCGATCTCTCCTCTGTCCATCGCCTTGCCCTTTCCTGAAGATGTCGAAAACATCTCCGGGCGGCCGCCTCTCCGGCCGTCGGGTCAAGGGCCGCGGCACGCGGGCGCAGCGCACCCTTGACGCGTCGGCCGGACATGCGGCAGCGATTTCATGCTTCTTCAGTCCTCCCCATTTCATGAAAGGACCGTCCCCCCGACGTTCACGCAGCGGCTCTCACGCCGCGCCACCACGTGATCCGCTCGTCGCGCGACGCATTTGCGAGACGACGCAGGAGATCGCCGTGGCACGCGCGCGGCGCGCAGAAGCAGACGAGGTCGCGACCACGCAGCTCGTCGAGCGCGCGCAAGAGATCATGCTGGTGGGCGAGCCAGCGCGTGTGTTTTGCGATGACGGCCGCCCGGTCGCCATCAGGGCCAATCCGGAACGGATTGCCCCATTTCGAGCCGCGGCCGATATAGACGGCGCCCGCCGGCACGCCTGCGTGATGCTTGTTGAGAACCCTGCACATTGTCCTTCGCTCCTGACCGCGTTGCGATGGATGCGCGGCCGGGCGCAGAGAGGTCACGGCTGTCACGCATCGTCTGCGATGCGGGAACGGCATGCCCGTTGACAGGCGAGATGCTGCGCCCAGCGTTTTCCGAGCTCACGGGTCTAGGTTGCGATGGCCCGGCAGGGTTGGGCCACGGCGCGCGGTTCGTCGAGACTATTGTTGGCCGATGTGAGCTTCGTCGGCAGCCGGGTGGATGCGATCGTCGTCGAACGCGACGTCCTCGATCACGCTTTGCCTGCCATCCGGCGTCGCGCGGTCGATGAAGGCGATGACGCCTTCTCGCCGCTCATCGAGATCGATGTGCTCAGGATGTGCCATTGAGGCCATCGCCGTTTTCGCGGCGGCCTTCGCCTTCTCGATCGCCTCGGCGTCGGACTCAGCCTCGATGCTGACGCTATCGTAGGCCCGCAGCCAGAAGCCGATCTTCACGATATATCCGGTCATGGCGCGTCTCCGACGATGTCGGGATCGCGTGCGCCTGCGAGGATCGCCTCGGCCTTGGCGATCGCGGGCTGGGCGCGCTCGCGCCAGAAGTTGGGATCGGGCGATTCCTGGTCCGGCTTCGCCAGAACCTTGACGAGACCGAGCAGCACCTCGAAATGCCGCGCGATCCGCACCGGCGTCTCGGTGTAATGCGAGGGGATCGGCTGAGCCGCGCCGGAATAGGCGGCGTCTGCGCCGGACCAGATTCCCGTCACATAGGTTTCGCCAGCGGATTCGTAGTCGCGCTTCTCGCGGTCCCAATCCTCATCCTCGATGGCAAGACGGCAGGCCTGCGCCAGCGTCTCCGCCTCGTAGGTCTTGTGCCGGAAAACCGGCAGGCGATAAGTGGTTTCAATGGTCCAGAGAGCCATCGGTTGGTCCTTCCCTTCAGGTATTGCGAACACCCTGCGGGCGGCCGGCTCTCCGGCGCGGCGGGTCAAGGGCCGCTGGTCAAGCGGGCGAAGCCTCCCTTGACGCGCCGACCGGCAGGCGGCATCGGCAACCTTACCCACTTGCCACGACAGGCTCTTTCTCCAGCCGCATGGCCAGAACCTTCAGATCGTCATTCCAGTCGCCGGCGCGGGGACGCGATCGTGCGTAGAGCGCGGTCGCTTCCGACGCGATGGCGCGAATCCGGTCGGCGTAAACGTCGCCCTGCCGATTGTTGTCGGTCGCGGCAACAAGCCGGGCGTTCACCCGGCCGGCCAAGCCGCGGATGGCCTCATCGGTCGCCGGAGACCAGCCGCCTCCGGTGCTGACATAAAGTGTGTCATCGCGCAGGACTTCGATCGCAGCGAGGCTCATGGCATCGATCGCGGCTTCGGTGATGCAGATTCGCTGGGAGCCGATCGGCCCAAAGCGAAACAGCTCCTTGGTCCCGTCTGTGGCGAACCCGCGCCAGCGCGGGCCGCGCTCTTCCCAGCCGATGACGCGGCCGGCGGGGTCATCGTGTGCCGCCCACATGCTGCCCTGCGGACCCTCGCGCAGTCGACCTTGAGCAATCGCTGCCGCAATGATGCTGTCGGGGATACAGCGCTGATCGGCGAGATAGCGCCAGGTCGCCGAACCGGGCCTCGGGACTGTCCGGTACGCCCAACGGTCGGCGACGGACGTGAGCGCCAGGGGTCTGGACGCGCGTGTCCAGACCGGCGAGCTCGGAACGAAGCCGACAAGAGCGGCGACGCGATCGCAGGCTTCAGGGAATCCGCTGGCGCCAAGATGTTCGGCGAGATCGAAGACATCCCCTTTGGCGGACGACAACGGATCGAACCAGCCGCGCCCGTCGTGAATGACGATGATGATGTTGGCACCGCGCCGATATTTGAGCGCGCGGCGCGTGCTCTCCTTCAGGTCGATTTTCCAACCACCCTTTTCGAGTACCGCCGCGCAGGCCACTTTGGCGCGCAGCTCTTCAATGTCCTTCTTTTCCATATCTCCGCACCGAGCGCGCTCTGCGCTACTCGGCCCTTTCTTCGGTTGGCTCTTCTTGTTCCACATGTTCCGGAACGGGACCGACCGGCCGCGAAGCCTGCCGGATGCAAGGGCGCGCTGACAAGCCGTCCAAGATGTCGGACTCCGGCCGCGGCGAAGCTTCCCTTGCGACCGGCACGGCGCCAGCGGCATCGGTCACCCGGCTCAATGAGCCGGGGACCACGGATCGTATTCATGCATGATGGCATCCTCTTCGCCGTCGTATTCACTGGAAACCATGACACCGAATTCGTCGTCGACCTGAAAGAGAACCACCGGCACCATCAGCGTGCGGGCGAGATCGAGGGCGTGATCCTGAGCGAGGGTGAGATTCTGCGACATCGTGAGGCTCCCGTCTTGGGGCGGGGACCATCCCCGCTCGACAGGCGCCGACGTGTTCGGGCGCGGCCGCGGTCACCTCGCAGGCGAAGCCGAAGAGGTCGCACGCTTGCGTAGCGAACCCCTTGCGGGTTGATCGTGGAAGGTCGCGGCCGAACCAAGGAAAGCCCATTCGAGAGCGGGGTGGTCCTTCCCCGGATGCATGGCGCGCCGAACGTCACAGTCTCAAGAGCGAATGCTTGCCGCGGTCGACGCCACGCGAAATCAAGTGTGCTTGGTGGTCTTCTCATCGAGTCGCCGGAGGCTGGTGCTCGATACGTGCGAGAGATCTGACGTCAGCCTGATCGACGCCGGGTCGCGTTCGAAGCTCTGACGTTGGAGATCATTCCGGTCGACCGCCCGGAGACCTGCGCGATATATGAAACGAGGAGTTAGAGCCGGCAGCTATTCCGTTCGCTCAGGCAACTGGCTCTGGTTCGCCAGATCGAAGAAGCGGGTGAATTCACCCTGAAACGTCATGGCGACCGTCCCTGTCGGACCGTGCCGCTGCTTCGCGATGATGACTTCCGCCTTGCCGCGCGCGTCCGTCATCTCGGATTCCCAGGTGAGATGATCGTCGGTGCCGGGCCTGGGCTCTTTGTTCTTGAGATAATATTCTTCGCGGTAGACGAACAGGACGACGTCGGCATCTTGTTCGATCGAACCTGACTCGCGCAGATCGGAGAGTTGCGGCCGCTTTTCGTCGCGGTTTTCGACCCCGCGCGAGAGCTGGGACAGCGCAACGACCGGGACGTTGAGCTCCTTGGCCAGCGCTTTCAACCCGGTGGTGATCTCGGTGATTTCCTGAACGCGGTTCTGCGTCGCGCGCTGGGATCTGCCCTGCATGAGCTGAATATAGTCGACGACAATGAGATGCAGGCCTCGCTGTCGTTTCAGGCGGCGGGCGCGGGCCGCAAGCTGGGCGATCGAGAGCGCGCCGGTCTGGTCGATGAAGAGAGGCAGACGCCGCATTCTCTGGCGGTGGTCGAGGAGCCTACTGAAATCGGTCTCGCCAATCTCGCCACGCCTGATGCTGGAGGACGACACTTCCGCCTGTTCGGCGAGTACGCGCGTGGCAAGCTGCTCGGACGACATTTCGAGGGAGAAGAAGGCGACGATTCCACCAGCCGCAGGCCGAAGCGAACCGTCGACCTGCTGTGCCGCATCGTAGGCGCTTGCGACGTTGAACGCGATGTTGGTGGCGAGGGAGGTTTTCCCCATGCCGGGCCGGCCGGCGATGATGATCAGGTCGGTGGGTTGAAGACCACCCATTTTGGCGTCAAGGTCTTTGAGCCCGGTTGCGAGGCCGGAGAGCCTGCCGTCCGACTGATACGCCTGCGCGGCCCGATCGATGGCGCTGTCGAGTGCGGTCTCGAACGTCTCGAAGCCGCCGCCATAGCGTCCGGTTTCGGCTATGTCGTAGAGAAGCTGCTCGGCATGCTGGATCTGATCTTGGGGTGCGCAATCCACCGCCGCGTCAAAGGCGCTGCCGAGCATGTCCTCCGCGATCTTGATCAGCTCGCGTCGCACCGCGAGATCGTAGACGGTGCGGCCATAATCGGGTGCGTTGATGACGGTCGTCGCTTCCGCGGCCAGGCGCGCGAGATATTGCGCGACAGATAGTCCGACGATGTCGAGTGTCGCGGGAAGGAAGGTCTTCAGCGTGATCGGGCTGGCAATTCGGTTCGAGCGGATCAGCTCGCTCATGAGCTCGAATATGCGGCCATGCAGAGGCTCGAAGAAATGGTTCGGCTTCAGGAAGTCGGCAACGCGATAGAAGGCATCGTTGTTGATGAAAATGGCGCCAAGCAGCGCTTGCTCGGCCTCGATGTTCTGAGGAAGCTCCCGATAGGGCGGAGCGTCCAACGCCGTCAGTTTGAGTACCGCTTCTGCCACGTTTATCCGTCCGCCGACACCAATGTTGACGTGCAGGATCTACGAGCAACATTTGATCATGCGGGGGAGGACGACGAATCGTCCTTCGATGACGGAGTTTAACGTCAGACCCGATATATCCAATGGCTAAGCTGACCGCGACGGTCTCGGGGACCAAGAGGCCGTCGCTTCATGATCTGCCGAATGGTCTCGGGTTTATAGCCGGTGTTAGCCGCTGCACTGCGCTCTTGCGTCAGGGATGGCCGCCCGCGAGGGGGAAGCCCCGGATGCGGGGCTTCAGCGCAGCCGCCAGCCCGGCCCGGCAGGGCGACGCCCAACCGCTTTCTCGAATCACGGTCGCTTGCCCCGCCGGGGTGCCAGAAATTTCCAGCAATCAGTCATTTACCGAAGGGACCTAGAACGCAGGCTGCCAAACGGTTATGAATCGGGCGGGGCGGTACGCGCTGCCCTGGGGCGTGGAAACCTCTACGAACGGTTTGGTGCCGGCCGTTACGGCGCCGCACTCCTTGACCTTATGGTCGGGGAGCCTGTGGCGTATGCAACAGGTTCACCCGAACTAAAGGCCACAGGGCCGCGTAC
>NZ_JBXAHF010000006.1:128136-263798 GCF_058794875.1 Afipia sp. GW823-FHT06G09
GTCTAGCACGGTTTCGAACTCCCCGATCACCAAGAGTCAGAGAGGGTTCGTTTGCGGGGGCGTACCGCAGGCACCTCCCCACGGAGGATCGAGTGATCAGGGCCAAGGCGCGAGGGCGCACTTCTCTTGAATCGCGCACGATTGAGGCTCATCGCGCCTATGTGCAGGCGTTGGTGGAGTGGGAACGGGTTTTTCACCTCGGCACCTGCTCGGTCTGCCGCCCCGAGGGTCTCACCGACGAAGAGCACGGCATCCAGTGCGAATTGGCCGAGGCGCAAAAGGAGCGGCGGCGGATGACTTTTCGGGAACGCTGCGACGAACTGGGCTACATGCCGTCAGGGGCAAAAACCTCGCTTCCTCTTCACGCGTCTTGTGGAGCGGTTCCGCGAAGACGAAAGAATTGATTGGCGCAAAGAACGGGGCCGTGGTGCAAAATCTGGCTTTGTGATGCCCCGGCGTAGCGTTATTGGCTAGCGCCGTGTTTATTCGGCGGGTTTCATGGTCGAAATCTTAGCACGACCAGAAGCGGATCAAGAACAAAGGCAGATGACCTGGCGACCTTTATAGCGATGATAGTGTCGCCGCGATCGCACCTGAGCTAAGTCCGCCGAAGAGTCGCCGTACTAATAGGCGTTTCGTTTTTTCATTTATTGAAATATCTCCAAGAACAGACAATGCGCGCGCTAGTCTGATTGCAATGGACCTTTGTGCCCATACCGCGCTGGCGATGGACATGACCAACTCGGCTCTGTCATCTGGTCGAGGTGCATTTCATGCTGATGGTCATTCCAGGCTCGGACGTCGGTCGATACGAGACATTGATGGACCGCGCCTTTCGGTTTCGGCATTCAATTTTTGTCGAAGAAAAGGGCTGGGAGGAACTGCGCCAGCCGGGCGGTCGCGAGCGCGATCGATTCGACGATCGGCATGCAATCCATCACATCTGTCTGCGCGACGAGGAGATCGTCGGCTATCAGCGGCTGTTACCAACCACTCGCCCGCATTTATTGAGCGATGTGTTGACGGATCTGTGCCGGCACACGCCGCCACGCGGCGAACATGTGTTCGAGTGGACACGCTTCAGCGTTGCGCGTAGCTATCGCGAACACCGACCGCGCGGTGACAGTCCCTTTCTCGAACTCGCCCAAGGCGTCGTCGAATGGGGCATTGAGCATCAGGTTGACACAGTCACGGTCGCGATCGACTGGCGGTTGATGTTAATCGCGATGCAATTGCGGTTCTTCGTCCGATCACTCGGTTTTCCCCAGCGTATTGGCCGCGACGAAGTTATTGCCCTGCGCATGTCCTTCAACCGCGAGACCCTTGAAACAATCCGGGCCGCACGAGGCTCCAACGAGTCGGTGCTGCCGATGTCTAACTGGCCGTCAGTTGCGTGATGGTCCGTATCAGCATGGAGTTATTCTATGATAAGAACTGCGGATACCAAGATCATCGCTCACGAACTTCACGCCCGATATGAACATTCGCGGGCGGTGACGCTGATCGGTCGCACCTTGCAAAAAGCTTTGTTCGCCGGGCGCTCCGACGAGGTTGTGTTTTGGGCCATGGTTCATGCTCATTATCGTGGCGGAGATCTCTGTTCCTCGACCGAGGAGGAACTCAATTATTTTGCTCCCTGGATCATCCGCGACCCTTCCGAGAAAAACTGATCTGGGCGGTACCTAGACGTCTGTCGGATTGACGATGATCGACGCTGTCGATGGCGGTGGCGGATTGGCGGCTATACCGGTCGAGGTCGGAAAATCGCCCGGCCCGGTCGGCGTCTGCTGGCAAACCGCCGACTGGTCTCCGGTAAAGCAGGAGGCGTCATATCCGGCGCCGCGGATGAGGTAGCTGCACACGCTTACCCCGTTGCCATCCTTGACGTTGCGGGCATTGCAGTCGCCGCTCGCAGCGTAGTTCGCGAGCTTCCCGCGCTGGCCGCAGCCGAACTGGCAGGCCATGAGGATGGAAGATTGGTCGATCGTGGCGCAGTGGCCGCCGTAACATACCTGCTGTCCGATCAGCGAGGTCATGCCGTTACTCTGCGCCTTCGACCACTCATTCTGTTCGTACCGGGTCCAGGCGGCGACCTGGGCGGAGGGATCGTCGAGAAAGCTTTGCGCGCTGCCGCTGTAATAGCGTTCGAAGGTGCCGGGGCAAAATTGGAATGCTCCGAGGCAGCCGAACTGATTTGTGGTGCCGAAATTTCCTTCGCTGCTGGACACTTTCGCAGCGAAATCCGCACAGTTCGACGGGATGCCCGCCGCAGTAAGATTGGCGGCTGATTCTCCGGCGAACGCTGCCGCCCCCGACAGACACAGCAGGAGACCCGCATCGGCCAGGATGCCGCGAACAGCGCGCGCTGTCATGGCTTGCCCTCCGGAATCGCAAAGGTGAAATCGCCGTTGACGAGCGTCTTCCCGTCGTCGGTCAACGCGAAGGGACGCTGTGCGAACGCCGCCTGCGCCTTGTCGGCGGCCATCGCGGCGAAGCGCGGATCATCAGGAGGCACGATCTGATGCATCATATCGTCGACCAGGACGGTCGGCTGCTGATGGGGGGCGACGCGCACAAGGCGGGTAGGGCAGGTGCCGGATGTGCAGTCGTCGTTCCAAATCTGCGAGATCAAGAAGTCGCCGCGCGGCGTGCGCAATTCATATTCGTGAATGGTCACGGTGCCGGACGAGCCGGCCGCGAGCGCATCACCCGTCCAGACCTTGTCGGGGTCCTGGGTCACGTTGCGATACGAGGTCTTGTAGCTGAAAGCCGCGTCGGCCGCGGCTGCTGGCACCGCGCCGACAAGGGCGGTCGCAGCAAGCAGACAGATCATCCGAAAGTGCATTTCTATTGTTCTCCTCAATCAGCGTCGCGGCGGTTCAGCGGCACATCCAGCGAGCAGCCGTCGACAGCGTTATGGTTGACGATCATGCCCGTCTTCAACGTCCGGTTCGGAACGTCGTAGGATGCATAGGCCGCGGACACCGTCGGATCGGGCGATGCGCCTGGCTCAAGCTCAAGGAAGCAAGCGCGGCCGCCCTCGAGAGTGCGCACCTGGATCCCCTCGTAAATCGCAATCCGCATGGGGCAGAGCTTCACCGTCGCGCGCGCCTGCGGCACTGCGGTCTTGATCGTGCATCCAATCGCCGTGTTGAGGATACTGAGGACAACGGAACGACCGCGGCTCCAGATGACGAAATGGGCTTCGGTGACGGGCGCATTGCCGCCCGCGAAGCGATGATCCCCACGCTGCCGATAGCCTTGGTTGTTGCGTTCGATCGCGTCCTTCCAGATGTCGGTGTAGGTGGCGGTCGCGCGAGAGGGCAGCTGAAGATCCGCATATGCCATCGGTCGCCACGTCCCCGGATCGGGCGTCACCGTTTGCGCGCGGGCTTGGGTGTTCATCATCCCTGCGATCCCCATCGCCAGGACAAAAATGGCAGAGCTGCGAAAGGCCGGCGATGTGCCTTTAATACAACATCTAATATAATGACTCAACTGCCTTGCCGCGCGCATTGTGCCGCCTGCTATTCGTAGCGGTCGCGGCCGGGCAGCCACCGCCAGAAATCCTTCGGCGAACGCTCCCGATTGCGCCATGGCACCACGCTGCGCGGCGGGTAGACGGGCTGCATGTTCCAGACGTCGCCGTAGTAATAAAAATTTACCGCTTCGCGGCGAAGGCGACGGCCACTGCCGTCCAGAAAATCCGTCGCGCAATGGACGACGGGACCGCGGTAGCGGATCACACGGGCGGTTTGTTCGTCCAGCGCGCCCGGCTTGCACCCGAACAGCCACACCGATGCGGGGAAGTTGCCTTCCCGGGCAGAGCCGGCGAGAAGCCGACGATAGGCCGCGTTCGCCTCCGGCTGGGTCGGATAGGGAAAACGCTCGGTAAGGATGGGGGCAAACGTCGACCGATCGGGGGCATATTCCAGACGGCCGGGCTTGACGGCGGCGGGGGTGTACATCGGTTCGCGCGCGGGCGGCCCATAGTCCGTCACCGGCCATGGCTGCGGCGCGGCGCAGGCTGACAGCACGAGCATGATGGGAAGAGAGAGAACGACGGCGGTACGGCTCATGGCGTTGCCTCGAACCGGGCGAGCGGCGGCGCGGCCGGGCGTTTGGCACGCCACTCCCAGGGCATCTGGAATGTACTCGACCAGAGCCCCCGATAGGCTTTGCGCGCGTCCTGCTCGGCTTGGACGTAGGCACGGATCGCCGGGTCCCTGTCCGTTCCGGGGAGCGCTACGGCGATGCCGGCGCGCAACATATCGGCAGCGATGTCGGGATGGCCCGCCGTGGCGCACCGCACCAGGTGCTCTGACGCCTCGTCCCGCAATGTCCTGCAGGCGAGCCAGGCGTTGAGGGTCGCCGTGACGAGCCACGATGTCGCCATCGTGCCGCACGGCCAGGGCTGCCTGCCCAAGCGCGCGGTCTGCTCCGGCGCGCAGGTATCAATGCCGTAGAGCCGGTAGGCCGCGCCCGTCTCGATATCGCGGAACCGCACCCCATTGATGACCTCGACCCGCAGCGGCGGCGATTGAAGCGGCAGCTGCGGCGCGTAAATGCCCTCGTTCCGATCGGCCGGCTGCGCGCCAGCCTTGGTTGTCGTCGCGGCCGCCAGGAGCGAGATGGCGAGAAACACGGTGTCACGCCGCGGCATCGTCGCGCGCACCGAGATCGAGCTTGTGGAAGACGTTGGCGATGATGTCGGTCGTGTAGATCGTCTCGCCGTCCTTCTTGTAGGAGCCGTCGGCGATGCGGCATTCGGCATAGACCGGATCGCCTTTCGCGACATTGGCGATGACCCAGGCCGCGGCTTTTTCATTGAGGACGCTGACCGTTACCCAGTCGGTCTCCTCGTGCCGCTCGCCCTTGGCGTCAGTCCACCCGCGGTCGGTCGCGATGTGGATCTTGGCGGATTTGTTAAACGCCTTCGGCGCCTGCCCGACAAAGCCACGGACGATGAAGAGATTTGTGGTTCGCATGGTCGCTCCTCGTGCTGACGTTGAGTCCTATGGGGTCGCTGGGTTTGCTCCTGGCATCCCGGACGCGGGAGCAGGCGAAGCCTGCCGCAGGGCGCGCAGAATGATCGCGTTCGGATCGGGGAGGTCGGCGAACGCCCACAATCCCGCCTTGGATCTCTGGGCGACAAGCTGGGCCACGAAGTACGGCGCGTGAACCGGCTGGCCGTCCGGTTTGAGCGCGGCGAAGGCGAAGCCGGTTGAAATCAGAGCTGTGCCGAGATCGATGCGTGAGCCCGCCGCGGCGCCCTTGCTCGGGCTGGCTAGGCAGAACACGAAGACGGTTCGCAGCTGCGGCGATTCGGCCGCGTCGTAGCACTGCGGTCTGAGATCGCGAACCAGTGCGACAAGCATGGCGAGCGAAGCCTCGCCGCAGTCGCGTTTGAGGCCGTGGCCGTTGGTGAAGCTCGTGTCACGCAGGCAGGCCTGGACGCCATAAAGACGATAGGTCACGTCGCCGGCCGACCAGCTGTCGCCTGTCAGATAGATGGCGTCCGCTGGAACTGGAAACCAGGGCGACGCGGATTGCGCCGTTACCCTTGTTGCGGTGAGTGGCAGGGCCAGAATCGCGGCCATCAGCCATGCCCGGCCCATTCTAGTAGCCCTGCAGCGAGAAATAGAAGCGCTGCACGCCGTTGGCCGAGCTGATGTCGACGTAGTAGGGCTCGCTGCGGCGCTGGCGCGGCGTCGTCGGATAGGTCGTCGTGCAACCGCCATCGCTTCCTGAGCACATGCGCTCGGGCTTGGACAGATCGGCGCACAGCTCTCCGTTGGCGGATGGCGATGTTTCTCCGCCCGGCAAGCCTGCGACCGGTGTTAGGCCTACCGGACAGGCTTCGTAAGGCTCATAGCCCGGGCCGCTGGCATGCCCTTCAGAACAGGTTGGCCAGCCGCCGCCGCGGGCGAGCCGGCGAAACAGTTCCTGCATGACCGGCACGCAGTAGGGGATGCTGGACCATCCCGGATTGCTGGCCGCCGCGCACAGCAAGACCTTGCACCCGAACGAAGCGTCCTGCGCCGCCGCAGGTGGGGCGGGTTGCACGAGGCCGAGGCTGAGGCCGGCCAGCAGGACTGAGCAGCGTTTCATTCCATCCCTCCGGATCGAGCTGGGGACGTCATTCACTAACCTGTTGCCAAGGTAACAACATCTAATATATTGTCTATTGAAAAGTGGAGAGCCTAGGGGCATGTCGAAGCGAATCGCGGCGATCGGATTGGGGATGATGGTGGCCTGCGCCGGCGCAAACGCTCAGGACGCAGCGAACGTTTCGCACCTCGCGACCGTCGATGCCTCCGGCCGCGTCATTCCACTGGACACGCCGCGATTCCGCCTCGACGCGAATGAAGCGGCGCGGCCGTGCGGCGGCGCGAAGGCGATGGCGCCCGACGAGGCGCGAGCGCTGGTGGCACGCATCGCCACAGAGGAGAAGTTCTCGCCCGAATTCGCTCAGTCGGTGGCGAAGAGCGAAAGCCAGTACAACTCGATGGCGCTCTCCGGAAAGGGGGCGTTCGGCCTGATGCAGCTGCTTCCGCAGACCGCGCAGCGCTTCAACGTCGACCTCTGCAGCCCCGCCGATAACGTGCGCGGCGGCATCCGCTTCCTGCGCAGCCTCCAAGACAAATACAAGAACCCGTTCTTTATCCTCGCGGCCTACAACGCCGGCGAGGAAGCCGTCGCCAAGAGCCGTGGTGTTCCTCCCTATCCCGAGACCGTTCGGTTCGTCGCCCAAGTCATCAACGATTTCTACAGCTGGCCGGATCCTCGCGGCGCTGGCGCTCTCGCGTCCGCCCAGCCTGACGTCGTCGAACTCGCCACGCGGCCCGATGCGGCGCGTCCCCAAGCCGGAAGGCATTGGAACGATGGTTTCGTCATGCACGTCGATTGACAGGGAGGACTAGATGACTCGATGGATTTCGCGCACGCCCCTCGCTCTGAGCCTTGTGGCGCTCAGCGTCGTCGACGCCGCGGCACAGTCGGGCGGGACGCTGCAACCCGTGCAATCCACGCTCACGCAGTTGGTTCAGGCTTTGACAGGCCCGATCGCCACCGCGCTGGCGACACTGGCCGTCATCGCGTGCGGTCTGTTCGCCTGGTCCGGCCGTCTGACGTGGGGCATCGCCGGTAGCGTCATTTTCGGCATCGTTCTGGTGTTCGGCTCGGCGCAAATCGTCCAATTCTTCCAGTCGGCGGTCGGCCAATGACCGAAGCCGAGCTCGATGATCCGCTTATCACCCCGCTGGTCAAAGCCCTCACTCGCGCGCCGACGCTGATGGGCGTGCCGTATATGTACTTCATGTTCAACGGCGTGGTCTCGAGCGTGTGCTTCCTTGTCACCCACAATCTCTTCATGCTGCTGGTCGCGATTCCGCTCCATCTGTTCGGCTACGTGATGACTCTTCGCGACGACCGTATCTTCGAGATCCTGTTCGTCCGCTCGACAAGATGTCCGCCCCGCTCGCGCTCCTTCTGGGGCGCCGACAGCTACGCCCCGTGAGGCTGCCATGGTCGCCCGCGCCCTTCTCGACGAGCTCACCTTCGGCGCCGTGTCCCGCCGTGAGCGACCGGTGGCGTCGCACATTCCCTATACCCGCCACGTCGACGATCACATCCTCAAGACGCGAGACGGCCTGCTCCTCACGGTGTTGAAGCTCGACGGCTACTCGTTCGAGACATCCGACATGAGCGAGGTCAACGCCCGTCTGCTCGGCCGCAACGACATCGTCCGCACACTCGCCAACTCGCGCTTCGCGCTCGCCGCGCACATCGTCCGGCGCGAGGTGCAACCACGGATCGCGTCGACCTTCGACAACGCGTTGTGCCGCGAGATCGACGAGCGCTACGACGCCTCCCTGTCGAAGCGTCGAATGTTCGTCAACGACATCTATCTCACGATCGTGCGCCGTCCGCTCCAGGGCCAGGCCGGAACCTTCGACGTCCTGATGACGAAGGCTCTCGGCCGCAAGGACGAGGCCGGCGAGTCGGTGGCCATTCAGACCGCCCTCAACGAGCTGCGCGATGCCGCGACGGCGGTTCGCGAGAACCTGGCCGCCTATGGCGCGCGGCAACTCGGCGTGGTCCGGCGCGACGGCATCTGGTTCTCCGAGCCGCTGGAATTCCTCGTGCAGATCGTGAACGGCGGCCTACCGCGGCCGATGCATCTGCCCCGCATGGACCTTGCGGACGCGCTCTCGACGAAGCGTCTCTTCTTCGGCCGCAACGCCATCGAGATCCGCGGCGCCAGCCGCGACGACACGCGCTTCGGCGCGATGATTTCGATCCGCGAATATCCGGCGCAAAGTGGTCCCGGTTCGTTCGACAATCTCCTGCGGGTGCCGCACGAATTTATCGCCACCCAGACCTTCGCCATCGTCGATCGGCCGGTCGCCGCCAAGCAGATCGATCGCGTGTCGCGGCAAGTCGATATGTCCGACGAGGCCGGTTCGATCGTCGCGGAGCATCTTGACGAGGCCCGGGACGAATTGATGGCTTCCGAGGCGATCTATGGCGAGCACCACATGACGGTGATGTGCCTCGGCCGCGATCTCGCCGAGGTAGGCGCGGCCGTGACAGCGGCCGGTGCCGCGCTGACGGATCGGTCGGTGATCTGGGTGCGCGAAGACCTCAATTGCGAACCGGCGTTCTGGTCGCAGCTGCCGGGCAATTTCGCCTATATCGCCCGCAAGGCTGTGATCTCGTCGAAAAACTTCGCCGGCTTCGCCTCGCTGCACAACTATCCGAGCGGGCGCCCCGACGGCAACCACTGGGGCCCCGCAATCTCGGTCTTCGAGACAACGTCGCAGACGGCCTACTATTACAATCACCACGTTCGTGACATCGGCAACTTCACCGTCGTCGGGCCGACCGGGTCGGGCAAGACCGTGTTTCTATCGTTCATCGCGGCGCAGACGCAGCGCATCCAGCCGCGCCCCAAACTCGTCTTCGTCGACAAGGATCGTGGCGCTGAGATCTTTATTCGCGCTCTCGGCGGTCAATATGAAGCGCTCATTCCCGGCGAGCCCACCGGGTTCAATCCGCTGTCGCTGCCCGACTCGGCAGCGAACCGCGAGTTTCTGTACCAGCTGTTCGCCTTCATGCTGCGTCCGGCCAAGGGCGGCGATCTCAGCGCTTCCGAAGAGCAGGTGATCCGAAACGCAATCGCAGCGGCGCTTTCAGCGGGTCCGGACGGGCGGACGCTGAAGGCGTTCTCGACCTTGCTGCGCGGTCGCATCCGGGCGGGGGAGGGGGATCTCCTCGCGCGCTTGGAAAGCTGGATGCGGCCGGATCAGCGGGGCTGGCTGTTCAACAACGATGAGGACCAGTTCTCGATTTCGAGCATCTTCGGCTTCGACATGACGCGCGTCCTCGACGATCCCGTCATTCGCACCGCCGCGCTCATGTACATCTTCCACCGCACCGAGGAGTTGCTCACGGGCGATCCGGTGATGATCTTTCTTGATGAAGGCTGGCGGCTGCTCGACGACGAGGTCTTTGCCTTCTTCATACGCGATAAGCTGAAGACGATCCGCAAGCAGAACGGCATCATCGGCTTCGGCACGCAATCTGCGGCCGATATCGTCCGCTCACGCGCGTCCAACACGCTGATCGAGCAGACCAGCACCAACATCTTCTTTCCGAATCCCAAAGCCGACGACGAGAGCTATCGTCAGGCTTTCCGCCTTTCGGGCCGCGAGGTCGACTGGATTCGCAGCACCGTCCCCGAAAGTCGGTCCTTCCTGATCAAGCACGGCCGGGACAGCGTCGTGGCCCGGCTGAACCTGTCGAGCATGCCTGACCTCATCAAGGTGCTGTCCGGTCGGACCGAGACCGTGGCCGAGCTCGACGCGCTGCGCGCGCGCGTTGGCGACGATCCAGCGGTGTGGCTGCCGATCTTCCTGGGGAGAGACCCTTCATGAAGACCATCCTGATCATTGTCGCGGCGGCGGCTTTGGCCACCCAGGCGCACGCGGCCATCCCGGTCGACGACGCAGCACAGCTCAGCCAACATTCGTTGACAGCCAGCACGACGGTCAAACTCGTACCGGTGACGACGCAGCGCAAGGACGCCAATAGCGGCGTCAAATGCGCGGTGACCACGGGCAAGAAGGCCAACGTCACCGATCCGACCGTTAAGCCGCAGGCGGGCGCCGGAAGCCAGGCCCTTCGCTCCTATGCGCCGGACATGCCCGCCGCTCCCGATCCTGGGGCGCAAGGCGGCGCGCTGAACAGCCAGACATTGTTTCAATCGAGCGGCAATGTCGTTGCCGGTCTCGATGCCAGTCGCTCGACGCTTGGCGCCGCGCAGTCAGGGTTTCAGGTCGCGGGCCAGCAGGTCGGCACCGGCTCGACCGTGATGGCGGCGATGGACATGAACAGCGCGGCGCGGCTGCAGAACAACCTTGCCTGGAACGGCGTCATTGATTCGACGAACCTTTGGGTCACCGCCCTGAACGCGCTCAACCTCGCCAGAACGAGCGACATGAGCCGGGCGGCCGGGGGCATGCGGGCGGCGACGGTGATGGGGGGACGGCCCGCCTCCGGTCCGGTCTGTCCCGCGGGCATGATCGGGACCGGCTCGCCGACTGACCCTTGCCGGACGCCGACGGGATGCTCGACCACACCGCCGGGCACGAACCCCGACCCTGGATGCGTCAGCGCCCGCTACGTCGACACCGACGGCAACGTCATCTTTTACCTCGCACAGGCGCAAGGCACACCGACGAACGACAGCGCTTCGACCGGGCCCGGCTTGACCGTGGCCGACGTCGCCGCGGCGCTGGCCGCGATCAACAACGACACGCGCTAGGGAGGATTTTCATGCGCACCATCCTTGCCCTCATCGCCGTCATCGTGACCGCCCAATTGTCGCCAGCGTTGGCGCAAGTCCCGGTCATCGACAACGCCAACCTGCAAAAGGCCCAGGAGATCGCAACCAGCACCCAGAAGATCCTGACCGCCGATCAGCAGATCATGCAGTTCACCCAGAAGACGCTGCAAGCGGTGACGGGCGATCGCTCGTCCCAGGCGCAAGGAACGCTCGCACAAATGGCCCTCGGCGGCGGCTTCTCCATGGCGCAGGCGCCCTCCCTCGGATCGGTGATCTCGGGCGGGGCGCTGTCTTTCGCCGGCATGGGCTCGAATTCGCAGAACATCGTGTCGACTCTGATCAATGGCCTGCAGCTCGTACAGACGATCACCGGTCTCACCAGCGGCCAGAGCCACCCCGTGGACACGGCTTACAAGAGTTCCGTGAACGTCGCCGCTACGCTCTCGGGGCTCATCAACTCGACACAGAGCGCGGTGCAGCAGCGATCGAGCGCTTTCAAGCAGGGCGGCCAGCAGATCGGCCAGGCGCAGGATCTGAAAGGCAGCATCGATCAGAATACCCAGGTGCAGGTTCAGACCGGCCTGACGATCAATGAACTGAACGGGGTTGCGAACAATGCAGCCGCTGCGGCGAACCAGGCCAATCTCGATCGCATCGCGGCGGAGTCGGCCGCGGCGCGCGCCATGAAATTCACTCAGTAGCGGAGCGGGCGGCGAGCCGCGAAAAGCTTTCGCGCACGCCGCGCGGGACGGCGCAACACAACATCTGGGGGACCCCCATGTCGAAGGCCATTGTCATCGCGACAGCCGTGGTTGCGCTCGCCGTGGGCGTCGCGGTCGGACGCTACGCGCTCCGTCCATCCTCATGGCCGGCGACGAGCACCGCTGAAACGTCCCCCAACCGGAACGATGCCGCGGAATCCGCCTCGCGGGCCATGACATTCACGCAACCCAAGGCGCCGCCGCAGTGAGATCGGTATCGCTCCTCATGGCCAGCGTACTACTCACGCTCGCGCTCGGCGGCTGTGCCTATAAGCCGCTGAAAGCGCCGTGTTCACCCGACGAGGGCGGCGCGCCGCTGGCCTATGCGCAGCTCCCTCCCGCGCCGCCCGCTCGAGCCGCGGTTGAGGCCGTTGACGCCTGCGGCCCGATGCGGCCGATCTGAGGAGCGCGATGGCCAACAATTTCAATATCACTTCGCTACTGCAATCCGTCGACCAGCTTGGCCAGAATTACGTTTCGACGGCATATCAGGCCCTCGCGAACGCGGCGACATCGGGCGGGACAACCGGCGTCGCCGGTCTGCTCCTGACGCTTTACGTAATCTTCTGGGGCGTCGGGATCTGGCAGGGCACGGCCAGCGGCGGCCCGACGGATTATGCCTTCCGGCTCTTTCGCGCGATGATGATCTATGTCCTGGCGACCCGCTGGGGAGAATTCCAAACCTTCGTGTATACGATCCTGAATGACGGTCCTTCCGCCATCGGCAACGCGCTGCTGAGCGCCGTCACTTCCGCCAACAATACCGGCACCTCGGCCAATCTCACCTCGGTCAACGCCGTCCAGTCGGCCTTGCAGAACATGTGGGACACGACCAATAGCGCGACCGAGGCGTTTCTACAGAATGCCGGCATTACCAATTGGGGACCCTACATCTTCGCCGCCGTTTTCTACGTTGTCATGGCGATCCTGATCGGTTTCGCCATCTTCCTGATCGTGTTGTCGAAGATGTTCATGTGGCTTCTGCTTGCCCTGGCGCCGCTATTCATCATCCTGCTTCTGTTCGGCGTCACGTCGCGGTTCTTCAGCGGCTGGATGAGCTCACTCGCGCAGTATTTCCTTGTGCAGGTGCTCGTATACGCCTTCCTCGCCTTCTATGTCTCGCTGATCCAGCAATCGATCGACACGCTGAACGGCGTCGCCAACAGCAAGTCTGCCACATGGGCAACAATCGGACCGGTGGTGCTGCTCGCCATCATCGGCATCCTCCTGCTGAGCCAGATCAATAACATGGCGGCCGCTATCGCAGGTGGCGTCCCGATCTTCGCGCCCCGGCTCGGCGCGGTCCTGGCCACGGCCTCCGGCTACCGGATGGGGGCGGCCGCCAACCGAGCGCGCCTCGCCTTCCGCAATCCGTTCAACCCCGCTTCGATGGCGCGGCGGGAGGAGCTGGCCGCGCGGCAGAGAGCGCGCGTCGGCCTCCGCGCCGCGAGCTGGACGCAGTCCGCAGAGTTCCGTCGGCTCGCCGACCAACTCCGCAACTCCGGCGTACCGCCCGCGCAGAGCGGGGGAGGAAGACCGTGACGGATACCACGACCCAGTCCGACCGGGTTGATCCGCGCTATTATGCCGACGGCGCAACTTGGGAGCATGATATCGCCCGGCGCAACCGCAACTCGCGCGCGCTAGCCTGGATCGTCGCCACCGTGATGACCATGGTTGCCGTCACCGCGCTCGCCGTGCTGGCGCTCCTCGTGCCACTCAAGACCTACGAGCCTTATATGGTCGTCGTCGACAAAACGACGGGGTTCGTCGAGGTCAAGCGACCGACCGCGGAGGGACCGCTGACGCAGGACGAGGCGGTCACGATGTTCAATGTCGTGCGCTACATCAAAGCGCGCGAGACCTACGATCCGAAGGCGCTGAAGGATAATTTTGATCTCGCCCAACTCCTCGCCGCCGGAGACGCGGCGCGCGAACTCACCGAGATTTACTCGCCCGCCAATCCCAATAACCCGGTGAAGATCTACGGGACGAACACCGAGGTCAGCGTCACCATCAAGTCGGTGACCTTTCCGAACAACCGCACCGCTCTGGTCCGCTTCTCCACCGACGAAAAGTCGGCCACCAACATCGTGACTCGGCACTGGGTTTCTCTGGTGCGCTTCCGTTACACGTCCGCGCCCATGCGCAACGAATGGCGTTTCGACAATCCGCTGGGCTTCCAGGTGCTCGAATATCGGCGTGACCAGGAATCGGCGCCATCTCCGCGCAGCGTGGGGCAGCAGCCATGATGCGGCCGTCCGCTGTTGCGCTTCTTACCCTCTTACTGTCGACGGGCGCGGCGCTTGCCGAATCGACGCCGCGCCCCGGCCGCCTCGACCCGCGTGTGCGCGACGTCGTCTACAACCGGGACAACGTCACCGCAATCGACGCCACCTACGGCACGTCGACGATGATCCAGCTGCAGCCTGACGAAAAGATCGAGACGTTGGCGCTCGGCGATTCCATTGCCTGGCGCGTCGAGCCGAACCGAAAAGGCGACATCATCTTCATCAAACCCGTGGAGAAGAACGCGCAATCCAATCTCAACGTGGTGACCGACAAGCGAGTCTACTCGTTCCTGCTGCGCTCGAACACGCGCCCGCCATCGAATCAGATCTACGCCGTGCGGTTTCGCTTCCCGGATGACGAAGCCAGCGCCCGGCTGCTTGCCGAAGCCAAGGAGCGCGCCGCCAATCCGAACTTGAAAGCGCTCAACATCGCGAACGCCAACAGCAACTACGGCTACAAGGGGTCTTCCACCAACAAGCCGGTCGCCGTCTTCGACGACGGCACCAAGACCTGGTTTCGGTTCGAGGGCGAGACACCGGCGATCTTCATCGTCGACGCGGATCGCAATGAGAGCCTCGTCAATTTCCGGACAGAGGGACCCTATGTCGTCGTCGACAAGGTCTCCGCGCAATGGACCCTGCGCAACGGCCAGGAATCGACCTGCATCTTCAACCGCCGTCTGACCAACGTGCATGAGCCGACAGGCCTTGAGCCTTACGCGCCGCAGCGCGTGGGCACGGCCACCGCCTCGGGAGGTTGAGCGCGCATGCCGACGGCCGACGATTATCGTTCACTGGAGCTCGAGGCGGCCGCCGCCAGCTCTGTCGCCCGGGGGCGAACCGCTCTCGGCGGTTTCTTGAAGATCGCCATACCGCTTGGGGCGCTGGCGATTGCCGCCTGGCTCATCTACGGATCGCTGGCCCGCCGGACTCCCACTTTGACGACGCCGGACAAAGAAGAATTCACGACCACCCAGTTTCCGGCGCCGTCGCTTTCGACGCCCCGTCCCCAAACCGATCAGGGCACGATCGTCGTGCCGCCGGCGCCGCCCGAACCCGCTCCGCCTGCTCCTCCGGTCGCACCGCCCCTGGCGTTGCCGCCGCCGCCGGCACCGGAACCGCCCCTTGTCGCGGCACCGCCCAACGATGACGAGGCGCGGCGGCTCGCGGAGCTCGAGCGGCAACGCCAGGAGGAAGAGCGACGGCGCTGGGAGCGGCTGCGCGCGCCACAGGTGATCGCTGACAACGCCTCGGCGGCCGCCGCTACGAATGGCGAGGACGGACCTCGTGGTGCGGCAGGCAACGAAGACGATCCCAATAGGCGCTTCCTCGCATCGGTCTCCGCCGCAGGGGTCGAAGTGGCCCGCGCATCAAAGAACGACCGCATCGACGCGCTGGTGGCGCAGGGCACGCTGATCCGCGGCGTGCTGGAAACGGCCGTAGAGAGCGATCTGCCCGGCATGGTGCGAGCTGTCGTGACCGAGAATGTCTGGTCGTTCGACGGCCGACGCGTGCTTATTCCGTCGGGCAGCCGCCTGATCGGCGAGTATCGGTCCGGCATCGCCCAGGGCCAGACCCGGGTCTTCATCGTCTGGACCCGGATGTTGCGGTCCGACGGCGTGTCGGTGCAACTCGGTTCGAACGGCGCCGACGAGCTCGGCCGTGCCGGCAACGCTGGCTTCGTCGACAATCATTATCTCGAGCGCTTCGGCTCGGCGATCGTGCTGTCGCTGGTCGGCGGGGGAGCACAATTCCTCAGCGCATACGGACAAAACACCGACGGCTATGGCAACGGCACGGTCATCACGACCACCGACCCCGTGACCGGCGTCGTGACGCAGACCCAAACCGGCGTGAACCAGAACCAGCTTTCCCTGCAGGCCCGTCAGATCGCCGCACAGAACATTTCCCAAACTCTGACCAACATCGCTCAGGAGGCCCTGCGCAACTCGATCAACATTCCACCGACGATTTACCTCGACCAGGGAACGCGGATCATCGTGTTCGTGCGGCGCGATCTCGATTTCTCGGCACTGTATCCCGATCCGGTCAAGGAAGCCCTCAGGGAGCTGAAGCGTGAGCGTAGTGGCGCGAAGCCTGACGGTCTTCATTGATCGCGCGCTGGAGCCGATCCGACCTTGGCTCGAGGACGATCAGGTCGTCGAGATCTGCGCCAATGGGCCTGGGGAAGTCTGGGTCGAACGGTTTGGACAATCGGCGATGGAAAGGCACGAGGTGCCAGCGCTCAGCGAACACGCGATCCGCCACTTGGCCGAGCGCGTCGCGGGTCATTCGGGGCAAAGCGTCAACGAAGAACATCCGCTTCTGTCCGCGGCCTTGCCAACGGGGGAGCGCTTCCAAGGCGTCATTCCCCCAGCGACGACCTCGGGCGGTGCGTTTGCCATCCGCAAGCAGGTCATCAAGGAGATGCGGCTCGACGATTATCGCCGCATGGGATCGTTCGACAAGGTCGCGATGACCGAAGAGGGCGCCTTGTCCGACGTCGATCGCCGCCTGTGCGAGCATCTCGACGCGGGCCGCATCGAGGACTTTATCAAGCTGGCCGTTGTCAGTCGATATTCGATCCTGCTTTCGGGAGGGACAAGCTCCGGAAAGACGACGTTCCTGAACGCGATACTCAAGGAAGTGCCGGCCGACGAGCGCATCATCACGATCGAGGACACGCGTGAGGTCAATCCGATCCAGAAGAACTTCCTTCCCTTGGTGGCCTCGAAGGGGGACCAGGGCGAAGCCCGAGTTACGGTCGAAATGCTCCTGCAGGCTTCCATGCGGCTGCGTCCGGACCGCATTTTTCTCGGCGAGATCCGCGGCGCCGAAGCCTATTCGTTTCTGCGCGCGATCAATACGGGACATCCCGGCAGCATCACGACGGTCCATGCGGACAGTTCGGCCGGCGCCTTCGAACAGCTGGCGCTGATGGTGATGCAGGCCGGGCTTGGTCTGCGGCGTGACGAGATCATCGCGTACATCAAGTCCGTTCTTCCGATCGTGGTTCAACAAACCAAGGTTGGCGGCTGGCGCGGCACATCCGAGATCTATTTCTCGCGCATGCCCGACTGGCGACGCGAGCACGCCGCGAGGTATGACCGATGAGCCGCATCATCGCATTCCGCATCGGCATCGGGCTGCTCGTGCTTCTGGCGTTCTGCTTGTTGTGGAGCCTGGCGTATGAGGTGGTGGTCGCGCTGCGCTGGGCGCCCCACCGGTTCCCGAGCGAGGGCGCCAGCCGCTGGGCGCTGTTCGCGATGCAGAATGCCGACCGCTCCGCCGACTTTTTCCTGGTGGCATGGCGTCATTTTTATGAGCGGCTGGTCTATCCGCCGACGCGCGCCGAGGCACTCATCCGTGCCGGATACGCCGCCGCCGCAGTGGTCGCCCTTGGCCTGGCCGGCGCGCTCTTCGCCTACATCAACCGTCGACAGATGCCGTACGGCGCGGCTCGCTTCGGCAATCTGATGGAAGCGGCGAAGCGGGGTTTGACCAGCAAACGTGGAATCGTCCTCGGATTGCTCAGTGGTGTCACCATCCGTTCCGACGAACCTGCGCATATCCTCGTGGTCGGACCATCGCGGTCCGGCAAAGGGACGGGCTTCGTCCTGCCCAATGGTTATGTGTGGCAAGGTTCGGCAGTCTTCTTCGACCCGAAGCGCGAGAACTTCGAGGCCCTCGCCAACCATCGCACGGCGATGGGCAATAAGGTTTTCATGTTCTCGCCGGGATCGAACGACACACACCGCTACAATCCTCTCGACTTCGTGCGCCGCGACGAGCGCATGGCTACCGACTGTCTCGTGGTCGCCTCCTTCGTCATTCCAGAAAAGGCCGACGACACTTGGGCCGGCGCCGGTCGGCTCTTGCTCTCCGCCCTGATCGGCTATGTGCTTTCCTCGCCGCTGATCGAGGGCGCTCAGCACATGCGCACGGTGGCCCGTATGACGACCACCGGGAAGGACATCTCGACGGTGCTGCGGGCCATCGTCCGCACCGAGCGACAAAATCTGCCGACATGGGTGGTCGACAGCTTCAATCAATACATCGCGCTCGAGCCGGAGACGCGCAACAGCGCGGTCTTCAACGTCAACATGGCGATGAGCCTTTGGAACAACGGTCTCATCTCGGCCGCGACGGAAACCTCGGACTTCGACATCCGGGAGCTGCGGCGCACGCCGATGACAATCTTCATCGGATGCACGATCGCCGAGCTTTCAATCTTCCGGCCGCTCATTCGCATCTTGTTCCAGCAAATCCACGACCTTCTAATGGTCAAGATTCCCGGCGACGACGAGCCGCATCAGGTTCTGCTGATGCTCGACGAGTTCTATCACGTCGGCCGAATGGATTCGCTGATTTCCAAGATCACGATCAGCGCCGGATATGGCTTCCGGATGGCAATCGTCATGCAGGACCTCGCGCAGCTCGACGAGCTTTACGGCAAGAACACCCGCATCACCACAGTCTCTGGCTCGCAGATCAAGCTGTTCATCCAGATCAACGATCTTGAGACTTCGGACTTCGTTTCCGAAATGCTTGGTGAGACCACGCAGGTCTATAAGACGCCGATCCAGCGGCCGGGCCAGGGCATCTTCGCGCCCCGAGTCTGGTCGCCGCACTACACACCGCGCCCCCTGCGCAGCCCGCTCGAGCTACGGGAAATGTCGGCGCGCCTTTCCATCTTGATGGTAAAAAATTCTCCGTCGTTCGAGCTGACCAAGATCAGGCACTACTTGGACAAGCCATATCGCGGCTATTACGAGCGCGCGAGAAGCGTCCCGCCGCCTCTGCCCAGATTGCGGGTCTGGCAGGATGAATCCCTTCAGGGAGCGATTAACCCCGGTCCCGACACGTCACATCTGGAGCCAACGGAGGCGGCCGCTGCCCGCGCACCGGCGCGATCTGGCAAAGTCTCGCCCCGCCGGCCGGCTCAAACCAGTGCGCCGAAGGCGAAGAGGCCCAGCGCCGCCGCAAAGGAAGCCCGTGCGCCCCTTGTTCTGACCACGGCGCCGGCGCCGGCGCCGCAGCCCCGCAAGGCTCTCGAGCTCGGCGCTGGCCCCCCCGCTCCCTCAGGAGAGACCTGCAATGTGCGGGATATCCTTGCTGCGGCGAGGCGGGACGAGGCTGACGATTTCGCGGCAATGATCAATATCGTAGTAGACGCACCTGGACCCAGACTTCGCCAGGCAGAGCAGACCCTTAAAGATCTACATAGTGAGTTCGGAGAAGAGCGCTGAGGCTTTGAGGCGGCTAGAGAGCGCGCCGCGAGGGACGCTAGATGCTTCTAAGAGCCCGCGCAGCTACAGTCTCAAAAGCTCCCTTACGTCGCTAAATTCATTTCGCTGAGCCGTGCGTCTTATCAATTCTCAGACGCTGCCATGAGCTTACGCGAGGAGTTTGATTCTGATCGCCGTCGCAATGGCGTGCGCCTTGTTTACCGCTCCGAGCTTCTCCCGCGCGGCGGCAACGTGCTTCAAAACCGTTGCGCGGGAGATGCCTAGAATAACCGAAATCTCCCAATCCGTTTTTCCTTCACCCGCCCACACGAGACAGTCCGACTCTCGCGGCGTCAAGGCTGCAGACAGTCGCCTGCGTGCGATTCTGTGATGCAGATAGCTCCCGACCGCGTAGCTTGCGGCGAAATTAAGCGCCGCAACCTCACTTGGCTCCACAGCGTACGCCGGGCCACCGAAAGACACCGCGGCGACGTCACCTTCGATCGTGGGAATCGGCACGACGTAGCCGTCCCGGAGCCCGAACTCGGACGCCTCTCCACTAATGAGTTTGACGTTCTGTCTTTCACGATCGGTTTTATAGGCGTCAGCCCACGCAAAGGGTGCCCGATCATATATCAATCGAGAGACGATGGGATCACGAAGTACATAGCCGTTGTCGTTGTATCGCTCCGCCCACCCCTCTGGAAACCGCTGAAACAAGATGCGTGAAGGCATTTCGTCCAGCGGAACGGGGCGCAACGGAACAATACCGCCAAAAACAGATGTGAAGCCGAAACTTGCAGCAAATGCGAGCAGACACTCTTCCACTTCGATCGCGCTCTGCGCTTTCTCGACGGCTTCAATGAAACCCACTGTTTGGTAGAATCGGTCCGGCACCTGCGCTCCTCCAAATTTTGTGCATCTCCCTTGGCGATAGCTCCCAGCGTTCCGTTCGGAGGTCGTCGGTAGAGTTGGGTTTCGGATGATCGGATGGGATACGACGTGCGAGCTCGCGTCGAGACAACTAACTCGGGTTGATTGGAAACTATATGCTTGCGGTAGAGCCGCCTCTTGTTCGGTATTGCGCACGTTCGCCCCTGTCTCACCGGGGAAATGCGTTCGCAAGAATGGCTTCTAGCTTAGGATTTCTGTCGCGTTTGCCTGGCTGTTCACAGAGTCACGATTGGTCGCTTTCCCCTTGACGCGAAACCTTTCGATAAAGCGGAGAGCAGAGTGCACACTTCCGCCCTCCGCTGTCTCATGTGCGCCGGTTTAAGGAGCGATGGTGATACGGTTATCGACCTTCGTGACCCCTGGTGCCCGCCATGCGGCCCGCTCGGCTTCTTGGCGCTCGGCCCAAGAGCGAACCGTGCCGGTGAGCGTGACCTCCCCCCCGCTGGCCGTCACAACGATCCGATTGGCGTCGATCTCGGCGCTGCGCTTGAAGGCGTCCTCGATTTTCGATTTGATTTCGGCCGGGGCGACGCGCGGCTTCAGCGTGATCAGGTTTGAGATGCCCTTTATGCCTTTCAGGGCCCGGACCGCGCGTTCGGCGCGTGTGCGCTGGTAATCCCATTCGACGGAGCCTTCCAGCGTCGCCCAGCCGGTTTTCACCAACACCTTGACGTTTTCGTGCGCGTAAGGAAGCTCGGTCTTGATCGCGGCGACGGCTTCGCGCGCGAGCTCGGGATCGGTGCGCTGGCTTTCGGAGGGCAGCCGTACTTCGATGTCGTTCGCCAGGCCGAGGACGCCGGACACACGCTTTGCCGCTCGCTCTGCCTCGTACTTTTGCAGATAGCTGCGGACAAAACCCGTGAGCGTCACGACGCCGGACTTGACCGCAACGCCGATGTCGGTGGCGTCGATGTCGGGGTCCCACTTCAGCTCGAATTCCACGTCGCGCTTGATGTCACTGTCAGATCTCATTGTTCTATTTCCTTCTGCCAATTGAGCATGGCCGCGCTGCGCGGCCCCTGGTCGGTCCTCCGCAACTTACGGCGTAACCACGCTACGCCGGGCATGGTGGCGCGCGCTGACAGGCGTCAGTTTTCGATGTGGACGCCGATTCAGCACGAAGCTGCTCACGCGACGAACCGCCACTTGGCAGGAAAACAAACGTCCGACCTTCATGGGCAGGCTGGCTGCAACCCGTGGGGCGCCCCTGTCACGCCGCGTGAGCGGTCCTTCGGAAACAGCCGTCCGCGCTTCGAGCGCCGTATCTCGCGAAAAACTGTCGATTGTCAGTGTCGGTCGGAGGCGGAGTTGCCATCAATGCTCTTTGTCTGCCGACAGCTCCGCGGCGCTTGCCCGCCAAGAGAAAGGGCCCGTGAGCTGGACCTGACGCATCAGGTTGAGGCCGATGTGCAGATCCGTAGCGATTGCCGGTGCAACCGTGAGCCCGCGCTGATTCAACCACGCTGCAACAAGGGAGATCATCAATGACAACCAATCTTAAAAGTATACTGCTTTCCGCGGCGGCGTTGAGCCTGGTCGCCGCACATGGGGTTCCAGCCCGTGGGCAGGAACAGTCTCAGTCTCAGGCGAACCCGGCGCAGGAGCAATCGCCGACGGCGAAGTCAGCACAACCCGAAGTGGATGCTGACGTCGCCAAACGGGCAGACGAAGAACGCAAGAAGATCGTCGTCGACGCCGAGACAGCGCTCGACCAAACGAAGAAGGCATTGGCGCTGCTCGGCGACAAGAAGACACAAGAGGCCCTCGAGGCGCTTGAAGTCGCTACCGGGAAGCTCGAACTTATCCTGGCGCGGGACCCCAAGCTCGCACTAGCGCCGGTGGACACCGGGGTCGTCATCCGCGATCTATACGCGGATCCCAATGCCGTAAAAGACGCGATCAAGGAGGCGCGGAGACTGCTCGGCGACGGAGAAGTTCAAAAGGCACGCCCGTTGGTCAGTAACCTCGCCAGCGAGGTGGTGTTCCAGACCACGAATTTGCCACTCGCTGCCTATCCTACGGCGATCAAGTCCGCGGCCGGCCTCATCGCCAAGAGCAAGGTGGATGAAGCAAAAGACACCCTTCAGGCGGCGCTGAACACGCTGGTCATTACGGAGGTGGCCGTGCCACTGCCCGTACTGCGCGCGCAGGTTCTTTTAAAAGATGCTGAAAAGCTCGCGGAAGACGATAAGCGCTCGGAAGAGGGCAACAAATCGCTCGCCGCGCAACTCGACGAAGCCCGGAAGCAGATCAGAATGGCGGAGGCTTTGGGTTACGGCAAGAAGGCGGACTTCGAGCCGATATTCGAGCAGATCAAAGAGATCGAACAGAAGTCAAGTGGTGGGAAGAGCGGCAAGGGCTGGTTCGACAGGATCAAGAAGCAGGTCTCAGACCTGTTTTGATGCAACGTCGGCTCGGCAGACCGGGACGCCTCCACCCGTCCGCAAATTCGTACACGGCTCGGCCGCCCGCAGCTTGAGCAGCACTTCGCTCGGACTCTGGCTCCGGGTGGAATGAGACCTCCCAATAGCTTCGAGCGGCAAACACTGCTCGAAGCGGAGGAGGTGGCGGAGCTGCATGCGAGGACCGAGCGGGCCCATCCGCGGGATGTACTCTGGAACTAGCGGCAATACGGCCGGCCAAGCGACTCCCACTCCCCGCGGATGGGGCAACCCCGCGCAGAGTCTTGGCTAAACCCACCGGGAAACCTCAGGACGATCCAAAAAAGGAAATCGACATGAACCAAGACACGCCTCCCCTGCCTGCAACAGGAGTTCTGATCTGCACGTTGCAAAAAAACTGGTGGGTCTTTGTACTCCGCGGAGCTTTGGCTTTAATCATCGCCGTAATCGCTTTCGTAATGCCGGCAGACTCTCTGCTCGCGCTGACGCTCGTATTCGGTGCGTACTCCTTCGTCGACGGCGCGTTCGAACTCGTCTCCGCCATTCGACGGATCCGTAAGGAGGAACGATGGGGATGGCTTGCCTTCAGCGGCGCGCTTGGCGTCTTGACCGGCATTATCGTGGTGGTATCGCCGTTTGTCGCCACGCTGGTGCTTGCAACGTTTCTATGGGTGAGCATTGCGTTCTGGTCGATGCTCTCCGGTGTGTTTGAAATAGCTGCGGCCATTCGCTTGAGAAACGAGATTAAGGGCGAGGTCTGGCTGTTTATCAGCGGCCTTCTTTCCGTCGCGCTCAGCATACTCGTCATTTGGCTTCTGGTAACGCGGCCGTTTGAGACCTTCCTCGCACTGGGCTGGCTGCTCGGCATCTATGCCGCGATCCTTGGGGTCGTCCTCATCACGCTCGGACTGAAGCTGCGAAAGTCATCGGGGGCATCTACGTCTGGACGCGAAGAAGCGGCACTACTCTGAATCGCGTGCATAGGAGCGGCTCGCGCCCTGTTGCAGCTCGGGGTCGTCCAATCCGCGTTTGTCTTGTCAACCATTCGCTATTTTGCGCGCTCAAAAATGATGGTGATCTTTGTACCATCTGGACGGGTGAAGTAGTTTGTCATCTGGTCTCCGTTGACCACGATGCGTATGTCCTTCTGCGTTCGTACACTTCCGACCCAATTTGGGAACGTCGAACCTTCAACGCGATCGCCGCCGAAATCACCGTTCTCATCGACCGTATATGAGCCAAACATGCCGATGCTCGTCGCCATTGCGGTGCGGTTTTCTTCATCAGTACCTTGGCCACGCAGGTTGGACGCGAAACGAGGCAGATCGCCATCAGTCAGCACCTCGACGTAGTGCATGTCCGGCGCGAAAATCAGCATTCTACTTGGCCGCTGCCCGTAGGCGGGTACGACTTTGCCATCCCTTTCAATTTCTGCCGCAACCATACGCCATGTGCCGACGACCTGGTTACGAGGCGCGGCTTCGGCGATGCTGCTCATGGCGGACATTCCTACAAGGATGGGCAACAGGGCGTGGCGCATTTGCAAGGCCGAGTTCTCCTTTGCTCATGTCTAGGCGCGGGCTATTCCGCTTGGCTGCGTCGGACTGCTGATTTTTATGCCGACGCCGATTCCGGGCTATCAACGCTGGCCGCTACGGCTTTCTGGGCGCGGATCGCATCGAGAAGCATCGCGAGGAGTTCGACGGCGTCCGGGCCATCGTCGCGCCACAGCCGATCTCGCTCAGCTCCTTCTACCGCACGATCCTGGGCCACATGGGCATGCCGGACGCCCTGCCGGAGGTCGCCGACGCTCTGCGCCGTGCGACCAGCATGGAGCTGAAGGACATGGACATGCCGCAGTACGCATCCGCGGTAGATATCCCGACGCTGCTCCTTCAGGTCCGCGACGACACGCTGACGACGCCCGCTGATGTGCAGGCGATTTTTGACGCCATGCCGACCGACCAGAAGGACCTGATTTGGATCGACGGCACGAACCGGCGCTTCGACGGCTACAACTACCTGCCCACCAACCCCAAGCTGATGCTCGAGTGGTTTGAGCGGTTCGTCGCTTGACACGGCGGATCGAGGGTGAGGGGCTATGCCGCGCGGAGCCCCAAGCCGTCACCTGGACCACGTCCATGTGCAGTCAGTTGGGCACCGTTGGTCAGATCACGATGTCGCCGACATCCACGTGATCTGGTTGGGCGATCGCGTAGCTGACCGCAGCTGGAAAAAGCTTTTCGGAAAGGCCTCAAACGGCGGTGGATCGAAGAGTTCGCACAGGCCATGGCGGACATGTTTTGCGCCTATCTCCAGACCCTTAACTTGGATCGTTAGGCACGACTCCGTCTCCGTAGACGTGTTCTGATTCCATGGCCGCGCAAATCGCAAGGACCAACTATCCCAAGCGGCGGCCGCGGCGCGTCAACGCGTCGAGCGAGCTCGCGGGCCCTCCGTGGGCGCCCTCGTCGGAACTAGCAGGAGAAGTACCGGAGCGGATGCGCATGCCTCTATGGCGTTTCGCTGCCCGACTGTCGCGGGCGTTTGCCCTGTTCATCGTCGACTTCCTCAAAGTCAGCATCGATGACCTCATCGCTGGACTTGCCCTCTGCACCTGGGCCGCCGGCGGCGCTGTCGTGGACCTTCGCTCCGAGGTTCGATGTCGCCGTCCGCAGCGCCTTCGTCTTGGCTTCGATATCCGCGACCGAGTCCGCGCCGACCGCAGACTTCAGGTCTTCAATCGCTTTCTCAAGCGCGCTCGCATCGGCGGCGGGGGTCTTGTCCCTGGAGTCATCTAGGACTTTCTGGCTCGCGGCAATCTCGGCTTCCGCCAGATTCTTCGCCTCAACCAGGACCCGCCTCTTCTTATCGCTTTCCGCGTTCGCCTCTGCCTCCTTGACCATGCGTTCAATGTCAGCCTGTGACAGACCGCCGGACGCTTGGATGCGAATCTGTTGTTCTTTGCCAGTCGCCTTATCCTTAGCCGAGACGTTGACAATTCCGTTGGCGTCGATGTCGAAAGTGACCTCGACTTGCGGGAGGCCGCGAGGCGCCGGGGGGAGCCCGACGAGATCGAACTGGCCAAGCAGCTTGTTGTCGGCTGCCATTTCGCGCTCGCCCTGGAAGACACGGATCGTGACCGCAGTCTGGTTGTCCTCGGCGGTGGAGAAGATCTGGCTTTTCTTAGCCGGAATGGTGGTGTTGCGTTCGATGAGACGCGTGAACACACCCCCCAACGTTTCGATGCCAAGCGACAGCGGGGTCACGTCGAGAAGCAGCACATCCTTGACATCGCCCTGCAGCACGCCGGCCTGAACGGCGGCGCCGATCGCGACCACCTCGTCGGGATTCACGCCCTTGTGCGGCTCCTTGCCGAAGATATCGGCCACTGTCTCCTGGACCTTCGGCATGCGGGTCATACCGCCCACGAGCACGACCTCATCGATCTTCTCGGCCTTGATTTTCGCATCCTTCATTGCGTCCCGACATGGCTTTTCGGTGCGCTGAATCAGCTCATCGACCAACTCTTCCAGCTTGGCCCGCCGGAGCTTGATCTCAAGATGCTTTGGGCCGTTTTGATCAGCCGTGACGAACGGCAGGCTAATTGTGGTTTCCAGGGCCGATGAGAGTTCGATCTTTGCCTTCTCCGCCGCTTCACGTAGACGCTGAAGCGCAAGACGGTCGTTGCGCAGATCAATTCCCTGATCCTTCTTGAATTCGCTCGCGAGCCAATCAATGATCCGCTGGTCGAAATCTTCGCCGCCGAGAAACGTATCGCCGTTGGTGGCTTTCACTTCGAACACGCCGTCGCCGATCTCCAGCAGCGAGATATCGAACGTACCGCCCCCGAGATCGTAAACCGCAATCGTGCCTGATTTCTTTTTGTCGAGACCATACGCGAGCGCAGCGGCCGTCGGTTCGTTAATGATGCGCAGAACATCGAGTCCGGCGATCTTGCCAGCGTCCTTGGTTGCTTGGCGCTGGCTATCATTGAAATATGCGGGAACGGTGATGACTGCCTTCTCGACCTTTTCGCCGAGATATGCTTCGGCGGTCTCCTTCATTTTCACGAGTATGTAAGAACTGATCTGGCTGGGGCTATACTTCTTTCCCTGCACCTCCACCCAGGCATCGCCGTTATCCGCCCGAACGATCTTATATGGAACCAGCTTCTTGTCCTTCTCGACCATGGGGTCGTCGTAGCGACGGCCGATCAGGCGTTTGATCGCAAAGATGGTGTTTTCGGGATTTGTGACGGCCTGCCGCTTGGCCGGCTGCCCTACGAGGATCTCACCCTCCTTCGAAAAGGCTACAACGGAGGGCGTGGTGCGACCACCCTCGGCATTTTCGATGACCTTGGTCTGCGAGCCCTCCATGATTGCCACACAGGAATTGGTCGTACCCAGGTCAATACCAATCACCTTGCCTGCCATACTATGTCTCCGTAGCTCGAGAACCTCGGTCTAATCCGTGCTGAGAATTATGATCTCACCCGAGACCATCGACGTTGACGGACGTCAGTCTTGCGGCACTCTTGCCATGCAGGGACAATAGTCGGGTCGACGGCGACGGCGTGCTTTCACGGGCCAACGGCAAAATGCGCTCGCACCGCGGGAACTGACAGCTGACAACCGGCCGATTGCTGCCTCTCCTATTCGGCGGGAACGCATCGTTCCAGTCTGGCGGATGTGTCCTCTGCGCCATGAACAGGTCCGCGCTTTGGCGCTTCGGGAGCCGGTCTCCTAACCCCGCACGTCCTTTTCGAGCCAGGGGTCCGGGTGGACATTCGCAAGCGGAACGTCCTCGAGGCGCTTCGCGATATCTATCTCATGAACACGAATCGCTTCAGCGCCAAACTTTGCTAGGATTTCCTGCGCTTCCGCTTCCTTTTCCGCCGTTCGTACGCGCACCCAGAGCACAATTCCCCCTGACATCAGCTGGAGATCGAGTTCCTCCGCCTGCTTTTTTCCGAGCAGCCGCACCGCTGCGGCGCCGACACCTGCTCCAACCGTCCCGGCGGCCATCGCAGCCGCTGCTATAACCGCAAGGCTTCCTCCGGAAGCGACGATAGACATGACTGTGGCCGCCGCGCCGACATAGAAAAGAATTCCAGCGACACCTGCGGTCGCCAATGCGAGGTCATCTCGCGCGACGAATGCACGGCGCGGTGTTCCCGGCACATCGGCAAGCTCCTCTGGTGGAATATAGAGCTGGCCGAGACGGCGTCTGACGGCTTCAACTTCACCCATGATATCCACGTCTGACCGGTCGAAGCCCGCGAGCAAAAGGGATTCAATCGTGTCCTCAAGGACATCCGATTTGTGAAACACACCCGCCACCTCGCGCACCCTTCGGGTCTCGAGAATTTCTTCGTCATCAAGAGTGGTCATCTCACCGCGCCTCAACCCGTATGGCAGACCTGCATTTCATTGATGCAACCCTCCGGCGTGAACCCACGACGCCGCGGGGACGGAGGTACTCCCGACGCCCGCTATTGCTACCAATGCAAAGACGCGACAGCACATCCTATGAGTAATGTGTTGATTTCCACTGAGAGTTGACCCGGCAGGCACGGATTTTTCCATCGAGAAGTGACCCATGTTTTCACCACGTCTCACGCGGCATCGCGGGGGACAGCGGAGTGATCGACATGGAGTTATTGAGCGTCATCCGACGCTGGCATTACCGGGATCACCTCTCGATCCGGGATATCTCCCGCCGCACCGGCCTTTCGAGGAACACCGTGCGCAAGTACCTGCGGGCGGACAGCGTCGAACCCCGGTTTCATCTTCCCGAGCGGTCGAGCAAACTCGATCCCTATGCCGATAAGCTCGCAGCGATGCTGCGGGTCGAGAGCGGCAAGTCGCGCAAGCACAAGCGTACGATCAAACAGCTGCACGCTGATCTGGTGACCCTCGGCTATGAGGGGTCGTACAATCGGGTCGCGGCCTTTGCCCGGGACTGGAAGGCTGCCCGGTTGCGTGAGCAACAGACCAGCGGCCGCGGTACTTTCGTGCCGCTGGCCTTTGTGCCGGGCGAGGCGTTCCAATTCGACTGGTCGGAGGATTGGGCGATCATTGCCGGCGAGCGCACCAAGCTCCAGGTCGCCCATGTCAAGCTGTCCTACAGTCGGGCCTTCACGCTTCGAGCCTACCTGCTCCAGACCCACGAGATGCTGTTTGATGCCCATAACCACGCCTTCCGGGTGTTGGGCGGCGTGCCACGGCGGGGCATCTACGACAACATGAAGACGGCCGTCGACAAGGTCGGCCGCGGCAAGGAACGCCAGGTCAACATCCGCTTCTCGGCCATGGTGAGCCACTTCCTGTTCGAGGCGGAGTTCTGCAACCCCGCTTCCGGCTGGGAGAAAGGGCAGATTGAGAAGAACGTACAGGATGCCCGTCATCGGCTCTGGCAACCCCTGCCGAACGTTCCCTCCCTGGAAGCTCTGAACGACTGGTTGGAGACCCGGTGCCGGGAGTTGTGGTCACAGACCGGGCACGGCTCGCAGCCCGGCTCGATCGCCGATGTCTGGAGCGAGGAGATCCGGCACCTGATGGCGGTGCCGCGGCCGTTCGACGGCTTCGTCGAGCACGCCAAACGCGTTTCCCCGACCTGCCTCGTTCATCTGGAGCGCAATCGCTACAGCGTGCCGGCCTCCTTCGCCAACCGTCCGGTGAGCCTGCGGGTCTATCCCGACCGGATCGTCCTCGTCGCTGAAGGGCAAGCAATCTGCGAGCATCGCCGAGTGTTCGCTCGCTCTCATGATCGTCTGAGCCGGACCGTCTATGACTGGCGGCATTATCTGGCCGTCGTCCAGCGCAAGCCCGGTGCCCTGCGCAACGGCGCGCCGTTCGCTGAGATGCCGCCCGCGTTTCGATCCCTGCAGCAGCACTTGCTCAAGCGGCCAGGCGGTGACCGCGAGATGGTCGAGATTCTGTCCTTGGTCCTCCAGCACGATGAGCAGGTCGTGCTCACGGCCGTAGAGCTCGCCCTTCAGGCCGGCGTGCCGACCAAGACCCACATCATCAACCTGCTGCACCGGCTGATCGACGGTACGCCGCTGAGCACGCCAACGATCCCGGCTCCCCCCGCCCTCACGCTGACCACTGAGCCTCAGGCCAACGTCGAGCGCTATGACGCCCTGCGCCGAGCCAGGGAGGCGCGCCATGCGTCATAATCCAGCCAGTGGAGCCATCGTCATCATGCTGCGCAGCCTCAAGATGCATGGCATGGCCCAGGCCATCACGGAGCTAACGGAACAGGGATCACCGGCCTTCGAGACCGCCATGCCGATCCTCGCACAACTCTTGAAGGCCGAGACCGCCGAACGGGAGGTGCGATCGACCACCTACCAGCTCAAGACCGCGCGCTTCCCGGCCTATCGCGACCTCGCCGGCTTCGACTTCGCCAGTAGCGAGGTCAACGAGGCGCTCGTCCGCCAGCTCCATCGCTGCGAGTTCCTCGACGACGCACACAACGTCGTCCTGATCGGCGGTCCGGGTACCGGCAAAACCCACATCGCCACGGCTCTCGGAGTCCACGCCATCGAGCATCATCACAAGCGGGTCCGCTTCTTCTCCACCGTCGAGCTCGTCAACGCCCTCGAACAGGAAAAGGCCCAGGGCAAAGCTGGACAGATCGCCGGCCGCCTCGTCCACACCGATCTCGTCATCCTCGATGAACTCGGCTATCTGCCGTTCAGCGCCTCCGGCGGCGCCTTGCTCTTCCACCTGCTGAGCAAGCTCTATGAGCGCACCAGCGTCATCATCACCACCAATCTCAGCTTCTCCGAATGGGCCACGGTCTTCGGCGATGCCAAGATGACCACGGCCTTGCTCGACCGGCTCACGCACCACTGCCATATCCTGGAGACCGGAAACGACAGCTTCCGCTTCAGAGCCAGCTCGACCAAACCACCCAAACCCTCAAAGGAGAAGCCCCGAAACTTGACCGCAACCTGACCCAAGACCACCATCACCCCGGGTCACTTCTCAGTGGAAATCCAGGGTCACTTCTCGCCGGAAATCAACATCCGCGGGTTTCTCACCATCGCGCGGCCGAGGGCGACCCGCTGGCGCTGACCGCCCGACAATTGCGAAGGAAGGCGGTTCAGCAGGTTGCCGATCTGGAGGCTGTCGGCCACCCGCCCGACGTCGGCGCCGATTTGCCTTCGCACCTCTCTCGCAGTCCTGCTGATGCCGAAGCGTCCGGCCATCCGCTGCAACCGCGTGAGCCGCCGCATCGTTAGCGGCAGGCCGATATTCTGAGCGACAGTCAAATGCGGATAGAGCGCGTAGTTCTGGAAAACCATGGCAAGATTTCGGTCCTTGGCGTCCGTACCAAGGATCGAAATGTCATCCGCCAGCACATCGCCCTGATCGGGCGTTTCCAGCCCGGCGATAATGCGTAACAGCGTTGTCTTGCCACAGCCGGAGGGGCCGAGGAGGGTGATAAATTCCCCGCGCTCCACTCTCAAATCGACCGCATGCAGAACCTGTGTTGCGCCGAACGATTTCGTGAGTTGAACGATGTTGAGTTGCGACACGCCGTCACCTGATTGAGTTTTGGCGATGTTAGTCCGATGCGGTGACAGGCATGTGTATTGCTTGTTGCAGATATGCGACAATCGCGCCACCGTCACAAAAAACAGGTCAAATAGAATTGTGACGACACGATTGGCTTAGACCAGTTGCGTTTTCTTGCTAGCGTAATGAATGGGTCAGGCGCAAGCTGCGCCGATGGAGGCAAACTCCAAAGTGCTCGCAGGTAATTTCGATCCTTACCTGCGCGACGGGGCTAACCGACGGACGGGCTCAAACGCCATCGGAAACCAAGACCGGATCTGGATCCCCCAAACGAAGGGCCGCCCTGCGGTCTTTTTCCACGGTCGAATGGTGGTCCGGCATCCCGGAGTGCCCGGTCGTAGCAGTGTTCGATCGCAGGTCCGCGGAACCGTAAAGCGCGTCATACGCAGCCTCGTCCAAGCTCTGCGTCGGCGCATCGACGACAACGCGGCCACGCGCAAGACCGATGACGCGATCGGTGAATGTGCGAGCATAGCCGACCTGATGCAGGCTGCAGATCACGGCAACGCCTTCGTCCCGCGCGATGTCCTTGAGAAGTTGCATGACCCCGGCGGCCGAACTGGGGTCGAGACTTGCAACCGGCTCGTCGGCGACGATCAACCGTGGCTCCTGGGCGAGCGCGCGCGCGATCGCGACCCGCTGCTGCTGCCCGCCGGAGAGCGTGTCGGCGCGCTGGAGCGCGTGATCGAGCATGCCGACACGCTCCAGGCATTCGAACGCCCTGAGCTTGTCCGCGCGCTCGAAGCGGCGGAATACGCCGCGCCAGGTCGGTAAATAACCGAGCCGCCCGGCCAGCACGTTGTCGAGAGCCGTGAGCCGGCGCACCAGATTGAATTGCTGGAAGACGACCGCGATTTGTCGCAGCTCGCGGGGCGTCAGCCGCTCGATCTCGGTGCCGCCGAAGCGAATGCGCCCCGCGTCCGATTTGGCCGAACCGGTGATACAGCGAAACAGCGTGGTTTTACCGGCGCCGCTCGGTCCCAGAACCGCAACGAATTCATGCTCCATCAACGAAAAGCTCACATTCTCCACCGCCGACCGCGCCCCGAAGCTCTTCGAGAAGTCCTCGACGGTGAGCACCGGCGGCTTGCCGACAATGTCCGGCTGCGAGCCTAACGTGCGCCCATTGGCAGATGTCGTGTCCACGGCGTCACCCATTGGTCAAACAAGCCTCTTGCGCAGCCACCCCGACAGCCAGTCCAGCGCTGTCACGACAATGAGGATGACGGCTATGATTGTGAAAAGCCGGGAGAAGTCGAGAAGGTCCATGCTGTTCTTCAGCTCCTGGCCGATGCCGCCTGCGCCGACGACGCCCAACACAGTGGAGGCGCGGACGTTGAACTCCAGCCAGAACAGCGAGGTTGAGAGTAGAAGCGGCAGAATATCCGGCAGGAGCCCGTATGTGAGTGCGGTAAGTCGCCCCGCACCGGTTGCGCGGATCGCATTGTGAGGACCGAGGTCCGCGCTTTCGATCTGATCGGCGAAGAACTTGGCGGCCGTGCCGGCCGTGTGGAGGGTTATGCCGAGCACACCTGCGAACGGCCCGAGCCCGACCGCGGCCACGAACAACAGCGCAAACACGAAGGAATCGATTCCACGCAGCGCGTTCAGAAACCACCTCGTCGGGAAATACAGCAACGGAAAGGGCGTGATATTGCGGCTTGCCAGGATCGCAAAAGGCAACCCGATCAGCGTGGCGAGCGTTGTGCCAATCGCGGCCATGGCGACCGTTTCCGCCGTTCGCCAAAGGAACACCGGCAGTTCCTCGAACTTCGGCGGCCAGGCTCGCGACAGCCAATCCCAAAGTCTTGGGAGACCCGTGGCGAGCTTGCCGAGGTCCAGCTGCGCGAGTTCGGCGGCGACCAGATAGAAAGCAACGATAATCGCTACGAGCAACCAGCCTTTTACTCGCGCAACGCTGAATGTGCGTTGCGCAGCTTCGAGCTTGGCAAGGGCTTCTGCAGCGGATTTCATCCCGCCGTGACCAGCGATCGAGCCCTCGAGGAGACGTCTCGCTCCCGTAGCGTTCATCTCACACCTTTGCCTTGATCTTGCCGACGGAGATGCCGGCATTCTCGATCGACCTGTAGGAGGCATGGGTCGCCGCGACAAAGCCGGTGTACCGGTTCGGCAGCAGCAACTTTGCCTGCTCGACCGTGATCGCGGTCAGGATGGCCTGCACCTTGCTCGACATCTCGGCGGAAGCGTTGGCGGGTACCGCGATGGCATCGTTGGGCAGCGGGTCCGATGTCCAGATGATCTTGTTTGAGTCCTCCTTGACCCGGCCGGATGCGATCATGGCATTGCGGTTGCGGTCGAAGTCGGTAGCCATGTCCACCTGGCCAGACGAGACAGCGATCTCGTTGGCCCCGTGTGTGGCCCCGTCGCTGTACTTCCAGAAGGCCTTGGGATCGATTTTCCAGACTTCCTTTGCGTAGAAGGTCGGGATCAACCAGCCGGATGTGGAGCCGACGTCGGCAAAGGAAATCGATTTGTCCTTCGTATCGTCGGGGAATTTCGTCACCTTGAGATCGGGCCGCGCAATGATGATGGCCTGATAAGTCGGCTTTTCATCATATTTGGCGGTGGCGACCGCCTGACAACCGGTCGCGTTGTTGGCAATGATGTAGCCCCACGGCCCCATCCATGCCAGATCGAGCTGACCGCCGCCCATGGCAACTGCCATCCCGGCCCAATCGGTGGTCGCCGAGAGCTCGAAATCTGCACCGAGCTCTTTTGCAATATGGGCAAATACCGGCCCGAACGCCTTCTTCGTGTCCTCGGGGTTGGGCAGAAGCGGTCCCACCGCGAATCGAAGTTTCTTGGTCTGCGCGATGGCTGGCCGAAAAACTGAAGTGGCCGCCGCCGCCGCCGCGGTGGTCGCCAGGAACTTGCGTCTGTTAATGCTCATAACGTCTCCACACATTGCTAGATCGAACAGGGACTGACTTAAGGGTCAGTAGATTGATGCCTTCGCTCGCGAACCCGATGTACAGCGCTCCGCCGCCGACCAGCGCCGCACGGACCGGGTTTCGTTCATCGATGCCGTTTCTGGAAACGGGGCGGACGCACACAGATCGGCCAGAATCAAACGTGCGCCGTCGCACCCAATGATCGCGAGCTCAATTCACCTCGGCGGGACGATCGTAAAGCAAGCGCCGCGCCCGCTTCTGGTTGTCGAACAGGCTGAACCGTTCTTGCGCTTCGGGCGGCATCGGAAAGGGCACGGGGCACGGCAGTGCGACCATCCTCGGGTTGCGGGTAGATCGTCCGCAAACCATGTCCGCTTCATACTGGTCCCAGTTCCTCACGCCCAACAGCGGCCACGCGTCAGCAGCGGCATATCCAATCAACAACAACCGGCGGGCCTGGGCGGACATGTTCGGTCCGGAGGCGTGCATGGTGCGGACATGGTGGAACGACACGGTCCCTGCGGGACCAACGCATTCCTCGGCGCCGGTGGCGTTCACGGGATCGGCATCCAGGTCGACCGCGCTGCAGAAGTACCCGGTATCGGGGTTGTGGTGATCGTAGATCTTGCCCTGGTGCGAGCCTGGCAGGCACAGCAGGGGCCCGTTAACACTGGTGATATCGTCCAGGAACACGCCTACCGTCAGGAACGCGTCGTTGGTGTGCGGATAAAAGCACCAATCCTGGTGCCACTCGACGGGCGAACCGATCCGGCCCGGCTTCAGGTTGATTTTGGAGTTGTGCACTCGAACGTCCGGGCCGATCAGCTTCTGCAGACTATCGATAAGGGCGGGATGTCGTACGAACTCCCTGAAGAAGTCGAAGTGCCTGTGTGGCATCTCGATGCGGCGAACGGCGGGTTGTTCCGGAGCGTGGGACGGCTCGAGCTCGAAGGTCGGCGTCGGGCTTGTCAGCGCTGACGCTTCGACGATCAACTCGTCAGTGACACGCCGCAGCTCGCCGATCTCCTGTTCGGTAAAGAGCCCCTCGGCGACGGCAAAACCTTTGGTCTGATATTCGGCGACGTGACGATCCGTCAGCATGCTCTGCTCTTTCCTGGTGACGGGCGCCGCAATCAGGGACGCCGCGCCGTTCGAAATCCCCTCCAGCGCTCGCTTGTCCACTCAAGCCGGCTGGCAACCCGCGCTGTTCTGATAGCTCTCCGCGGTGACAGGGGCGTGTATCGCGTGTGTCAGCGGTACGACATTCTGAAGACGGGCATCGATCTCGGGATGACGCTAATCGACACCGCGGAGTCTTATGCGGACGGTGGAGCAGAGCAGGTGGTGGCGGAGGCGATCGACGGGCAGCGCGAGAAGGTGTTCATTGTGAGCAAGGTTCATCCGCACCACGCTTCCCGCCTCGGTGTCGTTACGTCTTGCGAACGCAGCCTGAGAAGACTTCGTACGGACCGTATTGATCTTTTTCTGCTGCATTGGCGAGGCAACGTCCCTCTCGCCGAAACGCTCGACGGCTTTGAGGCACTCAGAAGCGCCGGAAAAATACGCTATTGGGGTGTCGGAAATTTCCTCATCCGCGATTTGAAGGACCTCGCGGCCATTCCCGTGGGAAAATTGGTGCAGGTAAATCAGATCGCCTACAATCTGTGCCGGCGAGACATCGAGTGCGACCTTCTTCCATGGTGCAGGGAGCGGGGTGTTCCGATCATGGCACATTCTCCCATCTGCGGAGGTCATCTCGCTAGGGACGGGCGGCTTGCCCGCGCGGCAGAGCGGTACGGCTGTAGCCGCGCCCAGCTGGCCCTCGCCTGGGTCTTGAGACAGGACGGAATTGTCGCGATTCCGAAAGCAGGAAACGTACGGCATGTGAGGGAGAACCGCGACGCGCTCGATCTGCGACTTGCCCCGGCAGATCTGGTTGAACTCGATCGCATCTTCGCCATGCCGCGCAGCACGACTTAGCTAGGCGGCCCGTCAGGCTCACCAAACCAGCGCTCGGCCGCCTGGCGAACGCCTTGATCGTCTGCGGCGCTCTCAATCGCTGAGGCAACCATACCATCGGGACGGATGAGGATGGCGCGTAATCCCAGCCGGTTCTCGGCGTCCCCCGAAATATAGTTGAACCGCCTCTGCCAGCGGTCGGCCAGCGGCCGCAGCGGCGCGCCTGGAGCAAAATCCAGCAGCAGGCCACGGCCGTCCTGCAGGAGTTTCCCGACCCTCGTTCCATCAATCAGCGTAAAATCGGGAGCGCTCCGGCCCACCAAAGGGTGACCGCCGCCGAGATCGTAGCGCAGCGACAGGCCCCATACCTTTTCGGCGAAGTAGGTCGCGCCGTCACGCGTTCCGATGAGATCGCGGATGATAGATTCGAGCGCTCGGGTGCTCGGCGTAGGGCGCATAAGCGCGACCTGAGCGCGGGACCAGTCGAGAATCCGCGCGCCCTCGGGATGGCGTTCAGCGAAATAGCTATCGAGCAATCCGGCCGGGGCGCGCCCATGGATGGTGGCCGCCAGCTTCCAGCCCAGGTTTGTTGCGTCGCCGAGGCCTAGATTGAGACCCTGACCGCCCAGCGGCGAATGCGTGTGCGCGGCGTCGCCGGCAAGCATCACCCGTCCGTTGCGGTAGGCCGTCGCCTGGCGGGCTCGGTCCGTCCATGTGGTCGCGAGCCGGAGGGTGGTCAAGGTGACGTCGGCGCCGGAGATCCGGCGCAAAACAACCTGCACGTGCTCCATCGTGATCGGCTGTGTGCGGTGGAAGGCGCCGCGATCGAAGTCGACCATCGCGATCGTGCCGGGCTGCGCGTAGGTGTACATGCCCGTCCGGGTATAGGTGCGTCCGACGCGGAGCGTCTCCGGGTTTGCCAGTTCCACCTCGACCGAGTAGCCGGTGAATTCGGGATCGGTGCCGGCGAATTCGAAGCCGCCAGCCTTGCGCACGGCGCTGCGCCCGCCATCGCAGCCCACTAGCCATCGCGAGCGGAAGGTCTGGCCGCCAGCGCGGACGATCACGGTGTTGTCGGTCTGCTCGAAAGCTTCGACGCCGACGCCACGCTGGATCTCCGCCCCCATTGCGGTCGCCCGGGCAGCGAGGACGGTTTCCAGGGACTGCATGTCCACGGCTAGATTGACCCCGGCCAGACTTGGCAGCCGGTACGGCCACCGCGAGACGTCGATGTCCTCGTAAAAGAACTGGATGCCGGCGAAATGGCCGGCAGGCCGGCGCTGCTGCTGCATCCAATGCGCGAAGGCCTTGGTGGCGCCCGAGGCATTGTTCGCTTGGCTCGCCTCCCTGACGTCGTCGAGCAGGCCGCGGCGATCGAGGACCTCAAGGGTCGGCGCGGACAGACCGCGCATTCCGAACGGCAATGCCTTCAAAGGAGACAGCGGATCGGCAGCCTGCTCCAGGACAAGGACGGAGACGCCTGCGAGACGCAACTCGCAGGCAAGGAAGAGCCCGACCGGGCCGCCGCCGGCGATTACGACTTCGTAGATGGGTTGGGAATTGGGCATGAAACGCTCCTGTGTCGATCACGTTCGACCGGAGCGTTCCTCGAATGAGCGACCTCACGGACGAACAATCGGGACGCCGGGGAGCGTCCCATGCTCGTCGTGGGGATCTCCGACACGAGGCCAAAGACCAGAGCTTTCGTTACCGAAAGGACTTGGGCTTACCAAACCAAGTCTGCCTTTTCCGACACCGGCTGGATAGCGTCTTGGCGATCAATCCGCAACAGACCGAGATAATGTCTCAGCTTAAATTACGGCTCGTGACCCATGAGCATTTCGCCTTCATCACTCGACGATGCGCCGCCCCGCTGGTCGCTCCGTGGCGGAGGTAACGGTGCCGTCGTTATCCGTGCCAATGGCACATGTTGGCATGACACCTCCGCTATGGGCGGCACGATCCGGCCGGTCATTTCCAATGTCGTCGATCTCGATCTTCATCCGGCAAACCAGGCAGGAGCGGAATCCGGAATTTCACCGGGATCACCGCCGGCCAATGATGAGCTCGTGCGGTCACAAAAGTGCCCGCCACCCCGGGGGAGGATGGCGGGCAGGCAAGGCGGGTGGGGCTCGGAGCGGCGATATTAACCCGCCTGCACAGGGATGCGTTGAATACTGGCGATGGACTCAGCCGTTTTCGGGACCTTGATGGTCAATATACCGTTCTTGAATGTCGCGCTTGCCGCGTCGGCATCGACACTGTCTGGAAGCTGCAGGGTGCGTTGGAAGGAGCCGTATGTTCGCTCGCGAACGATGAGTCCTCCGTCTTCAGTTTTTCGGTCGGTACTCCTTTCGCCGCGGATCGTCAGAGAGCCCTCACTGATCGAAAGCTCGATGTCATCCTCAGAGAGGCCAGGCAATTCAGCGGTGACCGTTATCGCCTTGTCGCTATCGCTGACATCCAGCCGGACGGAATCGGGTGCGGAGGGTGCGAACTCCGGAAATGGCGATGGCAGCACCCTCCAGAATTGCTCAAATGCGTGGTCAATGTCCTGCTGCAGCGCACGAAGCGGGTCCACCGGTCCCGTTTGCGGACCCACGTCCCGCCCGGTGCCGCTCCAAGGAATGAGGTCGGTGATTTTCATCGTCGCCTCACGCCGCCTTGACGGAAATCTTGGCAGCCGGCGCCGGCGTCGCCTTTGGCAGCGTCAGCCGCAGAACGCCGTCTTTGAAAATCGCTTCGATTTTTGCCACGTCGACTGGCTCTGAGATGACAAAACTCCGCTCGTAATTGCCATCCCAATACTCGGCGTGCTGCAGTGTGTAGCCTTCGGGGCGGCTCGGCACCGAGCGCGCCGCGATCCGCAAGAGCCGCTTGTCGAGCGTCACATCGAGGCTTTCGGGATCGGCGCCGGGGAGGTCTAAAACCATCAACAGGCTGGACTGGTCCTCGATTATATCTGCTGGAGGGACGAAGACCGGCGCATCTCGTGTGGCTTCGGCGGCCTCGCTTATGCTGGTGTCCTGAGCGGCCATGACGGGTCTCCTTCAAGTCCGGCTTATAGCGATTTTGCGAGGGCGATCAGCGTCGGGGCGAGGGAGCTCGAGCCGAAGCAGCCCGTTCCGGAACGCTGCGGCGGCCTTCTCCCCATCGACGCGGAACGGAAGGACGAGGCTGCGGGCAAAGGAACCCGCAACGCGCTCTTGGCGATGAACAACCGCGCCTTCGGCGACCGGGTCGATGTCCCGTTTTCCACGAAGGGTTACGGTGTTCTGATGGACCGCGATGTCGAGGTCATCGGCAGCGACGCCAGGAATCTCCGCAGTGATCACGGCGCCGTCGGGGCCGGTCCAAATATTGATTGGGGGAAATTCAGACGTTGTGGGGGCTCGCAGGTTGTTCATCACGCGCTTCACATCCTGTTGCACGAGTCGCATCTGCCGAAATGGATCGAACGTGCGCCCCGCATTTCCTGGATAGGCGAGCATTTGCCAACTCCCTTTACTGACGTTGAAGGGATCGTGGCGACTCTCCGCCGGATTGGCACTGATGACCGTCAGTTATTTCGCGATTTGTCGGCGCTGGGGCATGACCAAAAGCCCGACCGCCCATCGGCCGAGACGGGGTCGCCGCCCAAGGTTTCACCGGAAGGGATGATCGTTCCAGCGTGCAAAAAGGGCCGCGCCGGTGCTTGACTCTCGAGGTTCCCGGTCCGGCCCCAATAGTCGCTAGCCCGGCGTTAGCGGCGGACGAGATCGCCCCACGCGGGATCCCATAGGTCTTCGTGCTCAAGCACGATCACGATCCTTTGGAAACCGTAACGCTGAAGCAGGCGCTGCGCCTGAGCGAGCGCAAGGCCTACATCGACCTCCTCGCTCTCGTCCGGGCCAATGTGAGCGCCTTCTCGAGAATGCGCCATCCATCCGAGGGTGGCCCGGATGGGGGCCTTCCCTTGCCAGTCGAAAATTGTGACGATGATCTCGTTCCCGGCAGCTGACCCGGGATCATCGAGGAGGGTATATCTGGGTCGCTTCTTCGCAGTCACGTTCGTGTCCAACCTCATGGTCTCACTTTCGGGTTCACACTTCTCACCGCTCCGTCTGGACAGAACCTAGCCGCCGCTGCAAATTTAGTCCGTGGAGCGAGCCTGACAACTGCCTGCTGCATCTGCTATGGCTAGTTGCACTCGGCTGACACGAACCCAACTGTAGCCGAAAACCGATCCTGATTGTAGCAGGCAAGAGCCGATCCGCAGGATCTGTCAGACCCTGATCGGCGGAGACGCAAATGCCTGTGGAGGAAAATCAAAAGCTGGTCCGCGCGCTCGACGACCTCTTTCGCCTCTCCGCTCTGCAAGCGGACTGGAAGGACCTGGAGGAGGACGCGGTCGTCGAAAGCCTGGCCTCGGTCCTTGTGAAGACCCTCAACGCCGACTTTGTATATATGTCGATAGCGACGCTGCAAGTCGTCGTTGAGCTCGTGTATGGGCCCAACGGACGACTGCCGCCGCCATTCGTTCCGACTGTCCGCAACTCCCTATTGGCAGCCATTACGGACGGGGGAAAGATCGTCAGCCCGGTCAGCGGCAACAAGGTCACTGTCCACGCAACGCCCATCGGCAATCACGGCGAGGCGACCGTGATAGTCGCGTCGGATCGGCCAGATTTCCCAACTGAGGTGGAAACACTCCTTCAGCGCATGGCCGCAAGCCAAGCCATGTTGGAATTGCGACGGCGCGAGAAAACTGCTCCAAACGCATATCTCGCAAGGCTCATCGCCGCATCGTCCGATTTCATCGGCATCGTGAATCTTCAGGGCCGGCCGCTCTTCGTGAACCACGCTGGCCTTGAACACGTCGGGTTGGCTGATTTGCGTGAGGCGTCCGAGCTTCATATTGCCGATTTTCTGGCGCTCGGAGACCGCGATCAGCTGCGTTATGGCGTTTGGCATCGGATTCTCTCCGACGGGCGTTGGACGGGAGTGCTACGGCTGCTCCACACCAAGTCGAAGGATAGCCGACCTTTCCTGTTCGATTTCTATCGCCTCGATCTTCCCCCGGCTGGACCGGTCGCGATTGGCGTCGTCGGCAAGGAGGTTGCGAGTACGTCAAAGACGTTGACCGATTCAAAGGAGGGAGGATCCTCTGAGGTCACCGACGAGCGCGACGAGGCGGCAGCTCGCGTGCAAACGCTAAGCGAGCGTGAGCGGCAGGTGCTGGTCCGGCTCGCCGACGGTCAGGCCCACAAGGAGATTGCCCACGAACTCGGCATAAGTGTCCGAACCGTTGAAGTTCATCGTTCCCGCATGTTGCGGCGGCTAGGAGTGAAAACCGTCGCGGAGGCGATTAAGCTCGCGGTTCTCGCTGGCTTAAAGGAGTAGTGCCAAGTGATGATCCACCTCTAAGCGCTGACAAACGGGTCGTGCAAGGAAAGATGTGACTCCCGCCCAGTAACGACGCGCCACCTCGTCCACTCTCTGAGCGGGCCATTTCCCTTTACGAGAATTCCCATAAGGTGAATCCACAAATAGCTCCTTACCCGCACGTTTTTCTATCGTCACCACGGTCGTCCAATTGCTTGGACGGTTCCGTTCTGAAGGGGTGTCGATGGAACGTTCATCGCGGTTTGACGGCTCGGACTGCGAGCCACGGATCAACAAGAGTCCGAGAGACCTAAACTCTATCGCCATCCTCAGGACGTTCCAGCGTGATCAGGACATCTTCGAACACCACCATCGTTGTGACTGGTGGTATCGCATCGTTTCCGGAGCGACACGCAAATATCGTATCCGCAGTGATGGACGACGGCAAATTGCGGACATTCACCTCCCAGGTGACTTCTTTGGATTCTCATCATCCGACGCGCACGCCTCCTCGGTGCAAGCAATTGTGGAGGGAACAATAGTTGCCTGTTATCCCCGAGCGGCAATTGAGGCTCTCGCGGACTCTGATCCGGCGACTGCCAAGCTCATCCGACTGGGAACCTTCGCGGCAATTGAAAGGCTGGAGCAGCAAATTTTCGTAGTGAGCACAATGTCGGCTCCGGAACGGGTGCGAGCTTTCCTGGTCCATTTTAGAGATAGGATCGGCCGATCTGGCGAAAACGATCTAGCTCTGCCCATTACACGCTACGACATCGCCGATCTGCTCGGACTCTCGACCGAGACAGTCTGTCGAGCGTTTACGGATCTCCGCGAGCGCGGCGCAATTTCTCTGGAAGGTCCCCGAAACGTCACGATCATTCGGCCTTAGGGAGCGAACTCAAGCACAGGATCTCTCTTCTCTATTCTGGATGAGGACGCAGCTCAGGGGCGCCGTGCATATCCGTACCGGAGTCTTCAACATTTGAGCTTTCCGCCTCCTGCAGTTCGTCGACGGTAGTTGAGGTTGCCGCCGGCGCGACGCCCAAGCCGCTGAGCGTTGCCTCTGCCATTGCCGAGCCTACGTTGTATTCGGCTGAGATTGCCCGGGTCGCACCGCGTTCTTGAAGATACGTGCGGTCAGCATCGCCGTGAGCGCGCACGAGAACTTCGGCGAGCGCATCTATCTCACGAGCGCGCTCGAGCACGCGCCGCGCTTCGTAGCCATCTGGAACGGCAATGACGATAAGTCGCGCACGCTCCGCACCCGCATCCTCAAGGACGCCCGGGGCCGCAGCATCGCCGTGCTTCACCGCTGCGCCCTCCTCACGAGCCTTTTCGGCACGTCGCCGATCTCGCTCAATTATAACATACGGAGTTCCTGCCTTGCGCAACGCCGCGACGATCGTGCGTCCGACTCGGCCGGCCCCCACGACAATAACGTGGTCCGCCTGCGCCGTGGGACGATCTTCCACATGCAGACCCAACAAGGGATCGAAGTGACGACCCTCGCCACCTCCCGGCGTGGGTGCGGTTAGCAAAGGCGCCATGAGCTTAGCAGCCGCAAACGCAAATGGATTGACAGTGATCGAGAGCAACGCTCCGGCGAGGATCAGATCACGGCCCTCCATCGGCATAAGCCCCAGGGACACCCCGAAATCGGCGAGAATAAAAGAAAATTCCCCAATCTGGGCTAACGCCGCGGATACGACCAAAGCGGTCGACATTGGATAGCCGAGTGCGAGCACGATCCCCGTAGCGGTAAGAGCTTTGCCGAGCACAATCACTAGAACGACTGCGATCACCGACAGCGTATCATTCACAAGGATTGAGGGGTCAAAGAGCATCCCGACCGAAACAAAGAATAGCACCGCGAACGCATCCTGAAGCGGCAGCGACTCGGTTGCGGCCCGGTGACTGAGCTCGGACTCGCTGAGCACCACCCCCGCAAAGAATGCGCCAAGTGCAAAGGAGACGCCGAACAGCGCCGCCGACCCGTAAGCGATGCCCAGTGCTATCGCCAGCACCGCCAGCGTAAAGAGTTCCCTCGATCCTGAGCGCGCTGCCTGCCTGAGCAGCCACGGCACGGCACGCCGCCCGAAGACCAACACGACCGCAACGAAGGCGCTGACCTTGATCAGCGTGAGTCCAAGCGCGAGCCCAACACCTGCCGTCCCGGCGCCGATAGGCGCTGCCGGGGCGTCCGCGCCGACCGGTGCCGCGAACGCGGGGAGCACTACCAAGGCCAACACCATGGCGATGTCCTCGACGACCAGCCAACCGACGGCGATCCTGCCATTGGGGGAGTCCAGCAGACTTACTTCATCCAGCGCACGCAGCAGCACCACCGTGCTTGCCACTGAAAGGGCAAGGCCAAACACCAGGCCCGCACTCCAATTCCAGCCCCATGCCCTCGATACGAGGGTTCCAATGAGAGTTGCGGTCACGATCTGGATCATCGCGCCTGGCACAGCGATCCGACGCACGACGAGAAGATCGTTGAGGGAGAAATGCAGCCCCACGCCGAACATCAGCAGGATGACGCCCAGTTCCGACATCTGGCGCGCTAACTCGACATTGCCCACAATGCCGGGTGTATTCGGACCAATCGCGATTCCGGCAAGCAAATAGCCGATCAGAGCCGGCAGGCGCAAGAATCGCGCGGCCAGTCCGAAGCCGAAGGCAAGCACGACTCCGAGCGCCAGCATTGTGATAAGTTCTGTTTGGTGCTGCGGCATGGTTCCGGTCGGGGTCGGTTGGCAACGAAAAAGATAAGCATTCTCGCACGAGACTTGCACTGACGATCGACAGCGTTATCGCCCGCTCGCGGCTTCCTCATTGATCTCAGCCCTCGTGAGTCACGATATTTGGCGGGTGCCGGCGCCATCAACCTTTCCCTCTCACTCGCCCGCAGGCGGGTCAGGGTCTGGCGGGTTCCGCGGCAGGAACAAATTCACGCGGGTGCCAGCCCCGGGCTCACTGTCAATGCGGACCTGCCCGCCGGATTGCACGACAAACCCGTACACTTGGCTGAGTCCGAGCCCCGTGCCCTTTCCGTCGCCCTTCGTTGTAAAGAACGGCTCGAAGGCCCTCGCCTTAGTTTGGGCGTCCATGCCAACGCCTGTATCCGTGATCGTGATGCGGATCATATGTGAACTGCTGGCGACTCCGCCGGCCACAACGCCAGTTGCAATCGAGAGCGTGCCGCGTCCGTCCATCGCATCTCGCGCGTTAACAGCAAGATTAAGCAAGGCGACGTCGAGCTGGTCTGAGTCAATTTCTAGGGTTCCGACATTGTCGTCCAGCTCCGTCCGAATTGATATCCCCCTACCGAGGGTTGGTCCGAGGATGGATGCGATCGACAAGATTCGCTCGTTGATGTCGACGAGCTTTGGTGCGAGGACTTGCTTTCGCGAGAACGTCAGCAGCTGCCCGGTGAGCGCCTCGGCGTTGTGCGTGCGCTGCATAATCTCTTGAATGAGCATCGCCACATCTTCAGGTGGGCCGCCCTCTCGTATCTTTGAGCCGATCAGCCGAAGTCCAGCCTGGACAACCATGATCAGATTCCTGAAGTCGTGAGCTATGCCAGCCGCAAGTTTACCGAGAGCCTCCAGTTTTTGAAGTTCGCGCAGTCTTTGTTCATTGGCGCGTTGCAAGGACACGTCCCTCAGATTGGCGAGCAGGGCATGCTCGCTGTTCCATTCCACCTCCACAACTCTGAGCTCCACCTGAGCCGGACTCAGGTTGGGGCGCCTAACTGTGATCTCGGTCGCTTCTCCTTCAACGATGGGACGGCCGAGCGACACGTCAAGAAGATCGCGCCTGCGTCGGCCGAAAATCCTGGCCGCTGCCGCATTGGCATAGAGCACGGCTCCGTCGGGATCGACGAGCAGTATTCCGTCAGCCGTGTTCTCCACGAGCAGACGAAACGAGGAGGGCGCGAGGCCAAAGTGGCTGTCGCAGTCATCGATCTCCAGGCGTTCGCCTGTCGATCCGGAGGGCGTGAGATTGTTCGTCATATTGAATAAGCAGCGTGATCGAACACGCCACCCGCGGCGTCGCCGACGGCCTCTCCATCACGCGAGCGGGATGTCATCGGTGTTTTTCCTTTCGTGGGCACCCAAAGAACGCGATGATCTGGTCGACGTTACTGAAGTCACCAATAATTCGACGAGGCGGTGTTGCTGAGTCATCCGAAAGCGTCGGGGTTGCGAGAACCCCAGCACTCTCCGCGGCTTCTGGGCTCGTTAGAACGTCGACGACTTCGATGCGGCACTTGTGCTCGTCGAGCGCAGCTGCGAGGCGATTTCGACTGATGAGCGCCCTTCGCCCACCCGGGGTTCCGTCGGCTATGAACAATCGAAGAACACGTGGCGTGGGACCATCTCCCGGGTGACCAGCCATCAGAAATCGCTCTCCGCGCATGAAGCGTCGCAATCGCTCGCATAGGTGCTCACGCCGTGGCTTGCCTCGTCAGGTGTCCCTTGCGACCCACCTTGCCCCCTGCGGGCGGGCGTCGACGCATCGCGAAAGCGTCCGCGTCTCTTCGACGGGGGGAACCAAGTAGAAATGACGGCCGTTAAATAGCCGGAATGGCAAGGACCACTATGTCGGCGATTTAGACCCATGACAGTGTCGGGTGGAGGAAGTGCAATGAAACCGTTGCGCATCCTGGTTGTTGAAGACGACTGGCTTCTCGCGTTGGATCTGAAGACCATGCTCGAGCGACGCGGGCACGAGGTTGTAGGAACGGCCGCAGACGCAACCGAGGCCCTCGTAGCGGCGCTGCAAACTTCGCCCGACTTGGCGTTCGTTGATGTCAATCTTCGTGACGGGCCTTCGGGTGCGAGTATTTCATCGGCGGTTGTTAGGGAGACGAAAACGCCTGTGGTTTTTGTGACCGCTAATCCGGAGGCCATCCCGGGGGATTTTGCGTGCGCCTTGGGCGCTATTGAGAAGCCATGGAGGCCCGAGGTCATCGACGAAGTCCTCCATTTTATAGACCGATACCGAACCGACCCTATGACGCAACCTCCGTCACGCATGATCTTGCCGCCCTCGCTGCGCGGTCCTTCTCACTTTTCGCGTGCAACCGCCGCTTAGCATCCAACTGTGCGTACTTGAGTGCCTTCTCTAGGGGACGTCTGTCCCGCTAGCTCGGTGAGTTCGCTTTCTTCGAGAGTCTCTTTTTCGAGCAGCGTCCGGGCCACCCGGTCCAATGACTCGCGTCGCTGCTGCAACAGGCTGACGGTCCTTGCGAAGGCTTCTTCCACGATGCGCTGCACTTCTTCGTCAATTTCGGCGGCCGTCTTCTCAGAGTAGGAGCGTTCCTCCGGACCGTAGTAGGGCTGATCGGTTCCAATAAATGAGCGGCGGTCCCTTTCAAGGGCCACGTGGCCGAGCCTTTCGGTCATGCCGTATCGCGTGACGATGGCGCGCGCGATATCAGTAACCTTGGCTAGATCGTCGGCGGCGCCCGTTGAAAGGTGGCCGTAGATGATGTGCTCGGCAGCCCTTCCGCCAAGCAAGACCGCCATCTTGTTCCCCAACTCTTCGCGGGTCATCAAGAAGCGATCCTCGGTCGGGCGCTGTATCGTGTACCCAAGGGCGCCCACCCCACGTGGGATTATTGAAACCTTGTGAACCGGATCGACCCCAGGCAGCGCCATGGCGACCAGCGCGTGGCCTGTCTCGTGATAGGCGACGATCTCGCGTTCTCTCGGGTTGAGCAGCCGGTTGCGCTTCTCCAACCCTGCAACGATGCGTTCGACGGCGTTGTTGAAGTCTTCCATGCTCACTGCATCGGCTTTGCGCCGGGTTGCCAGCAGCGTCGCCTCATTTACGAGGTTGGCCAGATCGGCTCCGGTGAAACCGGGCGAGAGTGCGGCGATCTTATCCGCGTCGACGTCGGACGCGAGCTTGGCTTTCTTCAGGTGCACATTCAGGATCTGGATACGGCCGGCCTTGTCGGGCCGGTCGACCAAGACCTGGCGGTCGAAGCGGCCGGCGCGCAGCAGGGCAGGGTCAAGGATTTCCGGGCGGTTGGTCGCTGCCAAAAGAACGAGACCAGTCGACGAGTCGAAACCGTCGAGCTCGACCAGCAACTGGTTAAGCGTCTGTTCTTTCTCGTCGTGGCCACCCACAAGAGGTCCGAGGCCTCGCGCGCGGCCGAGCGCGTCGAGTTCATCGATAAAAATGATCGCGGGCGCCTTGGCACGCGCCTGCTCGAACAGATCGCGCACCCGCGCTGCGCCTACGCCGACGAACATCTCGACGAACTCAGAACCTGAGATGGAGAAGAAGGGCACGCCGGCCTCGCCGGCCACGGCCTTAGCCAGCAGCGTTTTACCCGTACCAGGCGGACCGACGAGCAGCACGCCCTTCGGCATGCGTCCGCCAAGCCGGCCGTACCCGCGGGGATCCCTTAGGAAGTCGATGATCTCCTTGAGTTCATCTTTGGCCTCATCGACGCCGGCGACGTCCTCGAAGGTGACGCCGGTGTCCTTCTCGACATAGATTTTTGCTCTGGACTTGCCGATCTGCATCAGCCCACCACCGATGCCGCCACCCACCCGTTTGAGCATGAACATCCAGATGCCAAGGAAGATTACGACGGGGACAACCCAGGACAGGAGGTCTCGCAGGAATGTGCTCTCGATCTGGCCGCTGACGACGGTACCGTGCTGCTGAAGCTCGCGGGCAAGGTCGGGCTCGACGCGCGTAGTGATGAAGAAGGACCGGCCCTCGACGGGCTCCTTGAAACGCCCTTGGATAAACCGGTCCGATACTGCCACCTCCGCGATCCTGCCATCGCGAACATAAGTCTCGAATTGACTGTAGGGAATTTGAGCAACTTGAGTGGCGGTCGCATAAAGGTACTGAAACGCCATCAGTAAAAAGAACGCGCCGATCCAGTACCAAATATTGAACTGGGTCTTCCTGTCCATCTCCATTCAGTGTGCTCCGATTACCTGATGATCAGAAGCGTACGCGCGCCGTTGCGTACAAGTTCGACGGCGAGGGTGCTCTTACGATCGGCGGTCCAGCGACGGACATCATTGATCGATGTCACCGGCGTGCGATTGATCGCCAAAATCATGTCTCCGCGCATCAGACCAGCGCGCGCGGCCCGGCTTCCCGGAGCGACGCTCTCCACGACAACCCCTCCTGCGCCAACCTCCCGCGCCTCCTCGGCGGAGGCGTTTCGCAAGCTTGCCCCATCAAAAGGCGTTCCCGTCAATTGCGACGAGGCCCGCTGCGCTCCTTCGATCCGCACACTGATGTCGTGCCTACCGTCGTTTCGCACGACCGACAGCCTGACGTTCGAGCCGGCTGGTGTGAGGCCGATCCGGTTACGCAAGTCTGTGGAGCTGTGAAGGGCACGGCCGTCTACAGCGGTCACGACATCCCCAACCTTGAACCCGGCATGTTCGGCCGGCGACCCCGCCTCAATATTGCTGATCACCGCTCCGCGCAGGTCCCCTAGGCCAAGCGCCTCCGCGAGATCGGGGGTTACATCCTGGATGCCGATCCCTATCCTACCTCGACGGACCTCGCCATGGTCGATCAGCTGGTTCATCACAGCCAGCGCCATGTTGCTTGGCACGGCGAAACCTATGCCAACGTTGCCACCGGCGGGACTCAGGATTGCTGTGTTGATTCCGGCGAGCTTGCCGTCGAGCGTAATTAGCGCACCTCCCGAGTTTCCCGGATTGATCGAAGCGTCCGTCTGGATGAAATCCTCATAGCCCTCATTGTTAATCCCACTGCGCCCAAGGGCGCTGACGATGCCGGACGTCACCGTCTGACCGAGGCCAAACGGATTACCAATGGCGACAACGTAATCGCCGACTTTGAGACGATCGGAGTCGGCTATCTCCAAGGATACGAGGTTTCGGCTCTCCACCTTGAGAAGGGCAATGTCCGTGGCCTGATCGGATCCGACAAGCTCTGCACGGAGTCGGCGGCCATCCTTGAGCGTCACCGTGATTTGGCCAGCATTATCCACCACGTGGTGATTGGTGATGACATAACCCTTGCTGGCGTCCACGATCACGCCCGACCCTGCGCTCATGCGCTGCTGGGCCGGCGGCTGATCCGGAAGGTCAAAATACCGTCGAAAGAATGGATCGTTGTAGAGTGGGTTGGAGGCGGTCGGCGTTTCCGAGATGACGGAGATATTGACCACCGCCGGCGTAACGCGCTCTAGCAAAGGCGCGAGCGTAGGAAGTTGCCCTGCCAATCCGGGAACGACCTGTCCAAAGGCGCTGGGGGGAATGCCCACCGCGGCTACGAAGATCGTAAAGAGAACAATGATCGACCGATGTACGACTGTGGCTCTCTTGCTCATGAATACCCCCATGATAGCTCTACGACCGGTTTCGTCCTTTCCGCTTGCGGTCAGACGGGACGCCTGAAGCTCGGCCCGGAATGAGCCGGGCCGAGCATGGCAATTCGTCATACAGCGGACCAAGTACGGTTGTGGGCAAACCAAATGCAGGCGCCCGAAGCCAAGGCCACCACGACGCCGGCGATTACGTGGGCCCACATGGCGCCCGTCAGGGCCGAGAAACCGAGGGCCCATGGCGCCACGAGTGCCCACAGGCCAGCCACCCCGTTGATCCACTCCTCGGCCTCGTGGAACGCAAGAAGGGCTGAAACCGCGATTACCGAGATTGCTGCGCCGATGATCCAGGCATTCCAGGCGGCATAGGCGTCAGAGGTGAAGCCGAGATACCAGGGCGACAGCAGAAGACCGAGACCGGCAACGAGACTAACGACATCGAGGGCCGGCCGGCCGTTTGACGACAACGATTTCACCATTGGTTATTCCTCCTTGTTGGTTGGATCCATCATCCGTAGATCGTTAATTGCACCACCGAAAAGTGCTCCCGCGATGACGATCATCAATGAAAGTCTGGCTACCAGAAACCGCTGCAGTGGCACCCACCGCGCGGTCAGGGAGCTGGTGGCGGGCCGGCGACGGCAGCGACCGCGCGGGCTTGCGGTCAAGCTGGCACAGGTCAAGCTCGTCCCTCGTGAAGACGCCGGCGGCGATCTCTTGCAGGGCGAGGTCGACGACGTCCGTGGTGGGCCGCTTGAGCAGAGGGGCGCTCCCCGTCTTGAGCGCCCTGCTCCGCGCTGCGGCGACGACCGTCAGCGCGAAGCGATTCCGCAGGACCTTCTCGCAATCGAAGATGACGAATGGGTCCATGGCCGCACCTCACGCGACCTTTCGTTTCGAGCGGGCATCGTCCGCAGCGACGCGACATTCGAGCGCAAGCAACGCCTGTTCGACCTCATCTAGTCGCGTCGGGCGATTGTTCTCGGGCATGCCCTCGTTCGTCGCCAGATCGATCAAGTACTCGGTGTAAGCCCAGTTCATTAGAATCGATCGTTTGGCCTCTAGCGACAGCGCCGCGTCCGCCAAGACATCCATTGGCGACGCCCATGTTTCCGGACCCGCAGGATCGTTCCGATTCGCGGCGTCCTCCATAGCCTGTCCGTACTTTCGCTGCAGGTGCGACAGCCCAAGCTTCGCCAGCGTCGCGTCGGAGAAGGGATGGTTCATGTGCGCCCCTGGCGTGCTCGTGTGCCGGGGGGCCTGCCGCCCTCTCTCGATGACATAGGACAAGCCTTGCCGCTCCGCGTAATGAACCGCTGATTTCAGAGTCGGAAAGCTGAGCTCGACCTGAGTCAGTGTATCCTCACTGCCCGTCCAGCCCATGAGGGGCTCGATGAAAGGCGCGCTCCGCGGCTCGAAGCGCAGCTTCCAGCCCTTCGTGCGAGCCGTACCCGACGTCACCACCGAGCGGGACGGCTTGTAAATGTGCGCGACCGCGTCTTCGGGGAACAACGAGCGCCCCATCGATAGTGGCGACGCGCGGTTGTCGTTAGTGAACCGTGACCGCGTCGGTCCAACCGATCCAGTATTCAAGGTGTGTCTGATATTCTCCGTCATTGCTATCCCTCCCAATTTGGCGAAGGATCTCGTCGGTGGCGGCCCGCTGGCCCGCCACCGACGCGATATACGTTAGCTCTTGATCGCGATACGCTTCACCTGCGACTGGGCCTTGGCGCTCTTGGGGAGCACGATGCTCAGCACACCGCTCTTGAAGCGCGCGTCGATCTTGTCCTCCTCGACCTCAACCCCGAGGGGGATGCGGCGCTCGAAACGTCCATAAAAGCGTTCGGAGAACTGTTTCTCCTTGTCCTCGGTCTCGGAACGCTTCTCGCCTTTCAGTGTCAGCACGCCGTCATCGATCAGAACCTCGACGTCGTTCTCCTCGAGGCCGGGGATTTCGGCCGTCACCTTGATCTCCTTGTCAGTTTCGGAGATTTCGACGCTTGGCCAACTGCCGGCGAACGACGAGAGCGAACCAAACGCGGGCAGCCGGCTGTCGAAGCCCCGAAACACGTCGTCGAACAGGCGGTTCACCTCGCGATGCAACGAAAGGAACGGATTTCGATCCTCGTCACGATAAACAGAAGGGGTCTGATTGTTATTGCGACCCCACGGAATAAGGTCACGGACACTCATGATTGTTCTCCTTTCTCTTAGCTGGTTTGCAAAGTTCTGCCGTTGGCGCCGGACGTACCGTCCAGCGCCGTGAAGAAACCACCTCTGGCAGAAGCTTTAGGCGGCTAGTTTGTGAGGTTCGGGCTGATCGCGGTTACCCTTCGCCATCCCGTCAGTGGTCGCGATCGCGATGCGGCGCGGCTTCATTTCCTCGGGGATTTCGCGCTGCAGGCTGATCGTCAGCAGACCATTGACTAGGCTCGCGCCTGCGACCTTCACGTGGTCAGCAAGCTCGAAGCGGCGCTGGAAAGACCTAGCCGCAATGCCTCGGTGCAGATATCGTCCGCTCTGGTCCTCGCCGGACTTCTGCCCTGCAACGATGAGCATGTTCTGCTCCTGCGTGACGGTCAGCTCGTCTTCGGTGAATCCAGCCACCGCCATCTCGATGCGATAATCGTCGTCACCTGTCTTGACGATGTCGTAGGGCGGCCAAGCATCGATTGTCGCGAAGCGACCGGCATTTTCGAGACTGTTAAGCATCCGGTCGAAGCCGACGCTCGACCGATACAGCGGAGATAGATCAAACGTAGTGCTCATAGCCACATTCTCCCTTTGAGCAACATGGATACAAGATCGATTCCAGATCGATGAGGCGATTCAGCCACTCGATCCTGCCGGCCCCGACGGTGGCAGCCGGCGTTCGGTGATTTAGTTCAACCCGTTACCGGTTCAAGAGGCACGGTCACTTTTCTGACACCTATTATTACCCGATCAGGCCGCCAGCCGCTCCACCCATCCGCGGAGCGCCTGGGCATCTGTCAGGCCCGCCTGACGCGCCACGACTTTGCCTTCCCGAAAGGCCACCAAAGCCGGAATCCCCTGGATGCTATATCGCGCCGCAGCCTGGGGGTTTTCGTCAACATTCACCTTGGCGAACCGAACCCTGGGCTCTATCGATTTCGTAGTCTGTGCATAGATTGGCCCCATCGCACGGCATGGGCCGCACCAGGGAGCCCAAAAATCTACCACAATCGGAATGTCTGAATTCGCGACGTGCCTCTCCAATCGCTCGGAACTTAGATCGATTGGAAGGCCCTGGAATAACTTGGCGTGGCAACGCCCGCACTTTGCGGCCTCGGCCGGCCGATCGGTCGGTACGGCGTTGATACTGTCGCAGTTCGGGCATACGACCCGGCGTTTCTCCGTCATCTTCGGTCTCCTTGTACAAGACGTCTTGCCGTCACATCTGGTCAGAAATTGCGTTGTTTCCTCGGGCTGCTTCATTGGCATGTGCCGTGGACCGCACTTATATCGATGTCGTGGTGCCGGCGGACAACCACGGCACTTCGTCAACCAACGGAAAGGATCTAATTGAAGAGGTTTAGCTATGGACAGCCACACTGGTCAGTTGAATGTCCGGCCGAGCCGTATTGAGCAGCTCGAAGCCGATTTCGCCGCACTCGCACCGAAGTTACCGGACGGCGCCGAAAGGAAGGCGCTTTCGCTGCTCCACGGGATGGTTCAGGAGCTCTGGCGAGTCCAGACGTTAGGCAGCGGGAACCAATCCCGGTCGGGACCCACCATCGAGGACATTGTCGACCTCCATGAGCACGCACCCGCGATGGAAGGTGACGCGCTCAGCACGCCGCTTGCCGTGGGAGAACAAGCGCCCGACTTCGCGCTCCCTGATGCAAATGGTCGGACCGTGCGCTTGTCTGATTATAGAGGGCGTCGTGTCGTTCTCGCCTTCTATCCGCTCGACTGGAGCCCAGGCTGCAGTCGCCAGCTTGATCTCTATCAGCACGAGCTCGATGAGTTCGGCAAACGTGGCGCCGATGTGGTCGGGATTTCCGTCGACAGCCTGTACAGCCACGGGGCCTGGTCAGCTGTGCGCGGCTTGACCTTCCCGCTGCTGGCCGACTTCAATCCGAAAGGGGATGTTGCCCGGCGTTATAAGGTCTGGCGCGAGGCTGACGGATTCTCTGAACGAGCCCTATACGTCATCGATGAGAATGGGGTCATTCGCCACTCCCAAGTGTCACCCAAACTCCAGCACGTGCCGGACATCTACGAGCTGTTCGACGCGCTGGATCGGCTGGCAACTCCCAAGGCAGCTTGAGGAGGATTCACCATGTATGCGTCGACGTACTCTCCCGTTGTTAGGCGGCCACAGACCGCAGATGTAGCGGTTTACGGCAGCAGATGGTGCGGCATTACAATGATGGTGCGCCGGCATCTCGATCGCGCCGGGGTACCCTATCGATTCATCGACTGGGAGGCCCATCCAGAAGCAAGAACCCAGCTCGAATGGATCGCGGGTGGCCGGATCGGAAGCCCGACGGTCACGATCGGGGGCCAGGTCCTCGTCCAACCATCGTTGCGTGAACTCGATTGGGCCTTGAGCCGTGCCGGCTACCGTTGAACGGCGTTCCATGAAGGAGACCGGCAGCCGAGATTAAAGTCTCGGCTGCTCGGGCCGGGCGTTTCGCGCATCGCAGAGGCCGCGTGAATCGAAACTTAAGGCGGAGCCAGCGATTCGTCGCCATCGGCTCGAAGCAGACGTTGCGGGCGCCACGGCGCGTCAAGGACGACGACCGCGTTGCAACAGGTGCTCCCGCGCCTCCCGTTCCCGGATCTCCTGTGCGGTCTCGAGACAGGCGAGCAGTTCCAGATAGCTGGGCGTGGCACCCAGCGAGCTAAGGCTGACGCAACGGGAGCGATCCCGCGCGTCGAACTTTGACCATGATCCCTTCAGGCTATCGAATGCCTCACGCTCGCGTGCAATGCATGGCTGCCGGTAGTCAGGGTCGTGAAGAAGCTCCGCGATCCCACGACAGAAGCGCTCAGCGCTATAATTCGGTACTGATCCTCCCGTCAGGACGACAAGCGACACGGCAGCTCCTTGGAGCACAGACAGCATGATACTTCACCAGCAGGTGGCGTGACGTCTGTCGAAACGCCCCGACGTGACTTCGTGTAAGATCTTGTACCCAACACGCAGGTAATTATTCTCGTTGCACAGGATACGGTACGGACGCTTCAAGTTGACACTGACAGTTCTCGACATCGTTTTCATCTCGCATATGAGCGTTACCACAGCATTTCCGTGGTTTGCTCTGCAGAGCGCTTTGCTTCGGAGGACTCTCTTGAGCCCAGAGGCGCTCTGGGGTTCGGCCAACCTTGGGGCACAAAGCAATGTCTTTTCGGACTTGGGATGAGCGACTCCGGCGGTGCCAGATCGCGCGGTGGTCCAGCAGAATTCTCTTCGCTCACGACGTCAGCCATCGGCCTGCTCCTTGGCCACCGACACCCGCGCCGGTCGGAGAAGACGTCCGCCAATAGTAAAACCGTCCTCCAGGACGTTCGTTACCGTTCCTGGCGGATGCGACCGATCGGCCGTTTCCATAAGGGCTTCATGAATGGTTGGATCGAAACGCGTCCCGAGAGCCGAAATCTTTTTAATTCCAAAGCGCTCAAGCGTTTGGAGAAAGAGCCGTAAGGTGGTGGCCACGCCCTCCGTCAACGCATCGCCGGGCTCGCTTGGTGCGGCCGTCTTGGCATCGATTACGCGTTGGAGATTGTCTACGACAGGCAGCAGCTCTCGCGCGAACTCCGCAACCGCAAACTTGCGCGTCTCCTCAGCCTCTCGCTCAGCCCGTCGCCGAACGTTTTCAGCTTCTGCTAGTGCTCGCAGCAATCGATCTCGAAGTGCGGCGTTCTCAGCTAGCAACGTTGCAGCGTCTATAGCGTCAGTGGCGACAAGCTCATCTTCCTTGCTGTGTGGCGATGACATGCTAGCTCCCGATGCACCCGTCTTGGACCTGCGCGGCGGTCGCCTCCTCTGCCGGCCGCCCATCCGGTAGTTTGCCCGTGACGAAAGGGGGCCGCCCTGACGACCGTCAATTCTCACACGCCTGCGTGCTTCTGGGGGATGCCCCTTTAGAAGGAGCAATGTCCTTCCGCACCGGGGGACCGGAGACCCGATCAGGTTGGACTGGCTTCCTGCTTGTCGACTTCATCTTTCCGATCCTGATCGCGAACAAGCCAATACACGGAACCAAGCGCGACGATCGCTGCAGCTAGAGAAAACACGTGGGCCGCCGTGGTTGCGGAAATATCGAGTATTATAAACTTCCGAATGACGGCCAGCATCGCGATCAGGACTACGGTACGGACCTGCACCACGCTCTGCTGACGTCGGACCATTATTAAGATCGAGTGTTTAAATTCTAGCGCAATGATAACCGTCAGAATCATTCCGAAGACGGTTTGGAAAACGGTGGGATCGGTTGGATCAAAACTCGATAATATGAGGGTGAACAGCACTTTCGCCGCGAGATGCCAAACTGCCGAAGCGATCACGACAATGATCAACCCGGTCAGGATCAAGACGACGACTTGCTCGAATCTCTCGTAGGTGCTCGCTAAGCGCCATCCAGCGGTATTTATATCAAACCTTTCAAGCAGTTTCATTGCTTACCCCCGCGACATAGGTCTGATGTAGATTAAGCGTTCAACCGGAAGCCTCGCGATGCGGCTCGTTCCGTCATTACCGCTCTGGCCCCTTAAGCTGAATCGGCCGCTGGCTGCGCATCTCTGAAAGGATGCGGTGCTGCAGATCAGCCTGCTGTATCCCAATTGCTCCGCATAATTCGCGCAACGTCTTTCGCAACCCATGCATCTGGTCGATTAGGTCAAGTATGATCGCGACGCCTTCTTCGTTCACACCAAGATCGTCCCGAAGGTCCTGTATCAGCTGAGCACGCGAAACATCGATCTCAGAGAAAGCCGGTCCTGTCCCCGTCCGTCGGGGGCGCAACCATCCTTCTGCGACCCACGCCTCGATTACGTCCTCACTAAGTTGCACCCGCACTAGAAACTCATTGAAATCCAGCATTCATCCTCCCATCCCGCTTCGCGGGTCCTGGGCCTTGCCGACGGCCCATCCCCGCACGAACTGTTCGAGCTCTGCGTCCGGCTTGTCGGGCAGTACGACTTTGAGTTTGACATATTCGTCACCGCGCGAGCCGTCGTGGCGCGAAACGCCCTTCCCGCGTAAGCGCAAGATGGTGCCCGTATTGGAGCCCTTCGGGATGCTCATTGTCACGGCTCCAGTAGCGGTCGGGACCGAGATTTTTCCGCCTAGGACGGCCTCGGTTAGCGAAATCGGGAGCTCCAGATGGATGTCGTCTCCGTGTCGCGTGAAGAAGGGATGGGGATTGACGATGATCTCGATGAAGGCGTCGCCGGGCGGCCCCCCGCCGACGCCAGGGTTCCCTTTGCCCGCGAGCCTTAGCATTTGACCTTCCCGCGCGCCTGGCGGAACGCTCACATCGACAGTTGAGCCATCAGCTAGGGTGACACGGCGAACCGTTCCGTTGACCGCTTCAAGGAACTCTACTGGAAGGCGATAGCGCGCATCCTCGCCACGCATTTTCAAATTAAAGCGTCCACCCCGACCGAAAATGCTGGAGAAAAGGTCGCTATCATCGCTGAAATCGGAGAAACCTTCCGCCGTCGCATAAGGATGGTCCCCGGCGGCCGCGCCCGCATAGTCGCGATAGTAGCGCTGCCGCGGACGTTCCTGGCCGGAGGCATCGATCTCGCCGCGATCGAAACGCGCACGCTTCTCGGAATCACTCAGCAGGTCGTAGGCGGCAGATGCTGCCTTGAACTGCTCCTCGGCCTGCTTGTTGCCAGGATTGAGGTCCGGATGAAGCTTCTTCGCGAGCTTGCGATAAGCCTTTTGGATCTCGTCCTGGCTGGCGTTCTTCCCGACACCCAGCACTCTGTACGGATCTTCGTTCAATCCAACACTCCATGACGAGTCAATCGGGTCTGAATGTCGCCTCACGATATAAGTGGCTTAGCGGTTAACGCGAGACCGGTCCCCGACCAGGTGATGTGGCGATGGCTGCTCCCGAATATCCCGCCTCGCCGATTCACACGGCCGAGGCAATGACGGTCGTCAGTTCATCGCGGAATTAAACGCGGCACAATATTGAAAGCCCACCCCGCTTTCGGAGAATGCCCGGGAATTCAGAGGGAGAGCTCCACTCGGACTTGCGTGTCCCAGCGACATCATCGTCGCTATGGATCGCAGCCCCTGCATTGCGCCGAAGAATTCCAGGTCATGCTTTGGGATTCGGGGGATCGAGCCGTGCTCGTTGCACACCGGCGCTCGCGTCGTGACTTTAGAGTTCTTGGCACGAGTTGCCGCTGAAAACAGGAGATCTTGAATGGCCGTGCATCAACTTTCGAAAAGCGAATGGCAATCGTACTGCGATCGCGTGTCAAAGGGATTGGAGGGAAAGCGTGCGCAGATCGAGGTTGCCGCATTGACGCTCGGTGACCAGATCGCGACAAAATGGGTGCCAATCGTTGGTATTACCTACGACCCCAAAGACGACATTCTCGAAGTCGCCGTCGAGGGCCTCGATCACCTCATCCGTAAGCCGCGCAGTGTGACCGTTGACGAGGGGCCGACCGGCCTTACAAGCATGGAGGTCGTTGACGACGAGGGGCAAAAGCAAATCGTCAAACTCACGGAACCGCTTATGCTCCCGCCACCGGCGCGGGCACCGGCGCGGTGATTTAAGGTGGAAGTGGGAGGCCGACATTTGAACTCCGGCGCCCCCGGTCTCCTCCGGTCACAGACCGCGCCGTGCTCGACGGCACCGTCCGATGAGAATGCCGCGCCGCCGCTGGCCGCGTGGCGACGACGCGGAGAAGCGTCGAATGTCATTGCCCGACTTGGCGAATGGCAGTGGAATAGGGAATCGGCATCCACGCATAGGCAGCCCCGGATTGGACCATATGCCCTAGTCCGGGGAAGGAGATGTGCGGGCCTGCAACTAGTTCGTGCTTGCTGGCGAGCTCAGCCAGGGTGGCCACTCTGGTCTTCGCCGCCAATTTCTCGTCCGCGTCGAAGTCGATAGTGATATCGGGTCGGCTCAGTTGGATCTCGGCCGCGTGGATGATGTCGCCAATCACCCGCATACGGTGGCCGCGGCTCTCGACCTCATAGAAGCTATGGCCCGGCGTATGACCGGGCGCGGCAATGGCGCGGATGCCCGGAAACAAAGTGGTCGGCGCGGTGAACGTCCGGAGCCGGCCAGCTGCCTGATATGGGGTCAGCGCGGCACGGCCCTCCTCAAACATTTTCTGTTGGCTTGCCTTTGCGCGGGCCTTTGCAGCATCGCTCAGCCAGTAGTCGAGTTCGCCCTTCGCCAGATAGATGTCGGCATTTGGGAAGACCCGGCGACCATCCAGCGTGAGGCCCCCTGAATGATCTCCATGGACATGCGTGAGCAGAACGGCGTCGATCATCTCCGGCCCGTAGCCGGCCGCCCTCAGCGTCGCGGGAAGGCGGCCGCAGCAGTCGCCGAAGAGACGCCCCGCGCCTGCTTCGATCAAGATGCGATGGTCGCCGGTATCGATCAGATAGCTGTTGATCGAGGTCTCGCGATCGATCGGCTCGCCGGCTCGCCGGAACATCTCTGACAGCTTGGCGCGATCTGCGCCATGCAGTAGGTCGCCGAACGGCACCGCGGTCGTTCCGTCGCTGAGAACCGTAACTTTGAAATCGCCGAGCATCACTCGGTAGAACCCGGGTGCCTGGACGGACTGCTCCGTTATGGCGATAGGCCGTTCCTGAGCAGCAGCGGGCAGGGGCAGCATGGAAGCCGAGACAGCTGCCATCAAGATCGAAAGTAACTTCATCTCGCATCTCCTTTATCGTCAGACGCCGCACCCAAGTGGCGCGGCATCTTGCGCGCGAAGAGATGTGCCCATACCTCCTTCCGAAGAAGTACGTACCCGGAGGTAAGTATGGAAAAAATCTCTGCTTTCCGTGAACTCCGCTGCGATGTGTTTCTTGCCGATTGTCCGGCAAGGAAGGTGCTTGCTCTGCTAGCGGAAAAATGGACGCTGCTCGTCGTGCACGCGCTCAGTGAACGCACCTACCGCACCGCAGAACTGCGCCGGCGCATCGGCGGTATTTCAGAAAAGATGCTCGTTCAGGCGCTACGCCGTCTCCAGCAGTACGGCTTGGTAGAGCGCACCAGCTACTCGGAGGTGCCGCCTCGGGTTGAATATTCGCTCACGCCTTTAGGTTTCTCGCTGAGCAGCGTCATCCGTGAACTCGATCGGTGGGTCGAGACGCATGCCTTCGAGATCGAAGACCGCGTGGACTGCGCAGCTTCATCCGAGTGATCGGCGCCCGGGGACCGCTCGTCGAAACCGCCGCTTCCGCGCTCTCGGACATTTCCAGCACCTGACGCGAAAGGCTCGAGCACCACCATGTATCAGTCAGGCCGGGAGATGCTCCGGTCCTCGGCCTTCACGCGCGCCGCACCGGTGACACGATCTCGCAATTTCGGGGTTGACGCGCGCAGAGTCCAGTCAATCCGAGTTCGCGCCGCGGTCGTCCCTTTTTATGCCTACCAGGACAGCGTGCCCCTCAAGCCAAAGCTCGGAAACCCGGCGGGAGGGTAACCCGAGGCTGGATGCGACCTCCCCGACTGTGAAGCGATGAACATGGCGGAAGATCAGCACTTGCCTCGCAAGCGGCGAAAGCCCTGGCACGCCGCGATCGAAGAGTTCTGGTTCTTCCACTCCGGCGGTGGCGTCGACGGCTACGATATCCTCCCATCGTAGCGTCTCGTCCGGCTGATACCACTCCCAGAATGACTCGTCATCGTCGTAGATCGGCTCTGCGGGAGCCGGCGCTTCGAGCGAGACGGAGGCCAAGTCGCGCCGTAGGAGCTCCTGCCGAACGATGCGCGTCAGAACGCGGAATTGGAGACCGAGCAGCCAGGGCCGAATATCCAGCGAATGGGGCCGACGATGGCGATCGCGCCACGCGCGAAGAAGGGTTTCGCCCACCAACTCCTCGGCGGAGATCTCGTCTTGCCTAATGTCGCCGATTGCACAATGATACCGAAGATCGCGCCCCGCGGCAGCAAGCAGTTCCTCAAGGTGCGGATTAAGTAGTCGCTGAAAGGCGTCCCGATCACCGTGCAGGCTTGCTTGCCACAGGGACACAGCGGACGCTGCACATTCTTCCGACGTGTCGCGAATTGAACCTGAAGCAGGGGTGATATCGTTGGCGGAAGACATCTCAATCTAACCCTACACTGGTGTCCTGTTTTCTCCATGTTGGTCCCAATTGTGGGCCCAGAGACACGTAGTTTCCGCTGGCTAGCGTTCAAGTGCCTCTTGTTTGTAATTGGCGACACCTGATCCGGACAGCCTCCAACAGGGCGTGATCAAGGGATACATCGACTACCCCGCGAGCGAACTCGCCGCGATCGCGTGATCGAGGCGGCGGCGGATCGGCGCCACTGATGAACCGGGCGATCGCTCATCCAGGGTTTCTCGCCAACGATCGCGATCGCCCGCTTGCCGATGGGTCCGGCACCAGCAGCACCAGCTTGAAGTCGTGACGTTCCGTTGAGCTGAAGCTGTGCTGATCGAAGCTGAGGCGCCCAAGCTTTGGATGATCGAAGGTTCGCGTTCCGCCGATCCGGTGCTGAACGTCCTGATCGTTCCACAGCCGCGCAAAGAGCGGGCTCTCCGCCTTGAGCCCCTCGATGAACTGCTTGACGCGGGGATCGCGAAAATTGTGGCCGAAATCGGCGCGGAATTCCGCCAGAAGCCGGCGCGCGCGATCCTGCCATTGCGGAATCAGCGAGCGGGCTTTGTCCTCGATGAAGACGAACCGCAGCAGGTTGCGCTGATGGTCGCCATCGAGCCAGCCGCAGAACAGACTGGCGGCGGACTCGTTCCAGCAACAGGCGTTCCACAGGCGATCGAGACCATAGGCCGGATGCGCGAAGGTCTTGACCGCAGCGACCAGCGACGCCGGTGCCGCCTCGGCGAGACCGGCAGAATCGTCGGGATCGACCCGGTCGGCGAGCTCGAACAGATAGGCGCGCTCCGCCCGTGTCAGCGACAAGGCCTCGGCCAGCCGCCCCAGTGTCTCGGGCGAGGCTTGTACCGGACGTCCTTGTTCGATCCATGCGCACCAGGTGATGCTGATGCCTGCGAGCGCTGCGAGCTCCTCGCGCCGCAAGCCGGGTGTCCGGCGGCGGCCGGCCGCAACGGCAGGTCTGGCGCGCTCGCGATGGGCGCGCACGAAATCGCCGAGAAGGCGGCGTTGGTCGGATCCGAGCATGGCGGAAATGATAATAGGATAAAACTCTATATTGTAACAGTTTCAATAGTGCGCATGCTGGGGACCGAACTTCGCAGGATACGCTCATGGCAAAATATCACGATAGCGTCGTGGAGGCCCAGTTCGGGCCACGCGCCAAGGCTTATGTCGAGAGTGTCGTTCACGCGCAGGGCGCCGATCTCCAGGCGCTCGACGCCATCGTTGCGCAGCACGGGCCCCGGCATGCGCTCGACCTCGGCACGGGCGGCGGCCATGTCTCCTACCTGATGGCGCGTCACGCGGCGCGGGTTACCGCCGCTGACCTCTCGCGCGAGATGCTGGCCGCGGTGGCAGACACGGCACGCGAAAAAGGTCTTTCCAACGTCGAGACCGTCGAGGCGCCGGCCGAGCGCCTGCCCTTCCCCGATGCTGCCTTCGACTTCCTGGCCTGCCGCTACTCGGCACATCACTGGCAGGATTTCGACGGCGGCCTGCGACAGGCTCGCCGCGTGCTGAAGTCCGGCGCTCCGGCCATCTTCATCGACGCCTGCTCGCCCGGGCCGGCGCTCTTCGATACCCATCTGCAGGCCGTCGAATTGCTGCGCGACACCTCGCATGTGCGCGACTACAGCGTGAGCGAATGGATGGCGGCGCTGCATCGTGTCGGTTTCACCGTTACTTCGTCACGAAGCTGGCAGTTGCGTATGGACTTCCCGGTCTGGACGGCGCGGATGCGGACACCTGCCGACAACGTCAAGGCAATCCGGGCGCTTCAAGCGGCGGCATCCACCGAGACGCGAGCGCATTTTGCAATCGAGCCGGACGGCTCATTCCTGCTCGACATCACGCTGATCGAAGCTGCGGCAGCCTGAGGATCATGACCACATCCGCCGCCAAATTCGACCGCACGCGCGCCGGCGAATATGCCGAGCAAAGCCGTATCGCGCTCGCCGGCTACGACGCCTGCCATGAGCTTGCCGCCTGTCTCCTGTCGGCGGATCTCGGCGAGAGCCTGGACCGACGGATCCTGGTCGTCGGCGCGGGCGGAACGGCGCAGGAGATCCTCGTCGCCGGCAAGCTTCGGCCGAGCTGGCGCTTCCTTGCGGTCGATCCCTCCCCGCCGATGCTGGCCGGGGCCATTGCATCCGTCGAGGCCGCCGGTCTTAGCCATCTGACGACCTGGCACTCCGGCTATGTCGACGAACTGCCGGAAGCCAACCGCTTCGATGCTGTGACCGTTATGGGCGTTCTCCATCATCTTCGCGGACGCGAGGCGAAGCTTGCTATGCTGCGCGCGGTCGCGGCGCGGCTTCACCCCGGCGGTACGCTCATTCTCGCCTGCAATCGCGGCGCCTATGCCGAAAACCCGCCCTTCCTGAAGGCCTGGGGCGAGCGCTGGCGGATGGCGGGCGCGTCACGGGAAGAGGTCGAGGCGAAGCGCGGCAAGATCCTGCAGGGCGCCGATCCGCCCGAGTCGGACGCCGCGGTCGAAAGCCTGCTCGGCGAGACCGGCTTCGAGCCGCCGCGACTTTTCTTCTCGAGCCTGTTCTGGGGAGCATGGATCGCGAGGCTTAGCGCATGAGCGAACGAGACGAGCCAGAAGCTGTGGCGCCTATACAGCAACACGTGGTTATGACGCGGGACGCTATGATGGCTTTCGCCGAGGGCTGGATCAGAGCATGGAACCGACGCGACCTCGAAGTGGTGCTGAGTCATTTCCGCGACGATGCCGTCTTCCTCAGTCCGGTCGCAGCCAAATATGTCGGCTCGTCTCGCATTGAAGGGAAAACCGCCCTCGCCGACTATTGGCGTTCGGCACTCGACAAGCTGACCGCGCTTGCGTTCACACTCGACCGCGCGACATGGGATCCCGTCCGACGAGAGCTCAACGTGATCTACGAGGCCGATCTGAACGGACAGCGGCACCGGGCCTGCGAACTCATGATCTTCGACGAGCACGGCGAGCAGATCCAGGGGGAGGCTTTCTACGGGGCGGAGCTTCCATAGTCTCCCGTCTCCTCTCGTCCGGCACCGTCACCAGCCGGCTTCTCGACCGGCTTCGAGCTCGAGCACCCAGCCGGGATCGAGGATCCGGCGCATCTTAGCGGTCGTCTCGGGGATCAGTCGGAACAATCGCGTGTTTTGGCCGGAGGTGAACGTCTCGCAGATCTCGTCGCCAATTTTAGACCTTGCCGCGGCGCCAGGCGCGAGAACATGGTAGTCTCGTGCCGTCCGACGTTTCTGGATAACTACGTCATCCGCTGTGGTTTCGTCGACTGAGCCTGGGCCCCCTCGCTGGCTTCGATCTCACGAATGATTTGCTCTTGTTCGGCACGCAGCTGCGCGAGCGCATCGCTCTGAAGTAGCGTCGGCGACAGGCGGTCGGCAGGATGTTGCGCGAGCGATGCTGCTGCCTCGCGCGCCGCCGCCGCTTCCCGCGTCTCCTGCGCTGCTGACTTCTGCGCGCCGGCGACGATCGCCCGCTCGGCGCGGAGTTCGCGCTGGGACGTCGGGTCGATGCCGGCCGTGGCTTCCTCCCGACGCTCAGCGGCAATCGCGCGATCTGCCAATCTCGCGGCCGCAGCGGCCTCACGCTCTTCACGCTGCTGAATTCCGCTCGCCCGCTCGATGAGCCTGTCGGCATTGGCACCGGCGATCGCCTCGACTTCGGCGCGCGTCATCTGCTGGATGCCGTGTTCTGAAGCTCGTTGCAGGTCGACGCGGTTTGCGAGCGTCTCGAGATATCGCGATGAGGCCTCGCGAAATTGCTGTTTCGTCTCGCCCTGCAGCAGGTCGCTCGTTCGCGATACCGCGTCGTTCATGAGGCGCAGATCCTTTGCCATCTGCTCCGATGTCACTGCCATGGTCGGGTTCTCCTTCGTCAGCTGCTCCACGCGTTTCCCGATCGTCTGCACGATAGACCCGACAGTCTGGGCCATGAGCAGGCGCTCGAGCATGTCCTTTGCTTGCGCGTTCGCCGGCTGCTCGGTTACAATCGTCCGCCAGGCCTGAACGCCCTCGTTAACGAACTTCAGGTCCTGCGCCCTCAGGGGTAAGCGAATTGGATTTGTCCGCGCGACCGCGATCCGCTGCCGGGCATTGTCGATGAGCCGCCGATTGGCTGGATCCGCGGCATAGGCGCGATCGCTTGCCTCTCGTGTCGGCCGCGGCCGATCCGCCGCTTCGACGATCGCCTTGTCCTTGGGGCCGTAGCTTTGCGACGACGCGCGCTCGCGTGCGGATGTCGCGACGATCTTGAGACCTTCCGCCTGCGCATGCTGGGCATAGACTTGGCGCCATTCGCTGAAGGTCTCTCGGCTCGGATGCAGCTTCTGCCCGGACTCGCTTTTGACCGCGACGACGGCGTGGACGTGGACATGGCCGTCGGCCTCCTTGTCGGTGTGGACGCCGAATATGAACTTGTGATCGGCAAAACGATCTTGCAAGAACGCGCGGGCAGCCCGCGTCAGCGCGCCAACGTCCGTCCCGGCCTTCGCCGACACGATCAGATGCATGGTATCACGCGAGGATTGCGAGCGGAGCGTGGCTCCCCATTCTCGCGCCGCGGTCTTGGTCTCGGCGACATTGGCGATCGCGCGGCCACGATCGTCGATCGCAGGCCCTTTCTCGATCAGCTTATTCAGCCGATAGGTAACGCCGTCGCGGCCATGGCTCGTGGCGCCCGGAGCGATGGCGATTGCGTCCGGCGCCAAGCCGGTGGCTACCGTTATCCGCTCCTTCGCGCGCGCTTCCGACGCCAGATCGAGCCGCTTCCGGGTGAAACCCCTGCCCTCTTCTCCGACGCGCTCTTCCCGAACCCGGAAGCGCTCCTTGCCCGCTCCAGCCATTGCTGTGACGATGCGCGCTTCGAGCTCGCCCTTCTGCGTGACGTCGAGGCGATAAGCATACCGGTGGCCTTCGAATCCCGCCGCGATCGCCTTCTCGTAGGTTTCCCTGCCCTCGGTCGTGTCGGCCACCCCCTGCAGGGACAAGCGCACGGCGCCGACGTCGTGGCTCTCGGCCCGCTTGGCGAAGTTGGTCGACCAGGCCTTGATCTCGTCGGCGACGGCTTGGCGATCGGCGAGGATCCGCCCGTCATACGTTTCGAGCGCGACATCCTCGCGCTGAACATATTGGCCGGTCGCCGTCGCGCGGGCGACTCCACGGGCATAGGACACCACCTTGATCACGGCGGGCTGGTAGCCGGCCGCCAGCTGACGAGCCCGGCCGACCGCCTCGCCCTGCCCCGCCGCGCGCGCGCCTCCCCCGCCAGGACCGCCGCCTCCCGCGACCTGACCGGGTTTCGAGCCCGACGGTGCCGACGTCCCTCCTCCGCCTCCGCCACCGCCGGCCGAGGTCGGCAGGAGCCGCGTCCGCTCCTCATCCCGGCCGCCGGTGATCGTCGTCCCGCGGATGATCTCCTGCGCGGTCGGCGCCTTGGGGAGCGGCGCGACGCGACCGCGACGGGCGCGTAACTCGTCGTCGAGACCAAGCGATCGCCGGCGCCGCGTCTCGCCGGCATCACTGACCGCGCGACGCGCGGCCTCGACCAGCTCAACCCACCAGGCGATCTGCGCGTCCCGGTTCATCGCTACTCCCGTCCAGAGAGCTCGGCCGGCAACGAGAGTCGGGCCTCGCGTCGCAGCTTGGACCCATAGGCGATCGTGATTTCAGTGAGCTCGTCGTTGATCGCCGAGACGATCTCGTGCAGGCCGCGCCACACCGGCTCGGTGTCTTCGATCCGGACCGCCTGGCCGCGATGGATGGCCTTGAGGACCTGCGAGAGGTTTCGGCCGACCATGCGGACCTGGCTCGCAAGCTGGACGACGGCGCGGGTATTCTCGGCCGACAGGGCAGGACCCGCCTGCACCGATGCGCGGATCAACCGGCGCACGACCTCGGCCTTGGGCAATCCGAACAGCGCGACGGCTTCCTGGAGCCGCTGCTCATCGAGCTCCGACAGCTCGGTCCGAAGCCTCGGCTTGCGTCGCGGTGCCTTCTCGGAGCGGGCCATCGGCTCTCCCCTTCCCTTCCGTTTGCAAGGCTCGGCGGCCGTTAGGCCGGAGCCAAGGCGTGGGCATCGACCCGATGACCACGAAGGCGCGTCAGCGCCCTTCGGCTGCGTTCAGCAGCCGTCCCCCGGTTTGGCCCACAAACCGGTATCTTGTCAACCAATATCTATTAAACCGTATGTAAGACTTCGCGCATGAAGAGCGCTCGCGCCTGGACAGCCGTCCCTTGAACCCGAAGGCCCGCTTGGCGCACAGCGCCCACGTTAAGACCGCAATGAAGAATTACCGTAACAGCGCAACACTGCAACGCATTGCTCCGACAACAATGCACTACCGCACGAATGCGCTCCGCCAGCACCGCATTGGCGACATCACGCACTACGGCAACTCGCTAGAACGACAATGCCGTATCAACGCATCACCTGAACACCGCATCAAGGCTTTCCGGTACTTCCGGAATGACGAATTGCAGCATAGCCGCATGTATATTATACTGTATGTTGATTTCTGTTAGAGCGAGCGACGGAGGGCTTGACGGTGCCGAGTATATTCGCAGTGGCGAACCCAAAAGGCGGGAGCGGCAAGACCACGGTTGCGATCATTCTCGCTGGTGAGTTCGCGAAGCATGGCTACTCCGCCGCGATCGTCGACGCCGATCCGCAGGGCTCTTCATACCAGTGGCATGCTTCCTCCGTCGCGCGGGGGTTGAGCCCGCAGGGCGTCGATCTGGTCCGCGCCCCCGACGAATCCGCATTGGTTCAAGCCGTCGAACGCCTGGCCGGTTACGACGTTGTGGTGATCGACACGCCCGGCTATTACGGCGAGGTACTGATCCAGTCGGCGCTCCGGGCCGACCTCGTCGTGTTGCCGTGCAAGGTACATACGTTCGATGCGTCGCAGGTCGTGCGGACCCTTCGCAATCTCGAGCAGCACGCCGCCGCGGCACAGCTGCCGATGAGCCAGCATCGGGTTCTGTTCAATGAATACGACAGCCTCGACCGCAACACGCGACCCCTCCGCGAGGTCGTGGCCTACCTCGACTCCGAGCACGTGCCGGTCTGCTCGACGGCGCTCTACCGGCGTGTGACCTACCGCACGATGACAAGCGGCTTCGGAACGCTTTACCAGATGAGCGACAGGGACGAGTCGGTGCGCAAGGCCCGCTACAATGCCGATCAGGTCGTCCGCGAGTTGCTCGCAGCGAGCCAGGGCGCGGCGACCGGCGAGCCGGTCGCATGAGCGACGGAGCTCCCAGCGAGAAGTCTGACCGGCCTCCCCTTCCCCGCGATGCGTTCCGCGCCCAGCGCGCAGTCGCGCCGGCCTCTCAAAAAGCTGTCCTTCAGCCCGTGGTCGTCACTCCTGCCTACGACGATCCCGTTACGCCGGCGCCGGCGCCAGGCAGATCGCCATCGCAAGCCGCCAATTCTATCTCATCCAAGCGAGGGGAGCGGCCACCACGAAATCGCGAGCGCAATCCGTTCGAGGCTTATGGCGAACGCGCCTCGTCGCGGCCCTACGCGCTTCGCCTTCCCGATCCAATCGACCTGGTGCTCCGCCAGCTTGCCGCCGAGCAACGCACGCAGCCGCTGCGCATCGTCGACCGCGCCCTCTATGATCTTTTCAAGCGGCTCGGTCGATTGCCGCCCGCCGACGACTCGTAGTCGCCATTGTGAAAGAGGCGTCACGAAGCACGAATCGCTGCTACGCGCTGTCGTCCGGGAAGGAAGGTCCTGCAGGTGTCTTCATCTCTGCTGGATCCTTTCCACGTTGCGCGCCGCGGAGAGCCATCAGCATAGGCCAGATAGAGAATTGGCCGGCTGCCGCACGCCGGGCGAGCGTCCTGAGGTAGCCGCCGGGATTTTTGATGCCGTTGCCGCGCTGGAGGATCAGCGCCAAGGTGACGCTCGCCGGCCCCTGCCCCATTGCAGCACAGGCCTCTTCCCACGCGCTTGGGCTGACGCCGAGAAGCGGGCGCACGATGACGGCGGCGTCCACCACGTCCCGTATCGTTCGCAGCCCGTGGCGGGCGTAGTCCACAAAATCAGGACACGTCTCGGCGACGAGCCGGACAGGGACTGCTGATGCGACATCGCGCTCGATGTCGGGCTGGAATGCATTGCTGGCGCTTTCGGCGCCGGCTTTCGGCGTCGGGTTCGTTGCTATGGACGCATTTGCGGACGGTTCGCGTATTGGCCTTGTGGGTTCGATATGACTCTCAAGAATTTCGAGGATCCGCCCCGACAGCTCGACCAGCGCCGCGGCGAGCGGCTCGAGGGCAGCGCGGCACGGCGTGCGTGGTCGGCCGTCGATCAGCCCCAGGAATTCGTGGTGCAGTGCTGGCCAGTCGGCATCGACGCCCCGTTCAACACCCAGCGCGAGCATCTTTGCGATGTCGCGGCGCGCGAGCGTGACCTGCTCGCGCAGCGCATCGAGAACATGTCGCTCCTCGACAGCGCGAGCGGCGAGTTCCGCAAGGTCGTCGACAGCCGCCACGAGCGGGCTGAGGTCGAACCCGAATGCCAGCTCGATGTCGCCGCCTGCTGCGCGCCGAGCGTAGCGTTTGCCATTTGGGCTATCCCGACGCTGGATAAGACCCGATTTCACAAGAGCGGCAATATGCCTACGTAAGGTCGACGCAGGGATGCCGTGGGCGCGTAGCGAGAGCTCGCGATTTGATGGAAACACGACGAGATCCGTGGACCCGAGTGTGAGCACCGTGTCCGGGTGGAAGCTCAGCAACGCATTCAGGACGGTCAGCGCGCGATCGGAAAGGGCAAGGGCGGCCTTCGCTTCGCATGCGTGGCGAAACGTCTTCCATTTGTGGCAGGCCTTGCCGGGTTGGCACTGCCGAACGTCGCGTTGAATCCGAAGCGCGGCCGGGGACAGCGCGCCGCATCCAAAAGGGGCGATAGGATTGAAGCCAAGCATCTGCATTCGCGTCCTCTCGTTGCGAGAGCGCGTGGCAAACAAAGACCGTGGCGTGAAAACGCTGAGTCTCTTGAACTGTCGGATCGCGCGAGCTAGGATGCCTTTGCGTTTGGAGGCCTCGCTGGCGATTGCCGTCGCCAGCCCGCTGACCCTCTTGAGAGACCCGGCTCTGCCGGGTTTTTCTTTGTCTGAACGCACTTCTCCTGGTTGAATCAGATCAGTACATTATATTGAATGTTAGCCGGCCGTCCAATATGTAGGCTGCGGCGGCATGGGTATCGTTCGGATCATCGTTCGGAGGGAAGGCTCATGGCTGAGAAGTCATGCCGACGCAAAGCAGATCACGCAGCGAAGGGATGTTTGCTCATAGGAGCGTTTCAGTCGGGGCTCGAAGCACTGCGTCTCGAAGCACAGCTAACCCGTGGAGAGTTCGCGAAAAGCCTAGGGATCCCGAGATCAAGCTACTTCCACCTGATGACGACAGCAGCGAATCCAAGCCTTAGTTACATTGAACTCATCGCGGAACGAGCGGGCGTCGACCCTCTGACCTTGTTGCGGAAGCGGACCTCGGACCGTCGGCACGAGGGCAACTCAATCGGCTCGATGAAGGGAAGCGCATATTCAAAGAATTTACGGTAGGATTGACAACGTCCAATATACTAGACTTCAGACGTAATGTATGGTGAATCGGATGCGGAGTTTTGTCCGAAAGCCCTTTCGCCATGTCGCCTGTTCGCAAGCCTCAGCCAGTCGATCATTCGGTGCTGAATGAGATGCTGGCCATCCGTCTGCAGCAGCTCGAGATCGAAAATGGCGGCATGGAAGCATTCCTGCCGAAGACCGGGCTGGCGCGCGGGACCTACTATACGATCGTCCGCGGCATCGGGAATCCAACTTTGCGTACGATCGAAAGGATCGCTTCGAGCCTCAACATGAGCGTGTTTGAGTTGCTCGGCTTCGATGTGTCGGACGCACGGCGCGCGCTCAAGAAGAGCGGTGTCGATTACGACGAGTTGACGTCGGCGATCAGCAAGAAAAATCGCGCCGATCGCGCCTTGGCACGTCAGACGCGATCGCGAAAGCTTCCTTCCTGACGGCGCCGGCGCTCGATGCGGCGACCAACTGCTCAAGATTGATGGAAAAGGTGGGGAGGCTTTCGCCTCCCCACTGGATCGGTTATGCGGCTGAGCGCTCAGCGGCCTGGGCGAGGCGGCCAAATTCCAGGGCGATCAGGTCGACGGTGTAGATCCGCTTGCCGTCGCGCTCGTAGCTGTTCTGCCGCAGGCGGCCCCGCGCGTGGACGAGGTCGCCCTTGCTGACGTGCTCGTTCACGTAGCCCTGGATCGACTTGGTGAAGATCGTGACCTCGTTCCAGTGCTGGTCGTCGTTCCACTCGCCGCCCTTATCCTTGAAGGGATAGTTGACGCAGACGGTAACACGGACTGTCTTGCCGACGTGCTTGATGGTCCCGACGTGGCCGATGAGGGTGAATTCGGCGATGTTGCGCATAGTCTCTCTCCATCTTGTGGGGCTGCGCCCCGTTGCGATGGCGATCCGTCATGGCCGGGAAGACGGCACAGAGCCGAAGCCCGCGAGACGCGGGCGAAGGGCGAGCGCAGCGCTGCGTCCCGTCAGGCCGTGAATTTTGGCGCCGCTGGCGCGTGCGCGAGGAATGCCGGTCGGGGCCCCGCTCGCGGGGTGATCCGGCAGGGGAAAATTCTCGGGCGTAGGGACCGCCGTGCCGGCGACGGCCATAGGAATCCAGCCATGCAACCGGGAGCGCCGCCCGACCTGTAGAGAGGAGCAATCGTCGTCGTGCTACCTGGACCACACGCCGTGCCCATCTCGCGGTACGGAAGACCGGGATGTCGATGCCTGCCCATCAAGGACCGAGGGTTAGCAAGGAAGCGCCGCACGGATCGGGGTCGACCAGGAAAATCAACCACGGCCGGATCGAGCGGCAGCGGCGAACCGCCCTGCGATGGATCCGACGGCAGGACCGCCGCGCCAACGCCGGGAGCGCAATACCCGAGATCCGCCCAGCGGCAGCGGCCTCGCCGACGCGGGATGCCGACGGCCGATCGAACCACTGGCGAGGCCTGCCTTCTGCCAACGTCGCCCGCGCCATCATGCGGATCGCTTCGTGCGCAGTTGCGCGTTTATCTGCGACATCAGGATTGGGCCGAGCGAGAATTCTCCGACCTTGGCCCGTTCGGTCAGACCGCGCAGATAGCCGCCGGCGGAGCGGATTGCCGCGCCGCGCTGCAAAATGCACGCGACAACCACCGCGGCCTGCATTTCGCCCATGACGGCTTGCGCCTCCTCCCAGGCGCTGGGACTGATCCCAAGCATCGAGCGCACAACGGCCGTGGTCGCCAGCAGGTCGCGCCAGTTCGAAATTCCGCCTTTGGCGTAGTCGGAGATGTCCGGGCAAGCGTTTAATACCATTCCAAGCGGATAGGCCGTTTCCGTAATCCTCGGCGTTTGGGGTTCTGGCACCGCCCTCGCCGCCCGGCTTCCTCGAAAGCCAGGTTCAAGATCAATTAAGGGGTCTGGATTTGAATTCTGTATATGGCGCTCATTTCGGGACTCATTGGCGCTCATATCCTGTGTTTTTATATGTCTTTCCAGGAGGTTGAGTACGTCGTCAGCCAGTTGAGATAGCTCCTCCGCCGCCGCCTCGAGCTGCGTGCGCGTCGCCGTGCGCGGAACCCCCTCGACGATCGAGCGGAAGGCGGCGTGCACCTCGGCCCAGTCTGCAGGCCCCTGCCCTCCCCTGCGCGTCGGCACGCGCTCCTCGAGACCGGTCGCGATCATCTTGGCGATATCGCGCCGGCACAGCGTGATGCGTTCCCGCGCGAGCTTAACGGCGCGCGCCTCGGCTTCCACGGCGGCTGCCAGGCTTTCGAATTCCTCCGAGCGGACAACAAGCGGCGAGAGGTCGAATCCGAACGCCAGCTCGATCTCGCCGGACGCGCCTTTGCGCGCGTAGCGCTTGCCGTTGGGGCTGTCCCGCCGGATGACGAGGCCCGCGTCGACCAGGACCGCGAGATGGCGTCGCAACGTCGACGCCGGCATGCCGTGCGCGCGCAGTGACAGGAGCTGGTTCGAGGGGAAAACGACAAGGTCGTCCTCGCCCGTCAGCGCCGTCTCGGGATGGAAGGTGAGGAGCGCGTTCAAGACCGACAGCGCTCGCTCTGTCACGCCGAGGCTCGGCCGTGCCCTGCAGATGGCTTGGAAGATCTTCCACTTGTGCACGACCTTCTCAGGCGGCCGGGATGACGCGACGATCTGTGTTGCCACATGGGCAAGCGTCAGCGATCGCCGCCCGAAGGGCGTCGTTGATTGATAGGGTTCCATGTCTTTGCCTCGTTCGGGCAAAGGAAATCTGCTCGCCAAAACGGCGCCGTCTCGCATGAGACACTTGACTGCGATTCGCGGAAGTGATTCTCTATCAGTCGCCAAACTAAGACAGAGGCTTCCGGGACGGTGACGTTTCGGGGGCCTTTTTCTTTTGCCTAGGTTTCTCCTGAGCCAGATTGCACCTGCCCAGCCGGCTCATTCCGGGTGGGTGTTCCTTCAGTCCTCGCCGGACGCGGCGCGGTATTCGTCGTAGAGCCTTTGCAAGTGCTCGCGAACGAATTCGCCAAATTGCGGGGCTACGCGGTCGTCGAAAGTCAGACTGAGCTTCTTGCCGGTTCGCATAACCTTCGCTGCGAGCGTGCCGTCGGCCGCCGACCAGCTTTCCGCCCGCGCCCGCGCCGCCTTGGTGCGCAACGCTGCGACGAGTGCTTCGAACCGCTTGTCGCTGTCTTGGTCAGCGAACCCTTCCTCCTTCACAAGCGCGATGGCGCGGTGTCGATTGCCGTCGCCATCAAGGAGATCGGTCAACTCCTGCCATCGAACGCGGCCATAGCCAGGCGCGGCGCCGATCGCCTCGACGACCTCGGTGGGGACGCGGGTCGCAACCGCAATGAGTCGCGATAGCGCAGCCTTGTCGACGTTCAACGCCGCCATGATTGTCTCGCGCGAAAACTTGCGCTCTTCGAGTCGCGCGGCAAAGCGGGCTCGCTCGATAAAGGTTAGGTCGGTTCGACCACTGTTCTCTTGGCCTTGGGCGACCACCAGCTCTTCGTCGCTCAGAGCGCGGACCACCGCCCGCACCTTTCTTCCGAGCGAGCGGGCAGCGCGTAGGCGCCGGTGCCCGAAGGCTACCTGAAAGCGGCTTGAATTCTCCGGGCTCGGGCGAACGAGGATCGGCGTATTTTGACCGTGCTCGCGGATCAACTCTTGGAACGCCGCCTCATCGGCCGCGCTCGCCTCCATGCGGTCCGGTACGAAGGAATCGTCGACGAGGGCCGGATCGAGCTCGACGATCGTCTGCCCCTCGAGCAGCTGTCTCTCCAACTCGTCGGCCCTATCCGCTCGCTCCTTGATCCCGCCGAGGTTCTGCGAGATCGCACCGAGCGCGCCCGGTTGCTTGAGCGGCCGGTCCAGGCCCAGAAGCGGCCGGACCTGGTTGGCCGACAGTCGCGCTGGAGGTTCTTGCGACGCTTGTGGCTCGCTGGGCACGTGGTCGAAGCTTATCTTCCGAGCCATGCTCAGACCCTCTTCCAGACCTGCCTAATTAAACCCTCGATCTCACCGTTGACGAGGTCGAGAGATTCAATCGCACGGTCATAGGTCGGACGGGAGAAGCCCTTCCGATCGACCTCGTAGAGTGTGTTCTTGGTCAATCCGGCATCGGCGATGGCCGTGCTCTTGACCATCGGATGGGTCAAAACTCGTTCACCCAAGATCGAGCGCATCCAGCCCACCAATTTGGTCTGGGGCGCGTCGCTCGGTTCGTATCGCGTGACCAGATAGCGCATCCAGTCGTAGTCAGTCGCCGCGCCTGCATTGGCGACGACATCGAGCAAGCCAGCGGTCATGTTCAGGAACTGAGACATCGACATTACGTCCAGCATCTGAGGATGGACTGTGATGAGTACAGCTGTCGCGGCGCAGAGTGCCGAGAGGGTCAGGAACCCGAGTTGCGGCGGGCAATCGATGATGACGATGTCATAGGCATCGCTCACCTGCGCCAGTGCTTCACCGATGCGAGCGAAGAACATCTGGCCGCCGTCCTGCCGCGTCATCAACGCCTTCGGCGTCTCATGCTCGAACTCCATCAGTTCGAGTTGACCGGGGATCAAATGAAGCGTGGGAATGTAGGTAGCCCGCACAATTTCGGCCATCTCGCGGCGATCGCTGTCGTACCGAATGGCGCCATAGATCGTGTCATTGTCCGCGACGTCGAGTTCGGGCTGCAGTCCGAAGAGTGCAGTCAGGCTCGCCTGAGGATCCAGATCGATAGCCAGCACACGATATCCGCGAAAGGCGAGGTATTCGGCCAGATGGGCCGATGTCGTCGTCTTGCCGCTTCCCCCCTTGAAGTTCATCACCGCGAGGACCTGCAACTTCTCATTTTCGCTGCGGCGAGGCGTGTAGCGGCGGCCGCCCTTGCCAGAAGCGTCGAGCGATTGGCGTAGCGCCTCGACATCCTCAAGCGAATACATTCGACGCCCATTGGGAAGGGGATCGGGCCCCTTCCCTTCAGAGGCGAGCTGACGGAGATAGCCGTCGGCTATTCCGATGAAACGCGCCGCCTCGGATGGAGAGAACGGACGCAACGTCTTTTTCGCCTCCGGGGGAAAGTCCTCAAGCTGCCTCGCGCGAAGCCGCATTGACAGCTCCGCCGCATCGGCGTTGATCAACGACCTGAGATCGCGAGGCGCATTGTCTTTCGGCAGAAGCGTAGCGGGCATCGGTTTCTCTGCATCTGCGGTTTTCTGAGCAGGTCGGCCCAAAAAGCGTTGAACCCAAGTTATGCCCGATTCTTTCGTTGCTGCAAGGATTAATGGGTTAATGAGAAGTTAACGGAATGGTCTCAACCAAGGCGGAATTCGGCTTTGGCGCGCTTAAGAGCGTATGTTTGCCCTTGCACGAACTGTCGCACCTCACGTGACTGGGTTGTACGCGGACAACTTAACGCGCGCGCGGCGCGAGTCGGGGAGCGTTCAACGCCGCGCCGTACGGTACACCGGCACTTGTTTGTGCGAGCTCCCGCCTATATTCGCGCCAGACAGAGGGGGCCGAAGCCTGACGAGGCTGACCTGCGTCGAGTTGTACGCGGACAACTCAAGCCATTCATTTCATCAGCCGCTACTCAAACACCGAGCCGGGCCGCCCTGCCCTGAGCGCGCTCCGCCTCGTTGTAGTAGCTCGCCGCCTGCTGGACCGACCGATGCTGCGACTGCTGCATCGCTTCCGGCAAGCCGATGCCCTGGCGCGCCGCCTCGGTGAGATATCCCGCCCGCAGCCCGTGCGCCGTGAACTCCTTGGGATCAAGCTCCGCGATCTCGCAGCGTCGCTTGACGATCAGATTGATGGACTGCGGCGTCAGTGCTCGCTCGTCAAGAGCCTCCCAACGGTCAATCGCGCGGAAGATCGGGCCTCTCCGGATATCGGCTCGCTCGAGCCACTCGCGTAACGCCTCGACGGGCGGGCCGACCAGGAACACTCTGCCCGCCTCGTCAGCATCGCCGGTCTTCGTGCGACCGAGCTGGATCGAGACGCACGGCAAGGTCGGCGACTTCGGATCAAGCGGATCAAGCGGAACGCCGGGTTCGTCGCTCAGCTGTTCGACACGCAACCGCGCCACCTCGCTCCGCCTCCGGCCTCCGGACGCGAACGCCAGCAGCAGGATCGCGAGATCGCGCGTATCGGCGAGCCGATCGGTCGCGCAGGTTGCGGCCAGCTTATCGAGGCCGTCTCGCGTTACCGAGCGCTTGCTTTTACGGCGGCGCGGCCGCGGAGAAGCGCGGACAGCCAGACGCACGGCCGAACGAAGGCTCGGCGCGCTGAGCGGACTGTCGATCCCCTTCCAGCGGTGCAGCGTCCCCCAGCTGGCAAGGCGCCGCCTCACCGTATTCGGCGCGTGCGGTCCCTCGGTTCGCAGCAGGCCCTCGGCGCGCAGCTCGCCAGCGACGTCGGCTGGCATGCCATGGCGCAAGTCGATCGCGCGCTGCGCGGGATCCCACAGATGATGCGCGACGAACGTCGCGACTCTCAAGCACCTCGCCAAGGAAGGCATGGGCGAGAACAGTCCGCGTCGGCTGGATTTTTCGCTACGCCTATTTGTGGGACTGGCAGCACCGCGAGGGCCGAGAGGAGGGCGACAAGGACCGGCCCTGCCTGGTGCTGGCGATCGTCATGACGACGGAGGAGGGCGCGCCGATCGTGCGCGTCCTGCCGATCACCCACACGCCGCCCACCAATCCGGCCGACGCAATCGAGATCCCGGCCGACGTCAAGGGACGTCTGCGGCTCGACGCCGAACGCTCGTGGATCGTGCTGACCGAGAGCAACCGCTTCGCCTGGCCCGGGCCGGACCTGCGCGCCGTCGACACCGAGAGCGGCTACCACGGCGCGCTGACACCGGGCCTGTTCGCGGAGGTCAAGCGCCGTTTCGTCGCGATCGCCCGGGGCGAGGTCGCGACCAGCGCGCCGCATCAAAGCGTGCCGCGTACCGAGTGACGGCCGCCGGCGGCGGCCGCGGGCGTCCGGAAGAGGGCAGGGGGCTGGCAGCGGCGCTGTCCTCTGGTCGATCGGAGGCCCGGCGGGCGTGATTTTCCGGGGCTCTGGAGCGCGAGAATCGCTGATTTGCGTTCTGACGTCCAACACTATCGATAAGGGCCAGTTATCGATAGTCATAAATCATCGAGCCAAGGATCTAGCCTGAAGCACTTCGCTACGCCGCGGCGGCGGATTCGAGCTCCGTATCGAAAGCGTCTCTTTCAACGCGGCCATGATTCATCAGCAAAGTTTGGATCGTCAAAGGAGATACATCGAAGTGTTCCGCTACGTCCTGCTGGCTTTCCATGGAGTAGTCGCCAGCCAGCATCTCATCGACCGCTGAAAATGGGCTAAGAAACTCAGCAGCAAAGGACCTCTGCATCTTCTGGCGATAAGTGTATGCCTTCGTAGCTGGCAACAGGCGTCCAATGGGGGGGCGAGCTAGACGATCACCAAGGAGCCGCGCGAGCTCAAACCGCCGACCGGAGCGCCATTTGGAGCGCAACACCACTCGGCTCGCATTTTTGTGAACCTCATCCAGCGCAAAAGAAATATCAGGCGAGCCTCGGCGATCGTCAATTACGGCCTGATCAACGCCTGCGATCTCAGCAAGCTTGCGGCTGGAAATTGGCTTTTCGCCCAACCGCTCCTGTTCGCGCAGCGCACGAGCCGCCGATGCACCAACTCGGTAGGCTGGTATCTGCCCACCGATACGTAAGCCAATTTCAGCAGGCAGGCGCGCTACGTCCTTCGGAGCAGCGTCAAAGCCGTAGCTCGTGGCAACATCGCGGAGATGATTGCCCGTAAGGATCTTTCCGCTCTGACCATGTTCCGCTGCGAGTTCCTCGACGGCCGACGCACCTAGGTCAGCGATGTCCTTTACAAGGTGTTCTACGACCCCGCTTTCGGCGGCGTCTGGATCTCTTCCTAGTAGGGCTTCGAGTTTGCGGGCGCGAGCAAGCTCGGGCACCCGACGTTCCTCACAAACGCTGGCCCAAATCGTCTGAAGATTGCTTCCAGATATCGATGCCCAATCCAACCGTTCGATCACTTGACCAATGAAAAGATCAAGTTCGGACTCGAATTCGCTCGCGGGCAAGATCCCAGCGTGGTCAGCGATGTATCGGAACGGAGTTTGCGGACGCTCGGTTGTAGGTTTGGAAATAAGTGCGATCCGCTCCCCATCAGAGAATATCGTAATATTTGGCCAGATATACCCAGATCCGATAGTTGCCATACGGTGAGCGTACGGCCAGTCGTAGGCGTTGGAACGAGGCTCCCAACGCAGCCGCCACCAGTTCCAGGCAAGCCATTCGGCTAGGTGATAGGCGGAAAGCAGGGGCGACTGACGAAGACGGTTGGCCAGGACGTCGTTTCCCTCAGTCAACCAAATGCCTTGGGCCTTGATGCCGAGCGCGGCAAAGCAGGCCCGCTCCTCCGGCGAGCCTACGTCGAGCGACTCCCAATCCGCCGCTATCGTCCAGCTGGCTGGCATCTCTGCTTCCAAATCGCTTTCACGTTGTCACGCATATCGTCCTCCTCTTCGAGGCGATAGCCGTGATAGACTCCTGTGGTCATAGGATCCGTCTTGGCCTCATAAACTTCACCTTCCATGTCCACGGACCAGATAAACTTCGGGAAGCCGTCAAAGGCAAGCTCGCTTACCATTCCGAGGTTAATTCCCTGCTGCAAGAGTCCCTGTGCCTCCGCCAGTGGCACAGTTCGAAGAAGATCACATAGTGATTTCGTGGGGCGTGGATTTGTACGCTCAAGGCCGTAGTCAGCGGGATTTCGTTTGTGGTGACCGCTGCCGATATAGCGCGCGCGAAGAGCCAGCTCCTCCTTTGCGCCGTCGGACAATAGATCTTGAGGTGCCACTCGCCTTTTCGGATTGTTGCCCGCCCGTTTCATTCGTCTTCGTTTCCTAGAAATTCCATCAGCCCCACTGTATCAGACTTTGGCATGGAACTCATTCGTAACTACCTGTCGTGCCTATGTGATGCCTAGATGCAGCTGGCACAGAAGGGGAGGGGGTTTTGGCCCTACAGCCCGCTCGCCTTGGTGAGATTGACCCGGAAGCGATCTCGCCGGCGCTGGTATTTGCGAGTCATCTCGGCGGATGCGTGGCCGAGCTGTTTCTGCACGTAGCGTTCGTCGACCTCGGCCGAGGACGCGAGGCCAGCGCGCAGCGAATGCCCCGCGAACTTTTGCTCCCGTTCGCCTTCCGACAGGTCGCCCCGGACGCCAGCGGCCAATGCGACGCGTTTGACCAGCCGTGCCACCTCCTGGTCGTTCAGCCGCTCAGAGCCCACCGCCTTGCCTTGGCCGGTGACGCGCCGGAACAGGGGGCCATGGGCGATGCGAGCGAGTTTCAGCCAAGTCTGCAGAGCAACGACCGGGCAGGTGGCATCAGACGAGCCGCGACCGACCTCAACCTCGCGCCAGCCGGTTTTGCCGCGTAGCGTCACCAGAACGCCCTTGTCGAAAACCTCGACCCAACCGCGTCCGTCCTCGGTCTGATCCCTGGCAACGTCGAGACCGACGATTTCTGAGCGGCGCAGACCGCCAGCAAAGCCCAGCAGCAGCATGGCGCGATCGCGCAGACCGCGTAGCGTGCCGCGGTCGAAGGTCTCCAGCATCGCGATCAGGTCTTCCGGGAGGATGGCTTCCTTCTGAAGGGGAGGGGAGGCGTGGGTGTTGCGGATGCCGGCCATGACCGTGGCGATGTGGCGATCCTTCCTGTCCAGCGCCTGGCCGCGTTGCGCATAATTCCACGTCAGCGAGGAGAGCCGGCGCTCGATCGTCGACACGGAGTTCGGCTTCTTGTCGCCTGTTGCCTTTCCGGACGCACATGCGGTGATGTAGAGGCCGACCACCTGCGGATCGGGCGGAAACATCTCGACGCCCTGCCGGCGGCACCAGGTGGTAAAATGCTTCCAGTCTGCCGCGTAGGCGCGGCGCGTGTTGGCTGAACTCGCCGCCTCGACATAGCCACGCGCCCGATCGGCGAGCGCGTCGAGATGCGCCGGCAGGCGCGGGTTCGACACGACCGGAAGGGGAGGGGGTGAGGAGTGGTCGGCATCGCCGGCGGAAAGCCAACGATTTGGCTTTCCGAACGACGAACGCCCGGAGCCATAGCGGAGGGCTTCGGCTTCCGCCGGCGGCTCCTCCGGTATCTTTCCCATCTCCATGACCACGTCGATGATATCCGGCAGGTCGTCCTTGAGCTCGGCCGACGGCCGCGCCGCCGAAACGTCAGCCGTTGGCCCCGTGCCGTGGGACGGTCCGGAGGGTCGATCGACGTAATTTCTCGGCTTCTGCTCGACGTTTTGGGCCATTCTTTATATAAAGAGCAAAACGACCGATAATGCAACATTATCGGTCGTTTTTATTTTCCGACAGGCGCGGCGGTTTTGTGCGATTTGGGTGGCGAAAAGCGCCGCGTGGAGATAGGCTCGATCATGGCCTCACGCGCGCGACTCATGCCCGATGCCCCGCCGACCTTCCCGCCGTTTCCGGGCTGGGTGCGGCAGGGCGTGACGTCCGAGAGCGTTGATGACGCGATGTTTTCGGCCGGCGCCGCGCTCGCCGCGATCCATCCGATCGCGCGCAGCGAGCATCCATTGGGATCATTGTGGCGGCATCGGCTGTCGCTGTCGAACGCCGCGGTGCTGGCCCGGCACGGCGGACGCACCGAGGACGAGGCGGCGCTGCGCGACGCCTGGTATCTGCGCCGCGACGGTGACGATCCGGGCCCGGGCGGGCGCATCCTGAAAGCCTGGCGGCATCTCGGCGAGCGCAGCGCCATGGCGTCGAAAGACTGGACCCTGCGGTTGTCGGCGCTGTTCGAGGTGCGCTTCAGCGACGCGCTCGAGGATGTCGTCGCCCAGGCCGACAAGCTGATGACCGGGCAGGGGAATGCCGTCGCGGCCGCCGCAGAGATTGCGGCGGCCAGCCTGCGCTTCGTGCCGCAAAGCGAGCCGCTTGCCCTGTGGCTCGCCGACATGATGCTCGCCCAGCGCCTGAAATGGCCGATGGCGGTGCCGCTGATCGCGAGCCAGATCCGCCGCGGCGATCTGCGCGTGGCTGTGAAATCCAACGTGGCGGATGAAGCCTGGCCGAGGGCCTGCGCCCAGGCCTATGCGCGTGCGGCTGCAAGCGCGGCGGATCTCTATGTCGAGCTGGCGCGGCGCGCCGATCGCCTGCTGGCGGCGGCGCCGAAGCTGCGCGGCAAGGACGCCGACACCATGGTGGCGATCCTGATAATGGAGGATGCGCAGCCCGCGGGCGCCGGCAAGACCGCGAGCGACCGCAGCATGCGCCGCCTGTTCGAGCGCCTGGTGGCGCTCGGCGCCGTCCGCGAGCTGACCGGCCGGCCGACCTTCCGATTGTACGGGCTCTGACATGGGACGGCGGGCGCGCGCAAAGACGGATCTCGACCTCGACCTCGCGGACCTGCCGCCTGAACTGCGTTGGCGCGAATGGATGGGCCGCGTCGAGGCGGTGATCTTCGCCTCGCCGGCGCCGGTGACGCGCGAGGTGCTGTCGCGCGTCGTCGGCCGCGATTGCAATCTCGACCTAATCATTGACGACATCCAAGACGAGCTGCGCGGCCGGCCCTACGAGCTCGTTTCCGTCGCCGGCGGCTGGCAATACCGCACCCGAAAGAATTTCGGCGATACCATCCGGACGGCAATCGGCGGCGGCGCCGACAAGTCCCTGTCGCAGGCCGAGAACCTGATCCTCGCCTGCATCGCCTACTACCAGCCGATCACCCGCAGCGAGCTGTCGCAGTTCTTCGGCAAGGAGGTCAGTCGCGACACCATCGGCCACCTGCGCGGCCTCGGCTTCATCGCGGCCGGACCTCGCAGCCCGCAGCCGGGCGCGCCCTACACCTATGTGACGACCAACGGCTTCCTGTCGCACTTCGGCTTCAACACGCTACGCGACCTGCCGGACATGGAAGCGCTTGAGGACGCCGGCCTGCTCAGCAAGGAAAAGTTGTTGGCGGGGGATATTCCCATCGCTCCCGGCGGACTCGTTGATGAGGATGATCGCCTAGATTGAACGACCCGTCGGATTGGCCAGTGGTGATAATATCGCCTATGTCGCGATTCGCGGGTGCGGCGTTTCACGAACTCAGCATCGAGGGCGCATGAAGATCGCCAAGGTAAAGATCACCAACTTCAAGTGCTATGAGGAGACGTTTTCTCTCGCGCTCAACGATGCCCTGAACGTCATCGTCGGCGGCAACGAGTCCGGAAAGACCACGATCCTGGAGGCGATCCACTTGGGCTTGACCGGGATGCTAAACGGCCGCCCGCTCAAAAACGATCTGACCAGCTACCTCTTTAATTTGGCCGCGCAGCAGAAGTACGTCGCCAGCCTGAAGACCGGGTCACCCTTACCGCCGCCGGCGATCACCATTGAGCTGTTCTTCTCGGGAGACTCGAGCGAGTTGGCCGAGCTCGAGGGCGACGGGAATTCCGAGAAGATTAAGGCAAGCGGCGTGATATATCGCGTCGAGTTCGACGAGGAGAATTACAAGGGTCCCTACGAAGCGATCGTGGCGGCCGGGGAGCTGACCTCCATTCCCGTAGAATACTATGCTGCGACCATGCGGTCGTTCGCGCGCAAGGGGATCACCTCGCGCAACATTCCGATCAAGTCCGCGCTGATTGATTCATCCAGCGCCCGGCTTCAAAACGGGTCCGACGTCTATGTCTCGCGGATCATCCGTGACGTGCTGGAGGAGACCGAGCGCGCTTCGATCTCGCAGGCGCACCGAAAGCTGAAGGAGGCTTTCGTCGAGGACAAGAACCTGAAGCTGATCAACGATCGGATTACTAAGGCCGCGAAAATTAGTCAGAAGTCCGTCTCCATCTCTGTCGATCTGTCGTCCCAGACCGCCTGGGAAAGCAGTCTGATGACCTACATCGACTTCATCCCTTTCCAGTACATCGGCAAGGGTGAGCAGTGCGTGATCAAAACTAAGCTCGCCCTCAGCACCAAGAAAAACGCCGAGGCCACGGCCATCCTGCTGGAGGAGCCGGAAAACCATCTGTCGCACGCTCGGCTCAACGAATTGATCGCTGACCTAACTGCCCAGCACGGCGAGAAGCAGATCATCATCTCGACCCACAGCAGCTTCGTGGCCAACAAGCTCGGCCTCGACCATCTGATCGTGCTGCGCGAGGGCAAGGTAGTCCGGATTTCGGAGCTGCAGGCCAGCGACTTCTTCAAGAAACTTGCAGGGTACGACACCTTGCGCCTGGCTTTGGCCAAGAAGGCGATCCTGGTGGAAGGCGACTCCGACGAACTGGTGGTCCAGCGGGCCTACATGGACGCCAATGGCGGGCGCTTGCCTATTCAGGACGGGATTGACGTCATCTCGGTCGGTACGGCCTTCCTGCGCTTCCTCGAGCTAGCGCTGGCGTTGAAAATCCCGGCGGCCGTGGTGACCGACAACGACGGCGACACCGCTGCAGTGCAGAAGAAGTACGCCGCGTTCGATGGCCAACCGTCGATCAGGATTTGCTTCGACCCCGACGTCGACACGGGTGGGCTGACGGTCAAAGAAAAGCCCTTCAATTACAACACGCTTGAGCCAAAAATCTTGAAGGCGAACGGTCGAGAAGCCTTAAACAAGATGCTCGGGACCGCTGCCAAGACAGACGATGAACTCCACCTTCATATGCGCGCCAACAAAACCGATTGTGCACTGGCCATCTTCAGTTCGAAAACGGCGATTACCTATCCTGACTACATTACCCGGGCGATCGCGCCGTGATTGGCCAGAATAGGCTGGTCATCGCGGCAGCCGGCTCCGGCAAGACCACCTACCTCGTCGAAGAGGCACTTAAGATTAGGGACCAGCGGGTCCTGATCACCACCTACACCGAATCCAACGAGGCGGAGATCCGCCAGAAATTTTTCGACGTCGTTGGCCATGTTCCGTCGAACGTGGTGATCATGACCTGGTTCAGTCTCTTGATTACCCATGGCGTGAAGCCGTTTCAGGGTGCTGTGTTTGAATTTCTGGTCAAAGGCATGGCATTGGTCCAAGCCCAGTCGGCCATTCGCTACACCAACAGCCGGGGCATCGCGGTGACCTGGCCCGAAGGAGACATCGCAAACCACTTTTTTGATCGGCGTGGACAGGTCTTCTCGGACAAGCTGTCCAAGTTGGTGATCCGATGCAACGAGCAGAGCGGCGGCGCGGTCGTCGACAGGCTGAGCCGGGTGTTCCCTCACGTTTTCATCGACGAAGTCCAGGACCTCGCTGGCTATGATCTCGACATCATCGAAGCGCTGGCGCGAAGCCCGGTCCGCCTGCTGATGGTTGGCGATCCTCGGCAGGTGACCTACCTGACCCATAACGAGCGCCGCTTCGCAAAATATGCCGACGGCGGCATCGCAGACTTTTTACGGTCGCTGCCCAAAAAGCTGAAGATCGAGATTGACGAGGTAAGCCTGAACCGATCGCACCGTAACAGCGAGGCCATCTGTGCGGTGTCGTCACGGCTATTCCCCGGGTTTGCTGCCACTCAGGCTTGCGAGTGTGCCTCGTGCCATCGCCCTCTGCCGGCCAGCGCTGGCGTATTCATCTTGAGGATCGCAGACTATGATCATTATCTGGCGACCGTCAGACCCGTGCAGCTGCGCGACAAGGTCACCAGCAGGGGCGTCGACCCGTCGTCGCAGGCGGTGAACTTTGGAGAATCCAAGGGACGTGGATTCGACCACGTCGTGATCCTGCCAACGGATCCGATGAAGCAATGGCTTGCCGATCCGGACAGCAAGCTGGCGGCACAAAGCCGAGCAAAGTTTTATGTTGCGCTCACCCGCGCGCGTTACAGCGTAGCTATTGCGATGGATTGGAGATCGGCCTCGCTGCCCGCGGGCTTTTCACTCTACCAAGTGCCAGCAATCTGATTCTGGGATCTCATCGGTCGCGAGAACCTAGCTATGCAGCTAACGCGACTCCGAAATCGTCCCATCGCTTCTACACCCAGCGAAAGCCCACCATCGCAACGTCACGGCGTGGGAGCGGCGGCTGCGATCGCTGGCACTGGAGCCGCCGCCGCGGCCTTTCGTGCCGCATAGTCCCGGATCACGGCCTCGATCCGTTCGAGCAATGGGGTGAAACCGGCGAAATTGATCGACCCGGCCCTTGGCCTCACGACCCGCGTTGCGAACACAGCTTTTCCATACTCGGTCGCGGGATTGATCTTGTTTTCCTTGTTGAAGGATTTGCCGTCGAGCTTTTCCGCCAGAACGGCAGGTTCAAAGAAATCCTCGGGGCAAGACATGAGGTTCGCGCCGAGCGCCGGCGTCTTCACCAGATAGAGGGGTCCGTGGAGATGGAAAAACAGGTCATGCTTGTCCCACGCGATATCTAGGCCATAGTTCTTTTTGTTGTTGAGGTAGCTGAAAATCTCTTTCGCCCCATCATCGTTGTCGATGAGAACGATGACCGGATGCTCGGCCGGGCGAAACTCGTAGCGGTTAAAGGCGTCCTTCCAGGAAATCAGAAAGCGCAGCAAATCGCCGGAGCCCCCTCGCAGCTGAAGGAAGTCACGCGCCTGATCAGAATACTTGAAAAAATTCACCCTCAGCTCAGGCTTGCCTCCCACGACTGACGCAAGAAGTGGGTGCGCGGCAGCAAGCCGCCGGATGGCGCTCTTCAGGTACACAGGATCGGTTGGCCCTTCGCAGATGATCAACGGCCGCGGCGGGTTGATGAAGCTTTTGAAGAAAATGAGTTCGTAGTAGACGACGCGGATCGCCGAGGGCCACTCATTCTTCATCTTCGTGCGCTCGGCGTGCAGCTTATGCTGCTTCTCTTTGTTGCCTTCGTTCGCGATCGCAATGTCGATCTGCCGCTCGCGCACATGATAGATGTGATTGATCATGCCTTCCAGGCGCGGCACGGAGTTGCAAGCCACCCCGTTGAGTTCATATGCCCCCGTTGTCAGGAAGCGATGCGCTGTCGCGCGAACCCGCTTGTAGTATGTCTGCGCTACATTGGCCTTCTCGTTGACGGTAAGCCCTGTCACCATCTGCCGACTTCCGCGAAGCTGCATGCGCGTCTTGGCGTCATTCACCTCAAAGCCGGCGTCATTGATGCGCGACACAAGCTCCTCGCCGAGCTTCCACTCGGCCCCGTCCAATTCGGCTAGCGCCGATGGGAACTCGCGCTGGTTCGTGGAGATTGTGATGTCATCCGCGTAGCGCGTGTAAGTGCATTTATGCCTCGCCGCCAGCTTCACCAGCCGGATATCGAGAAAGTGCGTCATCAACTCAGTGATGACCGGCGAGCACGGGCTGCCCTGCGGCAGCTTTCCGTCCTTGCATGCGATCTGAGCCAAAAGCGTTGCTACCGGCTCCGCAAGACGAAAGTGTTCGCTCTTCAGAAAGAAGCCGCGAACGCGGCCGAAGTTGAAAGCCGGAAAAAAGTCCTTCAGGTCAAGGTTCAGCACGTAGCGACGCCGGTGATGCGTCTTAGCGTTGCTGATGATCGAAGCGCCGGGACGAAACGCATGGGAGAGTTTGTTGCGGCGAGGATCTTTTGCTTCGATCTCGCGCAGGCATTCATAAAGCAGTTTCGAAAGGCTGCGTTGCAGCCCTTTCAGACGGTCGTTCGGCGCATCGATGGTGCGGACACCGCCGCTTCGCTTCGCAATATCGAAGGTGATGTAGCGGGCCGCCGGCGGCGTTGCGTGGACGATGAACGACACGGCGCTTGGGCGATAGCGCAGCAGCGCTGCCACTTCGTGTCTGGTTCGCGTGGCGCGAAGATCCGTGAGGCTCAACGTGAAGCACCGAAGAAAGAAGGCTTACAGGCACTCCTACGCGTCGCATAGGCCGTCACATCATGCTGCAATCGAGCAGCGTGTAGGGAGCAGCGTCCGAGACATCGGATCATATATCGCGAAACACGATAACAAATCTGCCTGTAAGCTTGATATTGCGGTACCATCTGTCGCGCGCCATGCCAAGCTCTCGATTTGTTCTGGATGTCAATACGACGTCACACGAGTATAGGTACAGAAGGATTGCGGCAATTGCCCCGAAATCTAACGCGATCTCAAAGACTTCCCGCCTGGCTACGGGTTCAAATTTAGAGGCCTATCGCGTAGACAAAGTTATCATTCTCCCCCTGTTTCTGTGAATTTCGCGGTTATCCCGGCGTTCCTCGGCGATTTCAATATCACGCCGATTGACCGGCGCGTAAGGTCCACCCAATGCGAGCAAGCCATAAATGCAGGGGTAGGCGAGGGTGACGTATCGATTTGTCCATGCCGCAGACATTCATCTCGATTCACCGCTGCGCTCGCTTGCGCTGCGGCATTCCGAGTTGGCTGAGCTGATCGGTAACGCCACCCGGCGCGCCTTCGTCCGGGTGATCGATCTGTGCCTGGACGAGCAGGTCGACGCGCTGCTGATCGCCGGCGATCTCTACGATGGCGATCAGACCTCGATGAAAACGGCCCGCTTCCTGGCCGAGCAGCTCCGGCGCCTGGACCAGGCTGGCATTCGTGTCTTCATCATCCGCGGCAACCACGACGCGCTGTCGAAGATCACCAAGGAATTGGTGCTGCCGGATTCCGTGAAGATCTTCGGCGGGCGAGGGGAGGCTATCGCGATCGATCGCGCGCCCGGACGCGTCCCCGTCGTCGTCCATGGCCTGAGCTTTGCTCAACCTCATGCCCCGGAAAGCCTCCTGGGGCGCTATCGGCCGGTCGTGGATGGGGCGGTCAATATTGGCATCATGCACACGAGCCTCGGCGGCGCTCCCGGCCATGACCTCTACGCCCCGTGCAGCCCGGCCGATCTACAGGCGTCAGGATTTCATTATTGGGCGCTCGGCCACGTTCACAAGCGCTCGGCGACCGAAGGCACCTGCGCGATCGTGATGCCCGGCATGCCGCAGGGGCGTGACATCAACGAAGCCGGGCCGAAATCCGTGACGCTCGTCACCATCTCGGACGATCGCTCGATCCATCTTGAGGAGCGCGTCACAAGTGTCGCGCAGTTCGAACGCGTGTCCGTCGATGCCACGGGAATGGACGATTGGCGCGAGCTGGTGTCCGCAGTGACGCGCGCGCTCGAGAACCAACGGGCTGCTGCCCGGGCAGAGCACCTTGTCGCTCGCGTGCGAGTGACTGGTGCGACGCCGCTGGCATGGCGCATTCGACGCGACGGCGACTTGCTGAAAACCGAGGCCGATGACCGGGCTTCGGTGATCGGCAGCTGCTGGGTCGAGCAGCTCGAAATCGCATGCCGTCCCGGAGAACAGCGGAGCGAGACATCGGGCGACCCGCTCAGGGAGCTGCATCGCTTGATCGAAGACGACGTCCTCGATTCCGCGGCCTTTCAGAATGAACTTGCAGGCATCGCCGAAGAGATCAGGGCTCAGTTGCCGCAGGAATGTCGCGACATTTTCGGCAAGGACGAGGCGTCTTTCCGGGAGGCGGTCGCCCAGCTGGCGCGCGACGGCGCAGAGGGCGTCATGGCACGTCTTGAAGCTCCGGGCGAAGGAGCGTGATGCATGCGACTTCGCCGCCTTGACCTGACCCGATATGGCAAATTCACCGATCGCAGAATCGACTTCGGCGAGCGGGTGAATGGACAGCCGGACCTGCATATCATCTACGGACCAAACGAAGCGGGAAAATCAACCGCGTTTGCTGCCTTCCTGGACCTGTTGTTCGGGATCGGTTCGCAGAGCCCATTCAACTTCCTTCACCCCTATCCGACCATGCGCATCGGCGCCGCTCTGGATATCGGAGCGGAGACAAGGGAGTTCGCACGTCTCAAACGCTCGCAGAACAGCCTGGTCGACGGCCATGATCGCAGCGTTCCAGAAGCCGCGATCCGCGGCGAACTCGGCGGCATCGAGCGGGATGCCTATCGGACCATGTTCTCGCTCGATGATGAAACGCTCGAAAAAGGCGGCGAGAGCATCCTTGCAAGCAAGGGGGATCTCGGCCAATTGTTGTTCTCGGCCAGTGCAGGCCTCTCGCACCTCAGCGACAGATTGGTCGACCTGACGGCAGATGCTGACAGCTTCTACAAATACCGGGCTAGGTCCGGAGCACTCGCGGATTTGAAGTCGCGCCTCGCCGAACTCAAAGCTGAGCGCGAGCAGTTTGACACACTAGCCACGGATCACGCTCGGCTGGTGGACACCCGGGACCGGGCAACCGTTCAATACGATGAAGCGGTCAAGGAACGAGCCGAGGTCCAGCGGCGCGTCGATGAGATCCGGGGCTATCTCACCGCATTACCGCGTCTCACGGCTCTACGGGGCATTCGAGCACGGGTCGCACCCTTGGCGGATATTCCGGAGGCACCGCAGGGGTGGGTAGCCGAAGTGCCGCGGCTCCAAAAGCAGGAGATCGAGCTTGGTGTCAAAATCAGCGCGGTTGCCGACGAGATAGGCCAACTTGCCGACGAGGGTCGGGCCGTCATCGTGGACGAGACAGCCTTGCGGACTGCCGACCGCGTAGAGCGGCTTGTCGACCTGCGCGCACGGTACGTCACCGCTGAAAAGGATCTTCCTGAGCGACGCCTGCAGTTGCGCGAGCTCGACTTGGCTATCGCCGGAATTCTTCAGCGCATCGAGCGGCCCGAAGAGACCGAGCCCAAGCGGCTTGTGTTGAGCTCCGCGACCATCGGCAGACTGCGCGATCTGGTCGAAGCTTATTCGGGGATCAAGGCCGCCAGCCGGAACGCATCCGACGAGCTTGCCGAGGCGCGGCGCCGGCTGGATGACGTTGCGGCGAAGCTGCCCGAGGGCGGTGCTGACCCTACGGTCCAGGCGGAGCGAAAGCGCGCTTTTGCAGAGCTGGCCGTCGTGATCGAAGCACTTCGCTCAGCGGACCATCATGTTCGTCGCCGGCTGGCGGAGCGCGATCGTGCGGCTGCCCTTGATGCGCTCAATGACCGACTCGTCGCACTTCGTCCCTGGCAGGGCACCGGCGATGAATTAGTCGCCATGAATTGCCCGAGCCCGGATACGCTGCAGAATTGGAAGGTTACCCGCGGGGAGGCAGTGTCGGCAAAGTCCCGCTGCGATGCAGAGGTGCAACGCCTGACCACGATCGTCAGGCGTCTCGAAGCCGAGAAGGCCAGTTTCGCATCGACGACCGGCGTTGTTTCAGATCACGAAGCCGCGGAAGTACGTTCGCAACGTGAGCAGGCTTGGGCCGCGCACCGTCGGGCGCTCGACACAGCTTCTGCAGATACGTTCGAAGCCGTCTTGCGCCACGACGACATTGTGACTGCAGGGCGGTTCTCGCACATGGGCGAGCTCGCGAAGCTGCATCAGACCGAACAGGCGCTTGCCGTCGCGGAGACGGATCTGACGCGCGCCGTTGAACTCGCCCAACAAGCCGATGCGGCCTTAGGGGCAATTGACGCCGAGGTCATCGCAGAGGCCGGCGTGATAGCCGCCTGCTTCCCCAAGGCACTGTCGCTTGCGGAGCTTGAGGCGTGGATCAGCCGGCGGGAAAAGACGCTTGAGGCGCGTGCCGCATTACAGAGCGCCGAACGGGACATTGCTGCTGCTGAGCGTGATGCGGCGGCCGCCTCCGAACGGCTTACGACCGCGATGGCGGGTGCGGATCTCGCGCCGGCTCCTGACGCGAGCTTTGATGCCGTGCTCGGGATGGCCCAAACCTCGCTCGATCGGGAAGCCGAACTGCGCCGTCTCCAAGTCGAGCTCGACGAGCGTCGCCGAGATGTTGTTGCGCGGGAACGCGCCGCGGAGCGTGCCACATCGGACGAGAAGGGCTGGGCAGAGGCGTGGGCGGCGGAATGCCGTGGATGCTGGCTCGGCGAGGGACCCGAGACCCCGGCGGTCGGCGCAGTGCGCGAGGTGCTCGCCGCGATCACTGAGCTTTCCCCGACCATTGAGAAGCGTGCTGCCCTTCTCGACCGCATCCACAAGATGGAACGGGACCAGCTCGCGTTCAGCGAGGAGGTTGCGGCACTCACGGGGCTTCTCGGGATTGAACCGGGTCCCGACGCCGTCCTGGAGCTGGCCCAGCGTGTCGTCGAAACGGTCCGGAGTGCCACGGCGGCCCGCGACCAGCGCTCCAGCCTGACGCAGCGGACCGGGGAGGCACAAGCGCGCCAGCGTGAGCTTGCAGAATCGCAAGCCGTTCATGACGAACAGAAGCAGCGGATGACGGCGTTTTTCGCGGTTGGCTCTCTGGAGGAGGTGTCCCGGAAGCTGTCCGATATCGAGCGACGAACCGACCTCATGAACCAAGCTCGTGAGGCGGAAAAGGATATCATCGAGGCTCTTCGTGCATCGGATATCCAGCGTGCGGAGGCGGCGCTCGATCAAGCGGACAGGCCGGCACTCGAGGCCGAGCTCACGGAATTGACGACCCGAGCGGAAGACCAGGACAAGCGTTGTCATGAACTGTTCGCGGCGAAGTCCGCCGCCGAGGATCGGGTCGAGGCGATCGGTGGAGACGCCAGGGTCGCCATCATCGAGGAGCGCCGACGGACGACCCTGCTCGAGATTGAGGATGGCGCCACGCGATATCTGCAACTACGTGCCGGCATCTCAGCCACGCAGCAGGCGCTCGCCAGCTATCGCGAGCGCCATCGCAGTTCGATGATGGCGCGTGCGTCGGAGGCGTTCCGAACCATCAGCCGCGGCGCCTATACCGGCCTCATCGCCCAGCCCGGCAAGGACGGCGATACGCTGATTGCGATTTCAGCAGAGGGCGGTTCGAAGGCCGCCGATAAGCTTTCGAAAGGCACGCGCTTCCAGCTTTACCTCGCGCTACGCGTCGCCGGCTATCACGAGTTTGCCCGCGCTCGCAGTTCGGTGCCGTTCGTCGCCGACGATATCATGGAGACGTTCGATGATTTCCGCGCGGAGGAGGCATTTCGCTTGTTCGCGGAAATGGCCCAGGTCGGCCAGGTGATTTACCTCACGCATCACCAGCACCTTTGCGAAATCGTTCAACGCGTGTGCCCGACGGCTCGGTTACATCGCCTTGACGAGGCCGAGGTGAGACGGGAGGTCGCCTGACAGCTTTGCGAACAAAACACCGCTCCCGAGCAGGCCGCAAAAAAGCGAGCGCCGGGATCCATCGAGGCGCTCGGCCTGCTCCTCGCAGTCGTGGATAACCAAGCCGGTAGTGCTGGGCTACCCGTCCAGCAGTATACCCATGTGGGCCGCAGTAGGGGTTAGCGTCTATCGCGATGTTCGTCCCTAAGAACCGTTCGCTGTCGCCTGTGGGCCGGCAGCGTGGCGCCCTTCTTCCGACAGGCTCGCCGTGGCCGTCAGCCGCTCTTGGAAAACGTCCTGCAACAGGTCCAGGAAAGCACGCACGGCAGGATTTGCGCGGCGGCTTTCGGGCCACACGGCCGTGATGTTGTGTCGCTCGACCGCAAAGGCGGCAAGCACAGGGACAAGCGCGCCGCGCTCGACATAAGGCGCTGCGATGAAGGTCGCGCTGATGCCGATGCCGCCGCCGGCCGCGAGCGTGACGGCGACCGCATCGCTCACGTCGATGACGATGCCGGCGGTGGGCGCCAATTCGATCTCCTCGCCGCCAATCTGGAAGGGCCACCAAAAGCTCTGACCCGTGTTCTGATAGCGGAGGTTGACGAGGTCGTGCCCCGCCAGATCGTCGGGGTGCTGTGGCGCGCCGCGCGCCGCAAGGTAAGCGGGTGACGCAAAGCAGCAGAGTCGATACGGGGCAAGGCTCCGCGACAACAGGCGCGAATCCGCAAGATCGCCGATGCGTATTGCGACGTCGATGCCTTCCTCGATGATGTCCACAATCCGGTCAGTCAGTCTGAGATCGACCGTCACTTTGGGATGACGCTTTCGGAACGCAGGCAGAGCGGGCGCGATCACATGCAGTCCGATCGGCAGCGACGCCGCCACCCGCAAGGTGCCAGACGGCTCCGAGCGCGCGCTCATCGCCGCCTGCTCGATCGCTTCCGCCTCGCCCAGCAGCCGCAGCGCTCGCTCATGCAGATCGCGACCCTCCGCCGTGAGCGCCAGCGACCGGGTCGTGCGGGTGAAGAGCGCAACCCCCAGATGCCGCTCAAGACGTTGGATGCTCTTGCTGACGGCCGAGGGCGAGATCGACAGGGAGCGCGCAGCGGCGGTGAAGCTACCCATCGAGCCAGCACGCGCAAACGCGATCAGGCCGGTCAACCGCTCCAAAAGCATTTGTTCCTTCATGGCACTATTGAAGCGCCATTGGAGCAGATTATCAATGCCGGGACTGGAATTATATCGCTGTCTGAGCACCGAACGGCGAAAGGAGATTATGATGACCGATACAATGAAGGCGATCCGGCAGCACGCGTTCGGCAGTCCCGAGGTGCTGGTCTATGAGGATGCCCCGAAGCCTGAGTTGAAGCCAGGCGAAGTGCTGGTCCGGGTTCACGCCGTCGGCCTCAATCCACCCGACTGGTATCTGCGTGAGGGCTACAAGATGCTTCCGCCCGAATGGCAGCCGCGGGTGTCGTTCCCGCTCATCCTCGGGACCGACATCTCCGGCGTCGTCGAGGCCGTGGCCGGCGATGTCGAAGGTTTCTCCGTGGGTGACGAGGTCTATTCGATGGTCCGATTTCCCTCGGGCCTCGCTGGCGACAGCAGGGCTTACGCCCAGTATGTCAGCGTGCCGGCTTCCGAAGTCGCGATCAAGCCGGCCGGGATCGACCATGCGCACGCTGCGGGGGCGCCAATGTCGCTGCTCACCGCGTGGCAGTTTCTGGTCGATCTGGGGCACGACGCGCCCAACCCGCTACAACCGTATCCGCATGTGCCGGTACCGTTGGAAGGCAAGACCGTTCTCGTCAATGGAGCGGCTGGCGGCGTCGGACATTTCGGCCCCTGAACATTAAAGGGGCACAGATATACGGTAGAAAGTTCAGATCACGAACAGCGACGGGCTTCCGCGCCACAGTCGAAGGTCGTAGAAGGGTGGAACTTTGCCGTTCGTCTCGCCCATCGGAACGAGACGCCATTCACAACACAAGCACCTAGGTTTGAACGCGGAAATGAGACATTTGCGGATGTAACAACCTTGCCGCAATGCAGCATCGTCCGCCTTGCACGCGGCGAAGGGTCACTTCACTGACGGATAGAGTCACAAAACCTTCGCGACCTTGACATCGAAGTGTCATCCACGAGCCCTACTGTATTGCGAAACGCAATCTCTGCGTCATTCACATTACAGATGGTGATCCATGAAGCCCAGCGATGCCGAGACCGACCGCAAATACGTGTTGCGGCTCAGAAATGTCGGTGTGACCTATTCAGGCGGAGTGGTGGCGCTCAGATCGACCACCCTCGATTTCTTCCAGCGCGAGTTCTCCGTTTTACTCGGCCTGTCGGGTGCGGGGAAATCGACACTTTTGCGCTCCCTGAACCTCCTTGTTAAACCTACCTCCGGCGAGATTGTCTCATCGGATTTCGGTGTCCTTGGCCCGACCGGCGCACTCCGCCAGCACCGGCGCCGAACGGCACTCATTTTCCAGCACCATCAGCTGATCGAGCGACATACGGCCCTCGCCAACGTCCTCACCGGCCGACTCGGCTATCACAATACCTTGCGCAGTTTCTTCCCGCTGCCCCGCGCGGACCTGGAACTGGCTCTCCACTGCCTCGAGCGCGTCGGTCTGGCCGACAAATCCATGACGCGTGTCGATCAGCTCTCTGGCGGCCAGAAGCAGCGTGTCGGGATTGCCCGCGCGCTGGCGCAGCAGCCCAACATCATTCTGGCCGACGAGCCTGTCGCCAGCCTCGATCCCGCCACCTCGGAGAAGATCCTCGAACTGCTTCGCCAGGTGTGCAAAGAAGACGGCATCACCGCCATCGTGTCGCTGCACCAGCTGGAATACGCGCAGCGCTTTGCAGACCGGATCATTGGCCTTGCCGGTGCACATGTTGTGTTTGACGGCGCTCCTGATGAGCTCAATGACGACAATTTCGCCGCGATATACGCCGGGCACCGCCGTGAGCCAATCGCACCCAGCCGGACGAGTAACCCCGCCTACGCCCAGCCACCGTTTACGCCTGAGATGGAGATGTCCCTATGAACCGCCTGCTGAAATTTGCCATTGCTGCCGCCCTTGCCATGGGGCTGGCAGCGCCAGCCCACGCCGCCAATCCGAATCCAGAGACTTTAAAGGTCGCACTGTTACCGGATGAGAATGCGTCCGAGTTGATCAAGCGCAATCAACCGCTCAAGGACTACCTCGAGAAGGAACTGGGCAAGAAGGTCGATCTGGTTGTGACAACAGACTACTCGTCGATGATCGAGGCAATGCGTTTCGGCCGGATCGACATAGCCTATTTCGGTCCGCTCTCGTACGTGCTTGCCAAGGGCAAAGCCGATATCGAGCCGTTTGCGGCAATGGTCAGCGACGGCAAGCCGACTTACCGCTCTGTCGTCATTGCCAACGCGAATGCCAATGTGAATTCGCTCAGCGACATCAAGGGCAAGAAGGTCGCTTTCGGCGATCGCGCTTCCACCTCCAGCCATCTGATTCCGAAGACGTTGATGGCGGAAGCCGGTGTCGTGAATGATCGCGATTACCAGCAGCACTTCGTCGGCAGCCACGATGCGGTTGCGGTGAATGTCGCCAACGGCAATGCGGAAGTCGGGGGCCTTTCCGAGGTGATCTGGAAAACTCTTCTTGAGAGAAAGCTCGTCGACGCAGGCAAGGTCAAGGTCATCGCCTACAGCAAGGAATATCCCCAATACCCGTGGACGATGCGCTCCGACCTGAAGCCGGAGCTGAAGGACAAGATCCGCACCACTTTCGTGAACCTGAAGGACCCCGCAGTTCTGAAGAACTTCAAGGCGGACGGTTTCGCCCCGATCACGGACAATGATTACGACGTGATCCGCGATATGGGAAAGTTGCTTGGAATCGACTTCGGAGCGATGTGAGGACGTGATGACGACGCTCGGCGCAACCACAATCAACACAACAAACCATTATCTCGATCAGTACAGTCGGGCGTGGATCCGGCAGTCTGCCCAGGTTGCTGCGGTACTCGCTATTGTGCTGGTTGCATTCTGGTATGTTGGTCTTCTGGATTTCGGGACCCTGGCAAACGGGGTTCCGGCCATCTTAACGCTGGCCCGCGAGGCGATGCCGCCGGATTTCACCAATGCGCGCGCGTGGCTCAAGCCGCTGGTGGACACCTTGGCAATGAGTATTGCCGGAACGGCAATAGCGGTGCTTCTGTCATTTCCGCTGGCTTTTCTTGCTGCCCGGAACACGTCGCCGCACACGATCGTATTTCATGTCGCCCGTACCCTGCTAAACGCTCTTCGCTCGGTCCCGGAGCTGATTATGGGCATCATTTTCGTTGCTGCCGTAGGCTTTGGTGCTTTACCCGGCGTTCTGGCATTAGGCCTGCATTCGGTCGGTATGGTCGGCAAGTTTTTTGCGGAAGCAATTGAGCATGTCGATGAGGCCCCCATAGAGGCTGCGCGCGCCGCAGGTGCAACTCCGGTTCAAGTGTTGTTCCACGCCGTCCTGCCACAAGTGTCATCGCAGTTCGCAGACGTATCCGTCTATCGCTGGGAATATAACTTCCGCGCATCCACGATAATGGGAATGGTTGGCGCAGGCGGTATTGGGTTTGAGCTGATGGGATCGCTTCGAATCATGTTGTATCAAGAAGTCAGCGCCATTTTACTCGTCATCCTGATAATGGTGACAATCGTCGATGGCCTGAGCGGCTATTTGCGGAAGAAATTCAAGTAAGGACCGGCCATCGTGAAACCGCGCGTCGTCATCACCCACAAAGTGCATCAGGAAACCTTGGATCTCCTCTGTGACCATTGTGAAGTCACTCCCAATCAAACTATGGAAACCCTGCCCCGCGAAGAGATTCGCCGCCGTGTCGGCACGGCGGATGCAATGATGGCCTTCATGCCGGACTGGGTCGACGCCGATTTCCTGGCAGCTTGCCCGCAGATGAAGGTCATCGGCGCGGCCTTGAAGGGCTACGATAACTTCGATGTCGCGGCCTGTACGGCCCGGGGCATCTGGCTGAGCATCGTGCCTGACCTCCTGACCGTGCCGACGGCTGAGTTGGCCATCGGCCTTACCATCGGCCTCACCCGCAAGATGATCCAGGCCGATGCCAGGGTCCGCTGCGGCAAATTCGCCGGTTGGCGGCCGGAGTTTTTCGGCCTGGGCATCGCGGGGTCCGCCATTGGTATTCTCGGAATGGGGGCGATTGGGCAAGCCATCGCCGAACGGCTGAATGGCTGGGGCGCAACGCTGCTATACAACGACCGGGTGCCGATCCCAGCACCCGGCGGCGAAGCTCGACCTAGTGTTGCTCGGCGCAGCCTGGAGGAGGTATTATCCGAATCCGATATCGTCATCCTGGCCCTGGCGCTGGCCCCAGACACCATCCATCTGATCAACGACAGGACGCTCGCCCTGATGAAACCAGGCGCATACCTCGTGAATCCATGCCGCGGCTCTGTCGTGAGCGAAGCTGCTGTTCTAACTGCGCTCACCAGCGGTCAGCTCGGCGGGTATGCCGCCGACGTGTTCGAGCTGGAGGATTGGGCTCGCGAAGACAGACCGCGGGAGATCGCTCCGGGCTTGCTGGGTCACCCAAACACGATGTTCAGCCCGCATATTGGCTCTGCTGTTAAGAAAGTTCGCTTGGCAATCGAACTGCGCGCTGCAGAAAATATCCTGCAGGCCCTTTCGGGTAAGCCGCCAATGGATGCCGTCAACAATCCGAGACAAGTGGCTTAGATCGGCAATGCTGAATCTAGTATGGGTGCGGACATTTCTGGCCCTGGCGAAGCATAAGAGCTTTCAAGCGTCCGCAGAATATCTTCGGATCGCTCAGCCGACGGCCTCATCACATATCCAGAAGCTTGAGGAGCAGCTGGGTGTCCTGCTATTCCATCGCTCCCGAACGGGGTGCGAGCCGACGCGGGAAGCGATGAACTTTCTGCCTTATGCCCAGAGCATCCTTAGGGTTAACGAGCGTGCACTCGCCGCGGTCTCTGGGGAGCGCACGCGGATCGGTGCCAGTTCCAATATCGGAATCTATCTGCTGCAGCCCTATGTCCGGTCATATCTGGAAGGCCGCGATCCAGCGGCTTTTGATATGGTGATTGACCGCAATCCGTCCATCGTCGAGAAACTGGAGAATGTCGAAATAGATGTGGCCGTGTTGGAATGGTGGGACAACCGCGACGGCTGCCAAGTCGAGCGCTGGAGAAGCGAGCCCGTCGTCGTCATCGTTCCGCCCGATCATCCATTGGCGTCTCAAGACCACATTGATCCGGTTCAGTTATCCGCATTTGAGCTTCTCGGCGGCGAACCTGGCACCGGGACCGGGCGGATGCTTGCGAAATATTTCGGCGATCACGCTCAAATGCCGCGGGTTTCCCTACAGTTGGGTAGCACCGAGGCTGTCAAGCAGGCGGTAAAGGCTGGAGTTGGCATCTCTCTAGTTCTGGCGTCAGCCGTATCGGACGAGGTGCGGGCCGGAAGCCTGCGTGCCTTACCCTTCCCTGACCCGCCGCTACGAAAGGACCTGTTTGTCGCTTGGCGCACCGGCATTTCGGGCATGCCTATACCGGCCTTCGCCCAGCATCTATTGAACGCTCACTGCAATGAGACGGTATCCGCTCGCTGACGTCAGCGCCTCTCGAATCGGCTACATGCGCGTTTTGTTGGTCATGAACGCGTATTTCGCACGGTCTAAGCGGTCGCTCAACCGGTTCGATGATTGAGTGAGGAGCTTAAATGCGACGTCAAAGAGCGTGGGTACAGGCGATCTGTTTTCGCATGCGCTCTGCGGTCAGCTGAAGGCGGCCCAGCTCCATCAACCCATGTCATGGGTTCGTGTTTCTTAGTCGATCTGGCTAGCTTCTCCTGTGGCGAATGTCCGCAAAGTGGCAACCAAGCCGCCCTCGGCAACCAATCGAAAGCGCAGAATTCCACTCCACCGCGACGTTCCTGCCCTCTGCCGGAAAAGGCCGCAGTGGCTCATGGCTTGCCGTACAACTTTCTCGAACCAAGGTCCGAAAGGGGTCCGGGAGCGGCCGGAGAAGGCACGAAGCTGTCCCCCTCGCATACTTCAGGTTTCGCGCTTGCGACGACTGAGCAGCTTTTCACCATCGGCTCTCAACTCGCCTTCTGGCCCGACAAACCGGTAGAGCGTCTGCCGGGTAATTCCGAGTTCGGCACAGAGATCGCGCACCTTGGTTGCCGGTTGTCCCATGGATGCGGCGGCAAGCCGCAGCTTGGCTGGCGTCATCTTGAAGGGGCGGCCGCCGTTGCGCCCTCGGGCGCGGGCTGACGCCAGGCCTGCCTTAGTCCGTTCGACGATCAACTCACGTTCGAACTCAGCCAGCCCGGCGAAGATGGCGAATACCAGTCGGCCGTTGGTAGTGGTGGTGTCGATCGATGCGCCTTCGCCAGCCAATATCTTCAGACCAATGGCGCGTTTGGTTAGATCGCCGACCAGGTTGACCAGATGACGTAGATCACGGCCGAGCCGATCCAGTTTCCAAACCACGAGTGTGTCGCCAACACGCAGCGCCTTCAGGCATGCCTCAAGACCGGGTCGGTCGTCGCGGCGGCCCGAGGCTGCATCCTCATAGATATGGTCAGGCAGAACGCCGGCCCTGATCAGGGCGTCGCGCTGCAGGTCGTGGGCTTGACTGCCATCAGCTTTCGAGACCCGTGCGTATCCGATCAACAATGTCATTTATACGTCCGTTTGTGTGACATTCTTCATTTGGTCGCGCCAAAGTCTGTAGATTGTCACATAACCCGTCTTGCAATGTAAGCTCCATGAACGGTTATCTCCGATCTTTTTGTGACGAACGGAGTACCCATGCCCCGCCGGATGATTTTGACGGATGCCGAACGGCAGAATTTCCTTGCTCTTCCCATTGATGACGACACTCTGATCCGGCATTGGTGCCTCGATGACGATGATCGCCATCTTATCGAAACTCGACGCCATGATGACACTCGGTTGGGATTAGCGCTTCAGCTCTCTGCTCTTCGTTATCCCGGCCGCCTGATTCAGCGGGGGGAAGTCATCCCTTCTGTGGCGCTGTCGTTTCTGGCCGAACAACTCGGGAACGAGCCAGAGGCACTTTCCACTTTTGCACGGAGAGCACCAACCCGCTATGAGCAGCTCGCCATCCTGCGCCAGCACTATGGCTTCACTGAACTGTCACACCCGTTGCGCGCCGATCTGCTTGCATTTGCACGCGGCATTGCGATCGCTTCGACGAAAGACAAATTTGTCGTTGCAACACTGGCTGACGAGATGCGGCGGAGGCGCATCATTATTCCCGGCATTACCGTGCTCGAACGGTTGGCGGGGCAGGCTTGCACTGAAGCCGAGGAGGCGCTGTATACCGATGTCGCCGGAAGATTGACGCCGGACCTTGTTCTTCGGATGGAAACATTGCTCGGCGCGGGACGACGCGCAAAACAGAGCGGCATATCCTGGTTGCGAGAACCTCCCGGTAAAGCCGGGGCAACGGCCATGCGGGGATTGATAGATCGACTGGAGGCCGTGCGTCATGTCGGTGTCCCCAATGATGTGCTTCAAGCGATCCCGGCTCACCGTGTTCGTCGGATGGCACAGGAAGGTCGTCGTCTGACTGCCCAGAATTTTGAGCAGATGCGGCCAGGCCGCCGTCACGCGACATTGGCCGCGTTTTTTCTGGAAATGGAAATAGCACTCACCGACGCGGCGATCAGCATGTTCGAGACGTTGATTGGCAAGAGTTTTCGGCAGGCAGAGGCAGCCCGTGACAAGCAACTCCTCGAAACCGCATCGTCGGCGACATCCGCACTCGATTTCTTCGTCAATTTTGGCGAAGCCATAACCGCCCAACGCGAAGCTGGGCTTTCTCTTGATGAGGCGGTGACCACTGTCGCGAGCTGGGAAGAGCTCATTCAGGCAACAGCTTCGGCGAAGGCAGTGAGAAGGCCTCGCAGCGAGGATGATTTGATCACCTACCTGCCGGCTCAATATGCTCGCATCCGGCGGTTCGCGGCTGCATTTCTGGCCTCGTTCACCTTTGAAGGAAACCGCCGAAACGTACATATCATTGAAGCTATTGTGCAGATGGAAACTGCCTGGAGGAAAGGGGCCAGATCAAACGATCGGCCCTGGATCCGCAAGGCGTTGCTGCTGGCGAATGCGCGATGGCGCAAGGAAATCGTCGGCGCTGATGACGTGATCGACCGGAAGATGCTGGAACTCTTTCTCATCGTCGAGCTGAAAAACAGGATTGCCGCCGGCGACATATGGATCAGGGGTTCCCGCGCCTACCGCGCACTCGACGAGTACATGATCTCGCACCAGACGTTTGCCGTCATCAAAGCCGAGGCCCGCATTCCGGTCGCGATTCCGATCGATGTCGAGACCTATCTCGCCCAGAAGGCCGACGCTCTGGATCAAAAGCTGCGTGAGGCGACACGTCGCCTGGAAACTAGTCGAGGCGATACCCGCATCGGCGCAAAAGGATTGCGGGTCCCAGCGGTCAGAAGCACGGAAACCGAAGCCGCAATCGCGTTCGCAAGGCGGGTGGCGACAGCCATGCCGCCAATCCGGTTGACGGACCTTGTGGCCGATATCGACCGGATGACCGGCTTCAGTTCGTTATTCGAGCACCTCCAGACCGGTCGGTCACCTTCCGATCTGCGGGTGTTCTATGCGGCGCTGATCGCCGAAGCCACAAATCTCGGCTTCTCGAAGATGGCGCATGCCTGTCCCGGCATCACGCGCCGCCAGCTACAGCAGATGGCAATCTGGCATTTTCGCGAGGAGACATTCGCTCTGGCGCTCGCCAAACTGGTTGAGGCTCAACACTCTGCCCCGTTCTCAACAGTGTTCGGCTCGCACGCTGTTTCCTCGTCGGACGGACAACATATCCATCTTGGCGACGGCGGCGAAGTCGCAGGCGGCGTCAATGGCAGGTATGGAAACAACCCGATTATCAAGCTCTACACCGCAATCTCTGGTCGCTACGCGCCCTTTCATACCAAAATCATCGCCGCAACGGCAAGTGAAGCCGTTCACGTGCTTGACGCATTGCTGGAAACCGACGCTGGCCTTAATATTGTCCGACACCACGTCGATGGCGGCGGCGTCAGCGATCTTGTATTCGCCCTCTGTCATGCGCTCGGCTTCGCATTCGTGCCGCGCATCCCCGATCTCGACGGGCGATGCCTCTACGCCTTCGGACTGGCCAAACAATACGGAATTCTTCAGAATGTCATGGGTGACCGGATTGACGCCGATCTGATCCGGACGCATTGGGATGATATCTTGCGCCTGATGACCTCGCTACGCACGCGCACCGTCAGCGCCTCGCTCATGCTGAAGCGATTGTCGGCGACAACGAGGCAAAGCGGTCTTGCCCAGGCGTTGCGCCAGATGGGACGGATTGAACGAACCCTCTTCACCCTCGACTGGATCAACGACGAGCAATTGCGAAAGACAACTACCGCTGAATTGAACAAGGGCGAAAGCCGGAACAGCCTTGTTCGGGCAGTCAATCTTCATCGTCTCGGCCGTTTCCGCGATCGCAGTCAGGAAAACCTGTCGATCCGGGCATCCGCTCTCAATCTGGTTGTCACCGCCATCATTCACTGGAACACAATCTATATCGGCCGCGTCATCGATGCCCTGCGCAGTGCAGGACAGGCTATCCCGGATCATCTGCTGTCCAGCCTGTCGCCTCTCACATGGGAGCATGTGAACCTGACCGGCGATTACCTCTGGGAAGAAAAGCCGGCTCTCGACAAAAACGGGTTCCGAGCCATCCCGTTCAACCCATGATCCGCCTGCCGTATATCTGTGCCCCTTTAATGTTCAGGGGCCATTTCGCGGTGCAGATCGCCAAGCTGAAAGGCGCCCATGTCATCGCCGTGGCGTCGGGCAAGCACGAGGCGCTTCTGCGCGATCTCGGCGCCGACGCGTTCATCGACTACACCAAGACGCCTCCCGAGGACGTGGCGCATGACGTCGATCTTGTGGTCGACGCCGTGGGCGGACCCGGCACCGGACGGTTTTTGCGCACGCTGAAGCCGGGCGGCGCACTGTTTCCTGTCTTTCCTCTTGGCTTCACCGGCGCGGAGGATGCGAAAAAGCTGGGCGTCACGGTCTCGGCGACTCAGGTCCGGTCGAGTGGCGCGCAGCTGGCGGAGATTGGAAGCTTGCTTGCTGCAGGCACGATCCGGGTCGTCCTCGATAGCACCTATGCCCTTGCCGACGCGCGGCTTGCGCACGAGCGAGCTGCCAAGGGGCACATTCAAGGCAAGATCGTCCTGGCGGTAAAATGACGTCAATCCCAAAGCCGCGCCTTGGGACGGCGCCTGATTCGAGATGGTGGGCGCTTTGATGAGCGAAGCGGCAAGGCCGTCCGGGCTCCCGGCGGGGCTGAGTGTGTCGTTTGTCGAGCCCATTCGGACGGCGGCTCGCCGTCGGAGGGTGTAGTTTACGGCATCCGCTCCGACGTCATCGATCCGGCTGCTTGAACGTAAACATCGTTCAAAAAATCTCGGTTTGCTCTCTTGAACTGAGTTTTTGGTTCTCCCAAATCCTTCTGCGTCGGGGCTTCGGCCCGACCAATAGGCGTCGCAGAGACGCTGTGACGCTGCTTGTAATCCATGTTGCTTTACGGAGGATATGGCTATGAGAAGCTTCGATTATAGGCCCCTTTACCGCTCGACGGTGGGCTTCGATCGCCTTCTCGACATGCTCGATACCAGCGTGCGCTCAGACTGGCCGCCTTACAACATCGAGAAGAAGAGCGACAACGACTACCGCATCACCATGGCAATCGCCGGCTTCAGCCCGGATGAGGTGGAGCTCACCCAGGACGGTCCTGAGCTCATCGTGACGGGACAGAAAAGGCCGAGCCAGGAGAATAGGCAGATTCTTCACCAAGGGTTGGCGATCGGCGATTTCAAACAAGCGTTCAAGCTTGCCGACCACGTCAAGGTCGCCAATGCTACGTTGGAGAATGGCCTGCTGTCGGTCGATCTGGTGCGGGAGATTCCCGAGGAGTTGAAGCCTCGCCGGATCGCCATCGGCTCGACGCGCAGCGCCCCATCGGCGGAAGACAACGGCAAGACGAAGCAGATCAGCCAGGATACGGAGCCGCAGCGCAAAGCTGCCTGAGCCCGTCGACCAAACCTAAACCCTGCGATTTGCCTCCCGATCTATCCGGGTGTCACGAATTGCGGAGAAACGGAGATGACTGAATATAGCAGCTTTTCAAACATTGATCGCCATAAAGCACGCCGCGGCGCTGGACATCCGATATTCCAGCAGCCTGATGACGTTATAAATGATCCGGAGATGAGCCGTGCTGAGAAGCGGGCCCTGTTAGCCTCCTGGGCGTCTGACGCCCGCGCAGTTCCGGGCTCTCCATCGCTGCGTCAGCTAGAGGATGGCTCTATTGTCGAGGTGGACGAGATTCTGCGCGCTCTGAAGGCGCTGGACACATTCGACAGCCTCACGCTTTCGACGAACCCAGCCTTTGGGCTGGGGCATATGCCGCCGGAGCGGCGTCGCCGCTCCGCGCTGAGAAAATGGTCTCGCATCGTATCCCGCCGCCGGCGCGATGACGACGACGATCCGCCGCCTTGTCCCGCTCTGGCCACCATACCGCCAAGAATCGGCGGGGGTGGAGCTTTTGTTCATCCCGAACCTGCGCAGGCATAAGCCAGCGCAGTGGCGATTTTGACCAACCTACCGGCCGCCTAAGGCACGGGCCGCATCCGTCGGTGTCTTGCCGATCCAACGCTGGCCATCGTCGCTGACTTGTCTGGGAAGGCCCCGCCTCACGGCGGGACCTTCTACGTGGCGTCTCAGTCGCGGTTCGGACGAGAGCAGATGACCGAAGGGCTGTCCGGCATTCGACCTCGATAAACGTAGCCCTTCTCGGGCGGCGGGCATCGCGACCCCGATGGGTGCGTACTTGATCGGAGGCGATCGCGCCGTAAGGCCGCCGAAAAGGGGCATCGGCTTGACCTCGGCTTAAATGGTCTCGCGAGAGGATCGTCACCGGACCCGGCGGAGACCGCCTGCGGGCTCCGTGAGCGAAGCGAATAGAGCCGTCCGCCGCAGGCGGCTCGCCAAAATCTTGATCGCCCAAGCCAAGCGCAAGGGCGAATGCCTCCAGGGTCTGACCTGCATGATCGACATTCCAGCAAGGACCCGAGACTAGAGGAGATCGCCGGCTTCGATCGATCAAGGGAGAAGTTTCATAAAGACCGAGATGATGCTGGCCGCGGGAATGCTGCTTGTTGCGGCGACGACGCTCGCCTCGGATCCACCCTTTCGGGCCAGTCCGACACAACGGCCGCTGCCCGCCTCCTATCCGGACAGCCTTGCGGCGACGTTCTCGATATGCGGCGAAGCGCGGCGCGCGACCTGCGTCGTCGACGGCGACACCTTCTGGCATCTGCGGGTCAAGATCCGCATAGCGGATATCGATGCTCCCGAACTGAGCCCGCCGCACTGCGAGACAGAGCGGATGAAGGGAGAGGCGGCCAAGCGCAGACTCCTCGATTTACTCAATGCCGGTCCGTTCTCTCTCGTCGCCGCGGACCGGGACGAAGACCGTTTAGGCTGCAAGCTGCGCGTGGTAAGGCGGGCTGGCCACTCGCTTGGCGCGCCATTGATCGCCGAAGGGCTCGCTCGCCCTTGGGGCGGCCCGCGTCGAAACTGGTGCGACTGACTGATCAGGCTGATGAATCGGTCAGCGCAGATTGATTCATGAAAGGCGTTGGACGCCGCTTCTAAAGGAAGCGAGACTCACGTCATGGCCAACGAGGTTCCTGAACAGCTCCATCTGCATCGCGTCGAGCCGGCCCGAAACATGCGGCGCTTCTACGCGCTCGCGCTTCAACCGACGCTGTTCGGCGGCGCGTCGGTCATCCGGAACTGGGGGCGCATCGGAACCACCGGCCAGTCGATGATGGAGACCTTCGACCAGCCCGAGGAAGCCTCCGTCGCTCTAGGCCAGCTTGAGCGTGCAAAAAGGCGGCGTGGCTATCACGATGTTGGCGCTGCAGATCGCAACTAGCGGCTGCCAGGCGCGACGCGAGCATGGCGAAGGCCCCGCCTCACGGCGGGGCCCGCTCGTCGCCCGGGTCAGTCACGGTTCGGCCGAGACCAGATCAGCTGCAGGCCTTCCTCGCCTTCGACCTCGACCAGGGTCGCGTAGATCGGGGCGGGGAAGCTCGGATCGTCGAGCTTGACCGAGAGGTAGTCGCGGTCCGTCTGGTCGGAGTGCTTCTGCCAAGCGGCGCCGAGCTCGGCATTCGCTGCGGCGAAGATGCGGAAGTGCGGGCCCTTGTCGGAGGGGTTTTCGATGCGGACCAGCCGAGCTTTGACGTTCAAGGTCAGGGTGCGGATGGTGCCCGTGAAGCCGTTGCCGTTCGAGGTGAAGGTGCCGATGTTAGCCATTGTCTCGTTCCCTTGTTTCAGGGCCGCGCCCATCGCGACCCGATGGCGGTCGTGAGGCCGGAGGCGATCGACCCGCACCCGAAGGGCTGCAACGCAGTGGAAGGCGGCCGGAGACGGCTTTTTTGTCTCGCGATGCAAAGCCGAAGGCGGCGGAAAAAAGTCGTCGCAGGACGTTGCGGGGACAAGATCGAGAGGACGCTTGCGTGCTCGTCCTTCGGTCAGACCAGGCCAATCGGGCTCGTGTTGGGGGTGGCTTTCGCAAACACCTCGGGAATGATGACAGGCTCACATATCGACACCGTTATCGCATTCGACGGCAACATCACGGTGCACTTGCCCCTTCAGGCCGGCGTCGATCGCGCCGACCGCAACCGTCTCCGGCAAGGGCTCCGCGACCACCCGCCTTCGCGCGAATATCGCGGCACCGCGGCCGCCCGGCGCGCGATGTCCGGTTCGCACGATTTCTCGGCCGTCCCACTCGACAATCCAGACTCCACACCCACAACACCTGACATGCTGGCCGGATGGCGAAGGCTGGCTCCTGCGTGTCGCTCTGACCCGCCACCTCTACACTTAATCGACGACGGGTCCGCCGAGAGGCGGGGCCTTCACCCGAGAGACGGAAGCGCTTCCTTCCGGATGCGGCAACACCCGGTGCCAGCGCCGACACAATAAGGAGCCTAAGTCACCTCCGCTTCGCGCTGCCGATGGTCGGCTTCGGTGAGCGCCTGAACAAGCCGCAGCTGCGTTTCGCGGCGCTCCCTGCGCGTCAGGATGCAATGCGCAAGCTCAGCGCGGAGTTCTGCGATTTCGGCGTAGATGTCACGAATGTCTTCCATATGAACCTCCTTCGTCTCGATGACGGAGGCACGCACCAGGTGTTGGAGGGACGGGTCAGGGATCGCGAGGCGACCGGCAGAGCCGGCGCGCGGGGGTGCCGATTTTCTGACGGCGCCCAACGGGCAGCGGCGGAAAATTGGGGGCAACCGCGCGTCCTTGACGCGGCCCGACTGCCGGTATGATCGGCCATCAATGAGAGAGAGATGGCCGTGGCTCGACGTTATGGCTGGCCCATTCTTTCTTGGTTCTGCAGCGCGCTGCGGGATCGGCTCTGCCGATAGTCGAGGCACCGCGCTGCTCGGCGCCAGCGCAACCGGCTCAGTGAGCCGGGCCGCGCTCGTAGGGGTCGAATTCGTGGATCAGTTCGAGATCGTCGGCGTCGTCGAGCTCGTCGGAGGGGAGGGCACCATAGGCATCGCCGGATTTGAAGAGCGTCACCGGGACCATGAGGGTGCGGGCAAGCTGGAACGCGTGATTCTGGGCAAGTGAAAGATCGTGCGACATCTCGAAGGCTCCATCCGGAGCGGGCCAATTCCCGCTCGATGGCTCCTCGATGGACCGCCTCCGGTCGCGATCACCGCGAAGGCGCAGCCGCAGTGGCGGCAGCTTGCTAGCCGACCCCTTGTGGGTTGATCGTGGAAGATCCGGAGGAGGGCCAGGACGCCATCGCTGAAGAGCGGGATTGGTTCGCGGCGGGCAAGACGACCTGTGTGCTACGTCCTTTTCCCTCGCCGGAAGCTGCTGGGAACGCCGCGGCTTCCCGCGATGGGCCGCCGTCACACTCCGCAGCAATCGCCGATCCAGATCGTCCCCGGCCGGCAGGCGGGCTGCCGATCCCAACCGGGACCGCGCGGCCAACGGCCACGCTCTCCCTCCGGAAGCGTTTCAGCCGGCGCTTTCGCGCCTTCGCACTTTAGAGCAGCGCGAGTTGCCCTTCAGAGATTTCGGCCGCGTCTTCGAGCGAGGAGACCGTGACGCCGACGAGCCGGATTCCCTTCTCGACCGGGAACAAGGGATCGAGCAGCGCCCGCGATAGCTCGTCGACTTGCGCCGCGCTTTGAAACGGCTGCGAGACGGTGCGGCTTCGCGTTATCCGCTGGAAGTCGGCGTACTTCACCTTCAGCGTCACCGTGCGCGCCCGCAGTTGCTTCGCTTCGCAGAGACGCCAAACCTTCGCGACAAGAGCGCTGATTTCAGAATACACGCTCGCGCTGTCGAACAGGTCGGTGTGAAAAGTGTCTTCCGCGCCGATCGATTTGCGCGGCCGATCGGGCTCGACGGGCCGATTGTCGATTCCACGGGCAATTCGATAGTACCAGCCTCCCGCTTTTCCGAAGTGTTGCTGCAGGAAGGCCAGCGGTTTCGCCTTGAGATCAGCGCCGGTGTGAATGCCAAGCCGGCCCATCTTCTCCGCCGTCGCAGGCCCGACGCCGTGGAATTTCTTCACCGCGAGCGCCTCGACGAAAGATGGGCCTTTGCTGGGTGTGATAACGGCCTGGCCGTTCGGCTTGTTGAGGTCGCTCGCCATCTTCGCAAGGAATTTGCAATATGAAATGCCGGCGGAGGCATTGAGGCCCGTGACCTCCTTGATGCGCGCGCGGACGATGGTCGCGATTTCGCTCGCGATCGGAATGCCGTGCTTGTTCTCCGACACGTCCAGATAGGCTTCGTCGAGTGAGAGCGGCTCGATCAGATCGGTATGTTCGGCGAAGATCTCGCGGATCTGCGCCGACACCGCACGGTACACATCGAATCTTGGTGGCACGAAGATGAGGTCGGGACACCGGCGCTTGGCCGTGATCGATGCCATCGCCGAGCGAACACCGAAAGCACGCGCTTCGTAGCTCGCTGCCGCGACGACGCCACGCGCCTCCGACCCGCCGACGGCAACGGGTCGTCCGCGCAAGTGCGGATCGTCACGCTGTTCGACCGACGCATAAAAGGCGTCCATGTCCACATGGATAATCTTGCGCTGGATGATGTCCGACTCCGTTGCCACGGCACAACGTCGTCAAAGCGCGAGCATGGATTGGTCGCGGGCGTAGTGAAAACGAGAGACACGAAAGCTTCCGGCCGGCAGGGGACACAAGATGTCCGCCTCGGGGCGCATGGCATCGAGCCAGCCCATACGCTCATTTCGACGTAGCACCGCCATCTGGCGGTCGTGATAGGGCGCGATATCGCCGTTCGATTCGATGGTGATGATCGCATAGGCCTCGGGCCAGTCGCGCGTCGCCGGCCGCCAAATTCCGGCAAAATAAAACCAGTCACCATTCGCAAGCCTGAAGCTGTAGTCTTTACCATTGCTACGATGGCGAAACTCGGTGGCCGGGACGAGGCAACGATGATTGGGAAAGGTTCGCCCCTCGCCGCGTACGACGGTGCAGGGGCGTGCGCCGGTCTCGCCCGGCTTCAGGCCCCACGGCAGTTCGACCATCTCGACCTCGTCGCCGGAGCGTCGAACGATGACGCGGCGTTCGTCGAGTGGTGCATCAGAATTGAAGGCCTTCACGGTCATGGCATTTTAGAACATAATAGGAACACCACGCCAGTGCAATGCCAGGAAAGGGGGAGCGATGTGCAATGACTATCGGCTGATGGTGGATGTCGCCTCGATCGTCGAGGACTTCGCCGATCTCAAGATCAAAATCCGGTTCAGCGAAGGCTCGCCGAACATCGAGGCTCGCGAAGATATTAAAATCACCGACATGGGTCCGATCATCCGCCCGGTCGAAGGCGCGAGCGACGAAGCCGACCTGGTGCAGCGCCGGTGGAGCTGGCCCGGCCAGAACAAGCGGCCGGTCTATAATTTCCGCTCGGATGGTCGCGAGTTCACCAGCAACCGCTGTCTCATTGTTGCGGATGGGTTCTACGAGTTTACTGATCCGGCGGAAAAGGGAAAGAAGAAGAAGGACAAATGGCTTTTCACGAAGCGCGACGAGGCGATCTTCTGCATCGCTGGAATCTGGCGTGACACCAAGGATGTCGGAGAGGCCTACACGATGCTGACGATGGAGCCGGGGCCCGATATCAAGCCCTACCACGATCGGCAGATCGTCATTCTTGAACGCTCCGCGTGGGCTGACTGGCTCAATCCCGCGATCTCGGCGAAGTCGCTGATCAAGCCGCTGCCTGCGGGGACATTGTCTGTCGCACAGGTTGGTTGACGACGCCTCAAGCGCGGACGGGCGTCACGCGCCGACGGGGCGCTGCGCGCCTCGCGGATGTCGTCGCATCCGCAAGCTCGATCCAGACGGGGGCGTGATCGCTGCTCTTTTCCCATCCGCGTACCGCAACGTCGACCTGAGCGTCGACGAGGCGTTCGGCAAGCGGCGGGCTGAGCAGCAGATGATCGATGCGCAGCCCGGCATTTCGTGCAAACGCATTTCGAAAATAATCCCAGAAGGTGTAGATGGCCTCGTCGGGATGGAGCGTACGGAGCGCGTCGGTCCAACCTTGTTCGAGTAGCCGGAAATAGGCTGCGCGCGCTTCGGGAGCGAAGAGAGCGTCGTCGAGCCAGCGCTCGGGCTTGTAGACGTCGAGATCGGTCGGCATCACGTTGAAGTCGCCTGCGAGCATCACCGGCTGGCCCGTGGCGAGAAGTTCGCCGGCATGCGCGATCAACCGGTCGAACCAGCGAAGTTTGTAATCGAATTTCGGACCGGGCTTTGGATTGCCATTCGGCAGATAGAGTCCGCCGATCAGGATGCCGTTGACGGCTGCCTCGATATAGCGGCTGTGGCTGTCGTCGGGATCGCCGGGAAGGCCGCGGCGGGTTTCGTGGATCTGTCCGACGCGGCTGAGAATGGCGACGCCATTCCAGCTCTTCTGCCCCTGCCAGATCGCGTCGTAGCCGAGATCGCGGATCGGTTTGTCCGGAAATTTCTCCTGCGGCGCCTTCAGCTCTTGGAGGCAGACGATATCGGGTTGCGATTGTGCGAGCCATCGCAGGAGAACGGGGAGGCGGCCATTGATGCCATTGACGTTGTAGGTCGCGATTTTCATGGATTAGATATCGGGCAAAACTTGTTCGGCACGGCCCCAGCCTGCCAGGGTTTTGGAGCTCGTGCGGCGCACCAGCTCCGGTGCATCGCCGATGTGAAAATGCGCCGGCGAGTCGATGGTCTTCATCTCGCCCCAGCTTATCGGCGCGGCAACCGAGGCGCCGGCGCGCGTGCGGGCGCTGTAGGGCATGACCGCTGTCGCGCCGCGCTGGTTGCGCAGATAGTCGACGAAGATGCGCCCCTTGCGCCGGGACTTTGCAAGCGCCGCAGTGAAATGCTTCGGATCGTTCTGCGCGACCGCCTGCGCGAGGCGATAGGCGAAGTCCTTGACTTGCGGCCATTCGGCTTTCGGCGTGAGCGGCGCGATGACATGCACGCCCTTGCCGCCGGTCACCATCGGAAACGTCTCGAGGCCCATCGATTTCAGGATGTCGCGGAATTGGAAGGCAGCCTCGCGAACCGCCTCAAAATCGAGCCCTTCATCGGGGTCGAGATCGAAGATCAGCCGATCCGCCTTCTCGACATCTTCGATACGCGCGCCCCAGCCATGGAATTCGATCGTTCCCATCTGCACGCAGGTCATGAGCCCATCGGCATCGTCGATATAGAGATAGGGCTCTTCGTGGCCATCCTTCTCGACAATCCCAATGTGGTGAACCGTCTCGCCGAAGCTTCCGGCATCGTGCTTCTGGAAGAAGCATTGCTTTGCGCGGCCCTGTGGGCAGCGGACAAGGCTGATCGGCCGGCTGCCGATCCAGGGCAGCATGATCTCGGCGACAGCCGCATAGTGGTCGGCGAGCTGGCCTTTGGTGATATTGGCTTCCGGATAAATGACGCGGTCGCGGCTTGTGATGACGACCGTGCTTGTCGCCGGCGCCGGCAGTTCGGCGGCGTGATGCTCAGTCTCGAGCACGACGGCCTCGGGCTTCTTGTCCTCGCGCAGCCCGAGATAGCTGGGGTGCCGAAGCGTTCCCTCGTTGGTCATCTCGGTATAGGCGATCTCGGCCACGAGCCTCGGCCGCAGCCAATGCGCGCCGCGGACCTCGGCGCGTGGTGCCTCGACCGTCGCTGCCTTCTGTTCGAGTGGCGCCATGATCTTCATCAGGCGCGCGAGTTCGGCCGTATCGAAGCCCGTGCCGACCTTTCCGGCGTAGCGCAGCGTGCCGCCGTCATGGACGGCGAGAATGAGCGACCGGAAGGCGCGGCTCTTGTCGGACGGCGTCCAGCCGGCGATGACGAATTCCTGCCGCTTGATGCATTTGGTTTTCACCCAGCTGCCGGCGCGTGCGCCGACATATCGCGAGTTGGCGAGCTTAGAGACGACACCCTCGAGCCCGGCCGCACAAAAGCTCTTGAGCAGTCTCTCGCCGTTTCCCTGGATATGATCCGAGTAGCGGATGTGGGTGCCCTTCGCGGGAAGAATGTCCTTGAGCTTGGCTTTTCGCTTGAGAAGGGGAAGGCTGGTGAGATCATCCCCATTGAGTTCGAGCAGATCGAACGCGAAATAGTCGATGCTCGCCGGCGCGCCCTTCAGCGCGCCCTGCAGCTTCTGGAAATTCGAGCGCCCCTCGGGATCGAGCACGACCGCCTCGCCGTCAATCAGAGCAGAGCGGACCTTGAGCTTACGGGCATCGGAGAGAATCGAGGGAAAGCGGCCGGACCAGTCGAGGCCCGAACGGGTATAGGCACGCGCCTCGCCCCCGCCGACGGCGACGAGCGTGCGATAGCCGTCATATTTCATCTCGTGAATCCAGCGGTCGCCGGCCGGGACCGCGTCGACCAGCGTAGCGAGCTGAACGGGACGGAATGCCGGCGCCACCGCGGATGTTCGCGCCGACGAAGACTTCGTCTCGCGTGCGGTCGATCTTGCTTTTGTTTTGGGCGTCGTCGCCATAATCGAACGACCTGTCCTTTGATCGCGTAACTGTCCTGGATGAACAGCCTTTCGCCGCGCTGCGTTTATTTCTTCAGCTTTTCGGCGGCTGCGTTGAGTTTGTTGCGATCATTGCCGATCCGCTTGATCAGGCCCTCGGCTTGGTCCTTCGTGATGCCGTGCTTTTTGGCGAAATAACTGACTTCGTACCCTTCGCCGCCGGCGACGCGCCGACGGTCGGCATTGCCTCGTTTCGATTTGTCGTCGGCCATTTGCATCTCCCTGGGGCTGGATCGGTCCGTTGCGTTGATTTCCGATCCTTATGGTAATTGCAGCGGTATTGTTGATCGGCCCTCGAATGCTTTCAACTGTGAAACGGATTTAGTTTCGCGGCCGCCGCTAGTGGAAATTTCGCGTTTTCACCTTGATGGTGTCGATATGGAGGTCTGGCACATAGATGTCGCGCGTTCGCACCGCCCTCGGCGCCCGCTCGCGTGGATCGGGGGCCGAACCGCCGTTGCGGACCTGATCGCCGCGACCGTAAGGCAGCGGAAAGCTGGCCTCGCGCTCGCCGACGCTGGCCAGCTCGCCCGACAGGTCGACGATCCGCTGCGCGACCAGATGAACCACGTCGCCCTCGCGCTGGATGCGGCCGTGCACGGCGATCATGCTCGCCGCCATGATGGCGCGGCGATTGGTTTCGAAGACCTTCGGCCAGACGACGAGGTTGGCAATGCCTGTCTCGTCCTCCAATGTGATGAACATCACGCCCTTCGCTGACCCGGGCCGCTGGCGGACCAGGACGATGCCGGCTGCTTCGAGCCGGCGGCCGTCGCGCGATTCCATCGCCTCCGCGCAGGAGACGATGCGCCGACGATGCAGGTCGCTGCGAAGAAACGAGACCGGGTGACTGCGCAATGACAAGCCGACATGCCGGTAGTCTTCGACGACTTCGCCGCCCGTTTTCATCGATCGCAGCGCCACCGCGGGTTCGTTGAGCTCGGCGCTCGATCCGTGATCGCGCGCCGCGGCGGCCACGAATAACGGCAAAGGTTCGTCCCTGAGAGCCTTGATCGCCCACAGCGCCTCGCGCCGGGCGAGACCGAGGGCCGGCCGAAATGCATCTGCCTCGGCCAGGAGAACGAGTGCGGCTTGCGGCACGTCGGAGCGGCGCCAGAGGTCGTCGACCGAGGCGAAGGGTTTATCGGTGCGGGCCGCGAGGATCCGGGCGGCGTGGCCATTGGCGAGACCGCGAACCATCCGCAGGCCGAGCCTGACCGCAAAGCGGCTTTCGTCGCGGGTTGGCTCCAGCGTGCAATCCCAGCGCGAGGCCGTGACGCAGACCGGCCGTACCTCGATGCCATGCCCGATCGCGTCTCTTACGATCTGCGCCGGCGCATAAAAACCCATGGGCTGGCTGTTGAGCAAAGCCGCGCAGAAGACATCCGGATGCCAGCATTTCAGCCAGGCGCTCGCATAGGCGATCAACGCGAACGAAGCTGCATGACTTTCCGGGAATCCATACGAACCGAACCCTTCCAATTGGCGAAACGTCTGCTCAGCGAAATCGCGCTCGTATCCGTTGGCGACCATGCCGTCGATCAGTTTGGTCCTGAACGATGAGACCCCGCCCGTGAACTTGAACGTGGCCATCGATTTGCGCAGCATATCGGCTTCGCCGGGCGTGAAGCCCGCGCAGGTGATCGCCACCCGCATCGCTTGCTCTTGAAACAGGGGCACGCCCAAGGTTTTTCCGAGCACCTGTTCGAGCTCGGGCTTGGGATAATGGACGGGCTCGCGTCCTTCGCGGCGGCGAAGATAGGGATGGACCATATCGCCTTGGATCGGGCCAGGCCGAACGATCGCCACCTGGACGACAAGGTCGTAATAGGTTCGCGGCTTTAGGCGCGGAAGCATCGACATCTGCGCACGGCTTTCGATCTGAAACGTCCCGAGCGTATCGGCCTTCCTGATCATGGCGTAGGTACGAGGATCCTCGGCAGGAATCGTCGCAAGGTCGAGCTCGACGCCCTTGTGGTGCGCGAGCAGATCGAGACCCTTCTTCATGCAGGTGAGCATGCCCAAGGCGAGGACGTCGACCTTCATAAATCGCAACGCGTCGATATCGTCCTTGTCCCACTCGATGACCTGCCGGTCCTTCATGCTCGCCGGTTCGATCGGCACGAGATCGTCGAGCCGATCGTGGGTCAAGACAAAGCCGCCGGGGTGCTGTGAGAGATGTCGTGGCGCGCCCATGAGCTGGCGCGCGAGATCGAGCGTCAATCGCAGCCGTCGATCGGCAAGATTGAGGTTGAGCTCCTCGACATGGCGATTTTCAACGCCTTCCTCGGACCAGCCCCAAACCTGGCCGGAGAGCGACGAAATCAGATCTTCGGGCAGGCCGAGCGCCTTGCCGACATCGCGCAATGCGCCTTTCGTGCGATAACGGATCACGGTCGAGCACAGAGCGGCATGATCGCGGCCGTAGGTCTCGAACACCCACTGCATGACGATCTCTCGCCTTTCGTGTTCAAAATCGACGTCGATGTCGGGCGGCTCGCGGCGCTCTTCGCTGACGAAGCGCTCGAACAACAGGTCGTTGCGTCCGGGATCGATCGAGGTGATGCCGAGAACGTAGCAGACGGCGGAATTCGCGGCCGAGCCGCGTCCCTGGCACAGGATGTCGCGTGAGCGCGCGAACCTGACGATGCTGTTAACCGTCAGGAAATACGGCGCGTAGTCGAGTTTGTTGATGAGGCGCAGCTCGTGCTGGAGGACAGCGCGCACCTCGTCGGGCAGCCCTTCGGGATAGCGCGTCGCCGCGCCCTCCCAGGTGAGCTTTTCAAGCGTCTCCTGCGGCGAGAGCGAAGGATCGTCGCGCTCCTCCGGATATTGATAGGCGAGCTCGTCGAGCGAAAAACGGCAGCGATCGGCGATTTCAAGCGTGCGCGCCAAAGCGTCGGAGTAACGCGTGAAGAGGCGATGCATCTCCTCGGGCGGCTTGAGAAAGCGATCGGCATGCCGCTCGCGCCGATCGCCGAGCGCGTCGATCGTGACGTTGTGCCGGATGCATGTGACAACGTCCTGCAGGATCCGGCGATCGGGCGCGTGGAAGAGGACGTCATTGGTCACGACGGTTCGGACCTTCGCGGCCGCAGCGGCGTTCGAGAGCGCGTGAAGCCGCAGTTGATCGTTCGGCCGGCGCCGGAGCGTGAGCGCCATATAGGCGCGATCGGCGAATGCGTCGTGCAGCTGGCGCAGGTGCAATCGGCAATCATCATCGGCCGTGTCCGGCACGAGCACCACGATGAGGCCCTCGCCGTAAGCAACGACATCGGCCCATCCGAGGCTGCACTTGCCCTTGCCGGCGCGTCGCTTGCCTAGCGAGAGCAATCGGCAGAGCCGCGAATAAGCGGACCGGTCGCTCGGATAGACCAAGAGCGACATGCCGTCGGAGAGATCGAGGCGGCAGCCGACGATCAGGCGCACGCCGGTTGCCTTCGAAGCTTCGTGTGCGCGCACGATGCCGGCGAGGCTGTTGCGGTCGACGATCGCGAGCGCCTCGATGCCCTGCACCGCCGCCTGGGCGAAGAGCTCGTCGGCCGAGGAGGCTCCGCGCAGGAAGCTGAAGTGCGATGTCGTTTGCAACTCGACATAGCGATGGGTGCTCATCCGAACACCCCGTGCATGAACCAGCGATGCGATCCGGTCGCAGCGTCTTCGCCGTCGCCGGCGCGATACACCCAATATCGCTCGCCGGCCTCGTCCTCGAGCCGGAAATAGTCGCGCACCGCGACGAGTTCGGCATCACGCTTCCACCATTCGCCGAACACGCGCTCGGGCCCGTCGGCCCGTCGCACACGGCGGCGGATACCACGCCAGGTAAAAGTGACCGGCGGATGGTCGGGCAAGAGCGCGACGGTCTCAATCGGCTCGGGGCGCGGCAGCAGGCGGGCCGGTCGCGGCCAATGGCCCGGCCAGGTGGCGCCGGTATCGGGCGCCATCGCAGGAATTCGAGCGACGGCCCGCTCGGGCACGTCGCTCGATAGCGGCGCCGCGCGGTAGATGGCGCGCTCACCGACGCGGTTGGCCAGCGTGTCGATCAGGTCAGACACATCGGGGATGGCCTCTTCGATGAGCGCGCTGACGGTCTGCTTGCGGACCAATGGTTCGGCGATGCTTGCGACGAGGGTCAGGACTTCAATGCCGAAGCCGGGATCGATCGTCTCGATCCTGTCGCACAAGAGGCGGGTGAGGCGCTTCGCGTCGCGAACGGGCACAGCCATGCCGACGCGGATTGCCTGGCGCTGGTTGTCGACGCGCCGCAGATGAAGATCTAGCCGTCGCGCACCGAGGTCGATTTCCTCAAGGCGTTCGCACAGCGCGACGACGAGCTTGCTGATGTAACGCGCGATGGTCTCGGCGGCGCCGATCGGTTCGGCAAAACTGCGCCGGACCTCGATGAGATCGGCCGGCCGAACCGGATCGATCGGCTCCGCCGCCGCGCCGATCGCCTGATCGAGCCGCCGCCCGAGCTCGGGACCGAAACGAAGCGTCAGCGGCGCACGCGGCTGCAATAGGAGGTCCCCGATCCACTCGAAGCCGAGCACACGCAGATCGTGGGTCGTGGCGGCGGGCAGGCGCAGCGCTTCCAGCGGCAACGGCGAGACCGTCGCCGGCCCATGCCCGGGTGCTGCCACGAAAGCTGGCTGCGCGAGATAGCGGGCGAAGGCGTGCGCGGCGCCCCAGCTGTCGGCGACGGCGGCCCGCGCGGCGATGCCGGACATGGCAAGGCGCCCGACGAGCGCATCGAGCATCGCCTCTTCACCGCCATGGAGATGGTCGGCGCCCGTGGTGTCGATCACGATGCCGTCGTCGCCATCCACCGCGACGATGGGGGCAAAGCGTTGCAGCACCCATAAGGCGAGGCGCTCGAGCGCCTCGAAATCTGCGACCGGATCGGCATCCTGGATGAGCAAGTCCCGTACGAGGACCTGCGCCTTCGCGACCGCCATGCCAGGCCGCAGGCCGGCCGCTCGCGCGGCGGCATCCGCCGACACCACCACGCGCCGGCTTCCTTCCCGGCCGATCAGGATGAGCGGGGCCTCAAGCGGAGGCGCCGCGTCGCCGCCCTTCCGCCGCAGCCGGTCGGTCGACCAGCTCGGCAGGAAGAGCGAGGCAACCCGTGTCATCGCAAGCCTCCAACTCGAAATCTGCACTCTCGCCCGCGCGGGCGCGGATCAATTCGACGAGCCATCGATGACGGCCCACACCGGGAACCGGAAGCGGCGACGAGGGCAACACCGAAATTCTCCAGCGCGTCATGGCTGCGGTCGGTTGCCCGAAATCGGCTGCCTCGGTCTGGCGCCGCCAGCGCCGGAGCGCGATACCGATCGTACCGGCTCCTTCAGCGGCGAGTTGGAGTCGCCGTGACGCAGTCATCGAGAGACGCGCGACCTCGCCAACGACGGCGCCCAGTCCGCCATGACGAAGACCCTCCTCCATGCAGGCGAGAAGCGACTTGTCGTCACCCGCCTCGACGTAGATCACCCTGTCGGGCGGCAAACCTGCCTGGGCAAGTGCGGGCGCGAAAAGGTCTGGGCGCGTGATACACCACAGGACCTTGCCTTTCGTCCGCGCTGCGACGCCGCCGGCGAAGAGGGCTGCGGCCGCGCCGTCAACGGCGCCGAATCCGCCGCCCGCCACCTCGTGCAGAGCGCCGAGTGCCAGCCCTCCGCCGGGAAGTCGTGAGTCCACCTCGGCGATTCCGAATGGAAGCACCGATTTCGCGCGCGGGGTTCGACCCTCGATCTTCTCGATTTGCGCGCGCAACGACTCTATGGCGGGCTGCGGCCGCACGTTGATCCTTGACCTCCTGCGATGGCTCTTGCATCATGTTCTCTATTTGTTCTGTGTTGTTGGGGCGAGAGTCAAGAGCGGTTGAGCGAATCGCGTCTGAGGTGAGGCGATCGGGACGCGAGAAGGGCTTTGCCTTTGCGGGCGGGGCTGAGAAAATCGCCGGTGTTCGTTCATCCAGAAGCATGATGTCGCCGCGGCTGCCCTACGATCTGCCTCGCAGCCTCCAACTGCCACCCCAGAAAAAGGGGTGATGATGCCGGCTCAGCCTTGCGGCAGCTCATCCGGCCATCTTTGGGCGCCGTGCAGGACGCGCAGAATTCGGATCGTCTCAGCGGTCACGGCGTAGGCTGCCACATAGGGCGTGCCGGTGATGACGAGCTCGCGCGTGCCGGCGACGCGGCCGGGACGGCCGCTCTCCGGAAAGTCGACCAAGCGGCGCGCTGCGGTGGCGATCCGCTCGTCGACGGCGATCGCCGCGCGCGGATTGTCCGCTTCGATATGGGTGAAGATGCCGTCGCGATCGGCGAGCGCGAAGGCCGACCAGACGAGTTTCACGATCCGCCGGCGGCCTTGCGCCGGGCGTCCGCGCGGCGCGCGGCGAAATGGGTCTCGGCCTGCTCGTCAGGCACGTCGGGGCGCGTATCCTGCAGCGCATCCTGCACCTTCATCCGGAACCAGGCGTCATGCGCCTCGCTGTTGGTGACGAGTTCCAGCGGAAGCGCGCCTTCATTGGCGGTTCGGGTGAGCAGGATGCGCACGGCGTCCGACACCGTGAGCCCTATGCCCTCGAGCACGGCGGACGCGCGGTCTCGTACGTCAGCGTCGATTCGGGTCTGGACAAGCGCATTTGTGGCCATGATCGCCTCCTTTCCAAGGAAATGTAATGCAATTGAATGACGAATGCCAGCCCCAGTCAAAGGCTGGATCGGAGAGCATCAGGCCGCCTCCGGCACAGTCACCGCCTGCGGCTGCAGACCATGCAGATAGGCGCAGGCCCGCTGCGCGTGCGCGGCGGCCGAGAAGATGAAGCGCCTGTCGTTGGCGAGGACCGCGAGCCAGGATGCGAGGTAGCTCGCATGATCGGCGCGCGGCTCAAGCTCGGGGACGATACCGAGATCGGCGCTGACGAAGCAAGCGCCCAGATCCGCGATCAGCTCTTCGCGAGCGCGTTCACTGCGGTCGCTATGATAGCGCGAGAGATCCCGGTTGAGCCGGTGCTCCGCGCCTGCCCAGTGCACCGTCTCATGCGCCAGCGTGGCGTAGTAGCTTTCCGGGTCGCGGAACGAGTCGAAGGGCGGCATCTGAATGAGATCGAGCGATGGCGCGAAGAACGCTTTGTCGCCGCCGTGCCGGATGACGGCGCCGGTGTTGGCAAAGAATGCGTCGGCATGGGCGATGCGCTGCGCCGGCGCTGCGGGCGCCGCCGGCCGGGCGTAGAAGCGCTCCGGCAGGCCCTCGATCTGGTCGACGCAAAACACGGCGTAGGCGCGCAGAAACGGAATCGCGCGCTCCACCTCGTCGCCATGCTCGTCGGTCTCCGTTCTCGTGAACCGATTGGCGTAGACGACGGTCGTGCCGGTCTCACCCTTCCGGACATTGCCGCCGAGCTCGAGGGCCTGCTTGAACGTCATCCAGATCGGCGAGGCGAAGCCGCGCGCCACGGCCTCCGACCAGAGCAGTACGACATTGATGCCCTGATAGGGCAGGCCGTTGTGGCGCAGGGGCCGCGTGATGCGTCCGGCGCCGTTCGCGGCGCTCCACGGCTGAATCCACGGGCGAACACCGCGTTCCAGGTCGGCGACGATGCGATCTGTGATCCGCGCATAGACGTCGACGCGGGACTTTGTTTCCTTACCAGTCATGATTCGAACCTCCGTTGGAGGCCGCGCCCATCGCGGCCCGTCACGGCGGTCCGCCGCGGAGGCCCGCACGGCCGCGCATCCGGTTGAGGTTCATGAGCGAGATGACTGGCGACGCGCCGGACCGGAACGTCAGTGGAGGACGGCCACGCCGTTGCGCTGCCGCGCAGGCCGGAGCATGGACCGAAAGCCGAGACGGGCGGCGATGGCCGCCCGCATTTCTCCTTTCCGCCCTTCTTTTCGCGTCCGCGCTGCGCGACATGAAAAAAGCCGGTCCCGAAGGACCGGCCGGAATTGGTCGGAGAGGAAGAAAGGCGGGGCCGAAGCCCCGCCGGCGGCATCACTCGAATGCCGCCATCTGGACCTCGGCCGCCTTGCGGCTGACGGTCTCGCCGGGATGCTCGGGCTGACGCTCGAACGGCTTCCAGCTCTCGCCGACGACGTGCTCGTAAGCGGCGATCGCGCCTTCGGCCGCCATGCGCAGGGCGTGCGCCTGCACCCCGACTTCGGCGGCGAACTCGCGCTTGCGCTGGGCCGCGGAGTCGAAGCCGACGGGTCCGTCGAGGTCCTCGTCGCGGGCGTCGTTGGCCAATCGCGCCGTCGCCTCGCGGGCGTCGGTCACGGCCCGGCTGTAGAACTGCCCGGCGCCGTGGGCGGAGCCGACATAGGAGCCGACGATTCGCTGCAGGTGGATCTGCATGGCGCGTTCGCTGAGGCCCTCGCCGAGCACGTCCGCAGTCTCGGTGATGAGCCGCTGATGCAGATCGCGGATGCCGTCACTGTCGAGGATGGTGAGACCGAAGCTCTCGGCGATGCGGGTGGCCTGCGCTGCGTCGGGGCAGACGAGCCGGATCATTTCGACCGTGGTGCCGCGGCGAAGCTGGACAACGCGGGCGCTGGGGCGGGATGCGCGAGCGGTCTTGGTCATGGGAGTGTCCTTTCCTGGTTGCGCCGTCGGGGTCGATCCGGCCCCTGCCGGACCCCCTTCGGGTGCGGTCGCCCGGCGCCGCCGGCACGAGGGCCGCTTCAAGACCCGGAAGCCGCCAGGCGAGCGAGGTCCGGTTGCGGACAAGCGGGGCTCCAGCCCTGCGCAGGCCGCGGCCGGGCCTTGTCGAGATTGGCGGGCTCCGGCCGCTTGCGGCTTGGTCTTGAAGCGGACCGCCGGGGGCGCAGACCGCAGCAAACCCGAGGGGCGGGCCGACAGGGTGCGGGCCGGGTTGGCGATGCCGGAAAGGATGGACCTGGCCACGCCGATCACCACGCTCACGACACGCCGTGCCGCTTGCATGCGCATGGCGATGACGCGCGATGCGGCTAGATCAGCCCGCCGCGCTGCTCTCCCGGCCGACAAGCGCGCCTGCCATCCTCGACAGCGGCGGCGTCTGCCGGCTGTGCCGGCCTTGACCCGCATGGCCCGGCGCCGCAGCGTTCACGCAATGCCTCGATCGCCGCATCCTGCCGGGCGAGCTTGCGCGACAGGGCGTCGATCTCGGGCTGGCGCTCGGCCGTGATGGCGGCGAGGTTCGAGCGGTAGCGCTCGAGGAACGCGCTCGGATCGGCGGGCTTGCCGTGGCGATATGCGGCACGCTTGCGACCGAGCTGTGGAATCAGCGCCGTCATGCGACGGATGATCTGCCGGTCGATCATGTCGAGCTGGCGCTGCGTCTGGCGGCGCGCCTCTTCCATGCGCGAGAGCTGCGCGATGCGTTGCGGGGAAGCTGTCATCGCGCCCTCCCCTGCCAGCCGATGAAGCTCGACGGGCCGGAATGGACCGGATGACGCGCCTCATCGACGACGAAGCCGAAGCGTCCGACCTGGTACTCGCCGGACGGCACGAGGAAGCGCCGTTCCTCGGTGCCCGCACCGCGGCGGCCGCCGGGCGTGGCGACGACTTCGACAAAGCCCGGCTGCTGATCCGATGTAATCGCCGATACGACGATCCAGTCGTCGGCGTGCCGCTGCTCGAAGGCGCGGCGATCCTTTTCAAGAGACTCGCCGGGCTGAAGGATCGTGCCGAAGATCGCTTCCCAGGCGTCCGGCCAGCTATCCTTGATCGTGCGCTCGGCGCAGCGCCGCTCATAGCTGGTGAAGAGATGCGGGAAGGTGAGCGCGACGATCGCCCAGCCTGCATCTTCCTCGTACCAGCCGCCGCGCGACCGCAGCATGGAATGGACCTTGCGATTGCGCTCGGCCGAGAGGTGGAAGCCGCCATGACCGGCGGTCGAATGGCAGACGACACCCTCGGCATAGAGGGCCGCGCCCTGCGAGCGGCCCCACGGCGTATTCGCCGTGGAGCCGATCTCGCGGCGGCCGAGCGCGCGCTTCTCGCGCTGATGCTCCGCGTTTTCCGCGACCTTGCAGCGGAACGCCACCTCGTCGGCGAGCTCGCCGGCATGACCGTAAAAGTCGGATCGCTTCCATTCGGCCATCGGCCGGCCGATGCGCCAGCCGGTGGCGAGATAGTGCCGGCCATCGCGCGCCGGCAGCATGGCGAAGGCGGTGTCGGCGACACAGGCGACGAGAATGCCCTCTGCTGTGCGGCCGAACGCGATCGGCGGAAATGCGGTCGCAGAATCCGCGATCATCGTGGTGGAGGGTGCGGTCGTGCTCATGCGGCCGTCCTCCCCTCCACGACGGCGGCGGCAACCTCGTCGGCCGAGATCTCGCGCAGCACAGCGTTCGGGTAGCCATGCCGCGTCAGCCACTCCTGCGCGTCGCCGCGATGGCTGGCGAGATAGACCAGCTCGCCGTCGTCGCCCGGCCGGTCGAGCACCTGGACCGAACCGACCTTCGGTCGTTCGGTGACGACGAACTTCAGACTGCTGTCGACCGAAAACGTCCGGTGGACACGGAGCACCACGACGCCGGCGCTGCCATAGTCGCCTGCATGCAAGGTGATGCTTGCGCCGATGACCGTATTGCCGGCCCGGCGCTCGGCCTGCTTGCGGATGAGGCGACCAGCGCTGTTGTTGTTCTCCCAGGCGGAGAACTTCCTGCGATGGCGTTCCGGCGGGCGCGGCGCGCCGTCGGAGAAGCGAATGATCGAGCCAAGCGGCGCGAGGTCATAAATCAACTGTGCGGACATGATGTCCTCCTTTGCGGATGGTGGAAATGAAGCCGCCGCCGGCATGGGCCGGCGGCGGCGGTCGTTCGGGAGAGAAGAAGGTCGGCGCTATTCCGCGGCTTCGCGGAAGGCCTCGTCGTCAGCGGCTTCGCCGCCATCCTCGCTGTCTTCGATCGGCTCGTCGGACTCGTCGTCTTCGGCGACGGCGTTCGACGCGATCCAGCTCAGGAGCGCGGTCCTGTCCGGGGCGAACAACGCGGCCGGATGGACGAAGCGGCCCTCCTTGAAGTGCTCGACCAGGGCGGCCCGCGTGTCCTTCACCTTCTGGCGCGGCAGGACCGGCGTATCCTTGCACGAGCCCTCCAGCGCGACGCGCGACAGGCACGACAGGAAGTCGTCACTGCCCATATTCGGCAGGAAGTTGTCGGCGCCGACGACATCGCCGGCGACGCGCGCGACGATGCCGCTGTCGGTACGGTTCTCCCGGCACGACAGCACCTCGGCGAGGATCGACCGTGCCGCGACGCGGAGCGCGTCGTTGTCGAGCACGAGCTGACCTTCCTGATCGAACAGGTTCACCGCATGGCGAGCGATCCGGCGATTGCCGTAATAGGTCCCGGCGCTGGCGGACGCGACGGAGACGTTCTGACCGGCGAAGGCGAGGATCAGCAGCGCCATCAGCGCATCGTCCTCGATCGGCGCACGGGCGAGCGCCTCATGCAGCGCGTCGGTGCGGAAGTCGCCGATCATCTCGACGCCCTTGCGCGTCACGTCCGGACGCGGCTTCGAGATCGCGCCGGTCTCATCCGCCGCATCAGTGCCGGCGGACGCGCCCTTGCCCTTCGGCTTCTTCGCCGTGGGCATGCGGTAATGCACCGTCTGCACGCGGCCGTCGCGGTCGAGATACATGGCCGTGCAATCGCTCTTCGACGGCTTGCCATAGACGCGCTCGGCCTTCGGCGGCAGCTTCACCTCGCCATAGTTCGTCGCCTCGGCGATGATGCCCTTCTTCGGCAGGTTCGCCGCCATCCACTCCTGCTGCGCGCCGAGGAAGGCCTCGACGTCCGTCGTGTAGCGGCTATCCTCATCGGCCGGCGCGAACAGGTCCTCGACCCACTGGATGCCGTAGGCCTGGGCGAGGTCGTCGCCGAAGCTCGCATGACGTGCGTACATGCGGGCCTTGGTCAGCGCCTGCGCGACGCTCCACCACGACACCTGCGGATCGGCCTTGGACGGCTTGTGCTTCTTCCAGACCTCCTTCTGCTCGTCGGGCGAGGCCGACGCGATCGTGCGGAGCTGGCGCTCGTCGGGCATGTCGCCCTTGGCCATATGATCGAGCATCGCTGGCAGCACATTTGCGAGCAGGCGGAGCTTCCTGACCTGCCGCACCGGCAGCGTAAGGGCGACGCCGATCGCCTCTTCCGTCCAGCCGAGCGCAACAAGGCGTTCGATCGCGCGCCACTGATCGACCGGGTTCAGCGGCTCGCGCGCGATGTTCTCGACAAAGGAGCGCATGGCGCCGTTGTCGTTCGCGGCGTCATCGACGAGCACGTCGATTTCCTCGAGGCCCGCGGCGATGGCGAGGCGCACGCGGCGCCGGCCGGCGTTGATGAGGAAGCCGTTGCCGCCATCGGCCTGCTGCGACACGACGGGCGGCTGCACGATGCCGACGGCCTTGATCGAGGCCAGCAACAGCGCGTCGGCCTGCGGCGTCGACTTGGTCTGGCGCGAATGGTCGGGATTCTCGACGAGCGCGCGCGGATCGACTTTCAAGAGATACATGGGATGCTCCTTTTCGGGGTTGGCGGACCGCGCCTCGCGGCCCTTCCTCGTCTTCTTTCCGAAGACACCCCCCGGCCCGCGGAGCGGTCGGGCCGGCACAACTGCGGCCGAGCAGCCCTGCCCGGCCGGACGAGCGGGGCTAACAGCCCTGCGAAGGACGACGGGCCGGGCTCGCGCAGGCGGCGGTTGAGCTCAAGCGTTGCCGGCCTGGCCGATCTGCGAGCGGGCCTTTCTCATCACCTTTTCATCTTCATGCCGCGGCGGCCTGTTCGCGGCCTCCCTCAACATCGCTCGCCAGGGCTTCCTCCACCTCCGCCAATTGCCGGCGCTTTTCTGCCAGCTCAACGGCGAAGGCGAAATTGCCGTTGTCGCGCGACTGGTAAGAGGCGAGCCTGCGGCGGGCGTCGGCGAGGCGCTGGCGGTAGCGCTCGCGTTCACCTTCAAAATCGTCGAGCGCATGCTCGAGACGCGAGATCGCGCCGAGCGGCGTCACCGTGACCGGAAGCTCGATCTCGTATTCCGATCCGGTGCGGAGCAGCATGGTGCCGTAGCGATAGCCGTCGCGGCCGAAGCGCTCGCCGGAATATTCGAGATCGAAGCCGCCGATCGATGCGATGATGCTCTCGCCCTCCTGCTGAAGCTGGACGAGGGTCAGGATTTCCTTCATCAGCGCGCGGCCGGCCTCCTTGCGCTCGACATGGCGCTTGCCGGCGATTATCGCCGCGAAGGCCTCGCCGCTCGTCGGTGTGAGGCGCTCAATATCCTCGCCGATCTCGGCGATGCGCCGCATGCAGAACTCGATGTCACGCTCGGCGTCGCGGAGCTGGCGGCGCACCGCATGCTGGTCGTCGATGTGGGCGGCGCGGAGCCGTTCGAGCCGCGCGATGTCGGCTTCGAGTCCGGCCTTGAGCATCAGACGCTGGTCGCCCGATGCGATCGCCTTCGCCATCGCGAACTGGTTGGCCTGGCCTTCGCCGAGGTCCTCCAGACGGCGGATCGAGGTGTCGCCCGACAGCGCGGCCGCGATGAAGCGGGCCTTGCGCTCATTGTTCTGCCACATCGTGGCATCGAGTGAGCCTTCGGTCGCATAGGCGAAGATGTCGATGACGTCGTGCTGATTGCCCTGGCGCTCGATCCGCCCCTCGCGCTGGGCGATCTGCGAGGGGAGCCAGGGCACGTCGAGGTGATGCAGTGCCTTCAGGCGGAGCTGCGCGTTGACGCCGGTGCCCATCGTGTCGGAGGAGCCGATCAGGAAGCGGACCTTGCCGGCGCGCACGTCGCCGAACAGGCGCTGCTTCGCCTCCGACTTCTTGTAGTCCTGCATGAAGGCGATTTCGCCTGGCGGCACGCCCATGCGGACGAGCTCGTCCCTGATCCAGCGATAGGCCGAGAATCCGCGACTCTTCTCCACGGAGATCGTCCCGAGATCGGCGAAGATCATCTGCGCGGCGCCGGGCAGCTCATAGGGCTTGCCGTCGGCACGCACGTAGGCGTCAGCGGCCGTTTCGTGCCAGATGCGCAGCGCGTTGCCGATCATCAGGTTCAGCTTGTTGTCCGCCTCGTCGTCGTTGTCCGGGTCGACCAGGCGAAGGTCGATCGCGGCATGGCGGCCGTCGGTGATGACGGAGAGCAAGATGTCGTCGCCCGGCTCCGGCGGACGGTCGCGCATCTCGATCGCCTTGATGCGCGCATCGAGCTGGAGCTGGTAGCGCTTGAACGCCGGCGTCGGCTTCGCCGTCACGATCTGGCGCTTGCCGGTCGAGATCGCCGGAATCTTCACGTAACGGCGCAGGTCCTCCGGCATCACCACGTCGGCGAAGGACCGGAACATGGCGATCAGCTCGGGGACGTTGACGAAAGTCGCGAAGCGCGTGACCGGCTTATATCTACCGGAGGGCTGAAGCTCGAGCTCGGTCGAGACGTCGCCGAAGGTCGAGGCCCAGGCGTCGAACTCGTGCAAGCCGCGCTCGCGGAGGGCGGCGTAGCCGAGATAGCGCTGCACCGAATACATTTCGCCGAGCGTGTTCGTGATCGGCGTGCCCGACGCAAGCACAAGCGCGCGGCCGGGATTTTTCGTCTCGATGAAGCGGGACTTCACATAGAGGTCCCAGGCGCGCTGCGAGCCGTTGGGATCGACGCCCTTCAGCGTCGACATATTCGTGGCGAAGGACAGCTTGCGGAATTCCTGCGCCTCGTCGACGATGATCTGGTCGACGCCGATCTCCGAGATGGTGAGGAGATCGTCCTTGCGCGTGGCGAGCGACTCCAGGCGCTCCTTCAACCCCTCCTTCAGCCGCTCGAGACGCTTGCGCGAGACGCGGTCATCGCTCTCGACCTTGGTCAGCAGTGTCTCGTAGAGCTCCAGCTCGTCCTGGATCATCTGCTGCTCGAAAGCCGACGGCACGCCGATGAAGCGAAAGGCCGAGTGCGTGATGATGATGGCGTCCCAGGTCGCGGTCGCCGCCCGCGACAAGAATCTGGCGCGCTTATCCTTGCTGAAGTTGGTCTCGTCGGCGACGAGGATGCGGGCGTTCGGATAGAGCGCCAGAAATTCGCGCGCGGCCTGCGCCAGGCAATGGCCGGGCACGACGAGCATCGCCTTAGCGATCAGGCCGAGCCGGCGCTGCTCCATGATGGCGGCCGCCATCGTCATGGTCTTGCCGGCGCCGACGGCGTGGACGAGGTAGGTCGCGCCCGCGGCGATGATGCGCCAGATGCCGCGCTTCTGATGATCGTAGAGGACGAAGGCGCCGGATGCGCCCGGCAGCTTCAGATGCGAGCCGTCGAAGGCGCGCGGCACAATGTTGTTGAAGCGATCATTATAGACCCGCGCCAGCCGATCCGTGCGATCCGGATCGCTCCAGATCCAGGTCTGGAACGCGGTCTTGATCTTCTGAAGCTTCTCCTTCGCCGCCTCGGTGTCGACGACGTTGAGGACGCGGCGCTCGCTGTCGCCGTCTCTGATCGTGTCGAAGATCTGCGGCACGGACGAATTGAGCGCGTCGGAGAGAAGCTGGCCGGCGTGCCGCCGGTCGGTGCCCCATTCCGACGTGCCGGCGGCGATCCAGCCGAGCTGGCGGGCCTCGACCGTCCACGACGCCAGTTCCGGCGTGTGGTGGATCTTGATGTCCGCGCCCATCGTCTCCTTGACGAAGGCCATGATGTCGTCGGCCGGAATCCACGGCGCGCCGAGCCGCGCCGTGATGTCCGAGGGCCGAAGATCGGCAGGCTGCACATCGCGCAGCGCCGCGACATTGCGCTCATAGGCCGGATCGAGAGCCGCCGCGGCCTCGGCCGCGACGAGCTTCGAGCGGACCGCGCCGGAGAGATAGGCGTCGGCGCTCTGCCAGGAGCCGTCCGACGGATCGCGGAAGATGGCGCTGCCGAGCTCGGCAATCACGTCCTCGACATCGCGATGCAGCAGCTCCGCGATATGGTCGGGATCGACATGGCCGCGCTCGTTGAGCACGACGGCCAGCGCATCGACCGCGCTGGTGATGACGGGCGGCGCCGGCGGCGCGATCACGCGCTCGGTGAAGATCGGGCCCGGCCGCGCCGTATCGGATTCGAGGTCGTAGTCCTCGATCGACGCCACGAGCCAACAATCGGGATCGTCGAGAAAGGGCTGCAGATTGGGACGGCGATGCGTCTCGCGGACCTCGCCCGTTTCCGGGTCCTCCGTCGTGGAGACGACGGTCGCGTTGATCGGGCCGAAGCTGCGCACGAAATTCGACCAGGCGATCCGCAGCCTGACCTGCGCGTCCCTCCACGGCCGGTCGAGCTCCTGGCACTTCAGAACCTCTCGCACGGCCTCGCGGATCGGGATCAGCTTGCTGATGATGCGGACGTGCTTTTCCGGAACGCCCTCGGCGCTGCGGCCCTTGCGCACCGCGACGGCGACGGGACCGCCGTCGAGGACCTGCATCAGGCCGTGCCGATTATCGAGGAGGTAGCTTCCCTCCCGCGCCGTAAGACCCGTAGCGCCTGTCGTCTGCGTGGACGACACCTCGTCTTCCGCCTCGAAGTCGATCGGCTCCGGCTCGCCGTCATAGAGAGCGGCGGGAAGGCGAGCGACCGCGGCGGGGAGCGCGGTCGCGAGGTCGTCGCCTTCATTCGGCATACAGGTGTAGGTCTCGCCGAAGGGGCCGGAGGTCAGCGCATGTGCGCCGAGCACCATGTCGGGATGGCTGGCGAACCAGCGATTGACGCGAATGGCGCCCTCGTCCGCAGTCGCGTCGCGCACCTCCTCGAGATCGAGCCAGGACAGGTCGCCTTCGGCTTCGCCATGCTTGCGCCGGCGAAAGAACAGGATGTCGACCACGACGTCGGTGCCTGCGTCGGCGCGGAAGCTGCCTTCGGGCAGCCGGACCGCACCGACGAGATCGGCGTGCTTCGCGATCTCGTCGCGCGCGCCGGCATCGGCCTTGTCCATCGTGCCATGCGACGTGACGAAGGCTGCGAGAGCGCCCGGCTTCAGCAGCCGGATCGCCTTGACGATGAAGTAATCGTGGAGTCGCAGGCCGAGCGAGCGTAGCGCGCGATCCGAGCGCACGGTTCGATCGGAGAAGGGCGGGTTGCCGATGACAAGATCGAACCGCGGCGGCAGCTCCGTGCGCGTGAAGTCGCCGGTGACGATGCGAGCGCGCGGCTGCAGGAGCCGGGCGATGCGCGCCGTGACGGGATCGAGCTCGACGCCGGTGACATGGCTAACGTCGCGCAGCGCCTCCGGCATGAGCGCGGGAAACAGGCCGTTGCCGATGCCGGGCTCGAGCACGCGGCCGCCGCGCCAGCCGAGCCGCTGCACGCCCGCCCAGATGGCGCGGACGATGAACTCGGGAGTGAAATGGGCGTATTGCGTGCAGCGCGCCAGCGAGGCGTAATCGGCATCGTCGACGGCGTCCTGCAACTCGGCGCCGATCTCGTCCCAGCCTTTCGTGAAGCCGGTCTCGCCCGGGCGGCGGAAGACGCCATTGGCGAGCTCAGAGGCGCCGAAGCCAGTGAAGCGTATCAGCCGTTCCTGCTCGTCGCGCGTAGCGGGCCGTTCATCGGCCTCGATCTCTGCAGCGAGCCGCACGGCCGCGATGCTGTCGCGGGCGCGCTGCTTCCAGCCCCTGGCCAGGCCGCGGTCGCCGGCGAGATGAAAATTGGCGCCCCGCTTGCGTGAACCGGGTCGAGCGGGCCGCGCCGATGCGGCCGCCGGCGCCGCGGGGGACGGCGGCGGCGGCGGATCATCGTCGGGATCGTCATCGCCGGTGATGTCGGCAGCGAAGGCGGTGACGCCGAGGCCGAGGCCCGACGAAAGCGCCGTGTTTCCGAAGAGGTCGAGGGTGAAAGGGTCGTCCTGCGCCATTGGGAAAGTCCTTCTGCTGGGCGCGCGCGACCGCGCCGCCGCCGCGGAGGGCGGCGGACGGCACGGCGTTGCGGGATTGACGGGAGAGCCGGCGCGATCGGCCGGCTGCGGAAATGCGAAGCCCGGCATGCGGCCGGGCTGTTCGCAGGTCGAAGAGGACGGCGCGGGGCTAGGCCGCGATCGTCTCGGGCAGATGCCGGAGCTGAACCGGCAGCTTCGCCGCGATCTCGGCGTCGCTGAGTTCGTCGAGGAGCTTCAGCACGGTGCCGTGCCCGCCGGCATAGACGAGCACCGTGCGGCGGCCGCGCATGGAGGCGGGCCAGCGTTCGCCGGCATAGCCGCGATAGTCGTCATGCGTGCTCGACCAGATGTGCTCGAGCCGCTCCTCGCGCGTCATGGCGCGGACCGGCCGCGACTCGCGCTCGATGATCGCGGCCTTCATCCGATCGGGCGACGCGCGATCGGAGAGGTCGCAATAGCCGTGAAACCAGCGCTGGCGACCGTCGATGACGAGTGCGAAGAAGATGCTGGTCACGCTGTCCGTCATGAACTCGCGCAGCGCGAACAGATCGCCGCGCATGAACAGCGGCGGCAGGATCTCGAGCATGTAATCATGCTCGGCCTCGGCGATCTCGAACCACTCTCCGGCGAAGAGCTGCGCGCAGTCGCCTGCGCTGTATGCGGGATCACCGCGATGGCGATTGAACATGCGGTACATCTCACGGCGCGTGGCGACGCCCTGGAAGACCTTGCGGATTGTCGGGACGGCGTGCATGGCGGCTCCTTTCAGCCTTGCGGGCCGAAGCGCGAGCGATCGCCTGATCCCTCATCATTTCAGCCCTTCATCACGCCTTTCCGCGGGCCGCCTCTCCGGTCCGGCGGGTCAAGGGCCGCGGCACGCGGGCGAAGCCTCCCTTGACGCGCCGGCCGGGCATGCGGCATCGCGCCTTCATTCCTCTTCTTTCCTCCCTTCTTTTTGCTCCTCCGCGAGACGCCGCTCGGCATTGCCGATCGCGCCGAGCGCGGCCTTGAAGAGCGCCGAGCCTCGTTCCTCCGCGAGATCCGTGGCGGCCACGGCGGCGAGGCTCGCGGCGTGGATGTCGTCGTCGCTCACCGCATCCGGCGACAGGCGCGTCAGCGCACCGTCAAAGGCGATGATCTCGCCGATCATCGTGCGCACTTCGGCTTCGTCGAAACGCAGGAGCACATGGCTGGGCGGCGCGGCCGCCGCGGCAGCTTCGTCGCGGAATTGCGCGATCATCTCGTCGGTCGCGCAGGATCGGATCGCGTCGGCGGTGATGAGGGTGGCCATGCCGCCGAATCCGTCCGGACGCATCCGCGAGCAGGTGAACGCCGACGTCACGACAATTTCCCCGAGCGTTGGCGATCGCCGCACGATGTCCTGGAAGATCGTCGCCCATGACGTCATGGATAGGTCGAGCTCGATGTGGGTGTCGGCATCGGCGGTCTCCGCCAGGCGCTCTGCGGCGATGGAGTCGAGAACGCAGTCGACGCCGGCCGAATCCCGGTGCGCGGCGCGCAGCTCGGCTGCGTCGACCTCGATGCACTCGGCGGGGCTTTCCTCGGCGAAGAAATAGAGCCCGTCGCCATCAGGCTCGGCCTCGAAGATATGCGAGAGCACGAGCCGCTCGAGCGGCGTCATGTCGGGGTTGGAAATCGTCGTCTGCACGACGGTCGGCACGAAGTAGCTGGCCATGTCGGCCTCCTGAAAATGACAAAGCCCGGCAGGGCCGGGCGTGATTGCGGGGATGGTGGATGCCGGCGCCGGATCAGTCCGGATCGCGGGCGCCGGCGAGGATGGCTTCGGCCTTGGCGATCGCGGACACGGCGCGGTCCTGCCAATAGGCGCGATCCGACGCCTCGGCGCCGCTCAGCACCTTCACCAGGCCGAGCAGCACCTCGAAGTGATCGGCCTTGCGCTGCACGGTCTCGCGATAGTGCGATGGGACCAGCACGGACGGGCCCCTATAGGCGCTGTCGCGGCCTTCCCAGACGCCGGTGACATAGGTCTCGCCGGCGGTCTCGTAGTCGTGCTTCTCGTTGTCCCAGTCGTCGTCCTCGACGGCGAGCCGGCAGGCCTCGGCGAGGCTCTCCGCCTCGTAATTGCGCTGCCGATAGACCGGCAGGCGATAGGTGGTTTCGATCGTGAAGATGGGCATCGGAGTCGTCCTTCCCTTCGGGTGTTGAAGACACCCTCGGGGCGGCCGCCTCTCCGGTCCGGCGGGTCAAGGGCCGCTGGCCAAGCGGGCGAAGCCCCCCTTGACGCGCCGGCCGGGCATGCGGCAGCGACGCCATTGCCTCTTTCCGCCGATACCCTCTTGCCCGCTTCGTCGACCCTTCGAGCGGTAGGGTTGAGAGCGGGTCGGTCAGCCGGCGGCCGCAAGCGGCTCAGCGAGCCGGGCGAGCAGCAGGTTCAGGTCCTCGTTCCAATCGCCGGCGCGCGGTCGCGCGCGTGCATAGGTCGCGCTCGTCTGGACCGCGATCGCCTGGACGCGCTCGGCATAGACATCACCCTGGCGATTGTTGTCGGTCGCCGCGACGAGATGCGTGTTCGGCCGTGCCGCTAAGCGGCGGATCGCATCCTCGCTCGCAGGAGACCAGCCGCCGCCGGTGCTGACGTAGAGCGTATCGGGCCGCATGACCTGGATCGCGGCGAGACTCATGGCATCGATCGCCGCTTCAGTGATGCAGACGCGCGCGGCGGCCGACGGGCCGAGCCGGAACAGCTCTTTGGCCCCGCCGGTCGCATATCCGCGCCATTGGGGGCCGCGCTCCTCCCAGCCGACCACGATGCCGTTCTCGCTGCGATGAGCCGCCCACATGCTGCCATGCGGCCCCTCGCGGACCATGCCTTGGCCGACCGCCACGGCGACGATCGTATCGGGAAGCCCGCGTGTCTCGGTGAGATAGCGCCAGGTCGCCGAGCCCGACCGCGGGAGACTCCGACGCGCCCAGCGGTCGGCGATGGAGCTAAGCGGGGAGGACCGGACCTCGCGCTGCCACGCGAGCGGGGTGGGCACGAACCCGACCAGGGACGCGACCCATGCGCAGGCTTCGGGAAAGCCCTGCGCACCGAGATGCTCGGCGAGATCAAACACGTCGCCTTTCGCGGTCGACAACGGGTCAAACCAGCCGCGATCGTTGTGAATGACGATAATGATATTGGCATCGCGGCGGAATTTCATGGCGCGCCGCGTGCTCTCCTTTAGATCGATTTTCCAGCCGTCCTGTTGAAGCAGCGCGGCGCAACCGACCTTGCTTCGCAGTTCTTCGATTTCCTTTTTCTCCATCGCCTTCACCGGGCGCGCATCGCACATACCCCGGTCCTTTCTTCGGTTGACCTGCCTCGCCTTATCCCGAGGGCACGGCGCCCGTCTGCCGCGAAGCGTGCCGGATGCAAGGGCGCGCTGGCAAGCCGTCGCGGCCCGAGATCTCGACCGCGGCGAAGCCTCCCTTGCATCCAGCAACGCGCCAGCGGCATCGATCACCAATTCGAAAAAACAGGCACCACGTACTTTGCCGGCAACCTGCGCTCTGGTCGGAATTGGCATGCGGAATGAGAAGCCGAGATCAGCGAAGCCCGGCGGCCTTTTGGGTGGACGCGAGCGAACGGGCGTCTGGTGTGGTGGCGAAGTCGGCGAACGCGGTAGGTCCGTCTTGCGGCCTATATGCGCTCTCGCTCGCCAGCGGCGGCGACGGAGATCACACACAATCGACGAATTCAAGTTTCAGACTCATCGGACGACGCGAACGCTCCTTGCCTGGCAATCGATGGTTTACCGAAATTGATCTAGAAGCCGAGCGAACGAACGGTTATGAGTCGAGTGGGGCAGTACGCGCTGCCCTGGGGCGTCGAAACCCCTGCTAGCGGTTGGTGCCGGCCGACACGGCACCGCACTCCTTGACCTTATGGTCGGGGAGCCTGTGGCGTATGCAACAGGTTCACCCGAACTAAAGGCCACAGGGCCGT
>NZ_JBXAHF010000007.1:0-159426 GCF_058794875.1 Afipia sp. GW823-FHT06G09
GCCTCTCCGGTCCGGCGGGTCAAGGGCCGCGGCACGCGGGCGAAGCCTCCCTTGACGCGCCGGCCGGGCATGCGGCAGCGAGCACTCTTTCCCTCTCCATCCTTCTTGGGATTTCGCTCGCCGCCCGGGCGGTCAGCGACGCGGGCGCAAGGCCGCCTGCAGGTCCTCGTTCCAGTCGTCGCGCGACGGCCGCAGCCGGTCGTAGCCGCAGCCGGCTTCCCCGGCGATGGCGCGGATGCGATCGCCGAACACATCGCCCTGCAGGTTGCTGTCGGTCGCGGCGACGAGCAGCATGTCCGGCCGTGCGGCGAGCGCGCGGATGGCTGTCTCCGTCGCCGGCGACCAGCCGCCGCCGGTGCTGACATAGAGCGAGCCGTGGCGCAGGCCCTCGATCGCGGCGAGGCTGGTGGCGTCGATCGCCGCCTCGGTGATGCAGACGCGCTTCGGAGCGGCGGCGCCGAGCCGGAACAGCACCTTCGACCCGTCCGTCGCGAAGCCGCGCCATTCCGGGCCGCGCTCCTCCCAGCCGGCGACGGCGCCGGACTCGTCGGTATGCGCCGCCCACATGCTGCCGTGCGGTCCCTCGCGCAGCACGTCCTGATCGACCGCCTCCTGGATGAGGTGATCGGGAATGGCCCGCGTCTCGGCGAGATAGCGCCAGGCCGGCGAGCCGGGCCGCGGCTTCAGCCGCCCGGCCCAGCGGCGGGCCAGCGGCGCGGTCGGCTTCTGGCGGACCGGACGCTTCCAGGCCGGCTCGGTCGGCGTGAAGCCGACGAGATCGGCGACCTGCTTCAGCGCATCCGGAAAACCGTCCGCGCCGAGATGCTCGGCGAGCGAGAAGATGTCGCCCTTGGCCTCCGACATGGGGTCGAACCAGCCGCGGCCGTCATGGATGACGATGACGATCTCGCCGTCGCCGCGGCGGTACTTCACCGCCTTGCGGGTGCTCTCCTTCAGATCGACCTTGAATCCGGCCTTCTCCAGAATGGCCGCGCAGGGCACCTTCCCGCGCAGCTCGTCGATGTTCTTCTTCTCCATGACCCTATGCCGAACCCGCCATGCCGGCGATGTCCAGCCCTTTCCTCGGTTGGCTTCGCTTTTCCCGCCATGCGCGGGACCCCGCCGACCGGCCGCGAAGCCTGCCGGGTGCAAGGGCGCGATGACAAGCCGTCGGAATTGCCGGGGCATCGGCGCGGCGCAGCCTCCCTTGCGCCCGTCAAGGCGCAAGCGGCAGCAGGGCGCGGACGCCCGGCTCAATGAGCCGGGCCCCACGGATCGTATTCGTGGACGATGCTGTCCTCGTCGCCGTCATATTCGCTGGCGACCATGACGCCGAAGGCGTCGTCGGACTGGAAGAGGATAACCGGCACCATCAGGGTGCGGGCGAGATCCCAGGCGTGGTTCTGGGCGAGATCGAGATTGTGCGACATGCGAGGCTCCTGTCTTCGGGAGCGGGACCGTCCCGCTCGACAGGCGTCCGAAGTGTCCGTGAGCGGCCGCGATCACCTCGAAGGCGCAGCCGGAGACGGTCGCACGCTTGCGTAGCGAACCCCTCGTGGGTTGATCGTGGAAGGCCGGTCCCGGACCAAGGGAAAGCCCATTTGAGAGCGGGCATGTCCCCTCGCCGGATGACATTTCAGCCACGCACAGACGATCCCCTCGGCTGCCACGGCCTGCCCCACCCGGCCGGCCGCCTCTCCCGGTCGACCAGCTCCGAGACCATCGCCAGCGGGGTGGCGTCATGACCATCCCGGACCCGGCAAATCCGCCGGGGTGCGATCCGCGCGCTCCGACCTCATGCTGGCCGACGCTCGGCGCAAACGACCGGCGATGCTTTCGCCGCAGAGAGGAGAACGCCCATGCCCGCAATCGGCTACGTCAACAAGCTCGACGACGGCTCCTATCGCGGCACGCTGCGGACGCTCTCGATCTCGGCGGCGCTGAAGATCATGCCGAACAAGGAGAAGAAGCCGGACAGCGACCAGCCGGATTTTCGGGTCTATGCCAATGGCGCGGAAATCGGCGGCGCGTGGATTCGCCAGGGCAAGGAAACCGGGGCCGACTATGTGTCGATCTCGATCTCGGCGCCCGAGTTCGGCCCGCGCAAGCTGTTCGCCAATCTCGGCCGCGCTGCTGGATCGGAGAGCGATGACGAGTTCGCGGTGATCTGGAATCCGACCGAATAGCGCATACGTCCCGATCGTCTCACGCTCGTTGCCCTTATAGCCGCGTCAGCGACGAAAGCCCGAAGGGTGAAGACCCGCGCGAGAGGGGCTTCAGCGCAAGCCGCCGGCGCGGTCCTGCAGGGAGACGCCATCTCGTCTGAGCGCCGATAAGCCCCTACATTGGGGCCTATGTGCAACAATTACGAACAGCACGTCCGCTGGCAGGAATACTGCAAGATGATGCAGGACCAGGAGCTGGGCGTCCCGACGCAACAGACCGAGCTCGATCTGCCGGACGCCAACGACATCAAGATCAACGATCGCGGCCCGGTGATGCGCGCCGCGGGCAATCACGTCGAGCTCGCCTCGATGAATTTCAGCTTCCCGCCGTCAGGCCGCGGCGGTCCCGTGTTCAATTTCCGATCGGAGGGCCGGCGCTTCGACAACAGCAACCGCTGCATCATCCCCAGCAGCGCCTTCTTCGAGTTCGTCGGCAAGAAATATCCGAAGGCGAAATATCGCTTCGCCCTGAAGGGCTCGCCGATCACGGCGATCGCCGGGCTCTGGCGCGAAGGCCAGGGCAACCATCCGCCGAGTTTCACCATGCTCACGACGTCGCCCGGCGAGGACATCGCGCCCTATCACAATCGGCAGGTCGTCATCCTGAAGCCGGAGGACTGGTCCGCCTGGCTGCATCTGAGCAAGCCCGAGGCGGAGCTGCTTCAGCCATTGCCGGCGGGATCGCTCGACGTGGCGATGGTGCGTGCTGGATCGGACTAGGCGATGCGGGATGCCGTCTTCGACTTGGCCGAGACTATGAGACCCAACCGCAGGGCGGCAGCTTGCCGATTTCTCAGAGCAGGTTTTGTTGCAACAGTCAGGAGTTCTGCGCCAAGCGCGAACGGCCTGAGCTCCAGAGGAAAACCGACACGGATACGATGATCCAACCGACGGCAATGCCAACGAGGTTGGGGAAGATGTCAACAACACGGGGATTGTGGCCGATTACCGTGGTCTGAACGAGCTCCCAGCTTACGCCGACAAGAAAAGTCAGCACGACAGCAAGCCAAATGCGCGAGTAGCCGGTTGCGAGTACGGCGAGAACGAACAGCATGGCCATAGAGGCTATATGCGGCACCTTGGTCAGGGCATTGGCGATTGCCTCAAGCGTAACCGTGAAGTCCATCTGTGGGGGACGGCGACCATCGGGAGCCCGATTGGCAGCCCAAATGCTGGCCAGAGCGAGGGCCGTAAAAGGCAGGACGCGAAGAACGCTTAGAACTTTCATTGGGAATGCCGCTCCGATAGGAAATATTGACGCCGCCTTTGAGAAACGACAGGCGCGACTGTGATATGGAAATGGTACGAAAATCAGGAGTTGCGCGACGCTTTTAATGCGCGGCGGACCTTCTGCTGACGGTCGCTTGCCTCGGCCTCGGCGCGACCGTCGTCAATTGAGAGATCGCCTGAAATCCGCCAGCGCGACGTTCTTCAGCGGCCAGACCGGCCCGTGCCCCGTCGCCTCATGTTCGCGACCGAGATCGCGCAGCACGAAGGACGCCTCGACCCGCCAGGTCAGCCACTCGCTGCGATCGTTGGTGATGGTGTCGACATAGGCATGGAATTTCTCGGGGAAGTCGGTGACGAGGCGGAACCGATGCTGGGGACACAGCGCCATGACGGCGAAGAGTTTGTCCTGGAATCCCTGATAGACGTCTGGAGCAAAGATGTCGGTCGGCACCAGGACGTCACGACTCGCCCGCCATGCGAATGGCGCGAGAAGCGGGTCGCCCGACCACTCAATCGTTGCTGCGGACTCCGTCATCACGGCTTCTCCCTGCGTGACGATTGCCGCGCAATCTGGCCCGATTCGCTGTTCGTGGACACTATTGGGGAGCAGGCCGAAGCGGTCAGCCTCCGTCTAGTTCCAGAAAACGCACCTTCTGGTCGGCGATGTAGCTTCCGATCTCATAGTCCCGGAACGTCTCGGCGTCGGGAAAGACCAGGACCAGGCCGCGCTTTGCGGCGGTCTCGTAGCTGATGACGTGCAGCACGTCGCCGCGATCATGTGCAGCGGTCTCGTCTATGATGAGCGGGCCGAGCGCGAGATCGGCGCGTGTGACAGGCGCATTCTTCACGGCGCCCACGCGAGAGTGATCGACGATCCTGAGCGGGAATTGCTGAAGCAGCCGAGCTCTCCCGAAGCTCCGACGTCCGACGACGACGAGAATGCCGCCGGCATTCAGAAAGCGGCATAGAAAATAGACGCGCCACATCCATCTGAACTGGCCGAGCTTCGTTCCGGGAGCCGGTATCGAGCGCCACGACCAACGGCCGAACGGCGCGGGTCTGCCTCCCAATTCCGCATGCACCGATTTCGCGACGTGAGCTCCGCTCGCAGTCACATATGAATCGAGCGGCGTCGGTTTGCTCGGCGGGCGCGCGTCCGGTTGTGAGTCAGCCTGTGCCTGCGATGTAGTCATCATGCTCGGCATATCCGGGTAGACGTGGGCATAGCGGAAAATGCGCGCCGCCGAAATGGGGCATCCTCTGATCGACTGCTAATCCGCGAACCGGCTCGCAGAGTAGACCGCCGAATCGCGGATTTCCGAACATCTTCATCGGCCAGCGCGCAGCGCCCTTACCGGGCCGCAGCAGAGTCATCGAGATCGCGAAGAATTCGCAGACCGACCGATGGCGGTGAGGTTGATCGGACGGGCCGCAAATTCGGTCGACTTAAACGGCTGTTCATGATTTGTACTATAGGCTCAAGATTCGGGGCAAGCGGGAATGCTGCAGCAGGTCAGGACGGCACGCCAATCAGACGCAGATAGCACCGGCTATCTCGCCGGGCTGAACGCGGCGCAGCGGCGCGCGGTCGAGCACGGCTGCGACGTACTGGCTGACGCCCCGCCTCTGCTGATCATCGCCGGCGCCGGCTCCGGCAAGACCAACACGCTGGCGCATCGTGTCGCGCACCTTGTCGTCTCCGGCGCTGACCCGCGCCGGATCATGCTGCTGACCTTCTCGCGGCGCGCCGCGGTCGAGATGCAGCGTCGTGTCGATCGGATCATGGCGAAGGCGCTCGGACCGAATGCGGGCGCGATGGCCGATGCGCTGACCTGGTCGGGAACATTCCATGCGATCGGCGCGCGGCTCTTGCGCGAATACGCGGCGGACATTGGCCTCGACGTGGCCTTCACGATCCATGATCGCGAAGACTCGGCCGACCTGATGAATCTCGTGCGGCACGATCTCGGCTTCTCGAAAATGGAGAAGCGCTTCCCGATGAAGGATACCTGCCTGGCGATTTATTCGCGCGCGGTGAACGCAGAAACGCCGCTCGGGGACGTGCTCGGCGGCGTCTTCCCGTGGAGCGCCGAATGGGAAGTCGAATTGCAGCGGCTTTTCGGCGCCTATGTCGAGGCCAAGCAGCAGCAGAACGTGCTCGATTACGACGATCTCCTGCTCTACTGGGCGCAGATGATGATGGCGCCGGCGCTCGCCGACGATCTCGCCGACCGCTTCGACATGTCCTGATCGACGAGTATCAGGACACAAACAGGCTTCAGGCCTCGATCCTGCTCAACTTCAAGCCGACCGGCCGCGGCCTCACCGTCGTCGGCGACGACGCTCAGTCGATCTATTCGTTTCGGGCGGCGACCGTGCGCAACATTCTCGACTTCCCCGGCCACTTCACGCCGAAGGCTGAGCTAATCACGCTCGAGCAGAACTATCGCTCGACGCAGCCGGTCCTCGCCGCGGCCAACGCGGTCATCGACCTCGCCTCGGAACGCTTCACCAAGAACCTCTGGTCCGATCGCGCGTCGTCCGATCTCCCCGCGCTGGTCAACGTCGCTGACGACATGGCGCAGGCTGGCTACATCGTCGAAAGCATCCTTGGCAATCGCGAAGCCGGCCAGCGCCTGAAATCCCAAGCGGTGCTGTTCCGCACATCAAGCCACAGCGCAACGCTCGAAGTCGAGCTGACCCGCCGCAACATCCCGTTCGTCAAGTTCGGCGGCCTCAAATTCCTCGAGGCGGCGCACATCAAGGATGTGCTCGCGGTGCTGCGCTGGGCGCACAATCTGCGCGATCGCGTCGCCGGCTTCCGTGTCGCTCAGCTCCTGCCGGGCATCGGTCCGGGCACGGCTGCGAAGCTACTCGACAGTATCGCCGAGAGCGGGAGCGCGGCGGCTGGATTGCACGGCTTCCGCCCTCCGGTTGCAGCGGCCGCACATTGGCAGGAGTTCGTCGAGACCATGAGCACGCTGCATCTGGGCGCAGCCGGATGGCCGTCCGAGCTCGATCTCGCCTGCCGCTGGTATCTGCCGTTCATGGAGCAACGCTACGAGGACGCGATGCAACGGCAGGCCGATCTGACCCAGCTCGCGCAGATCGCGGCAAGCTATCCGACACGCGAACGCTTCCTGACCGAACTGACGCTCGACCCTCCGGACGCGACCAGCGACCAGGCCGGTCCGCCGCTGCTCGACGAGGACTATCTGATCCTGTCGACCATTCATTCCGCCAAGGGCCAGGAATGGTCGTCGGTGTTCGTCCTCAACGTGGTCGATGGGTGCATTCCGTCCGACCTCGGCGTCGGCTCGACGCCGGAGATCGAGGAAGAGCGCCGGCTTCTCTACGTCGCCATGACGCGGGCCAAGGATCAGCTTCATCTGATGGTCCCGCAGCGGTTCTTCACGCATGGCCAGCGCAGCCTCGGTGATCGCCACGTCTATGCGCAGCGCACGCGCTTCATCCCGAACGCCATCACGAAACACTTCCAGAGCCGATACTGGCCGCGTGCTCAAGCGGCGAGTGCTGCTGCGCGGTCGACGCGGACGCCGATCGACATGAAGGCGCGCATGCGTGGCATGTGGGGAAACACCTAGAAGCGACACCGCCTACCAGAGCGGCGCTTGGCTTCCGTAAAGCGGATGCTGCTTCGGCACGCCGACGCGGCGGATGGCCTTCATCGCCTGATCGCGCTCCTGAAAGCTGCCGCGGCACTCGTTGTAGGTGCCGGTCGGCGGATAGGCGCCAACGACAAGGAACGTCGCGCTCGCCTTGAGGCATTCGTGGCCGACGCCGGCCGGAACGACGATAACGTCGCCCGTGCCAACCTTAACCGTCTTGCCCTTGTTGCCGCCAAGCCGGAGGGTGGCAGAGCCACGAGCGATCCCCAGCGCCTCATGGATCATCGAGTGATAGTGGACGTAGTCGTAAATTCCGTTGCGCCAGGCCTCGCCCCAGCCGTTCACGTTGAACACCTTCTCCAGGACAGCGGCAGGATCGTGTTTGCGCCGGAAGCGCAGGACCTTGGCATAGTGAAGGAGCGGAAATTTCGGATTGTTCGGGATATAGCCATCGTCGGGAAAAATCATTCGCGCGGGACGGGCGTCCCGGACGCAGGCGAGCGCGTCCTCCCGGCTCGGGATGCCGATGCCAGTCGCCTTTTCGGCCATGCGCTTGAGGGGTTCGATGACGTCCATGCTAGACCTGAACGCCCAGCGTTGCTTGGGGTTTCACCTGGTCCGCCCCTTGCGACCTGACATCACCATTGAAGTTGGCTCAACGCGGTCGGCGCCTGGAAGCCGGAGAACGCAATGGAGTCAGACGGCCGCCGCGATCATGCGCGCTGCAGCGGCCAACAGCAAAACTGCCAGCACCAGCCTCAGCGCACCCGGCTTGAGATACTGCGTGCCCAGCCACGATCCGACAAGCCCGCCGAGGCCGACACAGGCCAGCCAGATCGGCAATTGCGTCGGCAGAGATGGCATCGTCGCCCATGCGCCGAGCAGAGCAGCCGCCGAGTTCAGAAGGTTAAAGACTGCCGATATGGCGGCGGCGGTCCTTGTTTCGGTCCAGCGCATCGCAAGCACGACAGGCGCGAGGAAGATTCCGCCGCCGACACCCGTCACGCCGGACACCAATCCGATGGCGCCTCCGACCAGAAGCGACGGGAGGAATGGCGGGACGACAGGCGCTTGCTGGTCGAGCGTCGAGGCGGCTCTCACGGAGCGAAGCATCTGCACCCCGGCGATGAGCAACAACATGCCCACGACAGGCATATAGACGGACGCGGGCAGATGGAGCGCGCCGCCCAACAGCGAGAAGGGAGCGCCAAGCACGGCGAACGGATAGACGGTGCGCCAGGTCAGCATGCCGGCGCGATAGAAGCGAAAGCATCCGATCGCTGACACCAGCACATTCAGCGCGAGAGCGGTCGGCTTGATCGTCGCAGGATCGAAGCCGGTCAAGCCCATCACGGCGACATAGCCGGTGCCGCCGGCCTGTCCCACCGCTGAATAGAAGAGCGCCACGACCGCCAGGGCAATGGCAAACAGAGTATCTGTCATATTGTGGCTGTAGCACCCGTTGCTGCGGGCTTGAAAGCAAACCCCTCGCTTTCCAGATCCTTCGTCACCGGAAATCCCGCGTCTTCACGCGGATCTGGTCGATATGGCCGTATGTATTGCCGAGGTTGCGCGGCTGCGGGCCCTTCGGCAGGCCGCGCCGATCGGGAGTCGGACTGCCGTGATGCAGTTCATCGCCGCGGCCATGCGGGAGAGGGAAGGCGTCGTCGCGCTCGCCGACGCTGGCGAGCTCGCCCGAAAGATCGGACAGGTGGCGCGCCACGAGATGCACCACCTCCCCTTCCCGCTGAATCCGCCCGCGGACCGAGAGCATGCCGGCCGACAGCACGACGCGCCGGTATTGCTCGAAGACCTGCGGCCAGATGACGAGATTGGCGATGCCGCTCTCGTCTTCCAGCGTGACGAACATCACGCCTTTGGCGCTGCCGGGCATCTGTCGCACCAGGACGAGGCCGGCGGCCTCGAGCCAGCGGCCGTCGCGCGACGTCATCGCCTCGGTGCAGGTGACGACGCGCCGGCGCGAGAGGTCCGCGCGCAGGAAGGAGAGCGGATGGGCGCGCAGCGTCAGGCCGACATGGCCGTAATCCTCGACCACCTCGCCGCCGGCTTTCATGGGGCGCAGCGCGACGGCCGGCTCGTCGATCTCCGCAATGGTCCTCGCCTCGCGCGCCGCGGCTGCGGCGAACAGCGGCAGAGGCTCGTCGCGCAGCGCCTTGATCGCCCACATCGCATCGCGCCGCGGAAGGCCGAAAGCCGGACGAAAGGCGTCGGCGTCGGCGAGGTGAACGAGCGCCGCGGCCGGTACGGCGGCGCGGCGCCACAGATCATCGACCGATGAGAACGGCCGATCGCCGCGCGCGGCGATGATCTGCGCTGCGTCGCCATTGGCAAGGCTGCGCACCATGCGCATGCCGAGGCGGACCGCGAAGCGGTCCTCATGCTCGGTCGGCTCCAGGGTGCAATCCCATCGGGATAGATTGACGTCGACGGGGCGCACTTCGACGCCATGATCGCGCGCATCGCGAACAATTTGCGCGGGCGCATAAAACCCCATCGGCTGCGCATTGAGGAGCGCCGCGCAGAAGACATCCGCGTGATGGCATTTCATCCAGGACGAGGCATAGGCCAGCAGCGCGAACGACGCGGCATGGCTTTCAGGAAAACCGTAACTCCCAAAGCCCTCGAGCTGCGAGAACGTCTTCTCGGCGAAATCGCGGGCGTAGCCGTTGTCGATCATGCCGTTGACAAGCTTGTCCTTGAAGGCCGAGACGCCGCCGGTGTGTTTGAAGGTTGCCATGCTCCTGCGGAGCTGGTCGGCTTCGCCGGGCGTGAAGCCGGCCGCCGTGATCGCGATGCGCATCGCCTGTTCCTGAAACAGCGGCACGCCCAAAGTTTTGCCGAGGACGGCCTCGAGCTCCGGCGTCGGATAGACGACGTCCTCCTTGCCCTCGCGCCGGCGCAGATAAGGGTGGACCATGTCGCCCTGGATCGGCCCCGGCCGCACGATTGCGACCTCGATGACGAGATCGTAGAAGGTGCGCGGCTTCAGCCGCGGCAACATGCTCATCTGCGCCCGGCTCTCGATCTGGAACACGCCGAGCGTGTCGGCGCGCCGGATCATGGCGTAAGTACGCGGGTCCTCGGCGGGAATGGTCGCGAGATCGAGCGCGACGCCCTTGTGCTCCGACAGGAGATCGAAGGCGCGCTTCATGCAGGACAGCATGCCGAGCGCCAGACAATCCATCTTCATCATGCGTAGCGCGTCGACGTCGTCCTTGTCCCACTCGACCACTTGTCGTCCCGGCATCGCCGCGGGCTCGATCGGCACGAGGTCGTCGAGCCTGTCGCGCGTCAGGACGAAACCGCCGGGATGCTGGCTGAGATGGCGCGGCGTGCCGATCAGCGCGCGCGCCAGCTCGAGCGCGAGGCGCAGGCGGCGGTCGCCGAGATTCATGTTGAGGTCGGCGGCGTGCTTGTCCTCGATGCCGGTTCGCGACCAGCCCCAGACCTGGCCCGATAGCATCTTGATCGTGTCTTCTGTCAGGCCCAGCGCCTTGCCGACGTCGCGCAGCGCCCCTTTCGATCTGTAGCGGATCACAGTCGAACACAGAGCCGCCCGATCGCGTCCATAGGTTTCATAGACCCACTGAATCACCTCCTCGCGTCGTTCGTGTTCGAAATCCACGTCGATGTCGGGCGGCTCCTTGCGTTCGACGCTGACGAAGCGCTCGAACAGCAGGTCGTTGCGGTCCGGGTCGATGGAGGTGATGCCGAGCACGTAGCACACGGCGGAATTGGCGGCCGAGCCGCGGCCCTGGCAGAGAATGCCTTTCGATCGCGCGAAACGCACGATCGCGTTGACGGTGAGAAAATACGGGGCGTAATCGAGCGTGCGGATCAGCGCGAGCTCGTGCGCGAGGATCTTGCGTACCCTGTCGGGAACGCCCTCGGGATAACGCTCCGCGGCGCTCTCCCATGTGAACTTCTCCAGCGCCTCCTGCGGCGTGAGGTCCGGCATCGTACGCTCTTCCGGATATTGATATTCGAGTTCCGAGAGCGAGAAGGTGCAGCGTTTCGCGATCGCGACCGTGCGGGCGAGCGCTTCCGGGTAGCGCGCAAACAGGCGGTGCATCTCTTCGGGAGGTTTGAGAAAGCGATCGGCATGCCGCTCCCGCCTGAAGCCGAGCGCGTCGATCGTCATGTTGTGACGGATCGCGGTGACGACATCCTGCACGATGCGCCGCTTCGGTTCGTGAAACAGAACGTCATTGGTGACGACGGTCTCGACATGCAGCGACGCTGCGAGATTCGCCAGCTCGTGCAGCCTGAGCTGGTCGTTCGGTCTGCGTCGCAGCGTCAATGCGAGGTAGCCGCGATCGCCGAAGGCTTCCCGCAAGCGGCGCAGCCGCTCGGCGCAGAGTTCATCGGCGTTATCCGGAAGAAGGATGGCGATCAGGCCTTCGCCATAGGCGACGACATCGCGCAATTCGAGGTGGCACTTCGCCTTGCCGGCGCGGCGCTTGCCTTCCGACAGCAGGCGGCAAAGGCGCGCATAGGCGGCGCGGTCGGTCGGATAGACCAGCAGCGAGAAGCCGTCGACGAGGTCGAGGCGGCAGCCGACGATTAGGCGCACGCCTGTCACTTTGGCGGCCTCGTGCGCGCGCACAATGCCGGCCAAGGAATTGCGATCGACGATGCCGAGCGCCTCGATGCCGAACATGGCCGCCTGCGCGAACAGCTCTTCGCAAGAGCTCGCGCCCCGCAGGAACGAGAAGTGCGAGGTCGCCTGCAGCTCGACATAGCGCGGCCCGCTCATCCGAAGATTCCGTGCAGATACCAGCGCTGCGAGCCGGTCTCACCGTGCTCGCCGTCGCCGGCGCGATAGATCCAGAACCGCTCGCCCTGTTCGTCTTCGACGCGGAAGTAGTCGCGCACGGCGTCGAGCTCGGCCTCGCTGCGCCACCATTCCTCGAAGATCCGCTCCGGACCATCGGCGCGCTTCACGCGCCGGCGCACGCCGCGCCAGGTGAATGTCACGGGCGGATGATCGGGCAGAAGCGCCACGGTCTCGATCGGCTCGGGCGAGGCGAGGAGCCGCACCGGCCGCGGCCACGATCCCGACCAGGACGCGCCGGCGTCGGGCGAAGCGGGCGAAGCGCGGGCGACCGATCGTTCCGGCACGTCGCTCTGGACCGGGAGGATGCGATAGAGCCGCTCGCTCCCGATGCGATTGGACAGCGTGTCGATCAGATCGCTGATGTCGGCGTCCGGCGGCGCGGCGAGATCGGAGATGGTCTGCTTCGCGTCCAGGGGCTCGGCGTTCGTCGCGGCGAGCCGCATAAGCTCGATGCCGAAGCCGGGATCAATGGTCTCGATCTTGTCGGTGAGGAGCCGCGTCAGCCGCCTGGCGTCGCGCACCGGCAAGGCGGTGCCGACGCGGACCCCCACCATCCGCGCGTCGACGCGGTGATAGAGAAGGTCGAGGCGCCGGGCGCCCTGCCCGCGCGCCTCGAGCAGGATGCAAAGTTCGCTCACCAGCTTGGCGATGTATCGGGCGATCGTCTCGGCCGCCGAGATCGGCTCGGGGAATTGCCGCCGCACCTCGGCGATCTCGGCCGGCCGGATCGGGTCGATCGGCTCGCTGAGACGACGCATCCCTTGGTCGAGGCGGCGGCCGATGTCGGAGCCGAAGCGCAGCGCGAGCGGCGCGCGCGGGGTGCGCTCGAGGTCGCCGATCTGGTCGAGGCCGAGCCGGCGCAGGCTGTCGACGGTCGAAGTCGGCAGCCGCAATGCCGCGATCGGCAGCGACATGATCGCCGCGGCACTCTCGCCAGCGGGAACGACCATCGTCGGCCGCGCGGCGAAGCGCGCGAGCGCATGCGCGGCGCCCCAGGTGTCGGCCATCGCCGCGCGCGCCGACAGGCCGGCGGCTTTCAGGCGCGCCACCATATCGGCGAGCATGGCGGCCTCGCCGCCGTGAAGATGGGTGGCGCCGGTCGCCTCGATGACGAGGCCGTCGGGCGGGTCTGCCGCGACGATCGGCGAATAGCGGCGCAGCGCCCAGAGCGCGAGCCGGTCGAGCGCCGCGAGGTCTGCGTCCGGCTCGGCGTCGCGCATGACGAGATCCCGCACCAGCGCCTGCGCCTTGCTGGCGGCCATGCCGACGCGCAGGCCGGCGCGCTGCGCGGCCGCATCGGCGGCTACGATCTCGCGACGTCGACCCTCTCGGCCGACAAGAACGAGCGGCGTCTCAGGCGGAGGCGCGGCGTCGCCCAACATCCTTCTGAGCCGGTCCGTGGACCAGATCGGAAGGAAGAGCGAGACGACCCTGGTCATCACACGCCTCCACAACAAAGTCGGCGCATTCTCCGGCGCGCGATCGGATGAGCTCGAGCAGCCAGCGCGGCCGCCCGACGCCGGGGACCGGCAGCGGCGCCGACGGCACGGCCGACACGCGCCATCGCGTCGTCGCCGCCGTCGGCATGCCGAAATCCGCCGCCTCGGTCTGCCGCCGCCAGCGCCGGACCGCGATGCCGAGCGTGCCGGAGGCCTCGGCCGCGAGCTGGAGCCGGCGCGAGGCGGTCATGGAAAGCCGCGACACCTCGGCGACGACGGCGCCCAATCCGGGATGCCGCAACCCTTCCTCGAAACAGGCGAGCAGGGCTTTTTCGTCGCCGCACTCGACATAGACGACGCGACCAGACGCGAGGCCGGCCTGGGCCAGCGCCGGCGCGAACAGATCGGGCCGCGTCACGCACCACAGCACCTTGCCGCCGCTGCGCGCCGCGACGCCGGCGGCGAACAGCGCGGCGGCCGCGCCGTCCACGGCGCCGTTGCCGCCGCCGGCGACCTCATGCAGCGCCCCGCGCAGCAACCCTCCTTCCGGAAGAATCCGGTCGATCGCCGCCACGCCAAAGGGCAGGACCGCGCGCTGCTGCGCGGTCCTGCCCTCGAGCCGGGCGATGCGTGCCCGGAGCTCGGACACGACTGATCGGGGGGCGGACGTACTCATGTCCTTGCAACGCTCTCCGCATTTGATATGTTCTATGTTTGTTCTTCTCTGGCTTCAGAGTCAATCCGAGTCGTGAGCGCCTCAAGCGGGAACTAGGAAGGCCTCGGGAACCGGAGCGCCGAGCGTGGCTTCGCCGCGCCGTTGCCGGTCAGAGGCCCTTGCGACGGAACGAATCCCTTGTTTTCCGCGTTGCTGCTTCTGCCGATTTATCCGCCGAAATTCTCTTCGTCGCGTTCGCATGGGCCGCGATTTGTGCCGGGCGGCTGTAATGAGTGAGGGCATCGCGTGGCGCCAAGGGCGAACTGGAAGGGGTTTTTGAAGGTCGCGGAAGTCGCCTGCCCGGTCGCTCTCTATACGGCCGCCTCAACCTCCGAACGGATTGCTTTCCACACGATCAACCGCGCGACCGGCCATCGCGTGCGCCGCCAGTTCGTGGATAGCGATACCAGCAAGCCGGTCGAGAAGGATGAACAGGTCAAGGGCTACGAGGTTAGCAAGGGCGAGTATGTCGTGCTCGATCCTGAGGAAGTGGCCTCGGCCGTGCCCGATAGCGACAAGACGCTCTCAGTATCCGCCTTCATCGGCTGTGGCGATATCGACGATGTCTATTTCGACAAGCCTTACTATCTCGCGCCGGCCGACAAGATGGCGGAGGAAGCCTTCGCGCTTATTCGCGAGGGCATGCGCAAGAAGAAGGTCGCCGCCATCGCGCAAACCGTGTTGTTCCGGCGCGTCCGCACACTCCTGATCCGAGCGCACGGCGACGGGCTGATCGCGACCACGCTCAATTTCGACTACGAAGTCCGCTCGGCCAAGGAGGCCTTCAGCGACATTCCTGCGATGAAGATCAAAGGGGAGATGCTCGAGCTCGCGGAACACATCATCAAGACCAAGAAGGGCAAGTTCGACGCCTCGAAATTCGACGACCGCTATGAGAGCGCCCTTGCCGATCTCGTGAAGGCAAAACTCGAGGGCAAGAAGATCGAAGTCCGCAAGGAGCCGAAGAGCGAGAAGGTCGTCGATCTGATGGCGGCGCTCCGCGAAAGCGCTGGCCTCGGCAAGAAGAAGGCCGCGGCGAAATCGACCGCCAAGAGAAAGGCGACATCGACGTCGCGCGCCGCCGCGCCGCGCCGGAAGGCGAGCTGACGATGGCGCTCGAGACCTACCGGAAGAAGCGCAATTTCTCGACGACGCCGGAGCCGAAGGGTGGACGAGCCCGCAAGAGCGGCAGCAGCTTCGTCATTCAGAAGCACGACGCCACACGGCTTCACTATGATTTCCGCTTGGAGATGGATGGCGTCCTGAAGAGCTGGGCCGTCACCAAGGGGCCGAGTCTGATTCCCGGCGAGAAGCGTCTGGCGGTCCATGGCGAGGATCACCCGCTGGAATACGGGGACTTCGAAGGGACCATCCCCAAAGGTGAATATGGCGGCGGTACCGTGATCGTGTGGGACCGCGGAACCTGGTCGCCGATCGGCGATGCCCGCAAAGGGTACGCGAAGGGACATCTCGATTTCGAGCTGCAGGGCGAGAAGCTCGGCGGTCGCTGGCATCTCGTGCGTATGCACGGCAAGCCCGGTGAGAAGCGCGAGAACTGGCTGCTGATCAAGGGCGACGACGCCTTCGCGCGTCCAGACGGGCAAGACGATATTCTGGACGAACGGCCGGAATCCGTGAAGACAGGCCGGCAGGTCTCGGATGTGGCCGGCGAGGCGCCCGGCTGGTCGTCGAAGACGGGGCGGATCAGAAAAGCCACGAAGCCCCCGCCCAGCGCCAAGGTGGACCTGCCATCCCAGCCCGAACGGGCTGTCAGTCCCGATCCGTCGAAACTCAAGGGCGCCAAGAAGACCTCCATGCCGGGTTTCGTCGAGCCGATGCTGGCGACGCTCGCCGCCGCCCCGCCATCTGGCGATCGCTGGCTTCACGAGATCAAATTCGACGGCTATCGACTCCAGGCGCGGATCGAGGCTGGCCGCGTGAAACTGCTGACGCGCAGCGGGCTCGATTGGACGAAGAAGTTCGGCAAGGCGGTCGTCGCAGCTCTGCAGGACCTGCCGGTCGGCACCGCGATCGTCGATGGCGAACTCGTCGTCGAAACCGATGCCGGCGCCTCCGATTTTTCCGCGTTACAGGCCGACCTCAGCGAAGGTCGCAGCGATCGCTTCGCATTCTATGTCTTCGATCTGCTCTATCTCGACGGCTATGACTTACGCGCGCTGCCGCTGATCGAGCGGAAGGTTTTGCTCGAGCAGGTGGTCTCCACCTCGGACGGCATCGTCCGTTACAGTGGTCATTTCGACGAGAATGGCGCGTTGGTGCTGCGTCATGCCTGTCGCCTTAGCCTCGAAGGCGTCATCTCGAAACTGCGCGATGCGCCTTATCGAACCGGACGCGCCAAGAGCTGGATCAAATCGAAATGCTCGGCCCGCCAGGAATTCGTCATTGCCGGCTTCGTGCCGTCAACGGTTTCGCGCAAGGCGATCGGCTCGCTCGTGCTCGGAGTATATGACGGCGGCGTGCTTCACCATGTCGGACGGGTGGGCACCGGATTTACCGGCGCGGTCGCGGAAGACCTGTTTCGGAAGCTCGACCGGCTTCGTGTCACGTCCAGCCCGTTCGGCGAGCGGTTGACATCGGAGGAGGCGCGCCAGGTCAAATATGTCCGGCCCGAGATGGTGGCTGAGGTCGAGTTCAGGGCCTGGACGGCGGACGGCCATCTGCGCCACGCCTCGTTCCGAGGTCTGCGCGAGGACAAGGCCGCGCAAGAGATCATTCGGGAGATACCAAAGTCTGGTGCGAAGGCGCCGCCGCCGCAACGGCGCACCGTCAAGCTCACGCATCCGGACCGGCTTTACTGGCCGGACGAAGGCGTCACCAAGGAAGGGCTGGCCGACTACTATACAGAAATCTGGCGCCACATCGCGCCGTTCGTCGTCGGTCGCCCACTTGCCCTTCTCCGCTGCCCGAGCGGCATCACTGGCGAGAAGTTTTTCCAGAAGCACGCCTGGAAGGGGCTCAATCCGAACATCGTGTTGGTGAAGGACCCAAGAGAGCCTGCGGAAGAACCGTTGATCAGCGTCAACGATCTCGATGGCCTGCTCGGGCTTGTTCAGTCGGCGGTGTTGGAAATTCACCCGTGGGGCTCGACGGTCGCCAACTGGGAGCGTCCCGACATGATCGTCATGGATCTCGATCCCGGCGAGGACGTCACCTGGCAGGCGGTGATCGACGCCGCGCAGGAGGTTAAGCAACGGCTCGCAGATGCGGGACTGGCGGCCTTCGTGAAGACATCGGGCGGCAAGGGTCTGCACGTCGTCGCGCCTTTGAAGCCGAAAGCCGATTGGCCCGCGGTCAAGGCCTTCACCAAGGGTCTGGCCGATGCGATGGCCGCAGACGATCCCGACCGCTTTGTATCGACGATCACCAAGGCGAAGCGCCGGGGCAAGATCCTCGTCGACTATCTGCGCAATCAGCGAGGCGCGACAGCGGTCGCCGCGTATTCGACCCGGGCGCGGCCAGGTGCGGCCGTCTCTGCGCCTCTGAGCTGGGACGAACTCGGCCCGGGCATCGGGCCGGCCTATTTCACAGTTGAAAACATGCCGACACGCCTCGCCGCGCTTACGGGTGATCCGTGGGACGGCTTCCGCGCCGCCGCCGTGCCGTTGGCAACCGGGACCGCGCGGCGCAGGCGGGCTGCATAGATGGTCGGCCTTCTCGCTCTCACGCTCGCCGCTATTTTCTTTGGCGCAGCGATCTATATCAGCCTTGCCGAGCCCAGCCCCCGCGCTCGCCCAATGGGGTCCAGCCTATGAACGGGATATGCGATGCAGGCCAGCCTTGCCGCGGCCGCGGGCGCTCTCGGCCTGGTCGCGTGGTGGCAAAGTGGCCACCTCCTCTGGGGTGCTTGGCGCGCCGCTCATCCTCGCCAACTGGCCCTATACCTTGCTCCTTATCATGCCGGTGAATAGGGAACTGGTATCCAAGGCCGCGTCCGAGGAGACGCAGGCTTTGCTCCGGCGATGGGGAACGCTGCACGCTGGCCGCGGCGCGCTCGGAGGCCTCGCGACGGTTGCCTATCTCGTGGCCAGTTCGGCAGAATGACCGCGTCTGCTTTCTTGAGATCGCGCTGAGCCTACCGACTCTTGGCCTTGCTCTCGGATGAGATGCTCTTCTTCAGCGCGTCCATGATGTTAATGACATTGCTGGGCGGAGCTTCGGACTCCGCCTTTGCTTTGGCGGGCCGCTTTCGGCCTTTCTTCTTAGCGGCAATGATATCAAGTAGCTTCGCCTGGACCGGGTCTCCGACCATATCGGGATTCCACGGCGCACTTCGCTCCTCGATCAAACGCGTCACCAACTTCATCAAGCCGGCATCGAGCTTCCCGTCACCGATCTTCCCAAAATACTCATTGGGGTCTCGCACCTCATCACCGTAGCGTAAGGTCCAGAGCACGATCCCCTTGTCGCGCGGCTCGAGCATCACGGCGCGCTCGCGGCGATAGAGGACAAGTCGCGAGACGCCGACCATCCCGGTCGATTCCATCGCATCGCGAATGACAGAAAACGCCTCTTCGCCGACGGCATCGTTCGGGACGAGGTAGTGAGGCTTATCGTACCAGATCCACTCGATGCTGTCGGCGGGCACGAACATGTCGATGTCGATCGTGCGCGTGCTCTCGAGCGCGACAGCCTCAAGCTCGTCATCCTCCAAGAGCACGAAATCGTTTTCGCCGCGCGGATAGCCCTTCACCTCGTCGTCTTCGTCGACCGGCTTGCCGGTCACGGCATCAACGTACTGACTGACGACGCGATTTCCGGTCTTCTCGTTCAGCGTGTGAAAGCGGACCTTCTCGTTCTCGCTGGTAGCCGGCATCATCGCCACTGGACACGTCACGAGTGACAGCTTGAGATAACCTTTCCAGAACGAGCGCGGCGCCACGGCAAGATTTCCTGGGATCTGGGATTAGTGTCGGAAACGCCTTCCCACCCCGATCGTTCCCTGATCTTCGCGGCAAATGCTTGGTGATTCATCGGTTTCGTGCGAAAAAGCTTCGCCCCCATGGGCATGCAACGGCAGGGGCGATGGCAAACGAACGATCCGTTCACTTTCTGGACGGCGGCGGCGAGATGGCGGAAGCCATTAGGACGATCGATTGGTCATGCCACGAATTGGGCGCGCCTGATACGTGGCCGCCGACGCTTAAGACCTGCGTAAGCATGGCGCTCAATTCGCGATTCCCGAAATGTGTCGTCTGGGGCCCCAATCTGATCTCGATTCCCAATGACGCATTTCAGCCGATCCTCGGGGATAAGCCGCTAGCGCTTGGCCGTTCCTTTCGCGACATCTGGAGTGAGGCTTGGGCTGAAATTGGACCGATCGCCGAACGCGCCTTTGCTGGCGAAGCGATCTTCATTCGGGATTTTCCGCTTGAGATCGAGCGGTACGGATATCCTGAGGAGGCGTTTTTTACCTTCTGCTACAGTCCAATTCGAGACGATCAGGGCATTGTACGCGGAATCATCGATACCGTCATCGAGACGACAAGCACCGTCGAAGCGCAGCGTCAGGCGCGCCTTCTCAACCGGGAGCTCGAACATCGGATAAAGAATACGCTCGCTGTCGTTTCGGCGATTGTCAATCAGACCCTGCGTTCGAGCATGTCGGATGAAGCAGCGCGCGAAGCGCTTATGCTCCGCATTGGAGCGTTGTCACAAGCTCAATCCATTCTTACCCGTTCCACCTTCGCCGAAGCATCAGTGAAGGATGTCGTCGAGGAAGCTCTGACGCCTTTCCGTACCGGAAACGGACGATTTCAGATCGAAGGCCCGCGGGTGATGCTTTCGGCGCGCCAAGCGCTGACCCTGGCGTTGTCGATCAACGAGCTCGCGACGAATGCCTTGAAATACGGCGCCCTCTCCACCGACGCGGGAGCGGTGCGGCTCGGGTGGGCGGCCGGCCGCCGTGGAACGGACGATCGTTTTCAGCTTTGTTGGCTTGAAACGGGCGGGCCGAGCGTTGGTGGTTCGCCGCGAAAAGGATTTGGATCGCGCATCATCGAGAATGTCCTGGCCCAAGACTTCGCGGGTGACGTCGCATTGATATATGCCCCGGACGGTGTCCAGTGTGTCCTCACGACACAAATGCGTCACCTGGGCGACGACCGCGAGGTCTCGGGTTCAGTGGTGCCGCGGCACGACAAACCCCAATAGCGAAGCGATCCGTGTTTTGCGAATGGTGCCTCTTACGCCCAGCGGAGTTAGAGGACACTGGCGACGCGAGCGCGGCTCGATACGAGCTTGCTAGAGCCAATGCCGAGCTTGAAGGCCCTCGCTCCGCCCGCCATAGTCGTTGACAAGACACGGTAGCCGGCGTTCGCAGACTCTTCTTTGCTGGGACATTTGACCGAGCGCAGCGTGGACGCGCTGATCGTCCCCGGCTCGGAACCCGATGTCTGCGTACTGTCCACCGTGCTCGACGCAGTCGATCTCGGATATCGCTTAATTCTGGTCCGACATGACATCTCATTCTCTGGTAGGTTCGACGAGGCACCGGACTGATCTGGTTCTGGTGGGACACGCCCCGGACCCGAACAGCCCAGCAGGCGGCAAAATTCGCACCTTTGGCTTTGTCGCGCCGTTACACCACTAAGATGCTATTTCGACGTTGGCGCTCGGGAACTCTCAGCCAACTGGATCGCTTTTACTTAAGCGGAATTTTGTTCGAACTCCGAGCAAACTGCCCGTCATAACCCTTTGACCGAGGTGGCCGTGGAGACAGACGTCACTCTGCGCGGCATGCTGATGTATTTCGTGCTTCCCCTTTGGCTGGCCGCGGGCTTCGCCGACTATTTGTGCCACCGAGCTGCCCGCATTGAACAGACAAGCGGCTGGAAGGAATCGGCATTGCATATCTTACAGTTCACCGAAATGGCGGTGCCAGTCTTGGCCGCGTTGTTCTTTGAAATCACCTCCGGCGTCATTCTTCTGATGATCATCTGCTTGATTTTGCATGAGGCGACCGCGATTTGGGACGTTCATTATGCTGCTGCGACACGGGAAGTGACGCCGACCGAACAGCATGTTCACAGCTTTCTTGAAATGCTGCCCTTGATGGGACTTCTGCTCGTCATCGCACTCTATTGGACCGCCTTCGCCGCCCTGTTTGGAGCCGGGACGCCCGACTTCTCCTTCCGGTGGAAGGAGGCCCCGCTGCCGGTTGTCTACATCGCGACCATGTTGGCGCTGACCGCCTTACTTGAGGTGCTGCCCTATCTCGAAGAGCTCCTGCGCACACTGCGATATCGCCGTGCAGCAACAAGGACCAGGGAGTAGCGGCCATGCGCATCCTCGTCCTCGGTGGCACCGGTTTCATCGGTTCAGCGCTCGTGGCACGTCTCAGCTCCGACGGTCATGAATGCGTGACGGTTTCGCGTGGAAGGAATGCTGGCGCAAAACACATCCGCCTGGACATCGCCAAAGCTGTGCGGCCAGTGGACTGGTTTTCGGCCTTGGGAGGAATCGATGCAGTGATCAACGCTGCAGGCGCGTTGCAGGATAGCGCCGGCCAATCCCCCGAGGGCGTGCATGTCGTTGGCATCGATGCGTTGTATGCCGCCTGCGAGGCACAAGGGGTGCGGCGAGTGATTCATGTCTCGGCCGTCGGTGTCGACTGCGCCACCCCAAGTGCCTTCTCCCGCACCAAGCGGGACGGCGAATCTGCGCTCATGGCGCGCGACCTCGACTGGATCGTGCTGCGGCCATCCGTGGTGATCGGCCGCGCCGCCTATGGTGGCAGCGCGCTGCTTCGCGGACTGGCGGCGCTTCCCTTCCTGCCGAAGCTGCCCGACACAGCCCCTATCCAGCCTGTGCATCTCGACGACGTGGTCGAGACGGTCGTGTTTTTCCTGCAGCCCAACGCGCCCACGCGTCAGGCGCTGGATCTCGCCGGCCCGAGGCAAATGAGCTTCGACGCCGCGGTCGGAATGTTCCGGCGCTGGTTACGATGGCGGCCGGCCTGGTCCTTTTCGGTCCCGGCCCCGGTCGCCGGCGCACTCTTTCGCCTCGGCGACGTGGCATGGGCCTTCGGATGGCGACCTCCGGTCAACAGCACCGCGCAGGCTGAGATGCGACGCGGAGCCACAGGGGATCCGGCATCCTGGCAGCAGGTGATGGGGTTGGTCCCGCGCGATGTGGAGGAGACGCTGAGGCGCGAACCGGCCTCCGTCCAGGAGCGTTGGTTCGCGCAACTCTACGCCATCAAGCCGCTTCTGTTTGGTGTATTCGGGTTGTTCTGGATCGCGACGGGGGTGATCTCGCTCGGCCCGGGATATGAATACGGTATGTCGTTGCTGCGCGAGGGAGGGCTTCCGGAGCGGTTCGGCACAGTTACGCTCGTGGCCGGCGCTCTCGCGGATATCGCCATCGGCTGCTGCATTCTCTACCGGCCTCTCAGCCGCGTCGGCCTATGGGCGGCACTGATCATCTCGCTGGTCTATGTCGTCGTTGGGACTTTGCTGGTGCCACGTCTTTGGAGCGATCCGCTCGGGCCGATGCTGAAAATCTGGCCGGTCCTGATGCTGAACCTTGTCGCCATGGCGATCCGGGAGGACCGCTGATGGTCTACTTTTTGGTCAAGTATCTTCACATCATCGGTGCGGCGGTTTTGCTAGGAACCGGTGCCGGCATCGCCTTCTTCATGCTGGTGGCGCATCTACGGGGCGACCCGCGCGAGATCGCAGGCGTCGCCCGTACCGTGGTGCTTGCGGATTTTCTGTTCACTGCGAGCGCCGTAGTCCTTCAACCCGTCACGGGCATTTGGCTCGCGTGGTCGAGCGGCTACTCGCTGTGGGACGGCTGGATCGCGCTCTCGATCGCCCTTTACATCGTGACGGGCGCTTTCTGGCTGCCCGTCGTTTGGATGCAGATGCGTATGCGTACGCTCGCCATGGAGGCGATCGGGAAAGCCACTGCGTTGCCGGCGGAGTATCACAAGCTGTTCTGGCGATGGTTCGCCTTTGGCTTCCCGGCCTTTGCTGCCGTCCTTGGCATTTTTTGGCTGATGATTGCGCGGCCGGCCATCCCCTACTGGGACTGAGGCACGACGCCAGGCGCGCTTTTGGCTTTCACGAGGCGCGCCTAGGGCCGGTTGCGGAGATTCCCGACGCCTTCGTGGAACGCGCGCGCCGCTCCGGCATTGTTTGAAATAGGTATAGATCGCACCTGCAGAGAACCCGATGGGCCTTTTTAGCAAAGACATTCATTCGATGGACGATCTGTTCCTGCATGTGCTCCAGGACATCTATTATGCCGAAAAGCAGATTGTGAAAGCTCTGCCCGACATGATTGGGAAGGCGACCAACCGGGAGTTGACGGCTGCATTCAAAAGTCATCTTGCGGAAACGGAGGCACAAGTGTCCCGGCTTGAGCAGGCTTTCGAATTGCTCGGTGAAACGCCCAAAGGGACAAGCTGCCCTGCGATCGATGGCATCATCAACGAGGCCAACGAGGTTGCCGGAGAGGTCGACGATAAAGCCGTCCTCGATGCCGCGCTGCTCGCCGCTGCGCAAGCTGTGGAACACTACGAAATCACGCGCTACGGCACGCTGATCGCGTGGGCCGAAGAATTGGATAAGAAAGCGGTCGCTCGACTCCTTGCCACGACACTCAACGAAGAAAAGGCGGCGGACGAAAAGTTGACCGGAATCGCGCGAAAGAAAGTGAACGCAAAGGCCGCGAGTTGACCATGAATGCGGAGTTCGAAGCCACGCGGTCCCTCTGGATGGCGCAGGAAGAGGAGCTGGAGCGGCCACGCCTCGAGGAGCACCTTCGCTGTGACACCGTCGTTGTCGGAGCAGGCATCGCTGGACTTTCGACGGCATACGAACTCGCCGCATCGGGACAAAAGGTCATTGTGCTGGATCGCGGGCCGATCGCACGCGGAATGACCTCGCGAACGACGGCCCATCTTGCGCCGATTTGTGATGATGGCGTCGCCTCGCTGACAAAACTGCGCGGCGAGGAAATGGCGCGGCTTTTTCAGGAGAGCCAAGCTGCCGCGGTAGACCGTATCGAAGCAATCGTGGGTGAGAACGGCATCCGTTGCAACTTCCGCAGGCTCGACGCCCTCCTCTTCCCGGCTCCGGGCATGGACTTCAAGGAGGCACGCGAACAACTCGATGAGGAGTTCGACGCGGTCCGCAAAGCCGGCGCTAAAGTCGAGCGCGCGACCGGCGTACCGCTTCGGGGATTTGAAAAAGCGCCTGCGCTTCGTTATCCGGACCAAGCCACGTTTCATCCCCTCAAATATATCCGTGGCCTTGTCGCCGCCATCGAGGAGAGAGGCGGCCTTCTATTTGCCGGAAGCCCAGTCGAGACGGTCGAAGAGTTGGAAGCAAGCGTCTCTGTCTCGACCGACCGAGGACGGGTGATCGCGGCACAGGCTGTTATTGCGACGAACTCACCGATCAATGATCGGGTCGCACTTCATTCGAAAATGGCGCCCTACCGGACCTATGCCATGGCCTTCACGCTGCCGAAAGGCACCTTGCCCGACGCGCTCTATTGGGATCTGGCTGATCCCTATCACTATGTACGCCTCAATCCCGGTCCCGGGTCAGTCGATTATCTGATTGCAGGAGGCGCCGACCACAAGTCAGGCGAAGCCGACGATGGCGCAATACGTTTCGAAGCAATCGAAGCCTGGATACGGGCGCTCGTCCCGGAGCTCGGCAACGAAGTCCATCGATGGTCAGGTCAGGTTCTTGATACCATCGACTATTCCGCGTTCATCGGTTTCAATCCGGGCAATGAAAAAGTCTATGTCGCGACCGGGGACTCGGGCCAAGGGATGACGCACGGCGCGCTGGCCGGCATGCTGCTCCGCGATCTCATCCTCGGCAAGGAGAGCCCATGGCGGGAGGTTTATGAGCCCTCGCGCAAGCCCGTTGCAGGGGTGATGAACTACATCAATGAGAATGTGACTGCGATCAAGAATTTCGCCGAATATCTAATGCCGGCGGAGTTGGATAGCGTCGATGGCCTCAAACCGGGCGAAGGTGGGATCGTGCGCGATGGACTGCGGAAGGTTGCCGCCTGCCGTGATCGTGACGGCAAGCTGCATTTGCACTCGGCGGTCTGCACGCATCTTGGTTGCCACGTTCACTGGAATTCGATCGAGCAATGTTGGGATTGTCCTTGCCATGGCTCCCATTTTGCCCCCAACGGCAGCGTCTTGAGCGGACCGGCGATTGGTCCGCTTGAGTCCGTCAGTCTCGGTGCAAACACGTCCGCCAAGGTTTGATTGCCCCTGTCAATCGAGGCGCATTTGTCCGCAAACGCCTGGGACGGCGTGAATTAGAGAGAAAGCGCCCGCTGACGGGAGTTTCAATCTGGTCGAAGAGGATGAAAGTCTTGGTACGGCTTGGCGTTGGAGGCTACCTTCCGCCATCCTAGAAACAGGCCCGATGATCCGGCTGATTTCATTTACATGCCAGACACCATAGATGGAATGAAACTCTCGGCGGCCGTACGAGAGACCGGTAGCTACCGATCTATATCATTGTGACGTTTGGTCCATCCCGTCGCTCGCCCAAAATAAGATCAAACGGCGCCGATCGATCGAGGTAAGAGTGCGTTAGTCGTCAATTGGGGCGAGCTAACGCTTATCATTCTTACTTCGAGCCGACGAAGCTGCCTCGGACTCTCTGAATCGAATGCGTCAGCGATCCTGCCGGCGGCGTTAAAGCTTGTCATCGAACAAATTGTCGCCAGATAGCCCTCGAGGCTCTCAGTTTCCATGGAAGACGCACTACCAGTCCATCTTTGTAACCAAACTGCTGACGCGGCGTTTCGTTCATGCCGTAATCGCGGATCCTCTTACTAGGCAAGCATCCAATGTCAGCTCCGACAGTGATCGACCGGAACATGGCTCTGGATGACGGTGTCTTCGATTGTCTGATCATTGGTGGCGGGCCGGCTGGCCTGATGGCCGCGACCTATCTCGGTCGATTTCGGCGGCGTGTGATTGTGATCGATGCCGACAATAGCCGCGCGAGGTGGATTCCGGTGACGCACAACTGCCCTGGGTTTCCCGACGGCATCACGGGAGGCGATCTGCTTGATCGCATGAGAGCGCAAGCCGTTCGGTACGGGGCCAAGCTTGTGAACGATACGGTCCACGACATCCAACTCGCCGGAGTCGAATTCGTTGCCGCTGCGTCGGACTCCGTTCGCGCGCGGTCGGTGTTTATCGCGACGGGCGTCGTCGATACGCTTCCTGAAAGTCCGGACGTGTCCCGGATGATCGAAGCCGGCACCCTGCGCTTGTGCCCGATCTGCGATGCGTATGAGGTCATCAACAAGCGGGTGGCAGTTATCGGCCCGGTGGAACATGCGTTGAAAAAAGCGCTGTTCCTGCGGACTTTCAGCGATCACATCACGGTGCTGGCGACTGACGGGGCAACGACGGTCGATTCCAATGGGCGGAAGGAACTTACCAAGGCGGGGATTGACGTTGAAGAATGCGTATCCAGTTCAATCCGGGCTGCTGGCGATCAAGCAAGTGTTGGGCTCGCCGACGGCAGAAAGCTTGCATTCGATACCATCTACCCTGCAATGGGCTGCACCATGCGCTCGGTGCTGGCAATCAAGCTGGGCGCCGAATGCGATGACTTAGGCAATCTCATCGTGGATTCTCAGCAGCGCACTGCCATCTCCGGGCTCTATGCCATTGGCGATATCGTCAATGAAATCAACCAGCTCGCCGTGGCCTTCGGTCATGCAGCGATTGCCGCAAGCGACGTGCATAATTACCTCGCAGAATGGGACGGAGAGCGCCGGGTGCCCGACTGAATTGCCCTGCGACGTTTGCCAAGGATCAGGTGGTTGTCAGGCGCTGCGCTATGGCGCTGACAAGTTCATCCCCGCACTCTTCGCACCGCACAAACGTCTTGAGAATAGGCCTGCTCACTGGACCAGGGGCGTTCCCTCACGGGTCAGGAACCTTTCTGCAGCCGCAGCGCTTACTAGATGAGCATTTCACGACCCCGTGAATCGCCGCGCAAAAGATGCGCCCGAAGGAACATCCCATGACGAAAGAAAAGACGCTGGAAGACCTCTTCCACGACACGCTCAAGGACATCTATTACGCCGAACGGAAGATCCTGAAGGCTCTTCCCAAGATGGCCCGCGCCGCTTCTTCGCCGGAACTGAAGGCGGCGTTCGAAAAACACAAGGACGAGACCGAAGGCCAGATCGAACGCCTGCAACAGGTTTTCGAGCTGCTGGGCAAGCGAGCCCAAGGCAAGACCTGCGACGCGATCGAAGGCATCATCGCCGAGGGGGAGGAGATCATCGAGAGCTTCAAGGGGACGCAAGCGATCGACGCGGGTCTGATTTCTGCGGCACAGGCGGTCGAGCACTACGAGATCACCCGCTACGGCACGCTCAAGCGCTGGGCCGAGGTTCTCGGTTTGAAAGACGCCGCCAAGCTGCTCGATGAAACACTGGAAGAAGAGTCGAACACCGACGAGGCGCTGACAGAGCTGGCGGACGCGTCCGCCAATGAAATGGCAAAGGCGGCCTGATTTCGACAACCACCCGGCTCTGCCGGGTGGTTTTTTTTCTTCAGCGAACGATCTTCGAGAGGAGACCATCATGGGTCGCGGCATTCTGCTCTGGCTGCTGGGCGTTCCGATTCCGATCATCATCCTGCTCGCGCTGTTCATGCGATAAGAGGACGCCATGGCAACAACCCTGTCTGCAACAGACGCTCCCGCTTCTATCGAATCCTCGTCATCGGCAGTTAGCTGGGGACCGATTGTTGCCGGCGCCTTCGCTGCGTCGACGCTCACGCTGATTCTGATGCTCCTCGGCTCTGGCCTTGGGCTGACAATGGTGTCGCCGTGGTCGAGCGAGGGTGCCACCGTTACGACCTTTGCTGTTTCAACTGCAATCTGGCTGATCGTCGTTCAATGGTTGTCGTCGGCCGCCGGTGGCTATCTGACCGGGCGCCTGCGCACCAAATGGGTCGGCATCCACACGGATGAGACCTTCTTCCGTGACACCGCGCATGGCTTCATGGCCTGGGCGTTGGCAACGCTGCTGGTCGTATTGGTTTTGAGCTCGGCGCTGTCGGCCGTGGTCGGCAGAGGCGTCCAGGCCGCCTCGACCGTCGCTTCGGGTGCGGCCATGGGTGCTTCGGCTGGCGCGACGGCCAACGCGGGCTCGGGAGGAGCCACAAATGCGACGTCGTATTTCGTCGACGCGCTGTTCCGGCCGTCCGATCCCGCCCGTCTTTCAGCGCCGGGTGCTGAAGGCGATGCCGCTGCGGCCGCGCAAGCCTCCCGTATCCTGATCGCAAGCGCCGCCGCTGGTGAAGTCTCGGCCGACGACAAGGCCTATCTTGGCCAGCTCGTGGCCGCGCGCACCGGGTTGGCGCAACCTGAAGCGACTGCCCGTGTCGATGCCGTGCTGGGGCAGGTCCAAGCCGCCAAGGTCAAAGCGCAGGAAGCCGCTGATGCCGCGCGAAAGGCCAGCGCGACCTTCGCGCTGCTCGGAGCTCTGTCTCTGATCATCGGAGCGTTCATCGCCAGTGTAGCCGCCGCCTTGGGAGGCAGACAGCGTGACGACGATGAAGCGCTCTATCTCACGACGCGCCGTTAAGAGAGGTCGTTCTGGCCGGCCCCGCGAAGGCCGGCCGATCTCTATCGCCGATCATTTTTGCACTGCAGCAACCAAAGTTCTCTACCGGCGTTGTTGATCCGTCGTCCAAACCTGGGCGTCACAACAATGGACGCCCTCCTTGCGAAAAATATCAGATACCATTGTGCGTCTGGCGTCATGGCGCGCACAGCAGTCTTCGCACCCCTCCGACTTCATGGGCCCGGATCGTCTCTCGACGTTCGGCGCGTTCGGATCCAACCCGGGTGCTTTGCGCGCGCGATTTTATCTTCCAGAAGATCTCTCTGGCGGCGCACCGCTGGTCATCGTGCTGCATGGTTGCACGCAAAGTGCCGCCGGATATGATCATCGTGCGGGCTGGTCGCAGTTGGCTGATGAGGCCGGCTTCGCTCTGCTGTATCCGGAGCAACAGCGAGCAAACAATCCCAACCTTTGCTTCAACTGGTTTCTTCCCGGCGACACCCAGCGCGACAGTGGCGAGGCGCTCTCGATCCGGCAGATGATCGAGACATTTGTGGCGGCCCATCACCTCGATCGCCAGCGGATTTTCATTACCGGCTTGTCGGCTGGCGGTGCCATGGCTGGGGCTATGCTTGCCGCTTATCCGGAAGTATTCGCTGCCGGCGCCATTATCGCCGGCCTTCCCTATGGCACCGCGCGCACGGTGCCCGAGGCCTTCGATCGTATGCGCGGTCAGGGGGGCCCCTCGGAGCAGGGCCTGCAGCGACTTCTGCGGGACGCGTCCCTGCACTCCGGGAGTTGGCCTAGAATCTCGATCTGGCATGGCTCGGCCGATCAGACCGTGGTGCCCTCCAACGCGGAGGCGATTGCGTCACAGTGGCGTGGCGTTCACAAACTCCGAAAGCTCCCAACCCATACGGAATCCTCAAACACCCACGCGCGATCGATCTGGTGCAACGCCGCCGGTGAAGTCGTCATCGAACTGAACATGATCACCTCGATGGGTCACGGCACGCCCTTGGGCGATGATGGCCTCGGCGTATCGGGGCCGTACATGCTGGACGTCGGCATTCCTTCGACCCGGCAGATCGCCCACTTCTGGGGCATCGCGGGTAGGCCGCACGCCTCCCCCTTCACAGCGGAGGTCGAACGTCGAAGCAAGCGATCCGATCCGCACGAGCCAGCGGATCACGTGCCCTGGGCCGCCAGAGCGACAGCTTCTGCGAGCGCCGATGCAGCAGTCGCTTTCCCGATACCACCAACACCCCAGGCTTCCGGCGTGGGCAAGATTATTGAGGATGCGCTTCGCGCGGCGGGACTGATGCGGTAGCGGATCGAAGTCATAAGGAACGCGGTGACATCGCACGTGTTAACCGCCTGTCACCGGACTGCCACCATGTACCTCTTCCAGATTCTGCTGCCGCGCACGGACAATTCCGGCAAGCCCTTCTCCCGGGAGGATTTTGACGGCCTCAAGGAGGAACTGCTCCGCCGATTCGCAGGCGTCACGGCCTATTTGCAGGCTCCGGCCGAGGGCCTGTGGCAAGAGAGCGGACAAGCCAGCAATGACGACATCGTCATCTTCGAGGTCATGACGGAGGCCGTCGATCTGGCCGACTGGCGCAGCCGTCGTGCGGAGCTCGAGCGGCGTTTCCGTCAGGATCAGGTTATCATCCGTTATCTCTCGATGGACCGCGTATAGGCCGGTTCGCAATGCCTTCGACCTCGATCCGCAAGACCGATTACGACCCGAAAACGAGAATTCTTTCGGTATGGTTCGTGACCAGCGGCAAGCAATACGACTATGAGGGAGTCCCACCGGAGACTTACGCCGCATTGCGGAGCGCATTCTCAAAAGGAAGATTTTTCAACGAGCATATTCGCGGTCACTTTCCGTACCGTCTGCATAAGGCCCATCCCCGAGCCCGCATCGTCTCGTGACGACGATTTGATGCCTATGCACCGGTTTCGTCATTTCGCGCTCCGGCAGGCTTCGACTCTGGCGACCCTTTGTGTCGGAGGACAATGGACAACACGACCAGCACCGCTGTCGACATGAATTCGGACTGCCAGTTCTGGAATGACTCGAACCATAGTTGAGCATCCCACAGATAGCTTGTGAGCGATTGCACCTCCCCTCCGTGCCGCTGTGCCTCCTCGTTCGCCGCCGTGAGGCTCGCCCACCAATGCAGGCCAAAGCACGCCACAAACAAAAGGGCCAACACAATGCCCAGGGAGTACGAATAGAGCCAGGCCAGGACGGGGTTTCGCTTCCGCATGTGCGACGGCAGTTCGTCATCGGGACGATCGGGATTGTCAGGATCGCGGGATTCGGCCGAGCCGCGTTGAAAGAGCATCGCGGTCAGAATCACATAAGCGGACATCTGCAGAAACTCGCTCTCCCAGTTCTCGAACAATGCGGAAAGAAAGCCTCCGGTTGTCAGATAGGCCAACAATCCAACCGCTTGCGAGCCATGCTCCTGAAGCTGTCGGTTATAGGCAGCCTGTCCGGTGAAGATCATGCCAAACACACTGAACAGAAACATCGTCGTCAAAGCGATTGTCAGTCCGTTGTCTCGAAAGAAGGTTCTCATTCCGCATTCCTTCTTTCAGCGTTCGGCTAGCGCCAGCCGTCCAAGACGTCTTGCAGCTTTACGGTTTCGACCTGTTCGCTGAAGCGAGAGTGATAGAGTTCCATCAGCGCATCGTGCGTCTGGTCGGCGGAGCTGCAGATCGCGTCGGTGACGAGCACGACACGGAAGCCCCGATCGATGGCGCCCAGCACCGTGGCCAGCACACAGACATCGGTCTCTCCACCGGTCATGACCAATGTGTCGACGCCAGACCCGCCGAGCATCGCGTCCAGTTGTCCTTCGGTCCATGGCGAATAGACACGCTTGTCGAGGAGCTTGGCGGGCGGCACAAAACGCGCCAGTTCGGGCATCAGATCGACAAGACTGTTGTCAATCCGAGAGAGAGTGACCTCGGCCCAGCGGCGATAGTACCGCGCCCAACTTCCGGGTCCTCTCCCCGGCTCCGCGGCCGGAATGAAGCGCGTGAAAAGCGTCCGCTCCGCGTGTCGCGATGTCAGCTCTACAATCGCCGGCAGCACTTTTGGCGCCCACGGAACAGCCCACGGACCGCCCGGTGCAAACAACCGCTGCATGTCGACGCAAAGGTGCAGGCAATTTTCGCCTAGCGGGCCGTGAACCAATCCTTGCTCAGCCATGCTCAACCCCTTTCGAGGTCGACCCGGACGGTGCTCTCGCTGACAGGACTAGAGTTTGACACTGGATTCCCGCGCCCACAGCCGCAGCTTCCGGCAGGACTCGATATACCCCGTAACCGACTTGGGTCCATCCAGCGAGATCAGGCCTTCGTCAGCTTCTGGATCGACGCCGGCTTTCAGCAAGAGCGGGGTTGCGTCCGCGGTAAACCCGATGAACTTGCAATGGGCGAAGGCGTCGGCGACGAAGTCGCGCGCGGCGGCTTCGCCCGTTAGGCGCTCCGCGCCCTCCTGCGACAGCAGCAGCACGACGGCATCGAACAGCACCGACGGTCCGCCGTCGATCATGTGCTTGGCCTCGATCCAGCTTCCGTCTGCTGCTTCGACCCCTCCAACCTTCGGCGCGATCACTTCCAATACAGCGCCTTCCTTCTTGGTCGCGGACAGGAGCCTCTTCAGCAGTGCGGCATCTGCACCAGGGCTGACCAGAACGCCAATCTTGCGACCCGCGAAGCTCTCCGGCCCGTTCTCGATAATGCTAAGTGCGGGTGACGGCTCGAGATCATCTCTCGGGACAACTGCAGCGTCTGCCGGCTTCGGCAGCGTCTTCATGCCGAGCTTCCCGGCAACCGTTTCGGCGAGCCCCTCGTCAATGTTCAAAAGATGCGCCACCATTCTTTCGCGAATGACGGGCGTTTCCACCTTGCTGAGCTCGAACGTCAGAGCCATCGCGATGTGGCGCTGCTCCGGCACCGTCTGACTGATGAAAAACTGGCGGGCCTGGCTGTAATGATCGGCAAAGCTTTCGGCCCGCAGGCGGACCTTTGGGCCCTGTACGACATCAGCGAAGGACCGAAAACCACGCTGTGGACTTTCGCGCGGTCCTTCGCCAAATGAATTCGGCTGGTAGTTCACCCGGCCGACGGGATTGCGCATCGCCATGTGGCCGTCCTGCTGGAAATGGTGGAACGGACATTTCGGCGCATTGACCGGTATATGGGTGAAGTTCGGACTGCCCAGGCGCTTCAACTGGGTGTCGAGATAGGAGAAGTTGCGGCCCTGCAATAAAGGATCGTTTGAGAAGTCGACGCCTGGCGGCACGTTCTGGGTCATGAACGCGACCTGCTCGGTCTCGGCGAAGAAATTGTCGGGCATGCGATCGAGAACCAGCCGTCCAACCGGAATGGGCTCAAGCAACTCCTCAGGAATGATCTTGGTCGGGTCGAGTACGTCGAAATCAAAGTTGTCGGCGAACTCCTGATCAAACAATTGCACCCGCAACTCCCACTCCGGGAAGTTTCCGGACTGAATGGCCTGCCACAGATCGCGACGATGGAAATCCGGATCGGCCCCGTTGATCTTCACTGCTTCATTCCAGACGACGGACTGCAGTCCCAGCTTCGGCTTCCAGTGGAACTTGACGAAGGTCGACTCGTCCTTGGCATTGAGGAAACGGAAGGTATGGACGCCGAAGCCCTCCATGAAGCGAAACGAGCGCGGAATCGCCCGATCGGACATGACCCACATGATCATGTGCATCGATTCCGGCGTGAGGCTGATGAAGTCCCAAAAATTATCGTGCGCCGATTGCGCTTGTGGAAAGGCGCGATCCGGCTCGGGCTTCACCGCGTGGATGATGTCGGGAAACTTGATGGCATCCTGGATGAAGAAGACGGGGATATTATTTCCGACGATGTCCCAGTTTCCTTCCTGGGTGTAGAGCTTGACGGCGAAGCCTCTTACGTCACGCGCCAGATCGAAGGATCCCTTGGACCCTGCCACCGTCGAGAAACGCACAAAAGCCGGCGTCTTTTCGCCGGCCCGCTGGAAAATATCGGCACGGGTATATTTGGCGAGGGATCTATAGGTTTCAAAATAGCCGTGGGCACCGTAGCCGCGGGCATGCACCACCCGTTCCGGGATACGCTCGTGATCAAAATGAAAGATCTTCTCGCGGAAATGAAAATCGTCGATCAGGCTGGGGCCCCGTTCGCCGATCCGCAGCGTGTTTTGATCATCCGAAACCGGGCCGCCCTGGGCGGTGGTTAAGACCGGAATATCGCCCTCAGCGACCTGGTGCAGTTCTCCGCCATTGCCGCGCGCCAATTTTTGATCGTGGATCGTCGCGCGCTTATTCGTCGCCCCCCTCGAGGTCTTGGCCATGTTCAGCTTTCCTTTGAGAAGGACATACGGTGCGTCCGTCCTTCACAATGCGGCGGGACGATCTGCGGTTCCGGATGGTGCGGCTTTAGTTCGGGAGGATGATCCAGGCGGCTTTGACGAAGGAATCTCACCGGAATTCGTGAGCAATAATGATGTGCAGTTGCGCAAAGCGCGGCGACGAGCACTGCAACGGACCTGGGGCTTCCTTGGAGACCACATCAAACGCCTAGGACTAATAACCGGCGGCTGAAACGGTAGTGGGTCAGTCAGACTGACCCACTACCGTTCATTCCTGCGTCAGCCGGCGTAGCGAAACCCTGACGTGTCCGCGACTTAGATCGATGCGCCCCGCACCTGGATCTGACCGAACGTGCATTGAGATGGAGCCTTGTCCGGCCGCCATCGAACAAATTTCGTTCCGTGCCTAAACCGATGGCCGGTGACGTGATCGAACCGCACCTCAACGACGAGCTTGGGCGCTAGTGGCTCCCACTCGCCGCTTCGCTCCGTGCTCCACCGACTGGGCCCGCCCGGCGCCTTCCCGGAGAACCCAGGACGCGCGCGTAGGGCCTCAAGCTGTCGCGTCAACGCAGGTCGCTCGGCAACCGGGATCGCCGAGGTGAATCCGACGTGATCGAGTTTCCCTGCTGCGTTATAGAGCCCAAGCAGCAATGATCCGACCTCGTGGCTCCCGCTTCCATACCGAAACCCGCCCACGACGCAGTCGGCTGTACGAAGACGCTTCACCTTGATCATCGCGCGTTCGCCGGGCTCGTATGGGCCGTCAAGACGCTTCGCCACGACACCGTCGGTTGATTGTCGATCCTGGCCCAGCCAATCTTCCGCCACGTCTCGATCCCGGGTGAACGGCGAGACGGCGACACCGGGCGGCCCTGCCCCACGGATAAAATCCTCAAGGTGACGTCTGCGCACCGAGAGCGGCTGATCGATGACGGTGTCGCCAAGCGGTATCCGAAGAATATCGAACAGAATGAAGCGGGCGGGCGTTTCGCGCGAAAGCCTCTGAATTCGGCTTTCCGCCGGATGAAGCCGCATCTGCAGCGCGTCGAACGATAAATCGCCGTCGACCTCGATGACGAGTTCGCCGTCGACGACAAATCGTTCGGCCGAGAGGCCCGCCAGCATAGTGACGACCTCGGGAAAATACCGCGTCAATGGCTTACCGGACTTCGCGCGCAGCTCGACGTCGGGTCCAGCCTTGAACGCAAGACAGCGAAAGCCATCTCATTTCGGTTCATATTGCCATGCGCCGTCGGCGGGGAGACTCTCGAGTAGTTTTGCTTCCATCGGCGGCAGGTCGAGCGGAATGCCGAATTTCCGACTTGCGGGCGACCGACCCACCCGGTCTCCCGCCGCCGCCTTGGCGCTCTGTCTTACTGGCCGATCACTGATCCTTTGAACGTCTTTCCTCTGCGCGCGCACCAGGCCCGTCCTTTTAAGGAGATCCATTGAGCACCAGCATAGCGATTGCCGCCACCGCCATGACGGCGGTTGCCGCCCATCCGAACACCAGCACGGGAAGCGTGACCGTAAACCGGCCCATTTGACTGCGCTGACTTGCAACCCACATCATTGCAGCCATGATCGGCACGGCGACGAAGCCGTTGATGACTGCGCTCCAGAACAGCGCCCGGATCGGATCGATCGGCGAGAATTCGATGCCGAGACCGAGCACAATGGCGGCTGCGATGACGCTGTAAAAGCCCACGGCTTCCCACGGCTTGTTCTCGAGGCCGCATTTCCAGTCCTGTGACTCGCCAAAGGCGTAGGCTGCGGATCCAGCGAGAACGGGCAGCGACAGCAATCCCGTGCCGATGATGCCGAGGCTGAACAGCACGAAGGCAAAATCACCGGCGATCGGTCTCAGCGCCTCCGCTGCTTCCGCGGCCGAACCGACCTCGGTCTTGCCTTGCGCGTGGAGCGTGGCTGCGGCGCTCATCATGATGGCGATCGCGACGACGTTAGAGACGGCCATTCCGAGAAAGGTGTCAAAGCGAATCCGGCGCATTTCATGGTGGGCCTGTTCCGGCGCTTCCGCCAAGGGCTTGGCCTCGGACTTTTGCTCAATCTCCTCGACCTCTTGGCTACTCTGCCAGAACAGTAAGTAAGGACTGATCGTGGTGCCGAGGATCGCCACGATGACGGTGAAGCTGTCTGCCGTCAGGGGAAACGTCGGTGCGACCATCCCCTTCACAGCCGCCACCCAGTCCACTTTCACGATGAAGACGACGGCTACGTAAGAAAGCAGCACGAGCGTCAGCCATTTGAGGTAGCGGGCGTACTGCTCGTAGGGAACGAACATCTGAAGGGCCAACGAGGCGAGCGCAAAGAAGACCGTATAAAGATGCGACGGTCCGCCGATGGCCAACTGGGTGGCAGCTCCCATCGCAGCAAGATTGGCGCCGATGTTGATCGTGTTGGCGATGAACAAAAGCCCGACGAGACTTAGAACAAGCGGCTTTGGAAAGACATCGCCGATGTTCTTCGCGAGACCACATCCCGTGACCCGGCCGATCTGCGCGCTGACGAGTTGGACCGCTGTCATGAGCGGATAGGTCAGCGCCATCGTCCAGAGCATATTGAAGCCGAACTGGGCGCCCGCCTGCGAATAGGTCGCAATGCCGCTCGGGTCATCGTCGGCGGCGCCCGTGATGAGGCCCGGCCCCAGTTGCTTGAACAGCGCGGCTTTGCGCAGTCTGGTTCCGGCCTTTCGCCTCAAGGGCGCGTCGGCGACGCCGATCGGCTCAGACGTCACAGGATGGGCTTCCCGCCGGTCACCGCGATGGTCGCACCCGACACGTAGCTCGACAGCGGATCGGCGAGCATGACGTAGGCGGTTGCGAGTTCGGCCGGCTGCCCAGGACGCTTCATCGGCACTTGCTTGCCGAAATTGACGACCGCATCTTCGGGCAGGGTCGACGGAATGAGCGGGGTCCAGATCGGTCCCGGCGCCACCGCGTTTGCGCGAATGCCCTTATCGGCGAGCAATTGGGCCAAGCCCGCCGTGAAATTCTGGATCGCTCCCTTGGTGGTCGCGTAAGCGAGAAGCGTCGGATTCGGCGTGTCGGAATTGATGGATGCGGTATTGATGATCGCGCTGCCAGGCTTCATGTGCGGGACCGCAGCCTTGGTCAGATAGAACATCGCATGGATATTGACGCGAAAGGTCAGCTCCCATTCCTCGTCCGAGATGTCTCCGATCTCCTTGAAACTGGCTTGATGCGCCGCATTGTTGACCAGGATATCGATGCCGCCGAGTTCGGACACTGCGGTGTCCACGATGGCCCGGCAGTGCGCGGCCTCCTGAATGTCGCCCGACACCAGGACGATCTTTCGGCCCGCCTCCTCGACCAGCTTTTGGGTCTCCTGCGCGTCCTCGTCTTCGCTCAAGTAGGCAACCAGCAGGTCCGCACCCTCCCGCGCGTAGGCCAGTGCGACCGCCCGGCCGATGCCGCTGTCTCCGCCGGTGATGATGGCGCGCTTGCCGGCAAGACGTCCTGACCCCTTGTATGACACCTCGCCGTGGTCCGGAATCGGATCCATCCGGGCGGTCAATCCCGGCATCGGCTGCTGCTGCCTGGGAAATGGCGGCTTCGGCTGGTTGGACATTCCGGCTTCTCGGTGAAGTGCCGCACACGGGAAGAATGGCCGCACCCGTCTTCAAACCTCAAGGGCCAAGCAGAGTTCCAGCCGCTCTTAGCATTCGGTGTAATTGACCGAAGAGACAAGCCGCCGACGACGAGACGCTGGGTTGTGTTCGGTCTGCATAAGATTGAAAATCCGCTTCGTTTTCAGAGCAGGCGACGCGGATATGCCCGTAAGCCATTTAGAGACAGCCATGCTTGGCAGCGTTGGTGCGAACTCACGCAGCAACAGCGCGAAGCTCGTGACGGCACTGCCTCGAAGGTCGATATCAGGACCGGCAATCGCCGCGACCGAACCGTCGCGAGTTTGATAGGGCGCCAAATTAGTCCCAATCAGCGTTTGCAACCTCGTTGTTCAGAGCGCCCGTTGAACCGCTCAAACTGTCCACTTTCGCTCCGGTCGCGGAGTGGCGTCCGAATGCCCATAAAGCGTCCGGCGGTTGCGACTGCCAGACTCGGACTTTCTAGCGGCAGGTGCACCGGGGACGGAACCGGGAGTGAGCCAGACAGCTAATCCAGAACGATCCGACGCAGGAGAGTTGAGTGAAAGCGCTGACTTGGCACGGCAAAAACGACCTGCGCTGCGAAAGCGTGCCGGATCCCCAAATCGAACATCCGCGCGACGCAATCATAAGAGTTACGGCCTGTGCGATTTGCGGTTCCGATCTCCATATCTTCGACGGCGTCATCCCTCAAATGAGCAGTGGAGATATTCTTGGCCACGAGACGATGGGCGAAGTCGTCGAGGTGGGACCAGAGAACAAGGCTCTCAAGGTCGGTGACCGCGTCGTTGTGCCGTTCACGATCTCCTGCGGAGAATGCTTCTTCTGCCAGCGCGGCTATTTTTCCGGGTGCGAACGGACCAATCCCGATCACGAGAAAGCTGCGAAGCTGTGGGGTAATTCACCCGGAGGGCTGTTCGGCTATTCTCATCTCCTTGGAGGCTATGCCGGCGGTCAGGCCGAGTATCTGCGCGTGCCCTATGCTGATGTTGGGCCGATGAAGGTGCCGGCGGGTCTCAGCGACGAGCAGGTCCTGTTCCTTTCCGACATCTTCCCGACCGGCTACATGGGCGCGGATTTCTGCGACATCAAAGGTGGCGAGACGATCGCGATCTGGGGCTGCGGTCCCGTCGGCCAATTTGCCATCAAGAGCGCCTTTCTGCTCGGCGCAGAACGAGTCCTCGCGATCGACACCGTTCCCGAACGTCTCCAGCTCGCGCGCGAGAGCGGTGCCGAGACGCTCGATTTCATGAAGGATGATATTTACGACAGGATCATGGACTTGACGAAGGGCCGTGGCGCCGACGCCTGTATCGATGCGGTCGGCACCGAGCCCGAGACGATGGCGAGCGCCGATTCCTTGCTCGACCGCATCAAGGTCGCGACGTTCATGGGAACAGACCGGCCACACGTCGTGCGGCAAGCGATCCATTGCTGTCGCAACTTTGGCATCGTCTCGATTATCGGGGTCTATGGTGGTTTTCTCGACAAGATCCCGATGGGATCCGCCATCAATCGCGGGCTGACGTTCCGCATGGCTCAAACCCCGGTCCAGCGCTACATGCCCAAGCTTCTCGAGCTCATTGAGAACGGCGCAATTGATCCGTCCTTTGTTATAACGCATCGCGCCACACTCGAAGATGGACCCGAGCTCTACAAGACATTTCGGGCAAAAGATGATGGCTGCATCAAAGTTGTCATGAAACCCTGATCACGAAGGACGGCGCGATGGGCCAGACCATTCCAAAGAAGCTCGCCGTCGTCACGGGAGCGTCCTCCGGCATTGGATATGAGCTCGCGATTCAGTGCGCCAAACGTGGCTTCGATCTCGTGGTTGCTGCCGATGAACCTCAGATCTTCGAAGCCGCCGACGTCTTTCGCAAGGAAGGCGTCGAGGTCGAAGCGCTCGAGGCCAATCTGGCGACGACTGAAGGTTGCGACGAACTTTATGGGCGCTTGAAGGGCCGTCCGGTCGATGCCCTCCTTGCCAACGCAGGACGCGGACTGGGTCGCGCGTTTCTCGAACAGGACTGGAATGATATCCGTTACGTGATTCATACGAACGTCACGGGCACGGTCTATTTGATCCAGAAGATCGCACGCGACATGCGTGAGCGCAACGAGGGAAAAATTCTGATCACCGGCTCGATCGCCGGCTTCATGCCCGGCACCTATCAGGCCGTTTACAATGGCACGAAAGCGTTTCTCGCTTCCTTCTCCTTCGCCATCCGAGCTGAACTAAAAGAGACAAACGTTACCGTCACTTGCCTGATGCCAGGAGCGACAGAAACAGACTTCTTCGAACGCGCCGACATGATGGATACGAAAGTCGGTACGGATAAAAAAGATGATCCGGCCGACGTTGCCAAGACCGGCTTTGAAGCAATGATGGATGGCAAGGGAGACGTGGTCAGCGGGTGGTACAACAAATTGCAATCCGCCATCGCCAATGTAACGCCTGCCAACATGTTAGCCGAGCAACACCGGAAGATGGCCGAACCCGGCACTGCGAAGAACTGACGTTCGTCCGCGCGCCCGACGGAACCGAAAAGATGGTTGGCCGGCCCCCCGTGTGATCGTTCATGGGCTCTCTCTCAAGCTTGCACGGGAGAGCTAGTGATGAGGATCTATCTTTTTTCCACGAACAATATCTGCGGCTTTCGTTGCCTCCCTTTATCATTGGAGCTGCCGAGACGGATTGTAATTCGGCTTTATGCAGCGTTACAGCCGTCAGACTGGCTGCAAGTCGTCTGCAGCCGGCATTGAGAGCTTTTCGCTATCGCTGGTGCCGTCATTGCGACAGGACATGTCACGAGGGATACCTTGAGGTAGCCTTTCGAAATCGAACGCGGCGCCATCTATGTCCTCGGCCGATCAGGTGAAAACGTCGCCTTTGTCAAATGTTTCTGGGGACGCGAACAGGTTAGTGGCCGCGAAGGAGGTCGAGGGTCTTGGAATCGGGCAAGCCTTCGAAATACTTGTCGAGCGCAAGACGAAAGAGCGGTCGTGCCGGGTCCGCTGCTTCCCTGAACAGGGTCATGGAAGAGCGGAATTTCAGGTCGTCTGGCGAGCCGAATATCGCATGCGCCGATCGCCCTTCGAGGCCGAGAACGGCTGAGGTCGCGAGCTCGAGCCGCTCGGAGAGGACCTGATCGGCGAGGTAAGCCCGCGCCTCGTCGATTGACGCGATTCCGTAGCGCTGCGCCATCGCGGAGCTGCCGAGCCCGCGCAATTGCGGGAAAATGAACCACATCCAATGGGTTTGCTTTCGGCCGCCGCGAAGTTCGGCGAGCGCGGTATCGAAAACGCCGCTCTGAGCAGCAATGAACCGCCCGAGATCGAAGGGGTCTGCGGCCTTCATCGGGATTTCCTCGACCGAGCGACGCGAGATCGCCCGCTATTCTCGGTGAGCTCGATCCAGGCCGGCGCATGATCGCTCGCCTTTTCCCAGCCGCGCACGGCCCGATCGACGCCGGCGGCTTTGAGGCGCTTGCTGATCGAGGGGCTCAGAAGAAGGTGGTCGATCCGCAAACCGGCATCGCGGCCCCAAGCGTTCCGAAAATAGTCCCAGAAAGTGTAGATGCGTTCGTCGGGATGAAGTTTGCGGAGCGCGTCGGTCCAACCTTGGCCAGTCAACGTGTGGAAGGCGCTTTTCACCTCGGGCCGGAAGAGCGCGTCGTCGCGCCAACGCTCAGGTTTATAGACGTCGAGATCGGTCGGCATGACATTGTAGTCGCCTGCAAGGATGACCGGGACATCAAGGGCCAGAAGCTCCGAGGCATAGGCGGTCAGGCGCTCGAACCAGCGTAGCTTGTAGTCGAACTTGGGCCCGGGCGCTGGATTGCCATTGGGAAGATAGAGGCATCCGATCAGAATCCCGTCGATCGCTGCTTCGATGTAGCGGCTGTGGGTATCGTCGGGATCGCCGGGAAGTCCACGACGGGTTTCGATCGGCTCGGCGCCGCGCGCGAGGATCGCGACGCCGTTCCAGCTTTTCTGGCCATGCCAGATCGCGCCGTAGCCAGCCTTCTCGATTTCGCGACGGGGAAAGCGTTCGTCCGGTGTCTTCAGTTCCTGCAGGCACACCACGTCAGGCTCCGCCGATGCGAGCCATCGCAACAGGACGGCGAGACGTCCGTTCACGCCATTGACGTTGAACGTGGCGATCTTCACCGATCAGCGCTTCTGGTCGCCCTTGTCGCCCTCGCCGCTCTTCACCTTAGTCTTGGCGGATTTCCGGACGTCCTGCGCGAGCGATTTGCCCACGTCGTCTGATTCCTTGAACTGCCCTTTTTCGTCGCGGCGCACATAGCGTTTATCTGTGCCGGTATCGACAAGCTCGCGCTTCGTCATTTCGCTCTCCTGGCTTGCGTTGCGTGGCAGTAACGCGTGAGGGTCGATTTCGACGCAATGGAAGCGTTGCGGACCCGCGAATGGATTTGGCCCCTGCGCCGGGGCGCGGGAAGCCGCCTCGTCAGCGACCTTCCGGCCCCCAGCCGGCTGTCCAATTTTTCGATACAATATCTGGACAGTAACCGGTTCCAGCTTGATACTGACCAAAGTTTATATATAATCTTCCGCCAGAAATGAGCCGCCAATGCCCGACCCGACGTCCGACACCCTCGACCGCATCCATGACCGGATCGCCCAGGCGGCGCCGGCGGGGGTGTGGTCGCGCGCTGATTTCCTCGACATCGGAACGCCGAACGCCGTCGAGAAGGCGCTGCAACGGCTGACCTTGCGCGGCGACATCCGGCGGCCCTATCGCGGCCTCTACGACAAGCCGGGCGTCAGCAAGCTGACGGGCAAGATGGTGTTTCCGCCGCGCGCCTCCTTCATCGACGCGATCGCCCGGCGCGACAAGCTGCGGGTCCTCGTCGACGGCATGACCGCCGCGAACGATCTCGGCCTGACGACGGCCGTGCCGGCGCGTTCGACGATCTATGCCGACACCTATCCCCGGACGATCGAGATCGAGGCCAGCGCCGGCGATCCCAAGGTGACGAAGCCGGTCATCTACAAGCTCGATTTCAAGCGCATCGCGGCGAAGACGGCGTTCTGGGCCGGCCGGCCGGCCATGCGCGTCGTCCAGGCGCTCGCGTGGTTTCGGGATGAGAAGGCGAGCCTCGATGCGGCTGTGAACGGCATCGTGAGGCATCTCGCCCGCGATCCGCACCGCGACAAGATCGCGGAGGATCTGCGCGAGAATATTCACGCGGTCCCGGCCTGGATGTATCCGCTGATCGAGACGATCACGCGCCGGCTTGTCGAGGATCAAAGTCAAAGCGCGCCCGACATCGGGCACGCGAAGGGCGATCATGCAGAAGACGTTCATTGAAGTCCTGCGCTCGAGCATCGACGATCGCCGCGCCCTCTTCGAAACGGTCGCCGCGCATCTGGAAACGCAGGCGCAAAACATCGAGAAGGACCTTTATGTCTGCTGGGTGCTCGACTTCCTGTTCAATCGGCGCGGAGACGATCCGATCGGGCTGTATTTCAAGGGCGGCACGAGCCTCAGCAAGGCGTATGGACTGATCCGCAGGTTTTCAGAAGATATCGACATCGGCATCTACAAGGCCGATCTGCATGTCCCACTCGAAGCCGACATCGCCGCCCTGCCCTCCGTGAACCAACAGCAGCGCGCGCTCGCCGAGAACGTCGACGAGGCGGCGCGTCAATACATCTCCGGTCCGCTGAAGGAGCGGCTCGCGAAGGAGATCGCGGCCGTTGAGCAAGCGATCGAACAGCCGGGACATTTCACGCTCGGCTTCGGATTTGACAATTATCGCAATCGCGACGCGCTCGACATTCTGGTGGTCGGCTACAAGAGCGTCTTCGATTCCGCGCAGAACTATGTGCAGGCCGCGGTCCGCATCGAGGGCGGCGCGCGCCCCGATCCGGAGCCGGCGGAGCCGCGCGACATCGTCCCCTACATCGCCGGCGAAATGCCGGAAGGCATGGACCTCACCGTTCGCAACGTGACGACGGTGAAGCCGGAGCGGACCTTCTGGGAGAAGGTGCTGATCCTGCATGCGATGACGGAGATGACGGAGAAGCGGCGTGAGGACGCCAATCCCGAACGGCCCGTGCCCGATCTCAATCGGTACTCACGTCACTACTACGACGTCCATCAGATCTGGGCGCATCCGGACTATGGCGTCGCGACCGCCTCGCTGCGCGATCTCGCCGAAGCCTGCCGGAAGCACAAGGATCTGATGTTTCGCGCGCCGGATCATCGTTACGACCGCGCCGTGCCGGGCAGCTATCGCCTCGTCCCGACGCCGGACATGCGAGCAAAGCTCGCGGCCGATTATCAGCGTATGACGGAGATGATCTTCGGCACGCCGCCGGCCTTCGCCGACGTGATCGCCAGCATCGAAGCGCTCGAACGTCATCTCAACGCGGCGGATGCCGGGGCGAGCGAGTCATGACGAACGCGCCGACCGCCGACGATCGTCGTCATCACGTCGTCGTGGTCGGCGCCGGCTTCGGCGGTCTTGAGACCGTGCATCAGCTTGCCGGCGCCCCGGTCCGCATCACGATGATCGACCGGCGCAATCATCATCTGTTTCAGCCGCTGCTCTATCAGGTGGCGACGGCATCGCTCGCGACATCGGAGATCGCCTGGCCGATCCGGCATCTGCTGCGCAAGCGCAAGGAAATCGCGACGCTGCTTTCGACGGTCGAGAATATCGACGTAGCCGGTCGGCGTGTTCTGCTCGATGACGGCTCCGCCGTTACCTACGACACGCTCGTCCTCGCGACCGGCGCGCGCCATGCCTATTTCGGCCATGACGATTGGGAGCCGTTCGCTCCCGGCCTCAAGACGCTCGAAGATGCGACGACGGTGCGCCGGCGCATCCTGCTCGCCTTCGAGCGCGCCGAACGGGAGACGGATCCGCAGCGGCGCGCCGCGCTTTTGACGTTTGTCATCATCGGCGCGGGACCGACCGGCGTCGAGCTCGCCGGCACCATCGCAGAATTGGCGCGCACGACGCTCGTTGGCGATTTTCGCAGCATCGACACCCGGGAATCGCGCGTCGTGCTGATCGAGGCAGGGCCGCGCGTCCTGGCCGCCTTCACCGAGGACCTGTCCGCTTATGCGCAGCGCGCGCTGGAGAAGCTCGGCGTCGAGGTCGAACTCGGCCAGCCCGTCACCGCGTGCTCGGCCGAGGGCGTCGTCTATGGCGGCAAGACGCTGCCGGCCGCAACGATCATCTGGGCGGCGGGTGTGCAGGCCTCGCCGGCGGCGCAATGGATCGGCGCGCCTGCCGACCGGGCCGGGCGGGCGCAGGTCGAGCCCGATCTGACGGCGCCGGGACACAAGGAGATTTTCGTCATCGGCGATGCGGCGGCCGTCGCCGACCCCGAGGGAAAGCCGGTGCCGGGCATCGCGCCGGCGGCCAAGCAGCAGGGCAAGCATGTCGCGGCGACAATTCGCGCCCGCCTCGCGGGCAATCATCACGATGGTCCCTTCCGCTATCGTCATGCCGGCAGCCTTGCGACGATCGGCAAACGCCTCGCCGTCATCGACTTCGGCCGCATCAAGCTGCGCGGCGCGCTCGCATGGTGGATCTGGGGCCTGGCGCACATCTACTTCCTGATCGGCGTGCGCAATCGGCTGAGCGTCGCGCTGAGCTGGCTGTGGATTCACACCCGCGATCAGCGCAGCTCCCGGCTCATCACCCAGGGCAGCGCCGCGGGCCGATCGGCCGAGCCGGGCAAAGACCCGCGGGGGCCAAAATGATAGGGTGGCCACATGGCTGAGATGTCGGAGAACGCACCCACCAGACTGCCTGACCAGGGTTCGGTCGAGGCCGTCCTGGCGCGCCTGCCGGCGGGCGCCGATGAGGCCGCTTTGGCAGCGGCCTTACGCGAGGCTTTCCCAGGGTTTGCTTTCTCGGCGGTGAGCGTCGACGACCAGTATTGGCGGGACACGCGTTCGGTGCTCGCCGCCGACGGAACGCGGATCGCCGAGTACCGGCCGTGGATGAAAGCCGAACTCGCGAAAGATAATGGAGACATCGCGGCCGTCTGGCGACGGTTGCAGGACACCGATCTCCAGATTTCGGAATGGCACGGCAACAGCGTCTATGCTTTCGCGCCGACAGGACCCGGCGCGGCCGACTATGTGCAGATTTCGCTCGGTCGCGAGACCGAATGGTGCGCGGGTCGGATCGTGAACCCATCACGCCGGCCGTGGGGCGAAGAGGAACTGCTCGATCCGTCATGGATCTCGCACGACGAGATGTCAGACGACAAGGTGCTTGCGGGTCCGCTTTACAGGCCAAATCGCGCCAGCAGCGTCGTGTATGTCCGTACTTTTCTCGCGCGCTGTGCGCGTCTCGAGCGCGACAAGCGCGAGGCGCGACGGCCGGAACTAGAGCGGAGCGCGTGGGTCGGCTCCGACGGCACGCGGACGCCGTTTCTCGATCTTCAACCGAACTACTTCGACTTCACGCCGCGCGAGGTTCGCTTCTTTCAGGATTGGGAGGAGTCGAGCGCGCGCACGAGTCGCGTCTATGAGCATTGGGCGCTCGACATCAAGGACTACGAACACAAGGGCGAGCGTGAGCTCGCATTCATCACCCGTCCGCTGCGTCTGCCGGATGAGCGCTTGGAGGCGGGCGATGCTTCCGTCCATATGCTCATGGATCGCGTCGAGCAGATCGACCGGATGATGGGGATTCCGTTCGCCTGGTTTTTCCTGATGACGCACGGCAACAAGGTCTCTCCCGAAGTCGGCGAGACAATCGCGCAAGGGCTACGCGAGTCGCGTGTGCGTCTTCCCGAGCACGACGCGAAGGTGCTGCTTCGCTGGGTCGAGGAAAGATATCTCTTCTAGTGTCGGGAGCATCTGGACATGAACGACCTTCCTTCAGACGTCGAGGCTTATAGTCGTTCGCTTGAATTCAATCAGGACACGCTGCCGGCGGCGCTTCGGAAGCAACACAGCACCAAGGCAGGGACATGGGCGCTGATCCATGTTCTGGAAGGCCGCCTCACCTATCGGATCTACGACCCGCCGAGCGAGGACGTGCTCGAGCCGGGAAAGCCCGGCGTCGTTTCCCCAGAGCAATTGCATGAGGTTGCGCCGGCAAGCACGCCGATGCGCATGTATGTCGAGTTCTACGCCGCGAAAAAGACCTGAGGCGCGGGGGCCTCCCGACCGTCAATATAGGTTGGTCTTGTAGTCGTGCTGCAATCCCTTGCGCATGACGCCGGGGACGGAAACGGCGCTGCGCACAAGGCTCGCCTGAAGCCCGCGTTCCTTGCTGAGCTTGATATGACCGACGAGAATTGCGGCCGGATCGACAGTCTCGTCAGGCGGCTTGGCCGGCCATAGCTTCGCGCGCGCCAAAGCTGGACTATCTACGATATCGATGAGGGCCAGTTCAATTTGCGTGGCGAGCAGCGGAGTCTTCTCCTGCACCGCGAAGCTCGCGCGGACCCGATCGTTCGCTGAGATGCTGGCTTCGCCGTGAAGGCGTGCAACGCGTTGCGCGCCCGGAATCAACGCCACGATCGCCACGCGTGGCTGTGTAGCGCCTATTGCCGGGTCGATCCGCAAACAGCACGGCATTGTCTTCGAGGCGGATGAGCTTGCCGAGAGGATCACCTTTAGGACTGACGTCGGCATGTTGTTGCGCGTCGGCGGTTGCCAAGGCGATGAACCGGCTTGCAGCGAGGAAATCACCAGCGTCGTGTGGTGTGTCGGCGCGAGGCTGCGCCATCCAGAAATCCGATCGGATCAGTGCCTTGGCGCAGTGGACGTAGCACTCCTCGACCGCGATCTCGATTGCCTCGGCATCGATGGCGGCAACGCGGCCGTTCACGCGAAGGGTCTCGCCGATCGTCGGTATCAAGAACAGCGAACCGAAGCCGCCGCCGATTTGAACGGAGGGGAAATCGTCAATCAACGTCGTGGGTATCCGCAAGCGACCTTCGCTAGCGATATCGACGAAGCCAGGCTCGCCACCAGCGAGAGTCACCGACACATCGGAAAGCGACGCAAATGCTGCGAACATCAATGGCGACGCGGCGAGCCACTTCCGCGCACCTGCGTCGAGGTGATCGACCACCTTCAGGTTCATCGGACCTGGTGTCTTGCCGATGCAGGCGTCGAGCGCGGCGGCGTCTGCAATCCGATTATTGCTGGCGCCGCTCAAGATCGGCCTCGGGACGCGCCGCCGCGAACGTCGAAGTTGCGCTTGAACCAGTCATCGAGAAGCGCCTTCTCGTATACGAGCCGGTCGCTGGAGGAGCGCGCGAACGGATTCATCTAATAGTTGATGTCAGTCAGATTATCCTCGCCGCTTCGGCCGCGCTTGCCTCTGTCGGTCAGCACGTAGCGTAGTTTGACTCGCGGCGGTGTGACGTCGCGCAAAATCCGCACGTCGCTGAGATTGCGGCGCCACGGCTCGAAGTGGCCGGCGAGATCGACATCCAAAATGTCGACGGTGAGCGTTTGGCCGGGCGCGAGAAAGCGCTCGCCGAGGCGCTGAAGGTGCGTGCGCAGGGCCGCAAGCGTACCATCGCCCGCGCCTGCATCGGAGTAGCGCTCGGGACTGATGAATCGGACATTGACGCCGGCAAGGCTCGATGCGGGCGCAAGGAGCATGGCTGCGAGAGCGCCTGCGACACTGATCTTCCGGATCATATTTCACCTCCAGGTCTTGAGAAGACGTGAGGACAATCCTCTCCGCCTCTACAGATAGGTCCCGCTTGCGGCGATGCTACATTCGAAAGCGCACAGGGACGACGAGTTGAACGACCTCCGTCCCTAACTCGGGCGGCGCGGGCGGCAGGGGCGATGCGCGTTCGATCATGGCGAGCACCTCGTCATCGAGCTCGGGATATCCCGAGGAGCGCACGAGCCAGTATCCGAGCACATGGCCGTTCCGATCCATGCCGAAGCTTAGCAACGCGGTTCCTTGTGCGCGTTGTGCGCGCGCGGCGTCCGGATACCGCTTGAAGCGCTCGAGATGAGAGAGAAGTCGCGTCTTCCAGATCGAGGGCACGTCCGCGAGCGACACGCTCGTTCCCTCACGTCCTGCCGATCCGCCGGCAGGCCCGTCCGATGCGCCAGTTGCTTCTGCTATCGGCCCCATCACAAGGGACGCGCGTCGCTTCGCCGACGGCGGATTGCGCGCAGCGACCGCCCTCGAGGTAGCTCGCTTCGGGGACGCCGCGGGAACGATATTGGAACTCGCTGTCGTGACGGGCCGTGCGGGCAGCTCTTGCTGTTCGGGCGGAGCATCGACGACATCGTCTCCCGATGGTTCGGCAGGAGCCGGTGGAACAGGCTCGACCGTCGCATCCTGAGCCGACAGGCTGGCTGCCGACCTGCTCGGCGGAGCCATGACGATCTCGACCATGATTGCTGCGGGCAGTTCACTGACGATGACATCGCTCCGTCCGACGAAGGAAAGCGCAAGCAATATCGCGACATGCCCGGTCAGAGCGATAGCCGTCGGACCGCTGCTCGCGACGATGCGGCGTGTCCAGCCGCCCGTTGCTGCGGCGGCCGGATTCCGCATCAGGCACGTCCCACGACTTGAACGATGGCGAGATCGGCGAGCGGACGAACCTCGACCGTGCTGGCGAGTGCGGATTGAAGTGCCTCCACGTCAGCGCTCGTCGAGGGCTGCCAGCCGCAGGGACATACAGTGTCGCGACGATGTTCGTCGGCAATGTCCCTGTAGATCGCTCCGACAGCCGCGGCCGTTAGCGCCATGACGGTCATTGGTGGAAGCAGGCTGGCATGAAGCGTGTTGCAGAATGCCGCCATGACGGCGCGATGCAACTCGGCACGGGCAGTTTCGATGTCAAGTTCGTGCGACATGGCTGGCTGCATCCTCGTACTCATCCGTGCGCAGAATGCGGCTTGGACGGCGTCTACGAGAATGCGCGACCTAGCTTCGACGGGAGCGTCAGCAACAAATAGCCGGCGCGGCAATACTCATCAAGGTATTGCACATACTAAAGAATTTGAATGGTTCGAAACTAAACCCGTTGACCCGGCATTTATGGCTCGCCTGCATAGTCGAAGTGCAATCTACATGTCTTCGAGGACAAGCCGGATAACCATCCTGGCGGTGACGCTCGCAATGGCGACGAGCAACGCGAGCTTCACGCATTCGACGATGATATACAGCGTATGGAGTGAAGACGGCGCAAGTGCGCCGCCCTGCAGGATTGTTTCGACGCGCGTGTCGAGTACCGACAACATCCAGATTGTCTGGGTCAGAACAATAAGCGCGAGGATTGCCGCCAGTCCTATCGACGTTTTCGAACGACGCTCCCAGACCACAAGAAGCAGCATAACAATCGCAAGCGCGATTTCGCAACGGTTGAAGACAGTGAAGGTCTGTCGGCCGACGTCGAGCGCCACGGGGAGCGTGAGGCTTGGCGCCAAGAATTTCACTGGCGTGGCAAGAAACGACACGCCGATCAGAAACCCCGCCCACGCCGACGCAAGCATCAGGATGGCGAGAGGCTTTGTCGCTGTCACTCTAGCGCTCGCCATCTGTCTTGCTCTTCGCGGCTTGCATCACCGAGGCGACGCCGACGGTTTCCTCACGCAATTCTCCATTCTTCATCAAGACGGCACGCCACATGCGGTTGCCGTATCGCATCGACAGACGCCACGTCCCAGCATCCACGCCCTCGCCCTTTTCGACCATGCCACGCATCAACTGCTTATTCATGAGCAAACGCATTGCTTCCGCCGACAATCCGAACCGCTCGGCGAGCGCACTTGCGTCGAGCTGGAAGCCTCCTTGACCGAGTTGAATGTTCAACGGTCGTTGTGGCCGAGTCTGATGGGCATTGCGGATCATGACGCCAGTGCCAGACGCTGAGCGATTCTGACCCGGCTGGCGACGAGATCGGCGAGCGTCAGCCGGTCCAATTCCGCGAAGTGGGTGCATCGCGTTGCGCAACGCGCCGGTCAGCCGGCAGATGCCGGTAACGACGCGGGTGCGATTCTCGTCGGTCACCGGCATTCGGTTTCGAACTTCTCGAGCAAAGACGTCGCGAGGCTCGGCCCTTCCAGATACAAGCCGATTTCATCCAGCGGGTTGTCCTCAAGACCTGATTGCGAACCCCAGTTCAAACTGCTGACGACGACGTGGTCGCTATCCCAGGCTAAAAACTTCGCATGCAACTGCGGTTCGGGCACGCCGATGAGTTCGACTATGCCATGGAGGCGTTCGCGGTGCTTGGTCACGTGGCCGCGTTTCACCGGCCCAGAACGGCGCGAATAGTAGATCCGGACATCACTCAGCCGCCTTCCCGCGATCTCAGCTGGATCGAATAGGGCTGGCACCATGTTTGCCCCGACCTTGTTCGTACAGCAGACGAAGCGTTGCTGCGCATCGTGAGCAGCAACGCGCAGTAGACGCTCGTGGTCGGCGGCATGCAGAATCGTCAGCTTGGCAAATGGTGCCTCGTCTTCTTCGGGGTTCGACAGCTTGTTTCGCTGACGTCGCAGTTCGGACGCCATGAACTGTAGCGTTTCCACGGATCGGCTTGCACTGGCGAGTTTGGAAACAATCTCACGGAGTAAATCTAGCCCCTCTGAGACGGCATTGCCCTCTCTGAGCTCGGCCGAGACTTCAACGGCCGAGAATGGAGAGTGGAGCCAATTGCACGACCCCATCAGAACAACCGCGCCATCGTGACCGTCGTCGGCTGCTAGGAACTTGACATGACTGCCGACAGGATCCCTTTGCACCTGCAGGTAGCCCCTTGTTTGCCTTGCGGCGGACAAGCGAAGATACAATTCCTGCATGGCCGCAGCATGCTTGGCGCGATCGAGCGATGTGCCAAAAAAGAGGTGGCATCTGACGCCGCGTTCGCACGCACCCTCCAATGCCCGCACAATGCGTTCCCGCCGATCCCTGCCCTTTTCATCGGACTGCGCGGCCACGAAAGTCGACAGAACAAATATGTTGGATTTTGCCGCGCCCACAATCTGCTCGAAGCGCTGCAAATGCTGCTCGGCGCCTACGACAAGCTGATCGGGATCAAAGCGCGTCTCGATGGATAGGGGACGCTCCGGTGGCGGAGACGTAGTTCTCGGCAGAATCCCGGTCTTGATTGTCCCCTTAAGGGCTTCAACGAGTTGGTCGCTTGAGCCTTGCGGCAAAACGCCGGCCCCGACTTCGTCGAGGTCGAGCACCAGAAATCTCGGCTCCAAGAACGAGCTGTTGGCCTGAACGCCTCGCAGCCATTCACCAGGCCTGAGCATACCCACCATAAACTCGTTAACACGCTGCATCATCGAGTAGTGCGTCTCTGGCGGCTCGCCTTCGGGAAAGGTGATGATTGCACCTTTGGCGGGGAGTTTGGTGACGGGGATCGTGTTAACGTCCCTCGTTCTGAACACGGATAGTCCGACCTTCTCGTAAACGACGCTGATGCCGATCTCGCGATCGGCGGTACGCTCCGGAAGTGCGCGCCCCGTGCGAATGAAGTCGTGACCGACGCTGCTTGTGGATAGGACCGGTTGCGGCGACAGCCGGACCTCGGCGAGCCCGAATTGCATAAGTCGGGCTACCGTAGAGCCGACGACCTGTCGTGGGATCTTGAGAATCTTGGAAACGTCTTCGGTCGTTCCCGGACTACGATCGAGTGACAGCAGGATCATTTCCTCAACTGGGCTCCAGCCCCAAATCCGCTGGACGATGCCGGGAGCTCGGTAGTGCCACGCCGGGATGTAAATGTTTTTCACTGCGATAGCCTCCCCTGCTCATCGACAGGGATGACGAAGGCGCCTTTGCCGACCGACGGAAAGTCGGCATCGGACAAGCGCTCGATTTCGTCGAGCATGATCCGTAGAAAGCCGAGTTCATCGCTGACCGCGTCGGGGTCAATGCCCTCCACCGCATTACGGATGAACTGGCGGCTAGTTGCGAGAACCAGCTTGTGCTTCGCGCGACTGAGCAACACGTTCAGGCGCTGAGGGTTCTTCATAAAGCCAAGAGCCCTCGATCCGACGAGGACGTTGTTTCGAACAAGGCTGGCAACGACGAGGTCGGCCTCGCCGCCCTGGAAGCTGTCGCTCGTGTAGACGAACTTTCCATCGCCTCGTGGGCTAGCGAAGCCGAACAGAGTGCCAGCGGACACGTCGATCAGAGACTTGACCAGCCGTTCGAGGTGATTGACTTGCGCAAGATAAGGCGACAGCACGACGAGGGTCGGCATGGGCTCACCCTCACGAATGACAGGGCGGAGCTTGGCCACGGCGGCCAGCAGCGCTGTCGCCTCGACCTCGTTGCGATAAGAGCGCTTCACCGTTTGTTCAAAAGCCCGCCTTCTGACCACGCTAAGCGAGGGAACGTCCAGAATGACGACTGGAGAAGCGGGAAATCCGTCGGCGCATTCCACGGCCTGCGTGCGAGTCTTCGCTCGATCCGAAGACACGAGTTGTCGCTTGTAGAAGGTGTTAGAAACCAGCTCGCATATTGCAGGATGCATGCGGCTCTGCTCGTGCAGCGTATTGGCGATCGTGCTGGAGCGCCCGGTCTCGCTAGCCCTGATCTCTTCTCGCGCAGCAATCGATTTGAAGGGCTCTTCAAGTCGAGATGCAATGGCAAGAACGTCGCTGAGCAGAAATTGATCTGCCTTCAGCGCATTGAGGGCAACCTCTACCTCGCCCGGCAGGTCGGAGATCGAGACCAGCTTCTCCTTTGCATCCCGCAGAAGCTCGCTAGCCCGGCTGGCATCGTAGAACTTCTGGCGGTCCCCCGCATCGAAGGGCGATAACTGGTTGTGATCACCGATCATTACCCGGCGGTTTCCCAGGAGCAGAGCACCGATCAGTTCGGCACCGTTAGCCCGCGCCGCCTCCTCGATCAGGACCCAGTCGAACTGTTCGCCATCGGCAATCATCTCCTCAAGAATATGCGACGACGTAGTAGCCAGCGTCACATCCGATGATCGCAGCATCAGATTGTCGGTGTCGCGGAGAGCGCGATCCGCGATCGACTGCTCCGAGGTATCTACAGGTTTGAGTGCCTGGACAATTTGATTGAGCTGGTTCGTCATGATCGCGGCGCTGGCCGGGTCAGGTTTCGACACGGAGCGCAGCAGAGAATGTGAGCTTCGCCTCAGCGTGCTCTCTTTTTCGCTGGAGCGAGATCGCTCGACGCGAACGACGATGGTGGAAGCCGCGGGGAGGAACTTGCGAAGCTCGTCTTCCATGTGAACGAGCGTCTCGTGGTTCTGAGACGACACGAGGATTCTAGCATCGGGGGTTTTGTGCAGAATGCTCTTCACGAGGTGTGAGATCAAAAAGGTCTTGCCCACACCCGGTGGCCCGACAACCACATTGATGGATCTGCCAGCGACGATCGATTCCCAAGCCTCGATCTTAGATCGCTCCATGTCAGCATCCGCTGGTGGAGGGCCGGGGGAGGCGATGTCGCGCAACACCTCATCCATGGCAACCTGGGCTGGATCGTCCAGTGCTCTCAAGAGCTCGACATTGGACCTGGCGGCCACAATGTTCTGTAGCCGTCGCCGGATGGCCCGCTCGGCACCAGTGTCCTTGCGAGGACGGAGGAAAAGCCGTTGCCCGGTTTGGATCGACAGGTTGCTTCCGAAAGCGAACGCGGTCTTCCCCTTGATGAAGCCGCTGCCTTCGTAGCTGAGTTCAGGCACGCGCTCGCGGCCCATCGCGAGGCCCGCTGTTTGTGATAGCGTCCAATTTGCTTTTCCGTCGTCGTACTTCAGTTCGCGCTTGAGCGCCTCAGCTGCTGGGAGCAGCCCCATCGTTTCGCGTTGCGCATCGCGCTCTGCGTCATCACTTGGCGTCAGCCACACGATGTTCGCCTCGGCGTTAGTTGGGGCACGCACATCGACGGGATAGAGGCGAAACTGTTCCCTCAGCAGGGTGAAGGCTTCGAGAAGGATGAGAGCGAACCATACTGGAACATCGGTCGTACTGTCGGCAGAGCGGACTGGAGCCAGGAGGTCGTGCCAACGCTTGGCGCCTGGCCCGAGGTTTCGAACCCGCTCTTCGGCGCTCGCTCGATTTCTCGAGAGGTGCAGTCGATGGACGATGTCGACTGCGCCGTTCATCCATTCGTTTGCGCGACGCTGGTGCGCCCCCTCGATCATGCCGACAAAGTCGCTCATGATCCGTATCTTGTAGATCGCAAGATCCGTCATGAGGCGCGCGGTATCCTGTCCGGCCGGGACAAGGCGAACGCCGGTCGAAAGCAGATCGTCGGCGACAAACTGCATGATCGCGGCACTGTCGGCTGCAGGTATGGTGCCCGAAGAGAGGGACGACAAATCGCTCTGAGCGACACTCCTCGACGGATAGAGAATTAGCTCGCCATCTGAGGTCGAGCCAACCCTGTCGAGTTCGGTAATGACATTTCGCAGCTCATCGAGGACGACCGCTCCATCAAAGAGCTGAAACTGGGGCGGACTGGCAAGCCGTTCAAGCATTCGGCGTTCGACGGACAGAAGCGCGGGAGGAGTGTCGCCGTCGAGGCCAAGGAGTGCGCCGGCAACGGCAGCCAGATCGATCCAGTCCTGCCGGAACGAGATCACGGCAGAGGCGCGCAGCAGGTGCCCGGTCGCTTCGAGATCGCCATCCGAGATGTGGATGCAGGCCTCTACACCGCCGAGACGATAATCGGCACTGTTGTCTCTATGTGAAAATATCGAATGCGGACCGACGCCACCGTGCACGATACCGGCGTCGTGACAAAGCGCGAGTGCTTCTGCGACGCGAATCATGTTTCGCCAGAAGACACCGCGACTTGTGCTCGTCAGATAGCGCCCCTCCCTCGTCCTCCGGTGCTGCGATGGGCCAGAAATCGGACTTCCCGGATCCACCATGACGATGGCGAGCTCATTCTGGTCTTCCGCAATTTCAAGGACATCGACCAGCACGTCGCGAGCGCGACGAGACGAAAGCACGCGTCGAATTCGCCTCAGTCCGCGGGCGGCAATTGCTCTTAGATCGTCGTCGAGCGCTGTTCCCGTCTTCTTGAACAAACGCAATAGATATCTCTCGCCATCGGCAATGCCGACAGCAGTTCGAAGGTGGGAGTCCCATCCTCCCGTCAACCGCGCAAACGAGTCTTCGGCAAACCTGAAACGTGAATCTAGCGGCGGGTTACTCTTCTTTTTCACTGCAACCATGTCGTTCGAGCCCCTGAATACCTCCTTACTTAGCAGATTCGAGGCACTTTTCAGTTTGAGCCGGCGACAGGCCGTGGGTTAGCCCACAATGCGCGCGTTGAGCTGAGCATAATGCGGCAAGGGCCCACTGTCCGGTCGAGCGGCATAGAGGCGTGCGACGCCGTCTTGTAGGGAATTGACCTGGAGCTCGAAGAGGTGGGGCATAATATCGGTCAGCCTCGGCAATTCGGAGATACGATGCTGCTCCAAGTAACCGACAGCCTTCTCCCTAGCGGTGCCCGAGGCCCACGTGGCAGTGCCAGGACTGGCGAAATGCTTCTCCTCGACGATGTCCTTGATCCAAAGCCAAGGCGCAACGCGCTCAGCATGATCGTTCGAAATCCGCCACAACGGCAGATAGTCGCGCGAGAACAGAATCTCCGATTTATCGTTCAGCCTCCATATTCCGTATGGCAACCAGATCCGAGAGGGCACGAAGTCTGGGAGTTGGGAGCGTGGGGTGACAACCTCGAAGTCCGCCCGGTCACCAAATCCCGTGTCAAAAAGCAAACGTGTCGGTCGGCCCGGATAGCGCAGATAGGCCGGCGCATTGGAATTATGGGCTCGGTCTCTCACGACGGTTCCGGGCTTGCCACGGCCGGCGGTGCCGAAGACGCGCTGCCTCCAGATGGAGGTACGCAGGAGCATGTGGTCATCGATGGTCCATGGCGTCGATCGAAGTAGTCGGGCTTTCGACACCGCGTGCTGGACATCCGTTTCGCTGAGGGCGAGAACGTCAGCGAGCTTGAGAATGACGCGCAAGGCATCCTCGATACTAGCCTGTTCCGTTGCGGCGACGCTGTTCGGCCGAGCAGCGATCGACAGTTCATGCCAGTCTCGGTAGCCGAGCGCCCGCGCGAGCGCCTCTTGCACCGTAGAAAGACTCAATTCGGCCCGGGCACGGGCCAGATATTTTGCCACCTGTTTCGGTCGACCGAGATCAGAAAAATGGATTCGCATGAAACCGCCCCGACGGTGCTTGTGATGGCGTGTCCACTTGGCCCGCGCACCTTGGAGAGAGGTTCATACGGGATGATCGTTCATTCCTGCCCGCAGGCTTCGCCAATGTGGACGGCATAGCCGGATTAGCCAGTTGTCAGCATAAGCGATTCGAATAGATCAGCAAGCTAGGCTGGTCCTGGCGCGATCGAATATCGTGGAGAGCGCGCGATCCATCCGAGCTGCAGCGCTAGTCCCTTGCTCCCGGCCATAGCTCTCATCGATCATGAGGCACCGCTCGACCACAGTTCGATTCCGCCTGCGACAAGCACGGGTCCCGAGATGTTCCGCCGCCGCTTGGCCGCCTCCACTGCAACGTCGATGAAGTCAGACACGTCGGCGCCTGCGGCGCGGACGACATCACTAATCAGGATTGGTTGCCCGCCTACAATCTTGACTTCTGTTGCATCGCGCGCTGCCGAGACGATGGGCACCTCGATGACGGCGGTGTATTGCAGGCCCGCCAACTCGACTGTCATCGGGGTCAGAATTGCGTCCTGTTGATCGACGAGTTCGTCCTGTGGCCATCGGGGGAAGAAAAGGTTGACGCCCGGAGTCGAGCCGAGTGCTATCAGCTCGGCGTGCTTTTCAACCCAATCGTAGAACGTCGCCAGCCGTAGCGGGCCGTGCGGGCGCCGGCCTGAGCGAGTAACCGCCGAACAGATCCTCCGAAGCACCGAGGCGACGGGAATCCAGTGTTGGAACGGGCCTTCATCGTCGGCTGCTGGCAGCTCCATGCGCGCACTCTTGAAGCTGATCGTCACCTTCTTGCGCGGACGTGCGAGAATCGCGCCAACCTCGATTATCGAGACAGCCTCTTCCAATTCGACAACGCGGTCGCCAGCATAGTCGAAAGTGATGCCCGCCCATTCCTTCTCGAAGTCGAGAAGGACCTCGAAGAACCGGTTGGCGAACCGGACTTTCGAACGGTCCTGATCTCTCGCCAAGGGCGGAACGACGAAGACGTCGACTGGTAGCGCGATCCAATCACCGGTGTGTGACTCAAGTTCGATCGAGGCAGAAAAGAGCGCGGGCGCATCCATCTCGAGGATGGCGTCGCGGAGGTAGAGCTGGTCGTTGCTTAACGGGATGCCGAAACGTCGGCGTTCGACGGTCAGGTGATTGATCTCGATCTCTCTTCTGCCCCCGAGGAAGAGCTCACCGAGTTTGTGACGCGCATCCGCCCCTGGCACGAAGAAGCGGCCGACGACGGGCTCGTCGTCGAAGCCGCAGGTTTCGCGGAAGTGACTCTTCCTGGCAGCGTAGTCACTGGACGAGGTGCCGATCATGTCGTGCAGAGCGTCTGCTAAGCCCTCACCGTCGCGCCCGATTTCTCTCGCTCGATCAGTCGAGATCGGCACCTTGACGGTGTGAATATCGCGATTGCCCCGAGCCTCGTGTTCGCGAACCCGGCGCAAGGTGTCCGCTATGAGGCCTTCGTCGACCGGCACGATCAAGCGGCGCACCGAGCGCCTTCTACCCCTGCTATAGAAAAGAATCGCGATGGCCGCCGGCAGGTCGGAGTCCACCAGGTGCTTCAGAGCCGAGAGTTTGATCCGAGGGATCATTGTCGCATGCTCGGTTGCCTTGACTTGAATGAGGAACTTGGGAAGCTCATTCTGCTGATCGAGAGGAATGTCGCCAGAGCGTTGCGGATCGGCCTCGAGCATGAAGTCCCACCCGAGACGATCTGGATCAGATCGTTGAACGTGAAACCCCTCCGGCTCGCCCCAGCCTGCGAATTCGTTCTGCCCTCTGGTGCCGGACTCCCGCTTCATGAACGTGCTTTCGAACCCATGCGGTTGGCGCTGACTTGCGAAATGGCTGGAATCCCGGCGGAGCTACCGTTCGAGACTGACCCGCAGCCGCCGAGCGCGTTCCTTGAAAGCCGCCTCGCCGCCTTCGAGAATGTCGCAGACGAGCTTTCGCATGTCCGCATCCTCCAGGCCTCCGGATTGATAGGTGATCGGCGGCAACTCGCCGGGACTATGCGGCCCTGCGGTCGCAACGATGATTTGATCGGCGTCCGTGTTGATGACCAGGTTGGCGTTGTGCGTGACCATGATGACCTGTCGCTTGGCTTTGGCGGCAACAAACAGGCTGACGAGCTCATCGAATATTGATTTGGGATCGAGGTTCTCCTCCGGCTGGTCGATGATCAGCGGGCTGTGGTCGTTCTCATCGAGCGCAAGGTATAGGAGAAGCAGCACGATCCCTCGTGAGCCCGGCGACAGCTTTGTGATGTCGGTACCCTCGTAATCGATGCTATAGGAGATCTGAATGTGATCGGTACTAAACAGCCATTTGGCGAACCGCATCAGCCAGCTCCGATATGCAGCCTGATCGTGCGCTGCCACATTGGCCACGGCTAGCAGCTCATCCTGCCAGGCATCGGTGAACTGCTGGATCGCCTGGTCGATCGAATTGATATCACCCGTCTCCCAAGCGCGGCGGAGATTGGCATTCGCCCATTGTTCAAGAGAGCCCTTTCCCTTGAAATCGCCTGCTCGTCGCAGATCAAAGAGCTTCTCCCCCAGCGAAGCCCATTGTTTGACATCGGCATGGCGGCGGGCGGAGAAGGAGAGCTTGCGAAGAGTGCCTTGGGCTGCCTGCAGGCGGTCGACCAAAGGCTGGTATAAGTCGCGTAATACTTGCTCCTCGGCAATGATCGACTCGAACACGCGAAGATATGTCTCCCGCCGGCGTTTACTCAGTTGCGCCATGCGGGCCGCCGCCCCTTCGCAATCGGCGAGCGTCACACGCGTTGTTTCGATCTGGGTGTTCTCTTCGGCGATGCGCTTGACCAGGCCAGCAAACTTCTTGGCGGTCTCGCTGTCGATATTGATCAAAGCCTGAAGCCGCGCTGCCTCCGCGTCGAGCACCGCCAACGCCGTCTTCTCCGGATCAGCATTGTCCGCAAGATAAGAGCGATTGGGATCGGCCAGAGGTGCCGGCGGCATCCCGCGCCAGTTCGCCGCGTTCGTTCGTGCCGCGCTGAGCTTTGCAGAGAGCGCAGCATCGACATCGCCATGATACTCGAGAAGAAAGGCCTGCCAGTCCGCGTCCTCTAGGCGGGCGGCCACGAAGCTCGACTTGGTCTGGCGCAGAGCCTCCGGCGCCTTGTTCTGACGAAAGGCCCTCACCTCGTCCTGCAGGGAAAGAAGTGAGTTCTCCTGGTTGGCGAAGTACCGGACGTAGGAGCGGACCTTTTCCGCGGCATTGGCGATGACGCTCAGCCGATCGGCCCGCGCTTCCGTGCCCTTCACGATCAGCTTGTCGCGGTCTGCTGCCAGGCCCTTGACCGTTCGCTCCTTCTGAGAAAGCTGCTGCTTCAGCCCCGCGGTCTGCCGGCGTTTTTCCCGCTCCTGCCCGATGTTGTCAGACAGTGTGCCGATCGCTTCCTCCTCGCGCTGACGCGCGAGCCGATGGCGCGCCGCGCGCAATTCCAGCAGCTGATCGAATTGAAATGTTCCGTCCTTGTCCGGGTGAGCCTCGAAGATCACCCGCTCGATCTCGCGCAATAATGCGTCGGTCATCCCGTCCGCCGAGCACAGCTCTTCCACGAATTTCTGTGAGAGGTATCGTGCGCGGGGAAACCGCCCGTCGAAGTCGGCATCGTACTGGTAGTCGAGCAGCTCGCGCTCGGAAGGTTCGCCGTTGCCCCAGTCCAGCCGGACGCTGGCTCCGTCGAGAAGCTCTCCTGCCCGCACCAAAAAAGAGGCGGAGCTGAGATGCTCCGAAGCCGCATCACATCCGGCCGCGATCGCGTCGGCCAGTGCCGTCTTTCCCGAACCTCGCGCACCAATGATGGCGACAAGGCCGGGATTGAGCTCGACGCTCGGCGTTGCTGCCCACGACGTGTCTTGGATCGTCACGCGGGAGATGACCTGAGACGGCGTGGCACGGATCGGAGGCGCAACGCCGACAAACGCGCGCCCAGCGGGATCAATCACCGCCTGACGCAGTGAGTCGAAGTGGGCGCCGCCCTTGACCCAGGAATAGCGATCTCCGTCGGGAACTCCGACCTTCGCGGTCTCATGGGCGTCACTGCCGTGCAGGCACGGCTTGAGCGCGCCGTATCGAGCGCGAATCTCTTGCGGCGTCGCACTGTCTTTGCGCCCCAACCAAAAATCGCGTTGGCTGGCGCCGCTTGCGAAAATGACGTGCGCAAACCGTTCGACCTCCTGACGCTGCGCGCCGTCGGATTCGCCGCGCATCCCCGAGGTCCCGTCGTGCTCACTCCCGGCGACAGCGACGAGAATGTTGGCTTTGGCCCAATCGATCGCCCGGTAAAGCTCGGCCAGCTGTTCGAAGCTGACCTTGAATTGCGTCGCGCCGCGCGCCAGTGCCGCGCGGCCAGAGAGACCGGCATCGATCTTCGAGCCGAGCCGTATCAGCTCGTCAGGAGTGCACGCAAAGCGGTCCCCGGAATATTCGAAAGTCAGTTGCGCCAGGAAACGTTGGGTGGCTCCGACATGGTCAGGGTCGTCCGGATTGACGAGGAGATGGCAATTCACCCAGTTTCCCTTGACGGTCCCGAAGGCAAGGCGGAGCTCGACATTCGGAAAGATAAGGTCGACGCCTCCAAGCCGGCTATCGCGATGCTTCGCGTCGCGGACACGCTCATAGGTGTCGAGCAGATAGTAGTCGGTGACACCCAGCGCGCGAATGGCAGGCGAGGCTGCCTCGATCTTGGCGAGGTACTGTTCGAAGCTGTCCGTGCCTTTGAACTGATCGTTGAGCACTGTCCCGGGAGCATGAATATGTGGCTCCCATCGAAGCCAGCGCGAGCCTGAATTCCCCAACGTTACCCCCCAATCAATTGTCTCTTTTTAAAAACCGCAAATTTCAGCGCTATCGCAGACCGAGGGCTCGCAGCCAGGCATCCACCTGCCCGAAGGCGTCCTGCTGCCATTGCTCGGGCGTTCGTCCGTCGAGGATCGCTGTTTCGGCCACGAACTTGCGGACGCACGTGGCGCCATAGCCGACCGGTGAATCGAATTTATCAGAGATGAACTTGTAACCTTGAGCGCCGCTTGCGTGCTCGAGCACCGGTTTGCAGCCGTCTGCTAAGGCTTCGATCCCGTCCGGATAGTTTCGAATACAGTAATAGATGTCGTAGGCGTCTTTCTGCTTGTGTCGGCCGTTGAGGGCGTGTCCCTTCATCGCCAGCAACGCGGGAATCGAGCAGACCGCCACTTCAACACGATTGGTGCCGCCATCCGGCATGTCGCCGGAGATGGCGACGAGCTGATAGAAGCGGAGCGCGAGATCCGCCCCGTCGGCCCGCTGAACCGCAAAATCACTTAGGATCGGCGGATTGTTCTTCACGATCTCGGCATGCCGCGGCATGAGGAAATCGACGACGATGTCGATGGGAGCACCTTCGTCATCAGCGGGTACTTGGCGGACGAGTTGGAAGCGGCGAAGTTCTTCGCGCTGCTTATAGCCCTGACCCATAAGCGCCTCGACAAGGGTGACATACTCACCATCGCCCAAAGCTTCCGCATCGAGCCCGAGATCGACATCGAGCGTGCCGACATGCGGCATATCCTCGTTATCGAGAAGGAGCCAGGGAACCGCGCCGCCGATCACGGCGAACTTGCCCTTGAAGGTGCCGAGGATCTGACCGATCTCGACCAGCACGCCCTTCACGGCCTTTGTGGTGCGGTCCTCGTAATCAGACGCGGATTGCGGATCAGGCGGCACTATTTTCGCCACGTGAGAAGCTCCTGTCGCAGGTGGTCGGCCGCTTCGGCACCGCGCTCTCCGGCGACGGCAAGGTCGAGATAGGTCTGAACGGGGCTGCTACAAACGATGCCGGCCGCAGGCGTTACGGCATCTTGGAAAACACCGTGATCCTTCGGCACTGTCACAGTGACGTTTGCTCCCGATCGAACGGGTGACAGCTTCAGCTGAGTCTGCAGAACAGTGAGCCCGGCGGCATCCGCGTAGAAATACTGGATTGAAACTCTCCCATAGGGAGCGAGCCAATGTGCCGCCGAGAAGGAAGCAAGGATGGCGTTCGCAGTATCTGGCCCGGAATGCAGGACGTGGCGCGCGGCGGCTTCCAGGGATTGACCGTGGAGCGTCGTGTAGAATTCTACCCGCTCACCCGACGGCTGCTCATATGCCTCACGCCAAGCATCAAGCAGTCCATCCGGCTGCGACAGCCGAAAACCTTCATCGGTGAGCTCGGCCCATTCGCGATCCACCAACTCGCTTCGCACATTGCTGATGTGGCCAAGGCTGACATCAGATGCTTGCGCGAGCTCGGCGACGCGCCATGCGCGTTTGGGGTCGCGCAAGAGTACTCGCAACACCTGCGCGGATTTTGGCTTGAAGATGGATTTTAGGCTTCGTTGAACGGCGGCCGGCTTCGTATCGACTTGGCGCTCGATGAACACCGTGTCGAAGGCGATCCGCGCATTGCCGACGAAATCGAGGAAACCGACATCGAAATCGCGGCAAAGTGCCTGCGCTTGCGGAGAAAGATAAGGGGCGATGAACACGGGCGTCGCCGGCGGCTCGAACCGTTCGGCCGCCCGTTGAAGCTGAAGGAGGGCCGCACGGACATGCCGCGGCTGGCCGATGTTTTTAACCTCGCACACCAGGAGCCGTTTGTGCCCGTCAACGCTCAGCGCCGCGACAAGATCGAAGTCGGACCCGGCAGGCGCCGGCTCCATCTTGTCGAGGCGAATGACTGGTACGCTCTGCAGCAACGCTCGGACGACATCCGCCGCTTGCCTCTCGAGAGCATTCACGGTTTCCGAGGTTTTCAGCATTTGCTGAAAATGACTATTACAGTGAAATATGTCAAGCTATTTTCACTGAATGGCGATTTTCAGCATTTGCTGAACATACCAGCTCTAGTGATTGCTCACCTAACGCGGCTGCGATCGGAACTTCTGCGCGACACCTATCCCCGCCAATTCCTGCTAGGACCGCCTGACTCTCGGCATCACCAGGAATCCCCGATCTCGGCCCAGAGGAGGCGATCCTGCTCGGCCTTCAGTTCTTCAAGCGTCACAAGGATCGGGTCGAGCTCGACATTGTACATCGGTAAGGGCCAGTGGCGGTATAGCGCACCGACATGGTCATGGTTGGCGGATTTGGTCGGCAGGCTTTCGGCGATCAGCCGGGCCACAAGTTCTTGCGTCAGGCGCTCCGCATCGTGCAGCGTTTCCCTCTCCTGAAACTCCACCTGACCCCAGACCTCAGCTGCGGCCTGCAGCCCCATGAGTGTGAACATGCCGCACGCGGCCATCGCCTCCACGACCTGAACCACGGCCGGCATGCGCGCCGGGAAGCCGCTGGGGTAGACGACCGGCGCATTCCAAACCGGCGTGCCATCCTCGTAAGCCTCGACGTCGGCGTAGAGCTTGCTCTCCCGCCGATAGAGGACGTCGTTTGGGACGATGTACTCGCCCATGTTGCCTTCGAGGTCGTGGGCCTTGCGCAGCGGTTCAACGGCCTTGCGGAGATCCGCCACATCCGTGAACCACCACTCCGAGAGCTGAGCGTAGATCAGCCGCTCAAGGTGACCATAGAATCGGGCGATCAGCTTGTTCAGCCTGCCGCCGACCAGCTTTTCGGGGCAGCGCACGATATCGAAGAGGATGAGGATCTTCGCGGCCTCCTCCTTGGCAAATCCCGCGAGCACTTCGGCTTCGCGCGGCTTATCTCGGAGCTCTGCAGAGGCTGACCAGAATCCCATCGCGCTGGCGTGTATGATCGGCAGGCCTTCGGCGATAAATGCGAGCCGATCGGCGGCCGACATCTGGCAAATGCGGCTAGCCTGTCTCTGTCCGATCTGCAGATTCTTCGCCATCGTCCTCGCCGTAGCCCTCTTCTTCTGCCGGCACGGGGTCCGGGAAATCCCCCGCCAGCAGCTTGTCCTTGCTGAGAAGTCCGGCGTCCTCGAGCATCTCCATGTCCGGCAGGTCGCGCAGCGTATTGAACCCGAAGTGCGACAGGAACCCGTTGGTGGTGACATAGGTGTAGGGCGCGCCGGGCTGGGGCGCGCGCGGGCCGGAGGCGATGAAACCGAGACCGCGCAGGTGGCCGATCAGGTCGCGGCTGACCTCCTTGCCGAAGAACTGGCCGAGCTCGCCGCGGGTGATCGGCTGGTAGTAGGCGATGCACATCAGGATCAGGGTCTCGTGCTGCGAGAGCGGCCGCACCTGGTCGCCCAGTCCGGTCGCGGTCCGGATCGCCGTGGCGAACACCTTGCGGGTGCGGTGCTGCCAGCCGCCGGCGACGGCGACGAGTTCGTAGGGACGGCCGCGCAGCTCGTCGCGGATGTCGTCAATGATCAGATCGATATTGCACTCCCGGCCGACCACGCGCGTCAGGACCTCGCGCGTCACGGGATCGGGCGAGGCGAAGATGACGGCCTCGACGCGGCCCATCCATTCGCGCCAGCGCAGCTCGGGCGGCAGGTCGGCGAGTTCGGTGTCGAGACCTTCCTTTTGTCGTGCGCGCCGGCCCATCGTCAGAGCCCGTAGAGTCGGAAGGTCGGACGGCCGGTCAGCTCGCGCACCGCGCCGAGCGAGACCAGGCGCTCGAACAGACGTCGGCTGGAGCGGTCGCTGGCTGATTTGCCCTGCTCGGCGGGCTGGGCATCCTCGCTCATCAGTATGGACACGGTGAGGTCGGCGTCCCTGCCGCGCAGGTTCGGCGCGACCGCGAGCAGGCGCGTCGCGCGGCGGGCGAGATCGTTATAGAGGTCGATCGCGGTGACGGCCGCCGTCGCGTAGGCCGTGCAGAGCGCGCTCATAAACACAGTCTCGCCCTCGAGATGCTGCGGCGCCTTGCGCAGGGCGCCGCGTGACAGATGCGCGGCGAGCAGCGGCACCGGCGCCTGCCAGCGAAGCTGGTGGGCGAGGACCGCGTCGGCGAGCCACAGCGGCAGCAGCCCCTCGTCCGGAAGGACACGTCCGCTCGCGGCGATGATCTCCGCGGCGGCGAGCACCGGCATGGCGTGCGCCCGGTTGGTGTGGCGGGCGGCGAGCTCGACGATCTCGATCGGCAGCGAGTTGAGCCCATGGCCGAGCGAGGGCGCCACGGCCCAGATCCACTCCTTCTCGTCGCTCGTCGCGCGTTCGCCGAGCCGGCGCCACGCATCGAGGATGCGGCCGCCGGGACCCGGATCGTCGCCCGGTTTGCGTAGATACCAGTGGTCGCGCAGCGTCGCTTCATCCTCCGTACGCCCGCCGTGGCGCGCGAGCGCGGCGGCGCAGGACAGCGCCAGGCGCTGCCGCCACAGCAGGCCGAGCTTGTGCTCGTCGCGGGCGATCGGATGCAGCGCCGCCAGCGCCGCGCCGGCGTAAAACACCGCTTCCGTGACGGTGTCGGGCGGGGCGCGCCGGCGCAGCCAGGACGGCGCCGGTGCAAAGGTCGGCGGAGGTTCGGGGAGGATTCGCGCGCGCGGGGCCATGCCGGAGCATGATTCAACGCGGCGCTTATGGCAACGAATTTCACGTCAAACCGCCGCGCCTGTCGAGAAATAAAAACGTCCGATAATCTTGCATTATCGGACGTTTTCGGCATTATATAGCGAAATGAGCCCTGACGCTCCGCGCGACCCCGCATTTGACGCCCAGGACGGCCCCGCGCCGCCTGAGAGCCCGTCGCCGGGTGTCGGTTCGTCGCCCGGAGAGAAGCCGGCCGGGGCGCAGGGCGGCCTCCCCTCCCCTCTTCCGGCCGAGCCGCCACGGCTGCCGGCGCATCTGGAGCAGCTCGCCGACCGGGCGCGCGACTACATCAAGGCGTCCAGCGCCGAGAACACCCGTCGGGCCTATGGGGCGGACTGGCGGCATTACACGGCCTGGTGCCGGCGGCAGGCCCTCGATCCCCTCCCCCCAGACGTCCAGACCATCGGGCTCTACATCACCGCCTGCGCCGCCGGGAAGGCCGGGCCGAAGCCTGACGCGGTCTCGACGATCGAGCGCCGGCTGTCGGCCCTGAGCTGGCACTTCCGCCAGCGCGGCCTCGCTTTCGACCGCCAGGACCGGCATATCGCGACCGTGCTGGCCGGCATCCGCCGCACCCACGGCCGGCCGCCGGTCAAAAAGGAGGCCGTGCTGCCCGAGGACGTCATCGCCATGCTCGAGACGTTCGATCGCGGCAGTCTGCGGGGCCTGCGCGATCGCGCCATGCTGCTGATCGGCTTCGCCGGCGGTCTGCGGCGCTCCGAGGTGGTCGGCCTCGATGTCGGGCCGGAGCAGACCGGAGACGGTAGCGGCTGGATCGAGATCCTCAAGGACGGCATGGTCGTCACCTTGCGCGGTAAAACCGGCTGGCGCGAGGTCGAGATCGGCCGCGGCTCCTCCGACGCGACCTGCCCCGTCGTCGCCCTGCAGACCTGGCTCAAGCTCGCCCGGATCGGCCACGGCCCGCTGTTCCGCCGGGTCCGCGACGGCGGAAAAGACGTCGGGCCGGACCGGCTGACCGACAAGCAAGTCGCGCGGTTGGTCAAGGCGGCCGCCCTCGCCGCCGGCGTTCGTGGCGATCTCCCGGAAGGCGACCGGGAAGGGAAGTTCGCCGGGCATTCCTTGCGCGCCGGGTTCGCGAGCTCGGCCGAGGTCGACGAACGGTACGTCCAAAAGCAACTTGGCCACGCCGCCGCCGAGCAAACCCGCGGCTATCAGCGCCGGCGGGACCGCTTCCGGGTCAATCTGACCAAAGCCGTTGGCCTCTGAGACCCGCCCGGACCCTGTCACCTGCGCGACTTCCACTGTTTGCAGAACCCGATGAAGGTCTTCTCAATGCCTGGAGCGTCCAGGCCAATATCCTTCTGCCGTGCCCAAGACCGGAACGCCTGCGCGACGACGTCGAGATCCGGCGTCGGCGCCGGGGCGTGACTGCGCACCATGTCGCCCCAGTGGGTGGAATAGATCGACCCGTCGGACGGGAACACGGCATGCCGCACGAAAGCCGACGCCGACGTTCGGAGCTCCCCACTGGGTCGCGCAACCGTCTCACCCTCCCCCGGCTTCGCCATCGCGAACAGCGACCGGGAAAGATGCAATTCGCCCTCCCGTCCGAGCTGAACGAGGCGGCGCAGATAGGCGCCAGGTTTGGCCACGCTGCCTGCGGTGGCCCGTTGGACTGTGACCGCCATAGCAGCGATTGCGAGATCTGGGCCGAGGTCCTCCTGAGCCTCCCGCCAGACCTGCGGATTGATCCCGCTGTAGGTGCAGAGTAAGCCGCCCTGGCTGCGCAGGGCGTGCCAGCTTTTGAAAGCGTCAGGCGCGATTTCGGAGACGACCGGACAGGCATCGCGGATCAGTGGCAGCGAAATGACCTGGATATCCTCGGCGAGCCGATTTGCGGCGGGACTTGAGGGCTGCCGGCCCGCTGTCGACGGATCGTTTTTTCTTTCGGTTGACTCGCCGGAGGCGGGAAATGGAATGACTCGTCGTGCGTTAGCACGACGCTGCTCATCCTTACTATTTTCAGATTCTTGAAGGTCGGCTGTAGTTAGTAGAGGTTCATATTTTGACACCGCGGTGTCAAATTTTTGAGGGGTCTGAACATCGCCATAGAGCGCCTCAGCGTCATCCCGGAGCGCTTCAAAATCGCCGACAAGAACGACGAGTTCGTCCAGCTCGCACGGCCGCCTTTCGCACAGGACATCGAGACGCGCCTGCAGATGATCCCAGGCGCCGGCGAGCTTGCGTTCGGCCGCGTTTGCGAGGATCGACCGGATCTCCTTGCGCAGGCAGGTGCGGCGGTCGGAATAGCGCTTCCACTGCTTGGCGTGATGCTCGGCCGTCTCGGCCATCGCCGACAGCTCGGCGAAGCGCACCGCGATCGGCGACAGGTCGATGCCGTAGGCTTCCGCGATCTGACCATGCTCGTCCCGGCGGCCGCGGCGCTGGTACGTCGGGTGGTCGCTGTGCGCGACCAGGCGGGCGTGGACGAGGCCTCGGAGGTGGTAGCGCACGGTATTGACCGCGACGCCCAGCTTACGCGCAAGCATCGCGTTGGACGGCCACACGATCGGCGGCCGGCCGGGCGTTTCCCAATCCGCGGCCTTTGACGACCCGAACAGAAGGTCGAGGAGGGCGATCTTCGCCGCTCCAAGACCCATCGCGGCCGCGCCGGCTTTAGCGACGCGCAAGGCGTCGATCCGCTTGACCGGGGGAGTCTTGGCTTCCCGATAGGTCCTCGCGAGCTGATGCACGCTGAGGCTCTCCGGGGTGGCCTTGCGCAGGCTGTGCGCCATATCAGTCATGGCGGCCTCCAAACGCTGGCTTATTGCGCGTGTTTAGGGGGCCGAGTTTCTTGGAGGCGAGCAACATCGTCCGCCGCCCATGGGGCGTCGTCGCAGAACTTCTGTGCATTTTCCTTCACCTATCGCTAGGCAAAAGAAATCGGCTCGCCGAAAACGACGTCGTGACGCTGGGTGACTCTTGACTGCGATTCGCGGAAATGCGATTCTCTAGGTGTCAATCTGTGAGAAGGGCTTCCGGAATTCGTTTCGGGGGCCTTTTTCTTTTGCGGTTACGGTTCCTTTCTGTTGTGCGTCGAATCCCGCTGAAACGCCTCGTAGAGGCGATCCAGGTGGTCCGAGAGGTAATCGCCGAACGCCCGTGCTTCTGCGCCCTTAGCCTTGATTGCCAGGGTGAAGCGCTTCGTGTCGGCAATGATTTCAGCCGACATCGAACTACCGGCCGGCGACCAACTGCGTTTCTCTGCGCCTGACCGTTTTCGCTTCGACGGTCGACCCGCTTTGAGGCGCTGCACGAGCCGATCGAACCGGCTTTCGCTAGAAAGCTCCCGGAAGGCGTCTTCCCCGATCACGTCAAGTGCAAGATCGTGATTGGACGGCTTGTCCATCAGGAGCTTGAGCTCATACCACCGGTCGCGGCCAATGGCCTTGGCTTCGCCAACGGCGTCCAGGATGGCAGCGGGGAGGCCCGCCACGGACAGCATCTTAGACAGCGTCGTCCGGTCGACGGATAGGGCCTTCAGAACAATGGCGTTGTCCTCGTCATGCTTGAGGCGCGCCACGCCGGCCGCGAACAGCGCACGCTCGATAAACGGAACGTCAGCACGTGCGGAGTTCTCTTGCCCGAGCGTGATGATGTGCTCGCGGTCGGCGATATCCTTCACTACAGCCCGCACCTTGCGGCCGAGCGTCTTTGCGACCCGGATGCGGCGGTGGCCGAAAACAGCCATGTAGCGCCCAGGCGACGTCGGGTGAGGACGGACCTGAATCGGGGAGTTCTGACCGTTCTCGCGGATCGCCTCCAGGAGTTCTTCGAACTCCTTCTCGTCCTCGGTTCTACGATCACGGACGAACGAAGCGTCGACCAGGTCCGGGTCGAGCTCAACGATGGTCTCGCCGGCGGCCAGTTGGTCCGCGCGCGCTGCCATCTCGTCCAGCGTGTTCAGGATCGTGCGGGATGCGCCTTTGGCGGCATACTCGACAGCGGTTCGATCCGCCGGCTTGGCGTCGTCATTCAGAAGTTTGGCGAAGGGGTTTTTACGGGCCATCGGCAAGTCCCCTGAATTTGCCTATCGGGTTGAAAATGCCTCTCTTTTTCCCTGTTTTGACGGCAGTCAACATCACAACCGCCCCCATGCGCGATGGATCAGGCCCTGGATCTCAAAGTTGACCGCGTCGAGGGCTTCGATCGCACGGTCATAGGTCTCTCGGTTGAAGCTCGCGCGCTCGACCTCGTACAGCGTTTGCTTCGTTAGGCCTGCGTCGGAAATCGCCGTGGACTTCACCATTGGGTGCTTCAGAATTTCCTCGGCCAGCATCGACTGCATGAAGCCGAGCATTTGGGTTTGCGGCACGTCAGTCGGCTCGTATCGGGTGATCAGGTAGCGCAGCCAGTCGATTTTGACCGGTGCCCCGCTTTTTCTGATCGATTTGACGAAGTTGCCGAGCATAAGCAGGAACTGGCTCATCGACATCAAATCCAGCATCTGCGGATGGACCGTCACCAGTACCGACGTCGAGGCAGTAAGGGCGGTGAGCGTGAGAAAACCGAGTTGTGGGGGACAATCGACCACGACGATGTCTATCCGGTCGTCAATCTCGGATAGCGAGTGGCCTAGCCGGTTGTAAAACCGCTTGCCCTCCACCCTCTTTTCCGCAGCTTCAGCTTGCATCGCCAAAGGCGTTTCAAACTCGAATTCTTGCAGCTCAAGGTTCGCTGGGATGATCTGCAGGAGCGGAAAGTTCGTGGGAGAAATGATATCGGCGATCGGTCGGCGCTGCTCGTCGTATCGGATGGCGTCAAAGAGGGAGGGGTTGCCATCAAGCTCCGGCTGGAACCCGTGCAGAGCCGAAAGCGATGCTTGCGGGTCGAGATCAATTGCCAGCACGCGATGGCCGGTCAGCGCAAGGTGCTGTGCGAGATGGGCGGCCGTCGTCGTCTTACCGGAGCCGCCCTTGAAGTTGACGACCGCGATGACTTGCAGCTTCTCGCCCGGTTTCCGCCACGGGACGTACTTCTTGGAATCGGACCGACCGTTCTTGTCGAGGTAGTGACGGAGTTCCGTCATTTGCTCGGCTGTATAGAAACGCCGACCGCCTGTTTCTTGCAGCGGCTCCGGTCCCTTACCCTCCAAATGAAGTCGCTTCAGATTGTTAGGGGTGATTCCCAGATAGTGAGCAACCTCCGCCATTGGGAAACGCCGAAGGGTCTTCTTCGCATCGGGCGGAAATTTTTCGTTTCGGAGCTGGTCGAGGCGGCGGGAGATTTCGGCGCCTTGCGCCAAAATCTTCTCGTCAAACTCGAAAGGCGGAAGCGCACCCATTTCAATCGGCTCCGAGAACAAAATGGCGCCAGAATGCGGCATCTGGCCCAATCTGGCGCCAGTATGTGCGATTCTCCTCCTGTGGCAAGGAGAATAGGGTTAACGAAACCTTAACGGCGCGGTCTCAGGCGATCGATCGGTCAAAGCAAACCCCTTATAATTCGACGATATCTCAATCACTTGCCGAGCATGGACGACGCGCGTGCTGACCATCGAACACCTGTCGGATTCGACGGGTTTTCGATGCCGCTTCCGCGATAGACCACGCTCGCTTCGTCTGCGCTCAGCATCCATTCGCGCGACTCAGCCCAGCGACACCTGTCGGATTCGACGGTCTGACAGTTCGAAACCCGCGTGTTGCTCTCGCCGCCTGCAACCGAAACGGCGGGGGGCGCGATGCGGGCAATTGCAATCAGACCGGAAGACAGGGGGACGCTCGGCGATCTGATCGCCGAGATGCACCGCCTGAGAGCAAAGGTGTTCGGCGGACGGCTGGGGTGGGATGTCGAGATCGAGGACGGGGTGGAGACCGACGGTTTCGATCGACTGAACCCGGTCTACATTCTCGTGGTCGCCGAGCGGGGGCTGGTGCTGGGGTGCGCCCGGCTCCTGCCGGCGACCGGACCGACTATGCTGGCCGACGCCTTTCCGCAGCTCCTGGCCGGCGGACGGCTCGAAGCCCATCCCCGGATGATCGAAAGCTCCCGCTTCTGCGTCGACACCGGCGCAGTCGAGGCGGTGACGGCGCGTGGCCTGCACCGCGCAACCCTGACGCTGTTCGCGGCAATCATCGAATGGTCGATGGGGGCGGGCTACCGGGAGATCGTCACCGCGACCGACGTGCGGTTCGAGCGGCTGTTGCACCGGGCGCGATGGCCGATGCGGCGCCTCGGCGAGCCGCGGATGATCGGCGAGACGCTGAGCGTCGCCGGCGCTCTTCCGGCCGATGATGCCAGCTTCGCGACGGTCCGGCCGCCGGGCTACCGCTCCGACCTCGGCGGTCTCCGCCAGGCGGCGGCATAGAGCGGGAGGCGTTCCGTGCAACTACGCTCCCATCCGCGTCTCGTCCGCAAGCTGCAGGAGGCGCTCGGCGACACGATCTGCACGGCGCTCGACGATCCGAGCGTGGTCGAAGTGATGTGCAATCCCGACGGCCATCTGTTCGTCGAGCGGCTAGGGCAGGGGATCGCCCGCGTCGGCCAGATGAGCAACGCCGCGGCCGAGATCATCATCGGCAGTGTCGCGCATGCCCTCAACTCTGAGGTCGACGACGAACGTCCGATCGTGTCCGGCGAGCTGCCGATCGGCGCTCACCGCTTCGAAGGACTGTTGCCTCCGGTCGTGTCCGGACCGGCCTTTGCGATCCGCCGGCGCGCCTCGCAAGTGATCCCGCTCGCCGCTTATGTGCGCGACCGGATCATGACGGAGCCGCAGGCGCGCATGATCCGCAACGCCGTGACGTCACGGATGAACATTGTCATCTCCGGCGGCACCGGCTCCGGCAAGACGACGCTCACCAACGCGGTCATCGCTGAGATGGTCGCCTCCGCGCCCGACCATCGCATCGTCATCCTCGAGGACACGGCCGAGCTGCAATGCGTCGCCGACAATGCGGTCGCCCTGCATACGACCGACACCATCGACATGGGCCGCCTGTTGAAGTCGACGATGCGGCTGCGACCGGATCGCATCGTCGTCGGCGAGGTCCGCGATGGTGCCGCGCTCACCCTTCTGAAAGCGTGGAACACCGGCCACCCGGGCGGCATCACCACGATCCACGCGAATTCAGCGCAATCGGCGCTCACGCGCCTCGAGCAGCTCACGGCGGAGGCGAGCCAGCAGCCGATGCAAGTGGTGATCGGCGAAGCTGTCGACCTTATCGTCTCGATCGAGAAGACAGCGCGCGGCCGCATCGTGCGCGACATTCTCCATGTCGAGGGCTTCGCCCGCGGCGAATATCAAATCCAATCCTGCCGGGAGGAGGAGCAACGTGTCGCTTGAACGTCGCCTTGCGCTTGGTTTCGTCACATGCGTCGCGTTGGTCATTGCTGCGCAACCCGCATTGGCGGGCGGGGGAGGGGGCCTGCCTTGGGAGGGGCCGCTCCAGCAGATCCAGCAATCGATCACCGGGCCGGTCGCAGGCTTCATTGCGTTGGCGGCCGTCGCGGTCGCCGGCGGCATGCTGATCTTCGGCGGCGAGCTGAACGATTTCGCGCGGCGGCTCATGTACGTCGTGCTGGTCGCCGGCATCCTGCTCGGCGCAACACAGATTGTCGGCTTGTTCGGCGCATCCGGCGCATCGATCGGCACCGTCGAGGCCAGCGAGCAGCAGGATCTGCCGCATGGCTGAGAGGTTCTCCAATCTGCATCCGTCGCGGATTCATCGCGCACTGTCACGTCCGAATCTGCTGCTTGGCGCCGACCGCGAGTTGGTACTGATGACCGGTCTCGCCGCCGTCATCCTGATTTTCGTGGTGTTGACCTGGTTCTCGGTCTTGCTCGGGCTCCTCGTGTGGAGCGGCATCGTCGGCATCCTGCGCATGATGGCGAAGGTCGACCCGATGATGCGGCAGGTGTACCTGCGGCACATCCGTTACCAGCCGCGCTATCGCCCAACGTCAACTCCCTGGCGCAAGTACTGAGGCTGACGATGGTGGCGTTGCGCGACTTTCGACATCGTGGACCGTCCTTTGCGGACTTGCTGCCGTATGCCGGTCTCGTTGCGCCGGGCGTGCTTCTCCTCAAAGACGGCTCATTGATGGCGGGTTGGTACTTCGCCGGGCCCGACAGCGAAAGCTCGACCGATGTGGAGCGCAACGAGATCTCACGGCTGATCAACGCGGTGCTTGCGCGGCTCGGCTCGGGATGGATGATTCAGGTTGAGGCTGTGCGCGTGCCGGCGCAGGCCTATCCCGCGCGCGAGGACAGCCACTTTCCCGATCCGGTGACACGCGCGATCGACAATGAACGCCGCCGGCGCTTCGAGGCCGAGAGCGGACATTTCGAAAGCGAACACGCCCTGATCCTGACCTATCGGCCGCCCGAGCGGCGCAAGTCGGGTTTGGCGCGCTATGTCTATTCCGACGACGAAAGCCGCTCGACATCCTTTGCCGACAAGACGCTCGAAACCTTCCTGACTTCGATCCGCGAGGTCGAGCAATATCTCGGCAACGTGTTGTCGATCCGGCGCATGCAAACGCAGGAGGTCGAGGACGAGGGCAGCGTGCGCCGCGCACGCTATGACGAACTGTTTCAGTTCGTGCGCTTCTGCATCACCGGCGAGAATCATCCGATCCGGCTTCCCGAGATTCCGATGTATCTCGATTTCGTAGTGACGGCCGAATTCCACCACGGCCTGTCGCCGATGGTCGACGAGCGCTATCTCGCCGTGATCGGCATTGACGGCTTTCCGGCCGAGAGCTGGCCGGGCATTCTCAACGCGCTCGATCTCATGCCGCTCACCTACCGCTGGTCGAGCCGCTTCATGTTCCTGGACGACCAGGAAGCGCGCGTCCGTCTCGAGCGCACGCGCAAGAAGTGGCAGCAGAAGGTTCGGCCGTTCTTCGATCAGCTCTTCCAGACGAATTCGCGGTCGATCGATCAGGATGCGGTCCTGATGGTCGCCGAAACCGAAGACGCAATCGGCCAGGCGTCGTCGGGCCTCGTCGCCTACGGATATTACACGCCGGTCGTCGTCATTTTCGACAGCGAGGAGCGCCGCCTGCGCGAGAAGGCCGAAGCAGTGCGGCGCCTCATCCAGGCGGAAGGTTTTGGCGCGCGGATCGAGACGTTGAACGCGACGGAAGCGTTTCTCGGCTCACTGCCGGGCAATTGGTACGCCAACATCCGCGAACCGCTCATCAGCACCCGCAACCTCGCCGACCTCATTCCGCTCAACGCGGTCTGGTCCGGCAGCCAGATCGCGCCCTGTCCGTTCTATCCGCCGGGCGCGCCGCCGCTGATGCAGGTCGCCTCCGGCTCGACCCCTTTCCGGCTGAACCTGCATGTGGATGACGTCGGCCATACCTTGGTGTTCGGTCCGACGGGGTCGGGCAAGTCGACGCTTCTCGCGCTGATCGCCGCGCAGTTTCGGCGTTATGCCGGCGCGCAGCTTTTCTGCTTCGACAAAGGTCGATCTATGTTTCCGCTGACGGTGGCGGCGAGCGGCGACCACTATGACGTCGGGGCAGGGGAGGGCCTGTCGTTCTGCCCGCTCGCCGAGCTTGAGGACGACACGGATCGCGCCTGGGCGGCCGAGTGGATCGAGACGCTGGTGGCGTTGCAGGGCGTCAAGGTGACGCCGGATCATCGCAACGCCATCGCGCGGCAGATCGCGCTAATGGCGAACGCGCGCGGGCGCTCGCTGTCGGATTTCGTGTCCGGCGTTCAGCTCCGCGAGATCAAGGACGCGTTGCATTCCTACACGGTTGATGGACCGATGGGTCATCTGCTCGACGCCGAGCAGGACGGCCTGTTGATGTCGGAGTTTCAGACTTTCGAGATCGAGCAGCTCATGAACATGGGCGAGCGCAATCTCGTTCCGGTCCTGCTTTATCTTTTTCGCCGCATCGAGAAGCGTCTTACCGGTGCGCCGAGCCTCATCATCCTCGATGAGGCATGGTTGATGTTGGGTCACCCGACATTCCGCGACAAGATCAGGGAGTGGTTGAAAGTCTTGCGCAAGGCGAATTGCGCGGTCGTCCTCGCGACGCAGTCGATCTCCGACGCGGAGCGTTCGGGTATCATCGACGTCCTTAAGGAGTCCTGCCCGACGAAGATCTGCCTGCCGAATGGCGGGGCGCGTGAGACCGGAACGCGCGAGTTTTACGAGCGCATCGGTTTCAACGAGCGGCAGATCGAGATTGTGGCAACTGCAATCCCTAAGCGGGAATACTACGTCGTTTCGCCCGTCGGTCGGCGTCTCTTCGACATGGCGCTCGGTCCGGTGACGCTCGCCTTCGTTGGCGCAACCGGAAAGGATGATCTCGCTCGGATTGGTGAACTTCGCCAAGCGCATGGTCCCGATTGGCCGGCAGGATGGTTGCAAGCAAGAGGAGTGGTTGATGCTGAGACGCTTCTTTCAGCGTAATGCCGTGATTGCTGCTACTTTTGCCGGCGCAATAGCCGCCACGCCTGCGGCGGCCGGTGGAGGCGGCGTGATTGGTGGGGGCGCAACCGAATGGACGCAGCTTCTCAACAATTCCGAATTGATTGCGGTGGTCGGCAAATCGACTGAACAGATCAATAATCAAATCACGCAGATCACACAGCTCGCCCAACAGATTCAAAACCAGCTTCGAATCTATGAGAACATGCTGCAAAATACCGCGCAGCTTCCCCAGCACATTTGGGGACAAGTCGAAAGAGATCTCAACCAGTTGCGCAATATCGTCGGACAGGGGCAGGGTATCGCCTTTTCGATGGGAAATGCCGACGATGTCCTGAAACAACGATTCAAGAGCTATGCCGATTTCAAGACCAATCTGCCGACAGGTTCGACTTTCTCGTCGACCTGGCAGAATTGGTCGACGACGAATCGCGACACGATCGGCGCGAGCTTGAAGGCGGCAGGGCTGACCTCGGATCATTTCACGTCGGAAGAAGCGACGATGGGCGAGCTTCGTAGCATGTCGCAAACGGCCGATGGTCAGATGAAGGCCCTGCAGGTAGGCCATCAGATCGCCGCCCAGCAGGTGGCACAGACCCAGAAACTACGCGCACTATTCTCGCAACAAGTGACGATGATGGGCACCTGGTTTCAATCGCAGCAAGCCAAGGATGATCTCGCGCAGGCACGCCGCGACCAGTTCTTTACCTCAAGCTCGCCCTCGACATCGGGCGGGCAGACGATGGAGCCGCGCTGGTGAGGCCGCTCCATCTCGTCGTCATTATCACAATTGTCGTGCTCGCCGGCGGCGGACTGTGGTTGGGATTCGCCCCATCTCCAAGCCAGAAGCCATCCGGATTCTTCGAGGCAAAGCCTGACTACGACACAACCGGCGGACAGCCCATGCGGCCGCGCTGGAAGGATTGAGGACGGTCATGCCGACAATGCGACGTGTTTTGCTGCCGATCGCCGTAGTGCTTCTGCTCGTATCTCCGGCGCTGGCGCAGGATGGCAGTCTGTTGACCAATCTTGAGAACGAGGTGGTCGCGGCGGCGCGCGGTTGGGAGACGACGATCCTGCAGGCGGCACGCTCGCTGTTCTGGATCCTCGCCGGTATCGAAATCGGTATCGCCGCAGTCTGGCTTGCGCTGCAAGCGGCCTCGCTCGATAGCTGGTTCAGCGAGCTTGTACGGCGTATTCTCTTCATTGGTTTGTTCGCATTCATCCTTGAACGCGGCCCAAGCTTCGCCAAGGCTGTGGTCGACAGTCTGTTCCAGATCGGCGCCGGTGGCGGCGCAGCCAGTCCCGCGAACGTCTTCAACGCCGGACTCAAGGTCGCGTCCGCATTGTCGTCGAAGGCGCAATTCGGATTGTTCCAGGACAATGCGCTCGCGATCGCCGCCGTGTTTGCCATGATCGTCGTGGTGGTCGCCTTCGCGTTGGTGGCGGCGATCTTCGTGGCAGTGATGGTGGAGATGTATGTGGGGCTTCTTGCCGGCATGATCATGCTTGGCCTCGGTGGAAGCTCGTTCACCAAAGATTTTGCCGTGCGCTATCTCATCTATGCGTTCTCTGTCGGCATGAAGTTGATGGCGCTGGTGATGATCGCGCGCATCGGGTCGGAGGTCCTGGTCAACCTTGCGAACTCGCCGTCAACCGGCGACCAGTTTCTGTCGACGCTCGCAATCGCTGGCATCTCGGTCGTCGTGTTCATGATCGCGATGTACGTTCCGAACATCATTCAGGGCGTGGTGCAGGGTGCGTCGGTCTCGAGCGGCATGGAAGCGATACGGGCTGGCAGCCAAACGGCCGCGTTCGCCGCGGGCGCGGGTTCGATGGCGGCTGGCGCAGCCTCGCTCGGCGCTGGAGCGGCGCGGATGGGCGCTGCGAGTTATGCCGACGCGCGCACAGGCGGCGCTTCCTTCGGGGCGGCGGCGCTCAGGGGGATGAGCGACGCAATCGGCGCCGCGGGCGGCGCCTTGTCGTCCGCGGCGCGCGACAAAGCGATCGGCGTTCCGGGAACGTGGGGTGCATCAACGCTCGGGCTCGCGAACGCGAAGCTCGACGAGCGGAGAAACAGGTCCTCGTCGGGGCAGCGCAACAACAATGCCGACGAACGCCAATAGGGGCAGCGAGGGTGGGGGATGGCGATACAGACGACACCGGAGAATCCGTATCTCGCGGCACGCCAGGAGTGGAATGAGCGCTACGGCTCCTATGTGAAAGCCGCGGCCGCGTGGCGGATCGTCGGAATTACCGGCATGGCTCTGGCGGTGATCAGCACATCCTACGCGCTCTATCAGAGCACCCAGGTCAAGCTGGTCCCTTACATTATAGAAGTCGACAAACTTGGCAGCGCCGTGACAGCGGGCCTTCCGCAACAGATCGAATATGCCGACGCCCGCGTGGTACGAGCAACACTGGCGGGTTTCGTCAGTAATTTTAGATCGGTCTCACCGGATACGGCAGTCCAGAAGCAATATATCGACCGGACCTATGCGCTGCTGCGCACCGCCGATCCGGCGACCGAGAAGGTCAATGCCTGGTTTCGTGCGAACTCGCCATTCAACAAGGCGCGTACCGCAACCGTCTCGGTCGAGGTCAGCAACGTGGTCGCGCTGTCGAACCAGAGCTACCAAGTCGATTGGGCTGAGATCGAGCGCGACCGTCGCGGCAAGGAGCTCTCGACGCGGCGCTTTCGCGGTGTTGCCACGGTGACGCTGGCGCCACCCCAGGATGAGCAGACCATTCGCCTCAATCCCATCGGCCTTTACCTAAGGGACTTTGATTGGACGGCACAATTATGAGCAGACCGCGGAGTAAACAGTCATGACATTCAACCGACCCGGACTGCCAATCATCACCATCGCCTTTGCAGCCGCCTTTACGACGCTGTTGGTTGATTCCGCCGCCGCCCAGCGCTTGAACCGAAATGAAATGAAGGGGACGCATCTGTCCGGACGCTGGCGAGCCGCCCCAGGTCTTGTGACGTATGGGCCGGACGGCAAGGTGATCTTTCTCTATGGTGAGATCCAGCCGTCCATCGTGTGCTCGCCATTACAGGTTTGCGATATCGAGCTTCAGCCGGGCGAAGTGGTACGCGACGTGCTGGTCGGCGACACCGTTAGGTGGAAGGTCGAGCCGGCGACATCGGGCGCACCGGGCGGGCAAGCGATTCACCTGATCGTCAAGCCGTCAGAACCCGGCCTCCTGACCTCGATGGTCGTCACCACGTCGCGGCGCACTTATCACCTCCAGCTCAAATCGCACGCGACGCAATACATGGCGCGGGTCGCTTTCGAATATCCTGAGGGCGTTGGTGCGCGGATGGCGGACATCAACGCGCGCCTCGAGGCGAGCACGATCCCCGGCGCCGACGTCCCGGCCGAGCAACTCAACTTCGCCTACTACGTGAGCGGCAATGCGAGCTGGCGGCCGACGCGCGTCTACTCTGACGGGCAGAAGACCTACATCCAGTTTCCGTCATCGCTTGCCGGCGCGGACGCGCCCGTGCTCTTCGCGATCTCGGGCGGCGAGAACCGCATCGTCAACTATCGCATGAAAGGCTCGATGATGATCGTCGACTTTCATATCGATGAAGCGGTGCTCGTCTCCGGCGTCGGATGGTGGACTCAGGAGAAAATTACGATCCGGCGGGGAGGATGACATGATCACGCGTCGAGTCTTCCCCGTTGGTCTGTTCGCGCTGCTGCTCGGAGCGTGCAGCACGCTCGGCCGACCAGGCCTTGTCGCCAGCTCGTCGCGTGTCGAGCTGGCGCCGGCGGCTGCAAGCGCGATTGCCGGCGATATGGTCAGCCGCCTCGCCGAGCATGTCGGCCCGGCGACCGGGACCATCATCCTGAAATCCGATGGCTCGCCGTTTGGCCAGGCTCTCGAGGCGGCGCTGCGCGGGTGGGGCTACGCGGTCGCGACCGATCAGCGAACCGATCAGAAGGCGATCGCTCTTGCGTATGTCGTCGACAATCTCGATGGCACGATCCTCGCGCGACTGTCGACGCAGCAACTCGATCTCGGCCGCGCCTATACGGTGACGGCCTCGGGCGCGAAGCCGACGAGTCCCGTGTCGGTAATGCAACGCGGTTAGCGGAGGACGGTGATGGCGCAGTCGCTTGATCTCAATGCCGGCGGACCCGCGCCGAAGATCCGTCGTCTTAACCGCCTGCCGGTCATCGCTGCGATCGTGTTTGTCGTGTTGTTCTTTGGCGTGATCCTCTATGGGCTCACGACGCGCGGATTGTATTTCCGCGGCGATCGCGGTTCCGACGGTCCGCCATCGAGTCCCGCCTCGACCTACGCCGATGCGATGAAGCGCAATGTGCCAGACGGCATCATCGAGGACCCGACGCCGGCGCAAGTCTTCCAGCCTGCGCCTCCGCCGGCGCCCGAGCGACCGGCGGCGAACCCGTTCACCCCCGCACCCCAGCCGGTGCGCGAGGGGCCGGCGATCGAATCCGAGGAGGCCTGGCGCGCCCGCATCGAGCGCGAGCAGCGTGAGCAGTATCTGCGCGAGCAACACCGACAGCGCATGGCGCGCATTCAGGCGCACAGTACCGCTTATGATTCACCGCTTGGCGTGAACCTCGCCAAGTTGCAGACCGCGACGCCCGCCGGGGCACAACAACAGCCACAACGGCCGGGAGCCGCGAGCCCGCTTGGCAATGGGGGCGCGGCCGATCTTTACGCGGCCGCGCTCCGCGCCGGTTTGACCGGGCAGCCCATCGACCCGAACGGGCAGACATCGAAAGAGAGCTTCTTCAACAGCGACCTCACCAAGCTCGGCTATCTGCCCAACTCCGTGGTGCCGCAACGATCGCCGTTCGAACTCAAGCGCGGCTCGGTCATTCCGGCGACTCTTATCACCGGCATCAATTCCGACCTTCCCGGGCGCATCACAGCGCAGGTGTCTCAAAACGTGTACGATAGCGCGACCGGCCATCGCCTGCTCATCCCACAGGGGACGCGACTGCTCGGGCGCTACGACAGCAAGGTCTCCTTCGGCCAGTCGCGCGTGCTCGTCGTGTGGACCGACATCATCCTGCCGAACGGCTCGACCTTGCAGATCAGCGGCATGGCCGGCACGGATGCGCAGGGCTATGGCGGCTTCAGCGACAAGATCGACCGCAAACTGCTGCAGACCTTCGGCTCTGCGATCCTGATCGCCTTGATCGGCGCCGGCACGGAGATGGCGATCCCGCGCGATCGTAATTCGTTCGGAATGCAGAACACCGCCGAATATGCGGCCCGGCGATCGTTTGCAGAAACTTTCGGACGCATGGCCGAGCGCACGATCTCGCGCAACATGGACGTACAGCCGACTTTGGAAATCCGCCCTGGATACAAGTTCAATGTCCTTGTCGACCAGGACATGGTGTTTCCGGGGGACTATCGCCGATAGATATGATGCAATCTCCTAACTGTTATGCTGCAGTACGTGCGAAACGGCCGGCGATTCTGGCCCCGGTGCTCGGTACGGCCCTTCGCTATGACATCGCGGCTCGGTGGACGGCGAGCAACTACTTAGAATGAGGTCGCCGCCATCGCGGCCACAGCCGCCGCCATGATGGCCGTCGCGCACCAGCCAAGCGCTTTGAGCCAACCTTTCACTGTGAATTCACCCATGATTTTCGTCTGAGCTGACATCAGCATCATGATGACCATCACGGGGACCGCCACCACGCCATTGATCACCGCGGTCCAGTACAGAGCCTTGATCGGATTGATCGGTGTGAAATTAAGTGTCATGCCAACCAGCGTCGCAACAGCGATCGTTATGTAGAACGCTTTGGCTTCAAGGGGCTGACGCGCCAGACCGACTGGCCACTTTCGCGCTTCGCCAACCGCATAGGCCGCCGAGCCAGCCAGCACCGGTATCGCGAGCAAACCCGTCCCAATCACACCGAGAGCAAAGACCAATTCGGCCAGGGGGCCGGCGATCGGGCGGAGCGCCTCGGCAGCCTGCGCCGACGTCTCGACATCCTTGACACCTGCGACGTTCAGCGTTGCTGCGGTCGTGATCATGATCGCGAGGGCAATGAAGTTGGAGATGCCCATGCCGGCGATCGTATCAAGCTCGATCCTAGCAAGCGCCGCCGGTGCTTGCTGTGGTGCGCGCGTGAGCGGCCGTCGCTTCGGCAGCTCGCGGACGTCTTCCGCTTCCTGAGAAGCCTGCCAGAAGAACAGGTACGGGCTGATGGTGGTTCCGAAGACCGCAACCAGCGTAGTCAGATACTCTTTGCTCCACGTAATGTCCGGTACCACAAGCCGGTATAGCGCTTCGCCCCAGGACACTTGGACCATGAACATCGTCGCGACGTAGACCAGCAGGATCAAAGCCAGCCACTTCAAAACGGCGACGTAGCTCGTGTATTGCATGAAGATTTGCAGCGCGGTGGAGATCCCAGCGAACAGAAGAACGTATACAATTTGGGGCCCACCAATGATCAGGCGCGTGGCATCCGCCATGGCGCCAAGATCCGCGCCGATATTGATGGAATTTGCGATCAGCAGCGGAATGACGATGCTCAGAAGGACGTAACTCGGGTAGTGTTGACGGAGGAGCCCTGCGAGACCGCGGCCTGTCGTGCGGCCCATCCTGGCGCTGATCATCTGAACAGCGGTCATTAAGGGGAACGTCAGAAGCAGCGTCCAGGATAAGCCGTAACCAAACTGAGCGCCCGCTTGGCTGTAGGTCGCGATGCCGCTGGGGTCGTCGTCCGAAGCTCCTGTAATGAGGCCAGGCCCAAGAACTTTCAGCAGGCGTGGTTTGCTAGTCCCGACAACCGGACTTTGGTGCTCTGTTTCAGGGTCTAAAGTCTCCGGCGCTTCGCTCAAGCGGTATTCCTGACCGTCGGTGATACTTTCGCAGCGCCGCTCATCGCTCGCGCCTGAGGTACATAACCAATAGCAAAACCCCGAGCACGCAAAGCACCGGGCCTATGAAATTCACAGCGATGCTGTCCGGGAAAATTCGCTTGAGCACGAGGACCAAGTTCGTCGCGGCCAGTGGGACAGCGATTAGGCCGCCGACCAGAAATGCAGTTCTCGATCTTCTGGAACTCATCAGTTGATGTCGGGCGCGCCGAGAAAACCGTGGAGGGCGAGTCCGCCCTCCACGGTGGGGTTGAAAAGGGCTATCGCTTGTCCGATCCGCCCTTGTCGCGATGGCCATGCTGATCGACGTCACCCGGCTTATGGCCTGGGTGATCGTGATGCTGGCCAGGGACTTCCTTCTGGCCTGCCTTATCGCGATGGCCGTGCTGATCGACGTCGCCCGGTTTGTGGCCCGGATGATCGTGATGCTGACCGGGTTTATCCTGGGGCATGTGGTACTCCCTTGAACCAAAAGCTCGCACCTTCATGCGAAACCTCGTTCGGCCATCGAGGCCTCTCGGTCCTTGCATTATCACCGAGAAAGGAGCTTACATCCTCAAGTCACTTGAGGAGCAAGGGCTGAATCTGATGAAGGACGAGCTGTCTATCGGCAGGGTTGCGGAGATGGTGCGGATGAACGTGCCGACAATCAGGTACTATGAGGAGATCGGCCTCGTCCCAACCGCGTTGCGAACCGAACAAAACCGACGAGTCTACAAAGATGTGGACGTCCGGCGCCTTAATTTCATTCGCCACGCCAAGGAACTCGGGTTCGATCTGGATTCAATCCGGCAGCTTCTGGCCCTTGCGGGTTTACCGGAGGAGCCTTGCGAAGAGGCCGATCAGATTGCGCGTGCTCATCTTGCTGATGTCGAGCACAAAATAGCACGATTGACGGCGCTGCGAAAGGAACTACGCGCAATGGTCGAAAATAGCGATCATGGCAGGATCAGGGAATGCCGTGTTATTGAAGTCCTTTCACGGTTTGGAAATCAGTGACCGCGGCGTTCGGAAAAATAACCTCTATTACCCGGACGGGTGTGATAGCTGACGGGCTTGCACGCGCGTCAAGCTCTCAAATACTTTTAGCCACGGCAAGAGCGTGCACCGGTTTCGATGGCAAACTAAGCGGATTGGCGGCTATTGAAATTCAACACCCAATCGATTCTGCTTCGCCCAGATGATGCGGCACCGCATGCGCATGTCATCCACTGGCACGACAAGCACAAACTCTACCGGAATGCCAACGGGACTTTCGACGTCAAGCATCGCGCCAACCGAACTGACATTGCGTACGAGGCAATCAATGGCTGATGCCCCAAATTGAATTGATCCTTTCTTCAGGACACGCCGCCGCGGATTTTTACGTCGTTCCATCTGGCCGCTCTTCGGTTGGGTTTGTTGCTGAATGTGTCCGTCCCGCGCGTAGCGCCCGTTACCATCTACCACAAAATTTTTGGCTCGCGTCGTGGTCGGTCAAGAAGCGGTTTCGGATTTCCAACAACTCTGCGGTCCTTGCAGGGTCGTTAAGATAAAAGTGCCCGATCTGACCTTACCTAAAGTGATGTCGACTGACGGAGTGAAAGCTAACCGGAGCAGCTTGGAATCGACGCGTCTTCAATTCCGCGGCGAGCAAGCGTGACCCGGCGATGCGCCCGCCCCAAAGCACGCGTCAGAACTGCGTGCGCATCCGAATGCCAAAGATCGAAGCCGGGCCGCGATCGCGGTTGTAGGCAGGGTTCGTAACAAGCTGATAGTTCAAAGTCGCACGCCACGACCAGATTGGGAGGCTGTAATAGGTCTCTATAATCTTTTCCAGACCGGCGTTCGGCAGGCGCCCGTCGCCGACAAGAATACCGAGACCGCCGGCGTCAAGATATGCCTGGCGGGCACTCGAGATGCCGTTGACGACGCCGGCCAGCCCGAACGTATCGTTCGGCCTGTTCCAGGAGGAACCGGTCAGCGAAAGCCCGGCAGCGAACGTCGAGTCAATATCGGAGAATTCGTAAGCTTCCTTTGACCCATCAGCGAGGCCCGCGCGAGCGAACACACCAAGGTCAGCCGTGATTTCCTGTTCCAGGTTCACACCGATGCCAGCTCGGCTTTGGTATCGCCTGACCAGAGCGACATCAGCGGGCATTCCCGTTGCCCGCGCCAGCGTTACGGCCTCGTCCAAGCGCCCCATGCGGCCACGCGACAAAAACGCCGTGACCGCAACCTTCCCCTTCTTGCCCCAGATCTCATGCCGATGTTCGATCTCGCCGACCCATTGAAACTGAGAAAAGCTCGGATCTAATTCGGTGCTGTTGGGGACGCGGGAGAGATCGAAAATCCCGCCGCGGAATGTCCAGTCACCTTTGTACCATTCAACTGCGGCGCCATAGGTGAAGCCCCAGGCGTCGGCGGCGTAATCGAAGGTGCCGGTGTCAACGACCGACCAATTCATGAAATCCTTGCGCGGATCATGAGCATATTTGTTGGTGTCGAACACGTCGGTGACCGCAAATTTCCCAAGGGTCAGGATCAGTCGATCCGACGTCTGGCTCCCCGCGAACTGGTTGATGTCGGCGTCGATCTTTTTCGTCTCTCCGCCCAGATCGAAAGTCTGACGGAAGAACGCGCGCGGGATGCGCGCGTAGGCAACCGCCGCTCCGACCTTGTAGGCCTCGCCACTTGGAAAGCCGGCCACACCGACGGTCGAACTCAAGCCAAACCCCTGATCGATCTCGGGGTTGATCCAGACCTCTCCGCCTGACCAGGGGCGAAATCCAGCATACAGCGTCACATCCCAAGTCTGTCGGGTCTGGTTGGGGATGAGACTGTTTGTGCCGATATAGGGCGACCGAAACGGTGCTGCGTATTGTTGGAGGTAGGTAGTCTGTCCGTGCAGAGCGAACCGATCAGTTTCGAACGGTGTCAAGCCATCCTGTAGAACCCGCTGTCCCTCCTTGCCAAAGCGGTAATTGACGCCGAGGCGGGCGGTCTGAACCGCGAGGTCCGATGACAGGCGCTGCGCGGTTCCACCGAACCCAATCTCTTTCCCTCCGAAGTTCGTGGAGAGATATTCAAACCGGGCGGACCAGTTGTTCGATAGCGCGAGTTCGGCACCCACGCCCCACACCGTTCCAAGTCGCGTGGTCTTGGTTGTGTCTTCTGGAGCATCGACCGGCCCGAGCTGCGCCTCATCATAGCTCCATGCGAGGCCGCCCGTCGCATAGAACAGCCAGGAGCCCGGCGCATATCCCACACGTGCCCGCAGCGTTCCAGATGTCAGCACGGTTTGCGTAAGCGTTTGCGAACCCTGAACGCCCGTCGTTGTGGCAATTCCGGAAACCGTGTTTGGAAAGGAAATGTCGGCCTCAAGGCCGACGACCATGCGCGAAGGCAGCATGTAGTTGTATCCGCCACCCAACCCTAACGCATACGATCCCGTCCCCTTGAAAGCATCGATTGGATTGGTCAAGTCGATCGCGCCCGAGGATGGCGGCAACCCGGGCCCGACCAAGGAAAAGTTTGAATGTCCGCTCGCGTAGGCGAAATGACTGCCAACGAAAGGCCCGGTCCAATCGACAGGAGTATTTGCGCTGACCTTGCCAAGGTCAGCCGACTGCCCCTCGACGGCCGAGCTTGCCGCCAGGACCATCGCCAGAAAAGCCTTTCTCATTGCACCTACGCCCGCCCATTTGACCGGTATTCGGCACGACATTTGGGTGTTGGCAACAGCTAAGTTTTTGCAGGTGTCACGTCAGCGTCACGAAGGGTGTGAAAACTCCGACCAATGGATTTCGCGTCGGAAAAACGCATTCGAGAGCGTCCCGCGAACATCAGGCCTTCGAGTCGGAGCGATCGAGAGATGCGGCAGGACTTCGGTGCAGATGAGCCGGGGATTCCGCGCTCGTCAGCGGCTGGTAATACTGCTTGAAGCTTTCATGATTTTTCAGCGCGTCCGGGCGGTACGCGCCAACGCCCGCACACTGCCTAACCTCCGGCAAGTCAAACCGCGCCCGGACAGTCGCGTGCACCGGTGCTTTGGGATTGATCTCCCGGATTTCAAAGTCCCAGTTCTTGGCGCCGACGAGAGTCTGCAGCCACGGCCATTTTGGCAAGCTGGCAGCGTAACTATCCAGGGTGTCGCGCATGCTGGCAATCTCGCAATGCTGCACACCTTCGGCCCGAGGAAACAGGTTTAGCGCGGGGCCAGAATCCCCGGTGTTCGGCATTTTGACGCCGTCGACGTAGATCGGGCCGGTGATGAGGCCGTCGGGGACGGAAATCGCTTGTTCGCACATCCAGGAGAGCGCGATATCCGACAGCCGCGATTCCGGTTCCGGATAAGACCCGCCGATGTCGGAGTGGTTGCCCGCAAACCAAAGCTGGATAATGCGATCAAAACCAGGCGTGGCAGGGTGCGCCCCCGGTTCGGTGCCGCCCCAGCCGACCCGGGCGAAGTCCTTACGCGCTTCATCGATCGCATTCGCCGATCGCGCAAACCGAACGTGCTTGCTGAGGAGGCGGTCGAAGTTCTTTCCCGTCCATTCCGCAATGTGCGAACGAGGCGGGTCTCCCTTGTTTGGGAAATCGTAAATCGTCTTACGATTAGTCGTGCGCTGCTTATTCAAGAACCATAGGACGGCACCCAACATCGCCAGATGGGTGACGAACCACGCCGGGACGATAAATCCCCAAAGCAGGCCTGCTCCCGAGACAATGGCTGTTACTACACCGACAACCGCGGCAGGGACAAGGGAAGCTATAAACGCAGCAACCGCAACGCCGAGGGTCAAGCCCAGTTGGATCATGCGACGCCTGGGGCCGCTTGCTCCAAGTGCTGCGACGGTGTCGAACACCCCGATGAAATAGGCGGCGGCATTCGAGTTTGCTTCATCGCCAGACCCGTATTTGAGTTGAAATCGCCGCGCCAGTTCCAGTCTCTCCGCCTCAAACTGCTCGCGCGGGTGACCCGCGCCGTGTTCGAGCACTGTATCGACCGCCTCCCAGGCGACATCCTTCACAGCTTTCCGAAAGCGCAGCAGCGGGCCTGCGGGCGTCGTGGTCGGGATGCCGCACAGCATCAGCAAGTTGGCAACGCTGCGCACCGTGTAGGCTCCGCGGCTGAAGCCGAACAGGAAGATCCGGTCGCCCTCTTCATAGTGGTTGAGGATAAATTCGTAGCAATCAGCGATATTGCGTTTGATCCCATCGCCAGCAACAGATCCCAGCATCTTTTGGACAAATCGCAAGGGAGCGATGAAAGCGGTGGCACCGATATCGGTTCCCAAGCCGGCATCATAGAAGACGACCTGCTTGGTCGGGTCGACAGCCGTATCCGCGTGGTTACGTGAGACCCTGTACATCTTGTAGATGTTGCTGATGCGTTGCTCCGGACGGGCGCCACCGTCCTGCCCAGTACCATCAGAATAAATGACGATGTTTTTGCTCATGCCCTTGTCCCGGAACCGACCTTCGCATTCACGCTTGGAGCCTGCCGATCAAGGCTAAGGGGCCTAATCAATTATGCGCAAAATTGTCGGCGCGCGTCTGCTCTGCGCGCCCTGTCAATGATTGGAGCACAGCTGAGTCGCCCATCATTTAGAAAGTAAATTAAGCTCGGCCAATGCTGCGCTGTAAACGACGTCATACAGTTTGCACCCTGCCACTACGCTTTTGAGACGTTCGCGCGCTTGATCGACTTGTCCGGCATGAACAATGGACTCGCTCAAGAAGAACTCAGCTTCGCACGCGCGCTTGGCTTGATCCTGGCCAGACCCGATACGGGATGCCGCCTGAACTTGCCCCGAATCGACCGCATCCAGATAATACTCGAGCATCGGCGCCGGCCACATGTCTCGCCTGACTTTTGCAGCGTTCTCGGTCAGCTCGGCGCGGTCATTTTCTCCACCGTGCACGCGAGCGATGTGGAGCCAGATCATCGCATATGGATTGGACGGCCGCAGACGCACCGCGGTTTTGAAATCCTCGACACTCGCCGTATTATCCCCGGCAAACAATCGGGCGCGTCCTCGACCGAGATAATAGGCTGGGTCTCCGGGAGCAAGTTGGAGCGCCTGATCGAAATCGGCGAGCGCCGCAGTAAAATTTCTTACTGTCAAATTTGCATTGGCCCGATTTGCCCAAAAGCTCGCGTCCCCCGGCCTAAGGCGGATCGCCGCGCCGAAATCTGCGATCGCCTTCTCAAAGTTTCCCAGCATCAGATGCACCGCGCCTCTGTTGCCGATTGCATCCGCAAACGTCGGCTGCAGTGAGATTGCCTGGTCGTAATCAGAAAGTGCTCTTTGTAGGTCGCCTTTCGTCAGAAAGGCGGCAGCGCGGTTGTAATAAGCTTCTGCGTAACTCGGCTGAAGGCGAACCGCCTCATCATAGTTTTCGATCGCTCGATCCAGATCGCCTTTTCTTTCGTAAGCGCCCGCAAGGTTGTTGAAAATCATCGGATCCCTGGGACTTAGTCGGCGCGCGCTAAGAAAGTCGTCGATGGCGCGATCGTATTCGCGCTCGAATGTCCAAATCAGGCCCCGGTAGATGTAGGAATTGGGAAAGTTCGGCAAAAGCGCTATTGCAGTGTCGAAATCGGATAACGCTTTGTCGCTAATTCCCATGCCCTCGTAACATACACCTCGGCTGTAGACGAGGAAGCCGCGGCGCTCACTATCGAAATTGCCCTGACGAATTGCCTCGCTAAAAAGCTGAATGGCTTGCACGCAATCGCGACGCTGCTTCGCTGCAAAACCAGCCTGTGCCAAATCGAGTGCGTCTGCCTTCGCCAAAGGTATTGCAGACAAAGTAATGAGCGTCACGAAAAGTCCGAACACCACCGGTGGGGCCGATTGTTTGGAAAGCGCCCTGAGCATAAAAGCGACTGCCCCTAAATATAGCGAGATGTCCAAATATTAGCACACTTAGGCGCCAAATGCTCACGTTAAGGACATGCTGGCACCCCATGGTCGCAGTCGACCTGCTGGGAAGATGCGATCAGAGCCCCGCTGGGCAATTCTCTGATGTTGCGCTCATCTTCGGCCTCGGTATCAAGGAACGCTACCTTTTTAAGGGCGATCGGGCGTTGCCTTTGTACAGCACGCTCGTGAACCGCCATTTCACGCTGTATCACTCCTTTGATCGCCCACCCCCGGTGACGGGAGAATGTGACCATCACCGGTGCACAATATCACCTCATCCATTGCCCACACAACAGCGCAAGCCTGGCCAAACTGCCTGCACCGTCGCGCGGTCCGACACATTTACAACTGACTTTGCCACCGAGTTAATGTCCTCCGTATCGGCACAGTCCCAATGCCCTGCTTTGCGCTGATGGAAGACCCACACAGCGCGGCTGTTTCACTTCCGTCATGAAACACACGAGAACCGCCATCAGTCCAGATTGAATACGACAAAGAGATGAGGTGCGATGCACTGCGGCTCTGGACAGGCAGCTCCAAGCGCTTCGAAGGTTTTGTCTGTGCTGCCATTCTCGACTTCACAGCCCGATTTACTACTGGCGCGTTAAGCCGTCTAGATTGCGCAGATCGTTGTGCAGCGTCGTGGCGGCGATTGCCGCGTGGCCCATCGCGACGCTGATCTGATCGAGCGCGAAGACGATGTCGCCTGCGGCGTAGATGCCGCCTCGGCTAGTGCGTTGCTTTTGATCGACCGCGATACAGCACCCATCCGCCATGTCGAGACAGAGCGCCTGGGCAAGATGGTCGTTCGCTTCGGAACCAAGCGCCGGATAGATGGTGTCGAAGCTGAGCTGCGAGCCGTCGCGAAAGTGAACTATCGCGCGACTACCGGTGCAATCGAGGCGCAAGGGCGGTCGTTCTTCCACGCGGATACCGTGGCGTTCGAGAAGGGCGCGGTCGTCGGAGCTGATATCGACTGCACCCGCCGGGAGTATGGTAATGTCTTCGGAATATGTTCGCAGGAACAAGGCTTCAGCGACGCCCCGCGCATCGGCGCCGATAACACCGATAGCCTTGTCCCCGGCCTCGAAGCCGTCGCAGACCGGACAATAGCGCAGCAGACCGCGCTCCAGCGCAGACCGATGCATAGCGGGATCGAGGTCCGGGCGCCGGTTGTTGGTGCCGGTTGCCAAAAGAATGGTTCGCGCTTCGAGCGCGATGTTGTTACCACACGCCAGAAAGCTGCCGTCCCGCTCCTCGATCGTCTCGATACGGCCCCGCAGCACTCCGGCACCGTAGAGCTCCGCCTGAGCGCGCATACGACTCAACAGCTCCTTGCCGCTAATTCCGTCGGGAAAGCCGGCATGGTTGTGTGAACGGGGTATCCAGAGTGCGCGGCTGTCGCCGTCGTCCACTACGGTGACGCGTCGCCGGTACCGCGCCAGATAGATCGCAGCAGTCAGGCCCGCAGGGCCCCCTCCAACAACGAGGCAATCGAGCGGACGGCCAGTTGACAGGATTTCATCCATCACGGTGTCCCGTGTATTTGGGGCGGTGGAAGCCACGCTCGGGCGGTGGCGGCTAGAGAGCACTGACCGGAACATCAAGCGGCATCGGCAGAATGACCCGCCCGTTACTTGCGGGCTCCGGGAAGCGCCCAGCCGCGATGTTGAGCGGCAAGGATGCGAGCAGGAGCGCTGGCATTTCGAGCCCGGCATCGCGCTCCTGCCGCAGAGCGATGAACTCCGCTTCGGTCCGCCCCTTGCCGACATGAATATTTTCGGCCCGCTGCGCGCCCACTGTGGTTGCCCAGGCGGGCGGGCGGCTGCCCTCCGCGCCGTAATCATGGCAAACGAACAAGCGTGTCTCTTCGGGCTGATCGAGGATACGACGGATCGAAGAATGGAGCATGCGGGCGTCGCCGCGATGGAAGTCGCAGCGCGCCGTTCCGCTATCGGGCATGAAGAGCGTGTCGCCCAGAAAAATCGTGTCGGCGATGCGATAGCTCAAATGGTCGATCGTGTGCCCCGGCGTCGCCCAAACCTCGATCGTCTCTTCGCCAAACCCCAGGCTGTCGCCTTCATCCAGCAGACGGTCGAACGGACGTGCATGCGTTTGCGGCAGGGCATAGACTTGGCGAATAACTTCGGCGACCTCCACAACGCGCTTGCCGATTGCCAGTCGGCCGCCGAGCGTTTCACGCAAGGCCAGGGCGCCGGAGATGTGATCGTGATGAACATGGGTCTCCAGAAGCCATTCCAGTGACAACTTCTCGGCCCTTATGAAATCCACGATACGGTCAACGGGAGCGCGGCTGGTACGTCCCGACTTTGGATCTAGATCGAACACTGGATCGATGACAACACAAGAACCGGACGCAGCGCATGTGACAACATGCGTTGCGGTGCCACTGCGCTGATCGTAAAAGGTCTGGACACTGATAGTCATTGCCACCTATCCGTTATGGGTTCACGACTTGACCTGCGTCACCGCGATAAGCTAGCTTGGCCTCAAGGGCGCCCGCCGGAAATTTCATGCACACCGCGTTTTGGGACCGACCCGTGTAACGTAATCTCTGTCGCCAGTTAATAGTCCTCGCAGCAGAATGTTTCGAACATAATCCAACGAATTTACCACACCAAGTTGTCCTGAAACTTGTCTCGCGCTTACCAAAAAAGATTGGTAGAGCTTCACGGAGGGGTCTCGCTCGTATGGCGATGGATGATGCGCACTGCCCGGGTAGTCGCCAGTCACCGTCGTGACGGTGGAGCGCTTCGACTTCATCCCGCAGGGCTGCGGTGATGCCATCATGACGCACTGATGCCTAGGCGAAGCGGCCAAGGTAGCGTTGATCGAGGAATTAATCCGGCGTCTCACGGGCTCGATGTCTTACGATGTCCCTGTATAGCAGCTGGGCTATTCGCTAGCCTAGACTAGATTCCCGCCCGGTGACGAGACGGGTTCGGGATTGCCGCCGGACAAAGTTGCGAATGACGGACAAGAGCGAATCGCCAATGATGGACGGTGCCCAACTTGACCACCTTCGGTGGGCGGCCATCGACGACATCATCACGTAGAGAGTCTTCAAGCCATCGGAGCAGAACGGGTTTGGCACCATTGTCTCATGCTGAAGACAATGGCTGCGTCGTCGCCTACCTCATCAGTGCATGGCTAGCAAATGTGTGGCGAGCGCGCGGTAGGCTTGATGGGGAAGAGCTTAGCAAACAAGTTCGATCATGTTCTGTATGATCTTCGACAAGCAAGGACAAGTCGGCAGGGCGAGGGTGAGCGGCAGCGCACCAGATGGCCCGTCGAGCCCTGCCATTCCAGCGCTGTTAGACAACGAAGATAAGCCGGCTCCGGCGCAACTAAGATCCGCCGAACCGTTCCCTTACAGTCTGACGCAACACGCCAAGCTTGTCTCTGATCTTTGCCCAACTGACCTCTCGATGGCGGAGGGTGTCGACTATTTCGCAAGGTGGTCGCGGTGCGCCTCGGCCGTGGCGTTGAGCGATCCAGGAGCAGCGAGCAGACGGTGAGTAGACGAAATCCTTTGGCAATGTAGCTTGGCCCCACATGAAAAGCTGGCAGGCCTCCACATCGTAAAACGCTGTGTATGCTGCAAAATATCCTGTAAATTGGAAACGGAGTTATTGCTTTGAACGCGGCCCCAGGTAAGCCTAGACGATCCGACTCAACCGCCAGCAGGGAGCCTTCAAGACCCGACTATCAGAATATCGCCAGCACGTGCCGCATAGTCGAGCGCGTAGGCGAGCTCGCCGGGTGTCTCGGCGTGGACATGAAAGAGCGGCTGTCCGCGATCAACCTCCGCGCCAAGCCGCACCTCCATGAAGACGCCGGCAGCCTTGGCGCCGGGCGCACCGGCCAGCTTGGCAAGCCGCGCTAGTTTGCGATTGTCGATATGAACGATTCGGCCTGCGCGCGGCGCAACCAATGGATAGACGTGGCGCGCCTGCGGCGGAGTGCGCAGTCCGCCCTGCGCCTCACAGATGGCTTCGAACTTCTTCCACGCCCGGCCGTCGGAAAGCGTCGCGAGCGCCAGCGTCACGCCGCTTCCCTTGCTGGCCTTTCCGCCAATTTCCAGTGCCGCGCCCGCCAGCGTGACAGCTCGCTGGCGCAGGTCATCGGGCGCGTCGGATTTGTTATGCAAAACGGCGAGCACATCGAAGGCCTCGAGCGCCGGACCGATGCCACGGCCGACGGGCTGCGAGCCATCGGTTTGAAGGCATATGGCGGCAAGGTTAAAGCGCGCAGCCACTGCGGTCATGCGCTCGGCAAGGCGGTCAGCGACGTCTTTACCGCGCACCTTCGCGGTTGTGCCGACCGGGATATCGATGACCACGTGTGTCGAGCCTGCAGCGATCTTCTTCGAGAGGACGGACGCAATCAACTGACCTTCAGTATCGATATCCAGTTCGCGCTCCACCCGCACGAAGATATCGTCGGCCGGGCTGAGGTGGACCGCACCGCCCCAGGCAATGCAGCCCCCTTCCGCCTCCACCACGCGTCGGAGAGTCGCGATGTCGAGATCGACAGGCGCCAAGGTTTCCATCATATCGGCCGTACCGGCCGGCGAGGTGATCGCGCGCGAGGAGGTCTTGGGCATGACGAGGCCGTTCGCGGCCACGATCGCCACGACAATCGGCGTGGTGCGGTTGCCGGGAAGCCCGCCGATGCAGTGTTTATCGACCACGATCGCGGCATCCCAGCGCAGGCGGTCGCCGACATTCACCATTGCCCTCGTCAGACTAACCGTCTCCTCTTCGTCCAGCGGCAGCGCGGCGCTCGCGGTCAGGAAGGCGGCGAGGTGCACGTCGGTGTAGCTGCCGGCGACAACATCCCTCACGATCTCCGAGAAGGCGGACGTATCCAGACGATTGCCATAGATACGCCGCCGCACATCAGCGAGCGAATCCATTGCGGGTGGATGGGAGACCCTGACCTCGTCGCCTTCCGCGACGCCAAGAAGGTCCCAGGCGGTTTCGGACAGTCCGATCTCGTCGAGGCCCAGCATGGCTTCACCGTCGACTTGAAAAAGAGTCGCCTGGACCTGGCGCTTGCCATTGGCCACGAGAACCTGAGAGCGCGAAGCAAATCCCTCGGCCCGGCAGACGTGACAGTCGGCACGCATGATTACGATCGCCTGATGCTGGCTATGCAGCCGGAGACGGCGTACACGGTGCCTTGGTTGATCGGCACGAGCAGCGTTATCTGTCGTCGTCATAGATCGAAGATCTGGTTCTGACGTGGCACAGCGGCATCCCACCCAAGTTCGCGATCAATCCGCACCCGCAGCGCTTCGGCGGCGTCGGCCTCGCCATGGACGATGAAGACGCGAGACGGAGCGCGGCGGAAGCCGGAGAGCCAGCGCATCAGCTCGCTAGCATCAGCGTGTGCCGACAGCATCGACAGGTCATCGACCTCTGCCCGAACCGGCACCCATTGGCCATGGATCCTGATGTCGCGCGCGCCCTGAAGCATCGCTCGGCCTCGCGTTCCAGCGGCCTGGAACCCGGAGAACAGGATCGTGTGCTTGGGATCGGTCGCGAAGGCCTTGAGGTGATGGAGAACACGGCCTCCCGTCGCCATCCCGCTCGCCGATATCACGACCTTGGGCCAGGGGCTGGTCGAGATCGCCTTGGAGCTTTCCACATCGCGTGTATAGGTGGCGATGCCGCAGATCGCGTCGCATTCCTTGGAAGACAAGTGGTGATCGTCGTGGTGGGCGTGGAGCAGGCCTGTCGCCTCGATCGCCATCGGGCTGTCCAGATAGATCGGGACGCCCGATAGACGGCCGGCGGTCTGCAGGCGCCACAGATGATAGAGCAGCGACTGTGCGCGCCCGACCGCAAAGGCCGGGATGACGACGGTGCCGCCGCGCTTGATGGTGCGCTCGATGACCTTGCCGAGCGCTTCGGTGGGATCGGCAGAATCGTGGAGGCGGTTTCCGTAGGTCGATTCAACGACGACGTAATCTGCTTCGGCGATAGCTGCCGGGTCCGGAAAGATTGGGTCGCCGTAGCGGCCAAGGTCCCCTGAAAAAGCAATGCGGCGGCCGCCCCATTCGATCTCGGCGCTGGCGGCTCCGAGGATGTGGCCGGCGTAGCGAAACCTCACGGTCGCACCACCTGGGAGCGTCGTGACCGTGTTAAAAGGAACAAGCGAAAAGAACTCCATGGCGCGTTCGGCATCACGCGCGCCGTACAGCGGCAGCGCCGGCTTGTGTTTGGAGAACCCTTTCCGATTGGCGTACTCAGCGTCCTTCTCGTTGAGGTAGCCGCTGTCCTTGAGGATGAGCTCTGCGACATCGCGTGTCGCCGCGGTCGCGTAGATGCGGCCACGAAAGCCGTCACGCACGAGCTTGGGTAAGTAGCCCGAGTGATCGAGATGAGCATGGGTCAAGACGACGGCATCGATGCTCGACGGCGCGACCGGCAACGGTTCCCAGTTCAGCTCGCGAAGGTTCTTGAGGCCTTGAAATAGACCGCAATCAATCAAGATGCGCTTGCCGCCGTTGGTGAGGAGATGTTTCGAGCCGGTGACAGTGCCGGCGCCGCCGAGAGAGGTCAGAGTCAACATTGCGAACTTTCAGAATGTGAAGGCGGCCAAATCCGCCGGATCGCCGCGTCCGTCGAGCGCGCCTTGCTCGGTCGAGGAGAGAATCTCCTCGCGCTTGCAGCCGAGGAGAGCGCCTCCCGCGTCCACCAGATGCGCCCAGCTACAGCGGTTAGCGAACAGCATGCCTGCAACGTCGAGCGTGCCGCCCCGGCTGATATAGCCGCGCGCGACAGTCCTTTGAGGCCCGGAGTCGAGCCGCCGCAACAAGCCGAGCATTGGTTCCGGTCTCGCGTGAGACACGATGACTCGCGGCAGCCCGGCCGGGAACAGCGCCGCAATATCCTGCTCGCTAGCTGTGAAGGCGGCTTCAATGGAATCGCGGGGGATTCGGAATCGGCCAGGTTCCGAGAGAGCGGTTACGAGAACGCGGCGGCCGTGCGTCTTGAGGCGATGTGCTGCCTTGAGCGCCTCCTCGAGCTGGTAGGCGCCGATGGCAACCAGTTGCAACTCGGCCCCGTCGCGCTCGCCTTCGATGTGAGCGGCGCCATCGGCAATGAACTTGAGCGCAGCCTCGCCACCGAAGCGATACGGCATGTCGCGCTTCGACACGATGAGGCAGGCTACCTGTCCGCGACCCTGGTAGACGGCTCTCAGGGCGGCCATGGCGCTGTTGGTATCCACGGGGAACAGAACGCGTGCCGTGTCGGACATCTCGCCGAGCAGCGCCTCGCCAATGGTCGGGTCCTGATGCGACTGCTCGTTTTTGGAGTTCTCCCAGGTATGAGACGTGACGATGAGCGGGACGGATACCCAACCCGGCTTCTGGCCGACCTCACGCTGGCGACGGGCGAAGACGATCTCCTGGCGAAGCCCGCCCAACATCTTCAAGGCGAAAGCCTCGTAGCTGACAATCAGGTTGATGCCTCCCTTGTTGGCGAGCGCCGCGCCCGCAACCGCTTCCTCGTTGAGCGCGGTGATGACCGCCCCATCCACGGCATCGGCGACGTTGGGCTCCGAAACGTTCACCCGGTGGCGCAACCTGTCGAGGGTTGCACCCATATGGTTTGAGCGCAGTTCGTCGGGGTTGCCGACACGGGGCCGAAGGCCGGGGTTCGCATCGACGAGGCGGACGAACCAGCGGTCGATAGCATGCATCGCGCAGTCGGGCGGACTGCCGGCTACGGTCCAATCAGGTTCGGGGAGTACTGGAGTCGGAGGCCGCCGCAGCGCGAGGGGGTGCCGGCTTTCGGGCACGCGGCCTTGCTTGCCATGGACAGCGATCGCTGCGACGGCTTGCTCAATCTCGTCAGGCGGCACGAACAGCACGCGGGCCGCATCGTTGAAGGCGGTACGGGCTGCTTCGTCCTGCGCGGGATTGCCACCGAGCGGCAGATTGTGCGCGGCATTCGTGCCCGCTCCCGGAAAGCCGAACCCTTTGACGGTTTCGGCGATCACATAAGGAACCGGCGCCGGATAGGAATGCGCCGCTTCCGCAGCGAAACTCTGGAGTCGGCGCTCGGCTTCTAGAATGGCCCCTGCGAAGGCGGCTGGATCGCGGCCATCGACGATGAAGGGATCAAAGCCGTTGAGCTTGAGATGGTCGGCGAGCCATGTGGCGCCACCCTGCTGCGCGATCTGGACGCGCTCTTCGATACGCCGCCCGTTGAGGATCATGACCGGGATGACATGGCCGGAATCTTCGGCCCGCCACCAGCGAGGCGTCCAGTCCGAACCGCGCTGTTCCTCGAATGCGCCGTCGCTCAGGAACGCCACGAGGCTTTCGCCGGGGAGCGGCATGTGCACGTACTGCACCTCCGCGAAGCCGAGATAACCGCCTTCGGAGATCGCGCCGGCGGTATTCGGTCCTGCGTGGCTGCCGAGCGGTACGGCCGGAGCGCCGTCGGGGCCGATCTTGTATGAGTAGAAGTCGGCGGCGAGTTGCGACAATCCCTTCTCGCTGCGATCGTAGCGGCCCTTCTGCGCCGGTGAGACATCGCCGGTGAGGACGTTGACGGCCTCGATAGCGGCAACACAATGGCCTTGGCCCATCAGCCAGGAACGCGTCGTCGCTGAAATCGCATTGGCCGTCAGATAGCCGACAAAAGCCGGGACCATGTTGAGCGAGCCGCCGGTATGTCCTTCCGGGGTGGTCTTGAAAGCGTCCGCCGGGAGCGGGGCGCCAGAGAGATCGACCCGCTTGGTGTAGGTCATATGGACCACGCTCCACATGGCGGCGGAGGTGAGGCGGTCGGCAGCCACCAGCATCCGATAGAGCGGTTGCGGATCGATGCGGCCGGACGAAGCCAGCGCCACTATGCGCTCGACCGTCTCTTCACGATGGACAATCGGGCCGTATCCCTTGCGCCAAGTGTTGAACATCTTGGAAGCCGTGCCGCTCATGCTGCATCGTCGCCTTTATTGGATCTGGTTTCGGGAGGCGGCACTTTCACCGCGCCCCGCTCGTCCAGGATGGCGGATCGCTCGCGGGAAAGGAATCGAGACCCGCCCGCTCCACCTCATCCAAGGGCTCGGGCGGACGCCGGTGCCGGACGAGGTCTGCCGACGATGGAGCGCTCAATCCGAGCGCGTTCGCAACCAGCGGCGCAAGGCCGATGGCATTGCTCTCGTGAGGAACAGAATCTGTCGAAACGATCCGGCCGCAAAGCGGCGCAAGGCGCTGGAAAGAATCTTCGGCAAAAATGCCATGCACAACGACCACCACGGGTCGCGCAAAGCCTTGAAGCGGAAGTTTGAGAGCCGCTTCGATCAGCGTGCGGCCGGACGAGGCGATGTCATCGACCAGCACCGGCTGCCGGCCACGCCATCTGGACAGATCGGGTAATTCGACGTCGACATTGCGATCGCCATGCCGGATCTTGCGCAGCACCGCGTGTGGGGCGCCAATGCGTGCGGCGATGGCCGATACCCATTGCTCGCTCTCTTCGTCGGGACCGACGAGAAAAGGATTGTCGACTTCCGCGGCAATCCAATCCGCCAGCAGCGGCGCCGCATGCAGCGTATCCGTCGGGATCGTGTAGAGCGCCGAGAGAGTCGAATATCTATGCAGATGCGGATCGACGGTGACCAGCCGGTCGAAGCTCGACGAGACGAGCCGCGCGAAGCTCTTCGACGTCACCGCCTCACCCGGCTGAAAACGGCGATCCTGCCGCATATAAGCGAGATAAGGCGCGATCAGAGTGACCTCTCGCGCGCCGAGCGCCCGCGCGGCATCTGCCGCGAAGACAAGACGCAAGAAGCCATCATCGGGCCTTGCGAGTGTGCAGACCAGATCGACCGCTTTGCCTGCAACGTCGGAAAGGATACGGACGTAGGACTCGCCATCCGGAAATTGCCGGGTTCCTATTGTGCCGAGCTCCCAATGCCCGGCTGCTGCCAGATGCTGCCCAAAGGCTTCGTTGCCCGGCAGGGAAAGGATCAGGCGAGGAGCAGATCCCGGATGGTCTTGTTTTTCTGTCATCCTTCCTCGACTCTAGAATTTGCCGAAACTGGGTGATGGCTACCCCAATCATGCCGCCGGTCACTCATTTGCGACAGTGGAATTACCACAAGGCAGTGGTTCAAGATATGACTGGGATCATTCCAGAGCGCGGCCGGAGCGATAGCACTTACTTAATGTCGGCGTCTGCCGAATGCTCCACCCAAACGCCAAAGCATCCTCGGCAAGAGGACGATCAACAGCGCGCCAAGCGCCCAAATCACGATGGCTGCCGGCTTCAGGACGATCATCAGCAAGGAGACCGCCTGGTCGAGGAGACCGGTGGACTTCAGGCTGTCGATCGCGACGCCGACCTCTTTGCCGACGCCTATCGCGCTTCCGGCGTCCTTCCCCGCTTGCAACACGGCGCCGCCGCTGGTTGAGAGCCACGACAGGGCGATATCGAGTGCGACATATCCAACATAGACAACGACCGTCCATGCAAGGAGACCGAAGATGACGACAACCCACGAGATCGGCGCCCGCGGCGGAGCATCAGTCGAGTAACCGGACCTGGGCGCCGGGTATCGATTTGATCCAGGACCCTTTCGGAAAGAGCGTTCATTCCAATGATCGTTACCCACGTCGTCCTCACTCGTTCACTGCGGCAAACTCTCGACGAAATCAAAACGGCCGCTTGGCTTCGGCTCCCTCAAGCGCTTCGTCCTCGATCTGGATCGTCACATGTGTCAGGCCAAAGCCAGTCTTCAGCGCCTCCTGAGCTTCGGCCAGTATCGTCCGGGCTGAAGCCGTGTCAGTCACGACAAGGTGGCCGCTCATCGCATCGGCGCCGGATGTAATCGTCCAGACATGGAGATCACGAACGGCAAGGACGCCCGGAATCTCGAGAAGCCTCTTTTCAAGCAAGGCCATGTCGATTTCCGGCGGCGTGCCCTCCATTAGAATATGGATCGCTTGCTTGAGCAGGATCCACGTGCGCGGGACAATGAACAGCCCGATGCCGGCGCCGATGATCGGATCGACTAGTTGCCAGCCGGTCAGAACCACCACGATTGCAGCCACAATGACGCCGAGCGAACCGAGCATGTCCGCCAGCACCTCGAAGTAGGCGCCTTTGACGTTGAGGCTCTCCGCCGAGCCGGCGGAGAGCATTTTCATACTGATCAGGTTGACGACGAGACCGGCAACTGCCACGGCCAGCATCGGTCCGCCGATGATCTCCGGCGGGCTCAAGAATCGCTGATAGGCCTCGTAGAGGATATATACAGTCAGGAGGAGGAGAACCACGGCGTTGGTGAGCGCCGATAGCACCTCCATACGAACATAGCCGAAGGTGTTCTGTGGTGTCCGTGGCCGTTCGGCGAAACGGATCGCGATCAAAGCCAATGCCAGGCCGCCGGCATCGGTGAGCATGTGGGCTGCGTCGGCAAGGAGAGCGAGGCTGCCGGTCCACAAGCCGCCGATAACCTCGACAACCATAAAAGTGGTGGTGAGGGTCAGCGCAATGTACAGTCTGCGCTTATGCCGCCCCGCTGCTGTCGCGGTAGATACTGGGTCGCTCGCTGAAACCCCTGCGGCCATGTCACCCTCTCGCGCCTAGAATTCAGTTCGTTAAGACGGCGCGCCTCGGCATCAGCTCCTGCTTGTACAGCCTCGGGCACGGATGCAGATTCTTTTCGACGATCACTCTCATCCCCAACCGGGCATGACGTCGCGTTCCTGTGAACGCACGAGGCCTTCAGCCTCACATGTTCACCAATCGGACGTCGGCGTGAAGATAGGACTCACTTTCCCTCAGGATTTGCTCCGGCCACCGCCGTACCGCAAGAGCGGCAAAATTTAGAGTTGGCTGGAATTGACGCATTGCACTTCGAACACGCCGCCTCGGACGATCCGAAGCGCTGGCCACAATTGGCGCAAAAACGGCTGTCCGGCGCGTTGTCAGAGCGACAGCTGGGACACACAAGCACCCGCTGTTGCGCGGGCGGCGGCGATTGATCCCAGTCCGGATTCTGCTGATTGCCCCAAGGCGCACCACGATCGGGCCCTCGGCCGTACCGGTCTCCGTGGCCGCCTCCATGATGACCGCCTCCATGGCCGCCGCCATACCTCCGGCCAAACAGACGGTCGAGAAAATGCGAACCCACAGCAACCTCCTACGAGTAAAAGTCTGCCAACATGAAATAAGGCGCCTGTCCAATCTTGACAACCGCCGGGAGCCGGTCCCGCCGCCATGTGTTCGGGCTCCGCAATTGAAAGTCAATTGCAAACCCCCGGGATTTTTTAGCTAGAATCTCGCATTCATTTTGTAACATTCCGCCCGCTCTGAACGAATGGAGAATTTCTGGCCGAGCGGTAGCCAATCATCGACTGGGGCGGAAGAGGCTGGGCACGGAAAATCTCTTCGTCGTGTAACAGAGTAACAGGAACCCCTGCACGAGCACTATTGTTCTGGATGTCCGTTGGCGAGTGGGAGATGACGATGAGATTTGCAGCCTTGAATTGGGTAGAAATGGGCTCCCACTTGGTCGATTTGGCTATCGCCTACATTTTGGCATTGCCGATTGGATGGGAGCGGGAAAGTCAGGAGCGCAGCGCTGGTCTACGAACCTTTCCGCTCGTCGCGATTGCCGCGTGCGGTTTTGTGCTCGTCGCGATCCGCGTCTTGGGCGAGACCTCGATGGGTCAGGCTCGGATTCTCGAAGGTCTGATTACGGGAATAGGATTCATTGGCGGAGGTGCCATCCTGAAGCGCGGAGACCATACGTCCGGCACAGCCACAGCGGCCAGCTTGTGGGCAACAGGGGCGCTCGGGGGAGCTGTTGGCTACGGTCTCTATGATATTGCCCTGATCCTCAGCATTGTGACCTTCGCAACTCTCCGCTCTCTTGCCCCTCTGAAAAGCATGATCCAGCCCTCAACACCCAACGATGGCAAAAGCTAATATTTGAGGCGCGCGTCCACGCCAGAAATCGTCATTTCGACAAAATAATCAACACATTGGGCGCGGACAGACCTCGCACTCAAATCCTTCGGCGTGCGTGCACCTCGCACGCGATGCTAGTTGGTCAAATCTGGCGCGTCTTCGCCCAGAGCGGTGGCAAGATCAATCAAATGGTCTTGCTCATCGAGCAAGATCTCGCGGATGTGCTCGGCGATAGCGAATTCGCCCAATGTTTCACACTGACGGATCCGCTCGCGATAGTTCTTGATTGTGTCGATCTCGTTCTGAAGATCTGCCCGCAATATCTTCTCCGCACTATCGGATACTTCGATGGGTTTTGGAATCGTCGTTGGTGTAGCGCCGAGATAATCAATTTGCCGAGATATCGTCAGCGCGTGTTTCAGCTCTTCCGCGGCGTGCTTTTGTAGCTGATCCGCAATGCTCATATACTCAGCACCCTTGAGCACTTGCGAATAGACAACGTACGCGATGATCGCTTGGTATTCGCGAGCCAAGTCTTCGTTCAGCAGCGCCGCCAGCTTCTCGCGTGTAATCGAAGGTCTGTTGTCTGCCATTTACCCGCCCAATGCGCGTTATTCGGCATAGACAACGCTGCGGTGCTATTTGGGTTCCTTTCGAAATAAGCCCGGTTACAAAGATGTGCGAGAGACACCCCATCAATCGCGCGAGTTTGCCAGAAACGCTTTGATCGAGAGAGGTACAGCTAACAGGGCAGCTTTTTTTGCAGTAGTCGCTGATTGCGCCTGCTTATAATTATTTTCAGCGTTACATTTCTACGCCCGTCCGAGCCAAAAGTAGAGCCTGCGGATTTGCGGATTGTCCAAGTTCGCGCGCAGCGCCACTACGATTAGAGGGTGATAAGCTCGACCAGACTTTCGATGTCTGACGATTCGCCTTCTCAATCAAGGCACGAGCCGGCAAAGCTAATGATGCCCGTGGTGCTGCAAATGACCCCCGAAATTATGTCCACTGGAAAGGTGCCCACCTAAATGGTGACCGTAATAGCCACCTAAATGGTGACCATAATAGAGCGGCACATAGACGGGATAGGAGTACGCGGCGTACGGATAAGGGCCGATCGGGTATCCCCTGTAGCCACGATATGCATAATGCCGATGTCGGTGGCGGTGTTTGCGGGAATGAACTTGTTGGAATAGGTCCCCTCCGATGGACGCACTCGGCGCCAGAGATTTAGGAGCGGCGCCGGGCAAAGCGCTCGCCGCATTGGAATACAAGAGGCACGCCGAGGCCGCGCTGATCCCGATTATGAGAAGTTTCCGCATCATCACCTCCTTTAGGTATCGTACAATCAAAGACTCTTGCGCAGCTCCGAAGGTCCGACGCTTCACATCGCGGCTTATGCCCGACGTCAGAGATAGCAAATAAGCCTTTTTTCATGCCGCCTCCGACCACAAACGAAACGGGCCATGGCAGTAAGGAAAACGGCAATCTTCGCATTGGGTTCCAACCACAATTATGCGTGGATGCCCAACAGTTCGCTCAGCCGAAGGCTGAGGGCGGCCGGGAAATCCGGACAAGTACCGCGCGGAGCCTTGATCGCCGCCCCTCGCGGAATCTCCCTAAGCCGACTATTGCCCGCCGAACCGTTCCTACGCAGTTTGGCAGGACACGCCGAGGGGCTCTGCAATCTTTGCCCAGCTTACCTCTCGATGGCGGAGCGTGTCGACGATCTCCGCGAGATGCTCGCGGTGCGCCTCTGCTGTGGCGTGGAGGGGTCCAAGGGCCGCGACGAAGCGATCAGTCGGCCACGTCGCCGGATCAAAATCCCGCGGCAGTGCAGCAGTGCCGGACATGAAAAGTCGGCTCGCTTCGACGCAAGCGTCGCAAATGTGAATGCCGCCCGGCCCTGCGGCCAGCTTAGCGACCTCGCGTTCCGATTTCCACAGAATGAACGGCATAGCTTGCGCCACACTACGAACCCTACTGTCAGGACGACCCTGACTGTAAGGGAGAACCTGACAGGACAATGCTCGCCGTTCCAATACGGCTGGAATAGCCTTCGTATCTTTCGCCGGCTCCCGTATCCGCCCACATTGCCCGGGCGGCTCCTCCGGTGGGGAATACGCCGAGCTGCTATTGTCTCTTGTCGCGATACGCGAGCAGCCGCAGCGCGTTGACGACGACCACGAGCGTCGAACCCTCATGCACCGCGACTGCCGCACCGATGCTGAGCCCCATGATCGTCGCCGGCACCAAGATCACGACCACGCCGAGGCTGATGAACACGTTCTGCAAGATGATCCCGCGGGTGTGGCGGCTGAGGCCCACAGCAAAGGGCAGGTGACTGAGATCGTCGGCCATCAGCGCGACGTCCGCAGTCTCTAGAGCGACGTCGGAGCCGGCCGCGCCCATCGCGATGCCAACCGTCGCGCTCGCCATCGCAGGCGCGTCATTCACGCCGTCGCCGACCATGGCGACCTTCTGCTCGGCGCTCAGCTTCTTGATCGCCTCAACCTTGTCCTCCGGCATCAGATCGCCCCAGGCCTCATCGAGCCCGACATCCTTGGCGATAGCGTCGGCGACCTTCTGGTGATCGCCGGAGATCATGATCATCCGCTTGATGCCGAGCGTGTGCAGCTCGGCCAGCGCCTTGCGCGCGGCGGCGCGTGGCGTATCCATCAAGCCTATCGCACCGAGTTCCTTGTCGCCGTAGCGCACGACCATCGTGGTGCGGCCGCCGTCGCGCAGTTTCGCAATGGCCGCTCTCATGGCCTCGCCCAGCGGCGCAATGCCGTCGGCGCCGAACATCTCGGCCTTGCCGATCCAGACCGGCTTGCCCTCCAGCGCTGCGGTCACCCCGCGTCCGGTGAGGCTCTTGAGATCCTGCGCCTCCGGGACGTCGCGTCCACCCAACCGCTCACGGCCGTCGCGTGCGATCGCCTCCGCGAGCGGATGATCGCTGAGTTGCTCGACGGCCACGGCAACCCTGAGCAGTTCCTCTTGCGAAACGCCCTCGGCCGGGACGATGTCGGTGATGCGCGGACGGCCCTCCGTCAGCGTGCCGGTCTTGTCGAAGGCGATCGCGCTTAACGAGCCGAGATTTTCCAGTGGCGCGCCGCCTTTTACGAGGACGCCGCCGCGCGCCGCGCGCGCCACGCCAGACAGCACGGCGCTGGGCGTCGCGATCGCCAGCGCACAGGGGCTAGCCGCCACCAGGACCGCCATCGCGCGATAAAAGCTCGCGCTGAACGGCTCGTCGATCACCACCCAGGCGAACAGCAGAATGACGGCGAGCGCCAGCACGGCCGGCACAAAAATGCGCTCGAACTTATCGGTGAAACGCTGGGTCGGCGATTTCTGAGTCTCGGCCTCGCTCACCATCTGCACGACCTTGGCGAGCGCTGTTTCCGTCGAAAGACGCGTCACCTCGATCTCGATCGCACCCGCGCCGTTGATGGTGCCGGCGAAGACGCGCGAGGATGAGTCCACGGCGTTGGGCTTGGCCCGTGCCTTGGCAATGTCCTCGACAGGCCGCTTGTCGACCGGGATGCTCTCGCCGGTCACCGGCGCCTGGTTGACGCTCGACTCGCCCTTGACCAGGAATCCATCGGCCGGCAGCCGCTCATTCGGACGCACGACAACCACGTCACCGACCACGAGGTCCTCTACGGGGACCTCGCGCGTCTCGCCGTCGCGGCGGACAGTGGCAGTTCGTGGAGCCAGTTCGGCGAGCGCTTCAATCGCCTGCTTGGCCCGCCCCATCGCATAGTGCTCGAGCGCGTGGCCGAGGCTGAACAGGAACAGCAGCAGCGCCCCTTCCGCGAAGGCGCCGAGCGCCGCGGCGCCCGCCGCTGCGACCAACATCAGCGTGTCGATCTCGAACTTCCTGAGGCGCAGATTGTCGATCGCTTCGCGCAGCGTATAGAATCCGCCGAAGAAATAGGCGGCGATATAGCAGGCGGTCGGCAGCCAGGAGGGAGCCGTCGGCAGGAGCTTCTCGATCGCGACGCCGACGCCAAGCAGAGCGCCACAAATGAGCGAGAAGATCAGTTCGGTGTTGGGCCCCAGAAGGCCGCCATGCGCATGATCGTGATCTTTTTCGCCCCTGCCGCCCTTTTCTTCGCCGTGATCGTGGCCGGCATGATCGGGACCGGCATGACTATGGTCCCCATGCGCGTCAGCCGCCTCGTCCGTCCCGGAACGCCGCGGCTCCGGCGCAGGCGCCCGGGCGACGACCTGCTCACGCACCGTGACACCCATTTTGGCGAGCGCATCGCGGATGGCCTTCTCAGACCCCTGGCTCCGGTCAAATTCAACACGCACCACCCCGCCGGCGCTCGCTTGCGCCTCCAGTACGCCCGGCAATGTACGCAGACCATCGGCAACCGTGCGTGCCCGGCGCTGGTGGGCGATCCCTTCGACCTGCCACAGCAGATGGCCGAACCGTTCGCTGATCGTGGCACCGGCGCTCGCCGCGAGCTCGCGGATCCGCGGTAGTGGTATGATCTCCGGGTCGTAGTGCACGCAAAGCTGGGCCGGCTCGCCCGGGCCGGTGCCCCGCACGTGCACCTCCTCGACGCCCGCGCGCCCGCCGATCTCCGAGGTGAGCCGCGCGACGCAGGCATCGTCGGCGTCCGGCACGTCAGGCAGCAGGATCGGAATATCCAGACGAAGTTTTTCGGTCATCTCACACCTCTTTGCCTCAAGCCACTGACGACGATGGGAGAGCGCTGCCAGCCTGTGCTGGCCGCTTCCTCATCATTTCTCCGAGATGGAGACGGGGCTGACCGGACTGTTCTCACGATTGCATAAATGCCGCGATAGTCCAATCTTCGTAAAGCCTCAATAGTAGAAACGCTTTTCGTTCTGACGCCCGCAGCGCATGCCAAGATCACCGCAATGTTCGCCGCTCCTCTTCCGGTTGAGCGGACCGGCAATCGGTCGGATCGGGCGATCTTTGGTGCAATGAATAGCTAGACTAATGTTTGTTCTCTCGGCCAGATTGTTGAGCGAGATCAACCCCTGCAAGCGCAAGATGCGATAACAATTGGCTGAGCCAGCGCGGAGAAAATGGAGAACAGATGGCCTTCAAAGACTTGCTGATGGTCCTGACGACCTACCCGGATCCAACGCCGGTCGCGGAGCTCGCCCAAGGCGTTGACTTCGCCGCAGCCATCGGCGCCAAGATTTCGGCCGTCGCCTGTGAGGTTGAATTTCAAATTCCAGGAAGCATTGTCGGTAACCTGTTTAATGTTCCCGCATTGGCCGCCGCTGAGAGCAAGAAGAGTTCGGCGAACGCGCAGATGCTCTTGACCGCATTCCAGGAGGCCGCTGAACAGCGGGGAGTATTTCATGAGCGGCGATCGGAGACTTGCCTAATCTCAGACGTTGCGGATGTAGTGATCGGACATGCCCGACTTCGCGATCTAACGATTGTCCCCGTGGGCGAGGGTGGAGCTGTCGATATCGGCGACTGGTACGTTGAACAGATCGTATTCGAATCGGGACGCCCTACACTCATCATCCCGAAGCCAGCCAGTCATCGCGGTGCGTTGAATACTGTCGTAGTGGCTTGGGATTTCAGCCGACCTGCAGCGAGGACGATTGCCGACGCAATTCCGATACTGGCAATGGCCAAGCGGGTGTACGTCGTGACGGTCACCGGCGACAAGGCAATCAATACCAGGCATTCTGGCGCAGAACTCTCAAAGCATCTGGCCCATCATGACGTCGAGGTCACCTTGGATACGGTCGATGCCGCCGGTAGAAGCACCGGTGACGCACTCGATTCGTATGTTGCCTCACGCGAGGCTGACCTTCTTGTCATGGGAGCATACGGACACTCTCGCATTCGGGATTTCATCCTCGGCGGGGCGACAAAAAGCATGCTTGCGCGGCCATCGCTTCCGATCTTTCTGTCGCACTGATTGAGAGCACGAACGGCTTTCTCAGGGCTGCGCGATGATACGCCTGCAAACCGACATACAAGTGCCCGGCTTGAACAGCCGTGAAGTGACCGACTTCATGCTGAACTGCGACGACGCCAGCTATCAAGCCTGGTGGCCCGGGGTTCACTTGCGATTTCACACTGTGCGCAAGGTCGCAGGCGATGTCGGCAACCTGATTTACATGGATGAATATGTCGGTCGTTTCCGCCTGAAATTCCATGCGGTTGTGACCGCCTCGATTCCAGGCAAGGAGATCACCTGGCAGTTCGTCAGGGGCGTGCGGCTCCCCGGAAGACTCATCCTGGGCCTCGAAGACGAAGCGGACGGCGTGGCGATCTCTCACGTGGTCGAGGCCGGATTTCGCGGTCCGGGCCGCATATTCGATGCGGTCTTGCGCTTTTCGTTCACGCCCGAATTCGCGGATGCGTTGGACGAGCACGTGCGCACCGAATTTCCGAAGCTACGGGACTTGCTGCGTTCGCGGGGCTCTGGGGCCGCCAAGGCGTAGCGCAAAGGCGATCCGCCGCTTTTTGCGTTCGTGCGTCGGCTGGGCCTTGGATGGTGTTTGCTCTGCTTTTTTATCGTCCACGGGATCGCAAGGACTTCCGGAACCGCCACAGCGACAGCAGGAAGAAGGCAAGGCCGATCGCGAACAGGTTTAGCAATTGAGGCCAGACCGCACCGAGTCCCGCGCCCCGGAACAGGATCGACTGCGACAGGGACACGAAATGCGTGTCGGGCGCGGCCATCATGACCGCGCGGACAGCACTTGGCATGCTCTCCGCGGGCGTCAATCCGCCGGCGAGGACCTGCAGCGGAAACAGCACCATCAGCAGCAGCAGACCAAACTGCGGCATCGATCCTGCTATCGTCGCAAGGAGGATGCCCAGCGAGGTGGTCGCAAATAACTGCAAAACCAAGCCCAGCATGAGCAGCCAAAGAGAACCGGCAACCGGAATCGCAAGCCAGGTCTGTACCACGAAGGTGAGCGCGAACAGGGCGGCCACGAACACCGCGAGCGCCATCGGCCAGATCTTTGCCAGCATGATCTCGATCGGTGTAACCGGCATGACCAGGAGATGCTCGATCGTGCCGCGCTCACGCTCTCGAATGAGCGCTGCGCCAGCCAGAATGACGGACAAGAGGGAGACGTTGTTGATGACCTCCATCATCGCGCTGAACCAGCCGGCAATGAGCTCGGGGTTGAAGCGAGCGCGCAGCACCAAATCGACCGGCGCCGCTTCCGCAGGACGATAGTGCCGTGCGAATTCGGTGACCTCGGCCGAGACGATCGCCCGCACATAGCCGGCGCCGGTGAACGCCTGAGTCATGCGGGTCGCGTCGACGTTGAACTGGATCGCCGGCTCGCTGCCGGCCAAAACGTCGCGTTCGAAATTGGGCGGGATCACGAGCGCGAAAGTGTCGATGCCTGCATCCATGCGCTGGTTCATTTCGGGGAGCGAAATGACCTTGGGGGCACTGAAATAGGGACGATAAAAGGCCGACGCGATCCGCGCCGACAGCGACGAGACGTCCTCGTCGACGATCGAGATCGGCGCGTTGTTGAGATAGAGCGGAACCGCCGTCGCTGCGACGTAGATCTGCAAGGAGAAGGCGTAGGCAATCAGTGCCAGCAGAGCGGGATTGCGAACGAGGCTCCATAACTCCTTGACGCCCAGCCGCCAGATGTTCGAGGCACGCATGGCTCAGCGCGCCTGCTTCTTGAGAAAAAGCACGCTCAGGCCGATCAGGACCGGACCCGCGGCCAAAAGCGGCACCAGGGATGACCGGAGTTCGGCAAACCCCAGCGCCTTGGAGAAGGCGCCGCGCGCGATGGTGACGAAGTGGGTCGCCGGGTTGACCGCGCCGATGAGGACGGCCGAACCTTCCATGGAGGCGACCGGATCGATCATGCCGGAATACTTGACCGCCAGCAGCATGGTCGCGAGCGTGGTGAGGAAGATCGCCGCGATCTGGCTGTTCATAAAACTCGAGATGAACAGTCCGAGCGCGGTCGTCGCGATGACATAGAACAGCCCGCCGGCGATGAAGGCGGCAAGGTTTCCGTTGAAGGGAACGCCTTGCACGAAGATGCCGAACGCCGTCAGCGTGACGAGATTCATCATCGCCAGGCCGACATAGGGCAATTGCTTGCCGAGCAGAAATTCCAGCCGGGAGACGGGCGTGACGTAGAAATTGACGATCGAGCCGAGGTCTTTCTCCCGGACGATGCTGAGCGTCGCGAGCATCGCGGGAATGAGCAGGAGAAGCATGGCGATGACCGCCGGCACAATGGCCTTGCGGCTCTCCACGTTCGGATTGTAGCGGAAGCGGGTTTCAAGCTGGAAGTCGCCCGCCAGCGCCCGGGGACCGAGCTTCTCGCGCATCGCCTGCGCCATCCAGTTGGCATGGACGCCTTCGACATAGGCGCGCGCGGTCTCGGCGCGCGACGGCATGGCGCCGTCGATCCACGCGCCGATCTGCACCGGACGGCCACGCTCCGCGTCGCGCGCAAAGCCCGGCGGAATCTCGATGGCAAGGCTGAGCTCGCCGCTGCGCATGCGGCGATCCAGGTCCGCGTAATCGGCGATGGGCGGACGTTCCGTGAAATAGCGCGAGCCCGCGATATCGAGATCATAGCTCCGGCTGATCGTGGTCTGATCGTGGTCAAGAACCGCATAAGGCAGGTTCTCGACGTCCATGCTGAGCCCGTACCCTATCACGAAAAGCAGAAGAAGGCTGCCGATGAAGGCGAAGGAGGCGCGGATCGGATCACGACGCAGTTCAAGAGTCTCGCGTCGGGCGTAGCTCATCATGCGCCGGACGTCGAAGAAACGCCGCGTGCTCGCATTGGGATTCGCGCTGGCATGCGACCGAGCAGCGTCGGACGTCGCCGGTGCGGTGACAGCCTGGCCGCCGCCCGCTTCCTGCAAGTGGCCGATGAAGGCTTCTTCGAGATTTGCCGCGCCACGCGCTTCCACGATCGCGGCAGGCGTATCGCTGACGAGCACCTTGCCCGCATGCATCAGGGAGATGCGATCGCAGCGTTCCGCCTCGTTCATGAAATGTGTGGAGATGAAGATGGTGACGCCGTCCTGGCGCGACAGATCGACGAAGCTCTGCCACAGCGCATCGCGCGCGACCGGATCGACGCCCGAGGTCGGCTCGTCGAGGATCAATATTTCCGGGGCATGGATCGTCGCCACGGCCAGCGAGAGCCGCTGCGTGACGCCGAGCGGCAAGGCATCCGGCAGGCCGTCCATGATCTCGGTTAAGTCGAAACGCGTCGCCATCGCGTCGACGCGGGACGGGATGTCGGCAGCAGGCAATTCGAATAGCTGGGCGTGCAGTTCCAGATTTTGCCGCACGGTGAGTTCGGAATAGAGCGAGAAGAACTGCGACATGTAGCCGACGCGCCGGCGCGTCCCGAGATCTTGCGGATCGAGTTCACGACCGAACAACCGGGCCGTGCCGCCGCTCGCGGGCAGCAGGCCGGCCAGCATCTTCATGGTGGTAGTCTTGCCGCAACCGTTCGAGCCGAGAAACCCGAAAATCTCCCCGCGCGGAATGCGAAAACTGACATGGTCGACAGCGGTGAAGTCTCCGAACCGGGCGGTGAGACCCTCGGCCTCGATCGCCGGCTCCTTGCCGTTGTCCTCTGGCCGCGGCGGAATCACCACCGCGCGATGCTGCTTACGCCTCTCGTCCGGCATCAACGCGATGAAGGCGGCGTCCAGCGACGACGTCCGGGTCTGGGCCTGAAGCTCGGCGGGGCTGCCGGCGGCGAGCACGCGCCCGGCATCCATGGCCACCAGCCAGTCGAACCCGGCCGCCTCCGCCATATAAGCCGTCGCGACGATCACGCTCATTTCCAGCCGCTCGGCCCTGATGCCGGCGATCAGATCCCAGAACTGGCGGCGCGCCAGCGGATCGACGCCGGTGGTCGGCTCGTCGAGGATCAGAAGGTCGGGATCGTGGATCAGCGCGCAGCAGAGGCCCAGCTTCTGCTTCATGCCGCCGGAGAGCTTGCCGACGGCTCTGTCCCGAAACGGACCGAGGCCGGTGCTGACGAGCAGGTCATGGATGCGCCGCTCGCGCTCCGCCTTGGCGTGGCCGAACAGTCGCCCGAAGAAGTCAATGTTCTCGAACACTGAAAGCGTCGGATAAAGGTTCTTGCCGAGTCCCTGCGGCATATAGGCGATGCGAGGACCAACCCCGTTGCGCTCGCGCGCGCTGGACATATTCGCGCCGAGCGCCTCGACATAACCCTGCTGCACCTTGCGGGCGCCGGCGATCAGCGACAGCAATGTCGATTTGCCGACGCCGTCAGGCCCAATCAGGCCAAGCATGCGCCCGGTCGGAAAGTCGAGCGTGATATCGTCGAGCGCGCGCTTCTTTTTGAAGACATGGCTGACTCCTCGCAGCCGAGCAGCAAGCACAGCCGGCTCTAACGTGCGCTGTTCCTGCTCATGCGAGATCATTCCAACACTCTTTGCGGAAGGGTCTCCGGCCATTGCGCCGCCGGATTGAGCTTCACATACGCCACTCCCGGCAAGCCCGGCTTGACGTACTCGGAATATTTCTTGAGCAAGTCGCGTGCGATCCGCACGCGGACACGGAACATCAGGCCTTGCCGTTGTTCCGCTGTCTCGACCGTCTTCGGCGTGAACTGCGCGATGTCGGACAGGAAGGACACCGTCGCGGGTATCGCCACGTCCGGCGCCGTATCAAGCACGATGCGAGCCTCCGCACCGAGCGAGAGGCGGCCGGCCTGGGCGGTCGGCAGGAAGAAGGTCATGTAGACGTCGTTGAGGTCGATCAGGTTGAGCACCCGGCCGCCAGCGGCGATCACTTCGCCCGGCTGCGCCACGCGGTATTGCACCCGTCCATCGCGTGGAGACCGAAGGGCACTGTCGTTGATGTCGACCTGAATACGCTCGATCGTGGCTTCGGCCGCTTCGATGTTGGCTTCGGCATCGACGATCTTAGCCCGCGCCGAAGCGATGCTCGCCTCGGCTGCAGCGACTTGCGCACGCGCGGCGTCACGTGCGGCCGTCGCTCCTTCCCTCCGGGCCCGGTCGTCATCGAGCGTCTGAAGCGACACGGCATTGCGTTCCGCCAACTGCTCCGACCGCTCCAGCCGGCGTTGCGCGGCGTCGAGCTCGGTCGCCCGCTGTGCGAGAACCGCCTGCGCCGCGGAGCGCTCGGCTTCGCGCTGTGAAACTCCGCTCTGCGCCGCCTGCTTGGCAATCTGGCTTCGCTGCAGAAGGGCGCGTGCCTCCCGCAACTGGGCCTGGAGCGGAAGCGTATCCATGTGAACGAGTATCTGTCCGGAAGTGACGACATCGCCTTCCTGAACGAGGATTTCCCTGATCCTCCCCGACGAACGGGCCGCGATGTCGATCGCGACCGCCTCCATGCGACCGTTCCCGCTCGCAATTCCGGCCGGCAATTCGCTCTTGGTCAGCTGCTGCGTCAGATACCAACCGCCGACGCCTGCTGCGACGGCGATGGCAATCCAGAGCCACGGCTTTCCTGTGAACACCTTGCTCATTCCGGCCATTCCTTCCTGGCCTGATCGGTGAACGGCCTCATGAAGGATCTTTCCTAATGACCTGGAGTGTGTGAAGGGCGATCATGCGCTCTTCATCGGTGGGTATGACGAGGATTGCTACGGGGCTGTCGGGCGTCGATATCCGCAGAGCGCTGTCGCGATTGGTCGCCTCGTCGATCCGAAGGCCAGCCCAAGCGAGCCGGCCGCAGATCCGGTGGCGCACATCGGCGTGGTTCTCGCCGATGCCGGCGGTGAACACGAAGGCATCGAGTCCGCTGAGCGAGGCGATGAGGCCGCCCGCCTCACGCGCTGCCCTCCAGCAGAAAAGTTCGATCGCTTCCTCGGCCTCGGGGCCGCCACTAGCCGATAATGTGCGCATGTCACTGGAGATTCCAGACACGCCCAGCAGCCCCGACTTCCGGTAGAGGAGATCCTCGACCTCCGCCGCGGACATTCCGAGCTGCGTCTGGAGATGAAGCACAACGCCGGGATCGATGGCGCCGCAGCGGGTTCCCATCATGAGCCCGTCGAGCGCGGTGAAGCCCATGGTGGAGTCGATGCTTTTGCCGGCGCGCATCGCGCACAGGCTGGCGCCGTTGCCGAGATGAGCCGCGATCACCCGGCCGGCAGCGAGCACAGGATCAATCTCACGCAGGCGCCGCGCGATATATTCGTATGACAGACCGTGGAAGCCGTAGCGCCGAATGCCCTGCTCATGGAAGGCGCGCGGAAGGGGCAGGCGCGCGGCGAACGACGGCTTGTCGTGGTGGAACGCCGTGTCGAAGCAGGCCACCTGCGGCAGCTCAGGGCGGAGCTGCGCGATCGCGCGGATGGCGGCGAGATTGTGCGGCTGGTGCAGCGGCGCGAGCGGGCTGAGCTTTTCCAGTGCATCAAGGACTGCGTCATCGAGGAGACGCGGTGCGGCGAAGGCGGTCCCGCCGTGGACGACACGGTGGCCGATCCCGATCACCTCGCGACCGGCCAAATGTTCCGCCGCCCAAGCGAAGATGTCCTTCAGCAGTTCGGCGTGGGTCAGCGATGCGCCGTCCGGCCAGCCGCGCTCCAGCACGATATCGCCTTTGGCTGAGCGGACGCTCAGGCTGGGCGCGATGCCGATCCGCTCGATCTTGCCGCCAGCTGACAGCGTGGGGTTGTTGGCTCCGTCGAGCGTGAACAGTGCAAACTTGATGCTCGATGAGCCGGAATTGAGACTGATGATGGCTTTCATGCGCTGGCCGGCAATCCTGGGGCCGCCTTGGTCGCCGTGCGCGCCATCAGCACGGCGACCGCGCAGGAGGCCAGACGCGTACGCAGGCTGTCGGCGCGGCTGGTGAGGATGATGGGGACCCGCGCCCCCAGCACAATGCCGGCAGCATCCGCATCGCCGAGAAAGGTCAGCTGCTTCGCGAGCATGTTCCCAGCCTCGAGATTAGGCACGACAAGAATGTCGGCCCGGCCGGCGACGGGAGAGACGATACCCTTCTCCTTTGCGGCTGCCGCACTGATCGCGTTGTCGAAGGCGAGCGGGCCATCGAGAATGCCACCGGTGATCTGCCCGCGATCCGCCATCTTGCAGAGCGCGGCTGCGTCCAGGGTCGACTCCATCGCTGGATTGATGGTCTCGACGGCGGAGAGAATGGCCACTTTCGGCTCCTCCACGCCGAGCACATGGGCAAGGTCGATGGCGTTTCGAATGATGTCGGCCTTTTCCTCCAGCGTCGGAGCGATGTTGATCGCGGCGTCGGTGATGATAAGCGATACCGGATGGTCCGGCACGTCCATCACATAGGCATGACTGATCCTGCGTTCGGTGCGAAGACCGGTGGCGGTAGCGATCACCGCGCCCATCAGCTCATCGGTATGAAGCGATCCCTTCATCAGCAGCCGTGCTTCGCCGGCGCGCACCAGCGCGACCGCCTTCTCCGCCGCGTCGTGGCTGTGGGCTGCCGGCACGATGCGCAGCGCAGCGATGTCTTTGCCGGCCTCTTCCGCAGCCTTCCTGATCTTCGCGTCAGGCCCGACCAGGATCGGCGTGATCAGGCCGGCCTCCGCCGCCTCCACCGCAGCCGTGATGGCCGCGGCGCTGCACGGGTGCGCGACGGCAGTCACCACCGCTTCGCCCCCCGTCGTCTTCTCCATCAGAAGGCGATAGCCACGATGCTCGGCCAGATGGACATCCGGCAGCACGATGCGGGGACGACGCACCTTGTCCTTCGGCGCCCTCACCTCCGCGCGCCCGGAGATCACTTCGTCGTCGTTCTGGTTGACGCAGCGGCAGTCCAACACGATGACGCTTTGCTCGGCCCGTTTCTCGGCCACGGTCACGCTCGCGGTGATCGCGTCTCCCAAGCCCACCGGCCGGATGAAGCGCAGCGACTGGCTGAGATAGACAGCGCCAGCCCCCGGCAGTTCGGTGCCGAGCACCGCGGATATCAGGCCGCCGCCCCACATGCCATGGGCGATCACGCGGCGGAATATGTCAGTCGCCGCGAAGTCGGCGTCGAGATGGGCCGGATTGACATCGCCGGAGACGAGCGCGAACAGCTTGATATCCTCCTCGCGGAGCGTCCGGGTCATGCTGGCTGTGTCGCCGACCCGGATTTCATCGAATGTCCGGTTCTCGATCATCCCATCATCGGCCATCGCTCAACGCTCCAGCACATAGAGGCCGGGCGCGTCGGCGATGATCGGATGGTTCTTGTCGGGCGCGCCCATCGGCGGCGGCGCTACGGCGGCGCCGGAATGACGCTTGAGCCAGTCGCCCCAGGCCGGCCACCAGCTTCCTTCGAAGCGTTGCGCCCTGACGAGCCATTCATCGGGATCGAGCGCCGGCCCGTCCGCTTCGCGGCGAAGCAGGCGGTAGGAACGCCGCGGCCGGCCCGGCTCCGACACGATGCCGGCGTTGTGGCCGCCGCTGGTCAACACGAACTCGATTTCGCCACAGGTCAGGCGATGGATCTTGTGGACCGATCGCCAGGGCGCGACGTGATCGCGTTCCGTGCCCACGACGAACATCGGCTTGCGCATCGCGGAGAGGCTTATCACGCGCCCGTCGACCTTGTAGCGGTTCTCAGCCAGATCGTCCTCGAGGAACAGTTGCCGCAGATACTGGCTGTGCATCGCATAGGGCATCCGCGTGCCGTCGGCGTTCCAGGCCATCAGGTCGGTCATCGGCTCCCGCTCGCCCATCAGATAGGTGGTGAGCACGCGCGACCAGACGAGATCGTTGGAGCGCAGGATCTGGAACGCGCCGCCCATCTGGTTGCTGTCCAGATAGCCCCGGCTCCACATCATGCTTTCCAGGAGGTTCAATTGTCCCTGATCGATGAACAGGCCCAACTCGCCGGGTTCACAGAATTCGGTCTGGGCGGCGAGCAGGGTCACGCTGGCGAGCCGATCGTCACCATCGCGCGCCATCGCCGCGGCGGCGATCGATAGCAGCGTCCCACCCAGGCAATAGCCCACCGAATGGATGGACGCGGTACCGGTGATCGCGCCGATGGCGTCGAGCGCGGCCATCGGCCCGAGCCGGCGATAGTCCTCCATGTCGAGGTCGCGGTCGGCGCTGCCCGGATTGCGCCACGAGATCATGAAGACCGTGAAACCCTGTGCGGTTAGCCAGTTGACCAGCGAGTTCGCGGGCGAAAGGTCGAGGATGTAGTATTTCATGATCCAGGCCGGGACGATCAGCACCGGCTCAGGCCGGACCGTATCGGTCGTCGGCCCATACTGGATCAGTTCCATCAGACGGTTGCGGTAGACGACTTTGCCCTTGGCCGTTGCGACGGTTTCTCCGACCCGAAATGCTTCCGTTCCAATCGGCGGCTGATCGCGGACCAGCCGCCCCATGTCCTCCATGAAGTTACGCATCCCGTCGATCAAGCATTGCCCGCCTGTCTCCAGGATGCGCCGCTGGAGGACCGGATTGGTGGCGAGAAAGTTTGTGGGCGCCGCCATGTCCAGCCATTGCCGCACGGTGAACGCCACCATGTCCTCATGATGTTTGGTAACGCCCGCGACACCGGTCGTCGCCGCGTGCCAGAATTGCTGGTTCAGCAAGAAGGCTTGCGAGATGAGATTGAACGGCGGTGCGGTCCAGGCCGCGTCGGCAAAGCGGCGGTCTTGCGGCAGCGGCTCGATCGCACGCTCGGCGTCCTTCTTCGTCGCGCTCCGCGCGGCGTAGTCGGCCAAACGGAGGCATTTGCGCATTGCTTTCGCGCCGAGCTGCAACTGCTTGCCCGGCGAAGCGGCGAGATGCAGGCCCCAGTCGGAGAAAGCCTGCGCCAATGTCGCGGGAGAAAGCCCGAAGGTCGTTTGCGCGAGGACCGCTGCCGCCGCCCGATCCAGCATCTCTGACAATCCGTCCAACGGATCGGGCCGCGTCTGTGGGTTGATCTCCGGCATTCGTGTTCTTCCTTACAATTCTACAAGCTGAGCCAGAGAATATAGAGATCGACGCAAATCGGGGGCAGCGGCAACCGAGAGCAGCGTGCCTCGACCTTGGCATTAGCGCAGAGACAAAAGACGATTTGTCATAATACCATCTAGAATCTGTCCTACGAATCATTCTGGTTCGTGCACCTTCCGAATGCGGTTAGCCTGCCGCTTTCGAGGACAACACAACAAGATTAGAGCACGATAAGCGGGTTGGCTTGATCTCGCTCAATGTCGACTGGTCCATTTTGGATTAACAGAGTAATAGACGCTGGTTTGACATGTGTCTCAGAAGAGGAGGCTGCCAATGACTTATCCGTTGGAGCAGATGATCGGCATTTCGCATGCCAACACACAGTTGGTGCGGAAGCTTGCTGATATAGGCTACTCTAATTGGGAAGAGCACGTCCGGATGGGCGGCCGGTTCACGAGCGCGTTTGCCGATCAATTTAAGGGCCTGACACCCGGCACAATACCAACGCTAAAGAGCGAGACGGTTTCGGGCCTCTTTGATGATTTTGTACAAAAACGCACGGCGGCCTTTGCCGACACGAAGGCGGCCTGGGATGAGTGGCGATCTTGCTGCGCCGAGGTCATGTCAAAACCCACCGGCGTCGAAAGATCCGGTTGACAAGATGCCGCAGTAGTTCGTCCTAAACTCAGCACCGGCAAATCGGACAAGATTCGCCGTTCGCGATTGGCACATCGCCCGTCAATCGTATAGCGGTTTTGACACTCGTTTGCGACCGAGTTCTCCGGGCGCTCGATCTCGGCCGGCAGACTGTCACTCTCTTTTATCCATTGCGGTATTCCCGCTTCTCCAGGCGAATTACGGAACGCGCGTCGCATCAGTAATGATCCCTCGACGCTTGCAGTCCAGAATGAAAGCCGGGAAGACTTGCTAGGATTACCAATGACACGCGCTGACCCTCTTGCCGCCGTTCACCGCGACGTTCAAACCTCGGCGCAGGCCGTGCGCGATGACGACCTTGTCCCAAAGGGTGCTTTCGGCAGATCGTTGTGACGCCGGCAAGGGCGAGATTCTCCACGTCGTCCGCTACGCAAGGTCGGTCGTCGCGAAATGATTCGGATCGAGCGCCGGCTTCGTACCAGACTCGCGCCGGACGGCCGGTCGCACATAGGCGCCACCGCGTGAGTGATCGCTCATCGTGGTCGACCGCAATGGCCAATGCCGTGCAGTGTTGGCGACCGATACCGCCGCGCCGGTGGCGGCGCTGGTAAGGAGTTGATCATCCACAATGCAGAACCCGAAGCGGACGCGCTCAATCGCCTTGCGCTTTGGGACCTGCGATATACGTCGATCACCGCAGCAGATCCGCACGTGGGCATTGTCATCGATGGATCGGGCACGACGCATCTGCACTGCGGCGAAGACGCGGTGCTTGCTGAGATCATGCAACGGCTGAACCAAAAATGGCAGCCTCCATTTTGGTATTTTGAGCTCCCTCGTTATCGACCTGTCCGCTTCTCTTTATGCAAAAAGGTTTGCGAAGATCAGGGCTACAGCCGAAGCTGCCGCGACTGGCGGAACCCAGCGAGCAACGGCAAAAGCGCGTTCGCCAGTAGGTCGAGTGTTCTGAATGCGCCAAAGCGCCAGATCGACGAGCACGAAAATGCCAAGCGTCAGCGTGTTGGCAAAGCCGACTAGCTGTTTGAACGGGATCAACACAGATGCAGCCAGCACGATGGCGCCGGCCAGCGCGGTGGCCACGATCGGCGTGCGGGTTCGCGGATTGACCTGCTCAAGAAACGCAGGAAGCTGGCGCCGACGCGCCATACCATAGAATAGGCGGGCCAGCATCATAATCTCGACCAGGACGCCGTTGGCTATGGCGAGCGACCCAACCGCTGCAAAAAGCGATGCGTGCGATCCCTGGAACAGGCCGATCAATGGACTTTCACCACCGCGATCTGCGAGGACAAGTGCTGCAGACACAGCGATATAGAGCAGCGTACTGACGACAATCGCACCGACGATCGCATATGGAATCGTGCGGCGCGGTTCTTTGGCCTCTTCGGCCATGTTGACCAGGCTTTCGAATCCGATGAAGGCAAAGAACGCGATGAAAGAGCCCCCGACGACACCCTGCCATCCGGCAACGCTGGATGGCAGCATACCTTCGACATTCAAGTCGGGCGCGGTCAGAAATCCCACCCACGTGGCTACGGCGATGCCCAGAATTTCGAGCACGCCGATCGCAGCGGACAGGCTGGCGCTTTCCCGCACACCGAGCATCGCGAGCATCGTGAAGCCTACCACCAGCAGCGTGGTCAACGCCGTGGGAGACAACCCGATGAGCTTGGAAAGATAGGAAACGGAGCCGCTTGCGATTGAGGCCGCTGCAATTGCAATCGCGACCGTCAACGCCAGCGCCGTCAACTGCGCCAGTCGGTTGGAGCCGAAGCCGTGCATGACGTAGGCTGCCGCGCCCGACGCCTCGGGGAACCGGCTTGCGAGTTCCGCGTAGCAAAGGCCGGTTAGTCCGGCAACTATTCCTGCAAGCAAAAAAGAGAGTGGCGTCGCATCGCCAGCCCGGTCGATAACCGACGCAATTGCGACATAGATTCCAGCCCCGACGATAACCGCGAGTCCATAGAAGAGCAACGTTAAAAGCGTAAGCGAGCGTCTCAGGGAAAGATGCGTGCCCGCTGGCCCAATCGCTGACGAATTCATTGTCAATCCACACTGTGAGCGACCATCTCTACGGCGGCCTGACATTGCCGCCGCACGCACGTGCGGAGCACGTGTGTTGATTACCGCCGCTCTTGCTTTAAGACGTAGGCTCTCCCGGGTGGCGCCATAGTCTGATCTCTGCAACCGTTACGCATCCGTGGAAGCATGGGCCGGATACAAGAATTAGATAAGCTACATGCGTGGTGCTGCCGCCGCCCTAATAGACCTCAATGGGACATAAACCAGGATATCTCTGCATTCTTGAGCATACTTGCGGTCACCCCGCCAAGAACGCGCTCAGTCAATGGGCCACGGCTATAGGCGCCTGTAACGATGAGTTGTGCGCCTTCGTGCTGCGCTTCCTTAAGCAGACTCAAACACACGTCCCCCGTCGTGTCCGATATATGCCAAGGACGCGCCTTGACCGCATGCAGTTGCAGATGCGCCGTAACCGCCTCGAGCCGTTCTGCTGCAAGCTCATCACCAACTCCGATGACTGCGACACTGTCCGCGCGCTTAAGTATGGGTAGGGCGTCATGGACAGCGCGGCAGGCGTGTGGTGAGTCTTTCCACGCCACCACAACGTTTGAGAAGCCAGGGTTTCGCGGCGCTCGTCCCAAGCGAAGAACCGGAGCCCCGGAGCCAAGGGCGACGTAAGCCGGGTTCGCCAATACACAAGCTTCTTCCTCAGCCGAATCGGTGATCAGCAGGTCTGCGGTCAAGAGGCGCGCTTGCATCGCAAGGGTCGGCTCGCCTATCCCGGATTGCCAGCCCGTTTCCTCATTCTTTGCAAACACCTCATCAAACACGCTTCGGCTCGCTTTAAGCGCACGTTCCATCAGTATGGTCTGCTCTTGATCTCGGAATGTATTATGAACCAAAACATCTCCGATCGAGGTTCGCGGCCAAGCATAAGATGCTGCTGACAACTTGGCGCTAAACATCTTAGTCATGTCGCGGGCAAATTCTAACGTTCGATGCAGGTCGGCCCGCGGACTAGCATCAACGACTATGTCACGATAATTAGTCATATTCAGCACTCCTTCAGTGTCGGCTCCAGTCTACGCCCGTAGCCGCTCAGATTGGTCATGGCTTCCAAGCGTAGCTGCAAAAGCCCGAGCCGACGATAGCCTTTATTTCATCGTCGATACCGCAGCCTTGCCGGTGCGACGTTCATGATCACGTGACATTCCTCTCTGACTGAATCAACAGACGATAATTTTTTTGCTATCCTGGACGTTAGATGCATTGATCTGCGTCAAGTCTGCTTAGCCGATCGGCGCCAATAGCTCGTACCTTTCGGTAGTCGATTTCGTATCACGCATCTGCTCAGATCTTGAGTATCAGCCCGGTGTTCGGATTTGCCCGACAGGACTGGGCCGTCGCGGCCGATACAAAAATTAGAGAAGCTACATGCGTGGTGCTGCCGCCTTTCTCGGAAAACAACACTCTCTCAGATTCAAGAAGGGGTTCATGGCGAAAAGCAGCGTGGCGGAGTTGGAGGCCCGTCGTCGCCGCTGCGCAGTGCGGTTCTATGCAAGAGCGATTGCCGGAGTCCCCCTGCGTGCCGTCTCCAGCGAACGCGGCCAGCCTCACTTCGCCAACCGGACGACGCGGTTGTAGAGCGTCTTCTTCGGCCCGGAGACATCCGCGCAATCCGCTCAGCGCGCGCCACAGCGCAAGGCGTGTACGATTCCGCTCAACACCTGTCGCATCAACATGCTTCATCCCAAGGACGTCTGTCGGCAACAACAGCTCGACCCGAGCCCATTCCGGATCCGAAAGCCAGAACAATCAGAGGGCCCATTGCCTCCCAAATCAGAGGCAATGAATCACGATCAACACCACTGGGAATTCCGGCTCTCGGATATGCAGGGCTCGGGCCCGCGGACTTTTCTGGTCGCGGGGCGCATAGCGGCTGGCGACAGCGTTGGCGATTGGCCGAAGGGAGCGTCATTCGCATCCTGTCGGAAGCATCCTTGCCGGTGGTATGTGACGGCGCCGTCATGCAGGAAGACGTGGCGCGCCGACGCAGCACGGCGCTATCATCCTCTCGCGTGGGTATGGTCGAACTCGACGCGCACAAGCATGCCCGCGCTCGCTTCCGCTACCAGTACGCCCGGCAGCGCACGTAGACGATCGGCGACCACCAACCTCCGACTTGAGCCGCGCGATGCAGGCGTCATCGGCGTCCGGCACACCAGGCAGCAGGATCGGTATGTCCAGACGAAGTTTTCAGTCCCTGCGCGTCCTTGTGGAACTCCAGAAGTTGCCCAACTCAAGGCCGCATCATCAATGGCAGCGGTCCGTGATCTGTGCGCCACAATTCGCGCTTGGAGAATGCTCCTCGACACTGCGCGATGTTCCTTGGCATCGAGCGGAACCGCTATAGCTCATGACGGCATGCCAAAGTAGGTGGCAGATGTTACAATGTTCCTGATCGACGTCCGATACTCTGTCGTGTAATGGTGACTTTGAAACTGATGAAGTGCTTATTTTGCGAAATCGAGGCGCAATTTTCGAGACGTGCTGCCCGCGCATTCGACGTGCGTTTGTTGTCGTATTCTTGATCGCAGCTTACCTTTTGTCAGGTCCCCTGCATACGTTTTATGATGACGATGTGGTCAATTCGCCTGGCTCTGGCTTCGTGACAGTGGGTTCTTTTGACGAGGACTCCGGGCAGTCCGGCAAGACCGTTATCGTCAGTCGGCATTGTCATGGCTGCTTCTCTGCATCGATCCCGAATCCCCTTTTAGCAGCCTCCATGTTCACCCGGCCGATGCCAGCGAATTGGCCGTATTGGACAATCCTTACGTCGGGGCTGTTCCGGGGCGTCGACCTACCGCCGCCAAAATCTCTATCCTGAATTGACCGGCCGGCGCACTTGCGCCCAAATTCCGTCATTCGTCAGGTAGGTTCTCATGTTCTTGAAGATCGGCATGCGCCTTGCATGCGCGATTGCGTTGCTCGCGAGCCCCGCGCTGGTGAGTCTGTCGCATTCGCAACCGCTCACGTTGCGGACCGCGCTTTCCCGAGCGCTTTTGGCAAGTCCTCGTCTGACGGCCGCTGAACGCGATGTTGGCATAGCAACTGGCCAGCGCATCCAAGCGGGCGTGCTGATTAATCCTGAAGTGTCATACGAGCAGGACAATTCTTTTGGATCAGGGCCTTACCGTGGGACGAAATCCGCCGAGAGCACCTTGCAGATCAGTCAGCTTTTCGAGCTGTTCGGTAAGCGCGCAGCACGGATTGCTGCGGGCCGGGCGGGCGTCGAGAATGCTGCGATCCAAAGACAGGCTGTCCGGCTGGAGGTGCTCTCAGAGACTGCCATCGCTTTCCTAACCATCCTTGGACTGCAGCATCGGATCGCGATCCTCGACGAACAGGTGGTAGCACTCAATCGGCTGACCCCCCTTTTGCAACGTCGGCTTGATGCAGGGGCCTCATCGCCGGCCGAGACTGGGCGCGCCGAAGTCGCGGCAGCCCTTGTGAAGGTCGAGCGCGAGCGGGCTGCCGCATTGCTCGACAGTGCGCGGCGCGAGTTGGCTGTGCTGATGGGCGATACCTTCCCGAAATTCAGGGCTGTATCGGGCCGGCTGGAGGCGACGGGGCGGCCGCCCAGTTTCCAGACAGTCGTCAAAGCCATCGACGCCAATCCGCAGTTGGTCCGGTGGACGGCCGTTTACGCGCAGCGCAATGCGGAACTCCTCATAGCTCGGCTGAAACCCTATCCGGATGTGCGAGTAGCCGCCGGATGGCGCCACTATAACGATACGAACGATAACGCCGTCCGCCTTACCCTTTCCGTGCCGATCCCGCTCTTCGACCAGAACCAAGGCAATATTCTTTCCGCACAAGAGAACCTCGCGAAGGCGCGAGCCGAGCGGGAAGCCAACCGCAACACGCTGATCACCATTGCCGGGCGCGCTTACGACTCCCTTCAGGGCTCGCTGCGCGAGCTGTCAATTTTGCGCTCGATCGCAATTCCAAAGTCGCGTCAAGCATCAGACGTAATTTTGGACGGATATGGCCAAGGCCGCTTTTCGCTTCTGGAGGTGCTTGATGCACAGGCGAGCTTCACGCAGGCGAAGTTGCGAGAGCAGGAAGCATTGCAGAACTTCCACGTCGCGATCGCAACCATCGAGGGATTGGTTGGCAACCCATTCTCACTCTCACGGGGGAGCGCACCATGAGGAAACTCGGCATTTTCGCGGTAGTTGCCGGACTCATCGCGGTGACCGCCGTCGGCTATCGCATGATGGCGACAGACGGTCCGCGGCCTCCGGCCAGCCAAGCGGAAAAGAAGGGAGAAGCAAACGACACACAAGTCGAAAAGGACGAACATGCCGCTGATAGAGTCATCATGAGCGATGAACGGGTCGCCGCCGCAAAAATTGTGCTCTTGAAAGTGCAGCCTGCGACGTTGAGCAATACGCTGCTGCTTAACGGCGTCATTCGCGCCAATCAGGAGACGCTGGTGCAGGTGACGCCCCGGTTTCCTGGCGTCGTTCGCAAGCTTCAAAAACGAATCGGCGATCAAGCGCGAAAGGACGACCTGATGGCGACAATCGAAAGCAATCAGAGTCTGACGTCCTACGAGCTCAAAGCGCCGATCGACGGAACAGTCATCGATCGACAGGTTTCGCTTGGCGAATACGCATCAGAACAGAAGCCTGCGTTCATATTGGCGGATTTGTCTGCGGTATGGGTTGACCTGTCCGTTTACGTACAGGATCTCAATCGGGTGCGCGTAGGAGACGAACTGACTATCGACCTCGGCGACGGAGGCGCTCCGGTCAGTTCACGTATTTCCTATGTATCCCCCGTAGGAAGCAGCGATACTCAAAGTGCGATCGCTCGTGCTGTCGTTGCCAATCCCGATGGACGTTTGCGGCCAGGACTCTTCGTTCGTGGAAGCGTCATTCTCAGCAGCCGGCGAGTGTCGGCTGCCATCAAAGCCAATGCCCTGCAGACAATGGAAAACAAGACCGTTGTTTTCGTTCGAGAGGGCAACAAGTTGGAGGCTCGCCCGGTCGAGGTGGGAGAGCAAGACAGAGACTATGTTGAGATCACCAAGGGGCTGTCCGTCGGAGAAGTCTATGCCGCCGACAACAGCTTTGTGGTGAAGGCAGAGATTGGCAAATCCGAGGCTGAACATGAATGAAGAACCGAATGTGCTCATCACCGCTTTCATCAAGCCGAACATGGAAGGTCATGTCGTGAAAGCCCTGCATGATCTGCCGGAATTTCCCGGGTTCACGATCGATCGCATTCGAGGACAGGGCCGCGGACGCGGTGCCGGCGGTCAATTCCATGCGACCGAATACAACTTCTCCTATCAGGAGCACCTGCAAATGCAGATTGTCTGCCGAGAGGCGATTTCCGGCGAGATTTGCCGCCGGATTGCGCGAGCTGCATGGACTGGCAGCAAGGGCGACGGCATCATCTTTACGCAGGTCGTCAAGAATTTCTTGCGCATCCGGACAGATGGAAAGCAAGGAGGAGCACCGGAATGATCGATGCAATCCTCAGCTTCTCCATCAAGCAACGATGGCTGGTCCTGATCGCGGTGATTGGGGTCGCGGCGTTTGGCGGCTGGAATTTCACCAAACTACCCATCGATGCCGTGCCTGACATCACGAACGTCCAAGTTCAGATCAATACTCAGGCGCCCGGTTATTCGCCACTGGAAACAGAGCAGCGCATCACCTATCCGATCGAAACAGCGATGGGTGGTCTACCCAAGCTCGACTATACCCGTTCGCTGTCGCGGTATGGACTGAGCCAAGTCACGGTCATCTTCAAGGACGGCACCGACATCTACTTCGCCAGGCAATTGGTCAATGAACGCATCCAACAGGTTAAGGACCAACTTCCCGCGGGCGTTGAAATGGCGATGGGACCGATTTCGACCGGTCTTGGCGAGATTTATATGTACACGGTGGAGGCTCGGCCGGGAGCAAAACGTACGGATGGCGAGCAATACAGCCCGAGTGATTTGAGAACGATCCAGGATTGGATCATCAAGCCGCAACTTCGGCTGACGCCGGGTGTTGTCGAGGTCAATACAATCGGCGGATTTGAAAAGCAGTTTCACGTGCTTCCAGATCCTGCCCGACTGATGGCCTACAAGCTCAGCTTCCGAGACATCATGACGGCGCTCGCCAACAACAACAACAACGTTGGCGCCGGCTATATCGAACGCAATGGCGAACAATACCTCGTTCGAACGCCTGCTCAGGTGGCAAACCTCGGTCAGATTCGCAACATCATCATCGGAGCTCGTAGTGGCAATCCGATACGCGTGCGCGACGTCGCCGAGGTCCGAGAAGGAACAGACCTACGAACCGGTGCCGCCACCATCAATGGCAAAGAGACGGTCGTCGGTACCACAATGCTATTAATCGGGGAGAACAGCCGAACCGTTGCGCAGAGCGTTTCGAAGAAGCTCAGCGAGATAGGCAAGTCCTTACCGGAAGGGGTGGTTACCAAAACCGTCTACGACCGCACGCGGCTTGTTGATGCAACGATCGAAACCGTTCAGCGCAACCTGATGGAGGGTGCGCTGCTTGTCATCATCATATTGTTTCTCCTATTGGGAAATATCAAAGCTGCGATCGTCACGGCCTGCGTTATTCCGCTGGCGATGTTGTTCACCATCACAGGGATGGTAGAGAACAAAGTCAGCGCCAACCTGATGAGTCTTGGCGCAATTGACTTCGGTATTATTATTGATGGCGCTGTGATCATCGTCGAGAACTGCCTGCGCGTTCTTGCGGAGGAGCAACACAGACATGGGCGATTGCTGACGGCGGGCGAGCGCTTTGAGACGATCCTCAGCGCATCGCGCGAGGTCATAAAGCCAAGCTTGTTCGGCACCATGATCATCGCAGTGGTTTATCTTCCGGTCCTCACGCTTACCGGTGTGGAGGGAAAGATGTTCACCCCCATGGCGCTCACCGTGCTGATGGCGCTGCTCGGTGCGGCCATTTTCTCCATGACGTTCGTTCCGGCGGCGGTGGCGTTGCTCGTCACGGGAAAAGTGTCGGAAAAAGAGAATATTCTTATGCGGGGGGCGAAGCGCGTTTACGTTCCTCTCCTTACGCTGTCCATTCGCTTTCGCAAGAGTGTCGCGGTTGGAGCCGTCGCTATCATTGCGGTCAGTGCGTTCGCCACAACGCGGATGGGCGGAGAGTTCATTCCAAGCTTGGATGAAGGCGACGTGGCGCTCGCAGCCATCCGGATTCCCGGCACGAGTCTTACGCAATCGATCGAGATGCAAAAGACTCTTGAAGACCGGATCAAGCAGGTTGCAGAAGTGAAAGACTTTTTCGCACGTACTGGCACTGCTGAAGTTGCGACCGATCCGATGCCACCGTCCATCTCGGATGGCTATGTCATGTTGAAACCGCGTGAGGAATGGCCTGATCCAAAAAAATCCAAGGCGACCGTGGTCGAAGAGATCCAGAAGGCCGCTGAGGAGATTGCCGGCAGCCAATACGAAATTTTGCAGCCAATTCAGCTTCGCTTCAATGAGTTGCTTTCGGGTGTACGCAGCGACATCGGCATAAAGATATTCGGGGATGATCTCGATACCCTTTTAAAGCTCGCACGGGATGTTCAGTCGGCGATCGAGCCGATGAGAGGGATTGCGGATCTCAAGACCGAGCAAGTTTCGGGCCTTCCCGTGTTGACTGTAACACTGGATTACGAAGCGCTGTCTCGGTACGGTCTCAGCGCGAATGATGTCCAAAGCCTGGTTGAGATCGCTGTCGGCGGCAAGGCAGTCGGGAAGGTGTACGAGGGAGACCGAAGGTTCGACATCGTTGTCCGCCTGCCAGAACAAATGCGCGGAGACATCAATACGATTCGAACACTTCCTATACCTCTGCCGCCGCTCGATGATACGCAGACAGCGACGAGGACCTCGTGGACCGCCTCACCACTCGCGCGAATGCGATATATTCCCTTGTCATCCGTCGCGAAAGTCGAAGCTGCCCCGGGCCCCAATCAGATCAGTCGCGAAAATGGTAAGCGTCGGATTGTTGTGACCGCCAACGTTCGCGAAAGGGATTTGGGATCGTTCGTCGAGGAAGCGCAACGTCTGGTCAATGAGAAGGTCAAGCTGCCCCCCGGATATTGGATAACGTGGGGGGGACAGTTTGAGCAACTGGTTTCCGCCACCCAGCGACTGACCATCGTTGTTCCGGTCGCCTTGCTGTTGGTCTTCCTGCTGTTGTTGATGAGTCTCGGTTCGGTCGCCGATGCCCTGCTGGTCTTCAGCGGAGTGCCTTTAGCCCTGACCGGCGGGATAGCAGCCCTACTACTGCGGGGCATTCCCCTCTCGATCAGCGCCGGTGTTGGTTTCATCGCACTGTCCGGTGTTGCGGTGCTCAATGGACTCGTCATTATCGCCTTCATCGAACGTTTGCGCGAGGAGGGCAAGCCTGTCCTAGACGCGGTGCGCGAAGGTGCCGTGACGCGGCTGCGCCCAGTGCTCATGACGGCGCTTGTCGCATCTCTCGGATTCGTGCCGATGGCGATCGCAACGGGGGCGGGAGCTGAAGTTCAGCGTCCCCTTGCAACGGTCGTTATCGGTGGAATCATCTCCTCGACAATACTGACGCTTCTTGTTCTACCAGCGCTTTATGTACTCTTTCGGAAAGATTCTTTGCCGACTTCTCATGGTGAGAGCGCTGATGATGTCGGACAGGCGAGCCCCGGCATGAGGTGATCGGAATGATTTTGGAACGGGGAAATCGTGCCGATGACGTTGATCGCAGGTTTTTGGCCGGAACCGGCGGTAAAGCGCTGATAGTAAACTCGCTCGCTGGGGAAATGCTTGAGGAGCCCTTTATTCGCGGTGCGCTGTGCTCGAGGTTCGGCTTGACATGAATAACATGGATATCAGCTGAGCCTCGAAAAGGCGGCTGAATAAGAAAGGCCGAGGATCGGTCAGGGCTATCAGCGACGCAGGAGAGCGACGTCAGATCAACTAACAAGAGAGGGAGATCGCAGAGGAATGAAGCGCGTCCAGACTCTTGATGGGGCATTCAACGACCTCATGGAAGCGAGTGGTCTCGCACAAGACGAGCGAGCCATCAATCAAGCGCTCCGCAACTTCACGGCCGCGGTCGGATTTGATCGCTTTGCCTACCTCAATGTCCGTGCGGGCGACGCCCGCGCTCTCTCCAACTATCCCGCCGATTGGCAGCACACGTATCTTGACAACAACTACGCCGCCATCGATCCGGTCGTCACCATCGCCAAACGGACGATGCAGCCATTCGTTTGGTCACGCGAAGAAAACGCAGGCAACGTGCCGGAAACGGTGCGCTTCTTTGGCGAAGCCGCCGACTTTGGCATCCGTAGCGGCGTTTCGATCCCGGTGCGCGGCGGCTTCGGCCGGACGGCGTTGTTGACGCTTGCAACCGACAGGCCGAGCGCTGACGCCGAGGTCCGCAACTCGATTCATGCGATCACGGCGGTGGCGTTTGTGCATGTTCACCTCAATCGGCTTGTCCGTGCGCCACATAGCACGATGGTCGTGCTGACACCTCGTCAGTCGCTTTGCCTGTCTTGGGCGTCCATGGGAAAGACCATGGACGAGATTGCCGAGTTGCTCGGCATCTCCGAGCGTGCGGTGCGCTTCTATGTCAAAGGCGCGCGCGACAGGCTCAACGCAACCAATACTACACACGCTGTCCGACTCGCCGTCGAACAGGGTCTGATCTAACTGCCAACCGAGCCTGCGCTTAAGTGGACGGCACACTCGGAATGAAACCGAGCCGTTCAATCAGGGTTGCAAGCACCATCTGTCGTGCTCGCGCTGCAAGCATCAGCCTCGTATAGTCACTATAAAGTTCGGCTACCGTCTCTAAGTTAGCAGCTTGTGCGCTCTTCCAAGAATCGAAAGCTGCTTCGGCTTTCGCAAGCGACTCACGATGCTCAAGAATCGCGTCGATTGTCAGGCTCTCAATTTGGGTTGATGATAGTGGCGCGATTAGATTCGCCATTGTCGTCGCCACGTCGACGTTGTTGTGCTGGCCGCCGTCGTCCTCTGTCGTCACCATAACCTTCAGTCGGTAGGTCCGCGGTGCGCCCCCGCTGACGTCAATCCCGTAAGCCCAAGCCGGGGGTTAGAAAACCGCACTCAAACGGTCCCTGTGACCTTTAGTGCCGAGGCACCTGGACATACGTCGCAGGCCCCCGGCCGTTGGCCAGAGGATCCCGGTGCCGTAGCGGTCGGCACCAACCGTTGAGTGCGGGGTTTCTATGCCCCAGACAGCGCGTACTGTCTGGAGGGGTTATAAGCGGGCAAGGCGAGTGACGCTAGCTGAGGCGCGCACGCACGCCGACTTTTCAGCAGTAGAATTTGCCCAACGGGTGCAGCGCTGGCGCAACGCTCTGCGGGGTTGCATTTTGCGTCGGTGCGCGAAATTCTTCAGGCAAGAGATGATGGGGCTAAATTGGTCGCCGTCACATTGACGGCGCAAGATAGATTCGTGGCGAACCCTTCGGCGCTGCCTTGCGACGACCTTAAGCCCCCGCTCTAGGCGGCGTCTCAGTCATCCACTTTGCTTCTTTGCTTATTATTCAACTTCGCACCACCGATTCCCGACAGGTCGATGCGAATTCCCGCGCGGTTCGGATCGATCTCCGGCGCCGGCTGCTCGGTAGCAGGCTTTGCAGTCGGTCCGCGCGGAGCGCCGTCGTCAGCCCGCCGCGGCGCCGCCGCCGTCGAACCGGGATCGGGCGCCGAGAACACGGCAACGTCCTCGAACGTCCCGGTCCGCCACGCGATGATGGCGTCCTCGAATGCGTTGTCGTTTTCGACGCCATACCATTTCACGACGATGCGATAGACCTTCGCGAACAGCGCCGTGCCCATGCGGATGTTCTTGCAAGGATCGACCAGGTCGGCTGTGAGCTGCGAGGCGTCCGTCACGCCGACGCCGGCCGGATATTGCGTGATGCCGACGCGCACGACGGCCTGGCCGACATAGCGGCGCACGAGCTCGAGCGCTTCGTCCGGCGATTTCGGCGGCGGTACGAGCACCACGCGCCCTCCGGCGCGTACCGTCATAGCAAAACGATCGGCCGACCCCGCCGTGGCGATGAACTTCTCGACGATCGCAGGCTTGAGCCCGGGATCGGCGCATTGCTGGATCAAGGCTGCATCGACCATCACTGTCTCCTCACAGATTGAACGCCATCACGAGCGGCACGCCGAACAGCCGCGCCCAGGCTTCGGCGCTTGCGCGTTGAATCCCGACGATGGATGTGCCGGCGGTCCACCATCCGTTGCCGGTCGCGACGATCATGTCGGGCGCATGCAGCATCGACTGCAGCACCGGCCAGACCAGAAGTTGCTCGTAGCAAATCAGCGGCGCGATCCGCCGGCCTTGCGACGTCACGATCGGATTGGCGAGGAAATGCGCTCGCGCGCTGTCGCCCTCGCCGATCCACGACAGCCACGGCTGCCACATCGACACCGGCACGGGCATTCGTTCTCGATAGAGGACGCGCGCCTGCCCTGCGGCAATCTCGACCAGGACATTGTCGTAACCGTGCCGATCAACCACGGCGGCGCCGGCGATCACGACAACGCGCGTCGTGCGCAACGCGTCCATCCAGACTTGCGAGACAGTCGGGGTCCATAAGCCCAGCGCGCTCTCCGGCAAGACGACGACGCGGGCGCCCGCCTCGTGTGCGCGCTGCACATGCGCCAGCAAGTCGCGATGCTGCTCGAGGTCGGTTGCGCGGCCGAGCGATGCGCCCATCGTGGTGTCGACACCGCGCCAGCCCTCCGGTCCGGACGGCGGCGCCCATCCTGCGGCGGACCACAGCCACGCGCCTATGACCGCGACCGCCGCAACCGGCCACAGCCTGGTCGTGAGCGCGAGCATGACCATCGCGGTCGCCCCCAGGCCCAACCACCCCCATCCCGGAAACAGCACGCCGGCCGCGGTCAGCGGATGCGCCCAGCCGACGATCCCGAGCGGCAGCACCGCCATCAGGAGGCTCGCCAGCGCAAACCGCCCGGCCCGGTCCCATCCCGGCCGAACGGACCATAGAAGGCCGTGGACGGCGACGAAGACAAGGCAGGCCCCGATCCAGAGCGCCCCGCCCAAGGCGATTCCTGGCCCATAGAAGGTCATCACGCCTTGAGGCAGGCCCCGCGAGGCGGCCAGGAAATACGCCGCCGAGACCGCGGTCGCGATCATGCGCGTCGGCGCGGCCGCCCAGAGCGCGGGGAAGGCCAACGCGAGAGGCAGCGCCAAGGCGACGCCGCTCCAGCCGATCGCTCCGGCCGCGGCCGCTCCGGCGATCAATGCCGCCGCGTGCAGCCCATCACGGATCGAACGTGGCAACCGGCCGGGCGAGCCCGAGGAGCCCTGCGTCGGGGAGTGGCCCGAAGTAGCGTGAGTCATATGAGCCTGCGTAGTCGGAGTGGAGATAGAGGTGTCCCGGCGGAACGACGCCGCCCGCATAGGCGGCAAGCGCCCTGCCCTCGGCGTCGACCAGGCGGATGCGGGAATGGGCGAGCGTGCGACCGTCGATCGTGACCGATCGACCGACCGCGACATGCGCGCCGGCCATGGCGGCGACCGTCTTGATGAGTGGTCCGGCGCCGCCTGGGCAGAGACCAGCGCGCAGGTAGCCGCGTTTGAGCCCAAGCGTCAGTCCGGGCCCCGCCGGCATGCAGATAAAGATGAGGTCGCCAACCTTGATCGGCGCGACGGCCCGCTCGATGCGCCAGAGACCAAGCGGATAGCTCGGGGTCGCATTCAAGCGGAAGCCGCCCGCCCAGCCAAGGACCGCGATGCCGGCGACGGCGGCTGCGCCAAGTCCCAGCACTGAGATGACAGGCCGCGGTCTCATTTCATGGCCATCCCGCGACTCCGGGCTTGGCGCTGAACCTGGCGCTCGGTCTCGACCTTGTTCGGCGCTTGAGCGGATTTCTGCTGCGCGGCGAGTTGCTGTCCTGCGCGGAGCATGGGCCATGCAGCCGCGAGCGCGGGTCGTTCATTTTCCCGCAGGCCGGCGGCGGCGGCATCGAAGGCTGCGCCCTTCGGCTCTTTCGCGCGATTGGACAGGAACGCGCCGTCCCCGAAGCGCTCCGCCACGGCCTTGTTGAACCCTTCGATCTCCGCCGCCACCATCTTGTTGGAGAGCGCAAAGGCGAGCGCGTTCGGCAGATCGTTGCGGTCGATGGCGTCGCGAACCCGCTCCAGCACCAGCGTCGCCGCGGGCGAAAGCGCCGGGACGTCGACGGTGACACGCAGCCGCAGCGCACGCTCCTCCGTTTCGTACTTGCGCAACGCCTCCGCGCGCAGTCGCGCATAACGCTCGATTTCGCGGCCGAGCGTGGCGACATTGGCTTCGGCCTCTTTGCGCTCCTTGGTGGCGGCTTTCCCTGCGAGCACGCCCTTCGCGCCGCGCAAATCGCCGAACGATGCCGGCTCGGTTGCGAGGCGGCTGAGTGTCGCCTTGCGGGTTGCGGGATCGTGCAACACGGCATCGAAGTTCATGGCTTTGAAGGCGGTCTCCGGCTTCGCGAACACGAGCGCGAAACGGCTCGACATTTCCTGCCACTGCTTCCTGCAGGCCGGATCGGCGACGATCTTGTCCTCGACCGACTCGGCGACGGATTTCGGCCATGTGGTGACACCGGGCAGCATGGACGCGGCCTCCTTTTTGCGGCTGGTGGGCGGAACATGACGAGGGTTGAAAAGGCCGAGACGGGCGCCGACGGCCCGAAGGCGCGCGGCCACATCATCGAGCCGCTGCTTCTGACGCCGCGCCCAGCGCACGCGGTCGGACACGAGGGTTCGGGCGACGCGCATCACATGCAGGCCGCGGTTGGCGGCGAAGCGAAGCGCGTCGCGATAGAGGCCGCCACGCTCGTAGTCGAGCGTCGTCTCCTTGGCGTTGCGCTGGGACAGGATGGGGATCAGTCCGCCGGCCTTGCCGAACGATCGGCGTCCATAATAGAGCGCAACATCCTCACGGTGTCGGGTCAGCGCCACATAGGCAAGATGCCGGTCAAGCGACAGGCTCGCCAGCACCTTCACGCGGTCGACGGTCGCGCCTTGCGCCTTGTGTATCGTGGTGGCGTAGCCGTGGTCGACATTGCGGTAGAAGCGCTGGTCAACCGCGACGCGCCGGCGGTGACTGCCCTCCCCGACGTCGGCCGTGAACCGGCCTGGCGCCGCTTCGATGACGCGTCCGATCATGCCGTTCTTGACGCCGAGTGACCCCTCGTTGCGCAGGAACACGATCTGATCGCCCGCCGCGAACCGGCGCTCTCCCTCCTCGGTGCGGAAGGCGTGACCCGTGCCGACGATTCCGCGCGATACGAGCGTGGCGCGCGCCATGTCATTGAGCGCGCGCACGTCACGGCGCAGATGCGCCAGGATCAAGGTCGACTTCACCGGATCGTAGTCGCGGCTCCAATCGTCGATCAGCGCAGCCACGGCCTGCGCTTTCAACTCGGAGCCCATGACGTGCCCATGATGGCGATACGCTGCCAGCGCCTTGCCCACGCGGCCGCGGGCGAGATCGAGCGATGCGTCACGCATCCATTGCGTGTTCTGGCGGTAGATCGTCTCGAGCTCGGCATAGCCGATGCGCTCGACCAGCGCGCGGAAGGCAGCGCCGGCCTCGATCGGCTGAAGCTGCTCGGCATCACCCACCAGAACCAGCTTGGCGCCGGCGCGCGACACCGCCTCGACGAAGGTCGCCATCTGGCGTGATGCGACCATGCCTGCCTCGTCGAGGACAAACACCGTGCGGGTGTCGAGGATCGACCGGCCCTTGCTCCAGGCGAGCTCCCATGACGCCAATGTGCGCGAGGCGATCCCTGCTTCTTTCTCCAGACCCTCGGCCGCCTTGCCCGCCAATGTGCCGCCGACAACCCGATAGCCGGCGGCCTCCCAGACCTCGCGCGCGGCCCGCATCATCGTGGTCTTGCCGGCGCCGGCGCGCCCGACCACGGCCGCCGCGCGGCCGGGAGCGGTCACATGCTCGATCGCCGACCGCTGCTCGGCCGAGAGCATGGCGTGTCGATCGAGGACGGCATTGCGGATCTGATCGCGAACGCCGAACGTCTCCGCGCCGGCAAGCCCGATCGCGCGCCTGGCCATCTCGGATTCGATGCGGATCAGCTCGCGTGTCGTGTAGCGCGCCGGCGTTCTGGCGCCGCTCGCAAAGTCGATCCCCTCGTGCTCGAGGCGGACGGCATCCGGGCTTTGCAGGATGCGCGCGAGCAGTACCCCGAACGCGGTCGGATCGTCGACATAGCGATGCAGCACCTTGGCGACGTCGCGCTCATCGAACACGCTCTTCTCGCGCGACACGATATCCAGAATGATCTCCGGGCGGCGCAGCACGCGCTCGGCCGAGACCTGCCGCTGCTCCTCGAACAACCGCAGGCGATCGAGGTTTGGTCCGCGTCCCTGCCGCTTCGCCTTGCGCTCGATCGCCTTTGCGGCGACCCCGACATGGGTCGTCGGCACGATGTCGATGCCACGCTCGGCATAGGATCGGCCATCCACGCGCACGTCGAGCCCGGCGAGCGCGAGATGATGGTTCTGCAGATCGATCCATCCCTGGCGAACCGCCAGAAACTCATTCTTGTCGCCGGCCCAGAGCTTGTAGACGATCTTGCCGGCCCGGTTGCGCAGCGGTGCTCTGTCCGCGCCCAATACGGCCACGCGCTTGGGACCGAATCCATCCTCGGTGAGCGCGCGCAGACTCGTCATCAGATGGACATGCGGATTGCCCGGATCGTCGTGATAGGCCCAATCCGCCACGATCCCTGCGGGCAGGATGTGCTCGGCCACGAACTGGCGCATGAGCGCGATGTTCTGCGCGGTCGTCAGCTCGATCGGCAGCGCGATAATGTACTCCTTGGAGAGCTGCGCATCCGAGCGCTTCTCGAAGCCCTCAATCTTGTTCCAGAACGCCTCCGATGCCTGCGCTACGGAGCGGTCCGCCACCATCGCCCGCGCCCATTGCGGCGCGTCCGCCGGCAGTAGGAATTCTTCATGCACCATGTTGCGCTTGGCCGTGTAATCGACGGTGCGGCCCTCGGCCTCGAAGGTCATCTTCGCGCAGTGGCGATACGCGGCCGCCAGCACAGCGCTGCGGCCATCGGCGCGGCTGATGAGCTGGGGTGTGAAGTGCGTGATGGCCAAGGCGGCGGTCCTGCGAGAATGACGACACGGCTCGTCCGCAGGGATCGGCGTCGTCCTTCCGGCTGAGCAGACCTACGTCGCGCCAGCGACGTATTACTGCGCCCTTGGAGCCGACCCTTCGGATCGGCGGGATGATCCCCCAAAGTGTCGGCTTCGCCGACCTGTCGTTTCCGACGGGGTGCGCTTCGCGCATCCCCGGTCAATTCTCCCTCGCGCGTACCGCGCGCCAGCAGGAGGATGACCAACCGGAATGAAAAAACCGTCCCGACAGATTCGAGAGGAAATCGCCCGCCTGCAGGACCAGCTCAAGGCCGCCGAGACGCGCGAAGCGGAGCGGATCGGCCGGGTGGCCCTGAAGGCCGGCCTCGGCGATCTGGAGATCGACGAGGCAGACCTGCTGACCGCCTTCGAAGAGGTGAAGGCGCGATTTCGCAAGGCCGGCGCCGCGCCGCGATCCGCGCGCGGGTCGGGTTCGCCCGAGCCGCCTGGCGCGGGTGCGGGCGCGTCTTCTGAGGCTTGAGCGCATGGACAGAACCCGCCGCAGCGACGACAGGAAGAAGGACACGCGCGAGAAGATTCAGCTCGGCGGGCTGATCGTGAGGGCGGGACTGCGTTACGAGAAGCGCGCGCTGTTGCTCGGCATGCTGATCGACGCCGCAGAGCGGGCGCGAGCGAGCGAAGCGGAGCGCGAGCGGTTCGTGGCGATCGGCACGAAGGCCTTCAGCCATGAACGCGAATAAGGTGGCGCTGACGATCGTGCCCGCAGCGCTGATGATCGGCGCGATGATCGCGCTGCGCGGTCATGAGCAATGGTTCGCGAGCTTCGCAAAGACGCCGCAGGCGGCGCTGTTGCTGGGGCGGACCGGCATCGCCCTGCCCTATCTCGGCGCGGCCGCAATCGGCGTCATCATCCTGTTCGCCTGCGCCGGCGCGCTGGCCGTGCGCTCAGCCGGCTGGGGCGTCCTCGCCGGCGCGACGGCTGTCGTCGGCTTCGCCGCATGGTCAGAAGGGAGCCGGCTGTTCGCCCTCGCCGGCCGCGTGCGCGACGGATCGGTTCTTGCTTATGCGGACCCCGCCACGCTGATGGGGTCGTTCGCCGCGCTCGCATGCGGTTTGTTCGCATTGCGCGTCGCGCTGGCCGGCAATGCCGCGTTCGCGGCGGCAGCGCCGCGGCGGGTGTCAGGCCAGCGCGCGATTCACGGCGACGCGCAATGGATGAGCGTCGGCGAGGCGGCGCGGCTGTTTCCGGAAGGCGGCGGCATCGTCATCGGCGAACGCTATCGTGTCGACAGGGATTCCGTCGGCGATCGCGCGTTCCGCGCCGGCGAGCCCGAAAGCTGGGGCGCGGGTGGCCGCGCGCCGCTCCTGTGCTTCGATGCATCGTGGGGCTCGACCCACGGCATCGTGTTCGCCGGCTCTGGTGGCTTCAAGACGACATCGGTGACGATCCCGACCGCGCTCAAATGGGGCGGCGGCCTGGTCGCGCTCGATCCATCCAACGAGGTCGCGCCGATGGTGATCGACCATCGCAAGCGCGCCGGCCGCACCGTCTTCGTGCTCGATCCAAAGACGCCGGAGACCGGCTTCAACGCGCTCGACTGGATCGGCCGGTTCGGCGCGACGAAAGAGGAGGACATCGCCTCGGTCGCGTCGTGGATCATGACCGACGTGGCGCGCACCCACTCGGTGCGCGACGACTTCTTCAGGGCGTCGGCGCTGCAATTGCTGACCGCGCTGATCGCCGATGTCTGCCTGTCAGGTCATACGGAACAGAAGGATCAGCACCTGCGCCGCGTGCGAGCAAACCTGTCCGAGCCCGAGCCGAAGCTGCGCGAGCGGCTGCAGGCGATCTACGATCATTCGGGCTCGGACTTCGTAAAGGAGAATGTCGCATCCTTCGTCAACATGACGCCCGAGACCTTCAGCGGCGTGTACGCGAATGCGGTGAAAGAAACGCACTGGCTCTCGTATGAGAACTATGCGGCGCTGGTGTCCGGCGCGAGCTTCTCGACCGACGAGCTGGCGGCCGGCACAATGGACGTGTTCATCAATCTGGACTTGAAGACGCTGGAGAACCATCCGGGGTTGGCGCGCCTCATCATCGGCTCATTGATGAACGCGATCTATAACCGCGCGGGCGAGGTGGCCGGCCGCACGCTGTTCCTGCTCGATGAAGTGGCGCGGCTCGGGTTCCTGCGCGTGCTCGAGACCGCGCGCGACGCTGGACGCAAATATGGCATCACGCTCCTGATGCTGTTCCAGTCGATCGGCCAGATGCGCGAGGTCTATGGCGGCCGCGACGCCGCATCGAAGTGGTTCGAGTCGGCATCGTGGATGTCGTTCAGCGCCATCAACGATCCCGAGACAGCCGAATACATCTCGCGGCGCTGCGGCGACACGACGGTCGAGGTCAGCCAAATCAGCCGCAGTTCGCAGGCCTCCGGGTCGTCGCGGACGCGCTCGCGGTTGCTGTCGCGTCGGCCGCTGATCCTGCCGCACGAGATCACGCAAATGCGCGGCGACGAGCAGATCGTGTTCACGGCCGGTAATCCGCCGCTGCGGTGCGGGCGAGCGATCTATTTCCGGCGCAAGGACATGACGGCCTGCGTCGGCAGCAACAGCTTCGCGCCCAAGGGCGGGCGCCGATCGGCTTAATCGCGCGCCGAGCGAATCGGCGGAAAGACCTGTGGTCGCCGGATGAGATCGGCGTGCGGAGAGGATCAAGGTGAGGATCGGACGGCCTTCCAGGAGAGCAGCGAGCAGCGCCGGTATCGCGACCGCCGGCAAAGGGCTGACGGTCGCGGCGCTTGCGGTCGCCGGCCTCGCGATGTGGGCAATCCATTCTCGCGACGGCGGTCCGTCCGGAGCGCCGGCGATGCCTACCAACGCGGCCGAGCAGACATTCGCGATGACCTTCTCGATCTGCGGCGCCGGGCGGCGAACGAACTGCGTCGTTGACGGCGACACGTTCTGGTTCCGCGGCGAGAAGATCCGGATCGCCGACATCGACGCGCCCGAGGTGAGCCCGCCGCGCTGCCAGCGCGAGGCGGTCCTCGGCGAGGCAGCAACGCGGCGCTTGCAGGCGTTGCTCAACGCCGGTCCTTTCACGTTGGTCGCCGGCGCGCGCGACCAGGATCAATATGGCCGCAAGCTGCGCAACGTGTCGCGCGGCGGTCGCTCGATCGGCGACGTGCTGATCGTCGAAGGCCTCGCCAGGCGATGGGGCGGTGCGCGCCAGAGCTGGTGCAGCGGTTGAATGCTGGCGCGGCGCAAGCCGCGCCAGCGCGAGAGGATCGTCACCCGAAGGGCGGAGACCGCGCAGCGGGCTCCGTGAGCGAAGCGAATAGAGCCGTCCGCCAAAGGCGGCTCGCCCAGACCGCTCTCATCTTCACGCCAAAATCAAGCCGACGAGGGACTGCGATGCCGAAGCCGCCGCAAGTCATATGCGCGACCACAGATTCAGGATCGACCGCAGGAAACACACGCGGGCCTTTCCCCGGCGACGGGAGCTCCTGCGCCCGCCAGCGGCGCCGGCCGGTCGATCCGGTCGGCGGCGCTTTGGGCATGGCAAAGAGCAGAGGCGGCGCGAGCCGCCTCTGCTCTGGACATCAATCCGTGTCCGGGCCCCAGAGCGGATTGTTCACCGGATCTTCGATGGGGTCCTCCTCCAATCGCGTCACCGCGAGGATCACCTCCGGGATCGGGCGGCCGCCGATGTGGGTCCGGCGCTGCGCCACCAGGATGCTGACAGCCGTCTCGTTGGCCTCGATCGCCCGAACCGCGTCCTCCATATCGTCGTGAGGTCCGAGATTCTCGACGGGGATGACGTCGCCGTCTTCATCGTATCCGCCGTGGAGATAGAGCGGCGCGGTCTCCAGCCGCTTGGCGCAATCCTCCGCGTCGTGGATCAGGCGGAAGCCTTCGGTCCGGCGCTTCCAGTAGTCGGCGCTGCCGCCATCGACGGACGTCACGGTCTGATGTGTCATGATGATCTCCTTTCGTCTTCTGACGGAAGGAGACGACACCGTAGCCGCGAGGTGTCAGGGATCGCGCAGCGACCGGCGGAGCCGGCGAGCGGGGGAGCCGATTTTCTGGCGCCGCCCACTTCGGCGGCGGCGGAAAATTGGGGGGACCGCGATGTCCTTGACGCCGGAGTGGCGGGTGTAGAATTGGAAGTCAGAGGAGCACCCACGGCGCCGGCAGGCGCCGTGTCCGCATGCCGGCCGGCGCCGGCCCAGGAGCGCGAGGGGGAACCCTTCGCGACGAGACGCCCGGTCGATCCGGGCGATCTCGTCTTGCGAGAGGATCGTTACCCGGAGGGCGGAGACCGCGCAGCGGGCTCCGTGAGCGGAGCGAGTAGAGCCGTCCGCCGAAGGCGGCTCGCCCAGATCCTTATCCTGGACACGCAGGATCACGCACACCGACATCCAGCGAGGATTCGCAGGATCTCGGCCGGCGCGGGACGGGCCAGGCGCCACTGAGCCATCAGCGCGGTGAATCGAACCAGGCGGACCGATTCAATAAAGCAATTGGACGGCGCTTCCGAAGGAAGCGAGACTCCGTTCATGCCGAACTGGGATAGAGCCCCGCTTCATCTTCGCCGCATCAATCCCGCGCTCAACATGCGGCGGTTCTATACGCTGTCGATCCAGCCGACGCTGTTCGGCGGCGCGTCGCTGGTTCGCAATTGGGGACGGATCGGCGCGGGCGGCCAATCCATGATCGAGACCTTCGACGCGCCGGAGGAGGCCGACGGCGCGATGGGCCGCCTCGAGCGCAGCAAGCGCCGCCGCGGCTATGCCGATCGCTGAGGCGCCGCCGCGCCGTCAGCGTCCGTTCGCGAGCTCGCGCAGCACGTCGCCGTGGCAAGCCAGCGGCGCGCACCAGCAGACGAGATCGCGGCCGCGCAGCTCGCCGAGCGCGTTCAGCAGCTCGGGCTGCGCGACGATCCATGCGCGATATTTCGCGATGACATCGGCACGCGAGCCGTCGCGGCCAATGACGAACGGATTCCCCCATTTGCTCGGCCGGCCGATATAGACCTGCGTCGCCGTGCTGTGGCGGCCCGTCCGCCGCGCGTTCAAAACCTTGCACATGACAGTCCTCCTTTTCCGGACGCCGAAGGCCCCGCCGCCGGGCGGGGCCTTCTTGCGCGACCGCTCAGTCGCGGTTGGGGCGGGACCAGATGACCTGGAGGCCTTCCTCGCCTTCCACCGCGACCATCGTCGCGTAGATGGGGTTCGGGAAGCTCGGGTCGTCGAACTTGAGCGAGACGTAGTCCCGACCCTGCTCGGACTTCTTCTTCCACCCGGCCCCGAACTCGATGGCGCCTGCGAAGACCCGGTAGTCGGGAGCCTTGTCGGAGGTGCGCTCGGCCGGGACGATCTTGGCCTTGATGGTGCCAAGGGCGAGGGTCTTGATGGTGCCGACGAAGCCGTTGCCGTTCACGGTGAAGTTGCCGATGGTAGCCATGTTCGTGTCCTCTTTCGTTTCTCGGGCCGCGACCATCGCGACCTCGATGGCTGTCGATGACCGGAGGCGATCGGGCCGCACCCGAAGGGCCGCAACGCAGTGGAGGGCGGCCAGGGCGAGGCTTTCTTGGCTCGCGAGGAATGGGCGCGCAGCGACCAGGGGAAGAAAGCTGAGAACGGCCGTTGCGGTCATAAGAGATCGAGGCGGCGCGCAGCGCCGACGGCCTTCGGTCAGACATGCCAGATCGAGGACGCAGTGGACGCGAACAGGCCGAACGATGGGGACACGTTGAGCTACCGGCAAACCACACCGCATGGCGACGGCCCGGCCACCATCCCGGAAGACCCGACTGAGACCACCAAGGCCGCCCCGGCTTCTCCGCACCTTCAGGGCCGCTGACGCCGCAAGGTCGAGCGCAGTCGCTGTTCAACCGGGGGAAAGTCCGCAGCCGAGGGACGGGCTCCTTGGCTCATCGCCGGCGACCCTCCCCGTCCCCTCAACGCCGATGGGCGGGAAGCGAGGTGCTGGTCCGGTTTCGGCGCTGTCACTCCGGCGCGATGACGCTCCGCGGGAATGCCCGCCGCGCGGCGGGGCCTTCGGCGCACGATCGGAGGGCGATGCGCAATGGTCGGGTCAGTGCGGCGAATGCGGATCGCCTCAGCCTTGCGGAAGCTCGTCCGGCCATCTCTGGGCGCCGTGCAGGACGCGGAGAATCCGGATCGTCTCTGCGGTCACGGCGTAGGCGGCGATATAGGGCGTCCCGGTGATGACGAGCTCGCGCGTGCCGGCGACGCGGCCGGGACGGCCGCTCTCCGGGAAGTCGACCAGGCGGCGGGCCGCGGCCGCGATGCGCTCGTCGACGGCGATCGCCGCGCGTGGATTGTCCGCTTCGATATGGGTAAAGATGCCGTCGCGATCGGCGAGCGCGAAGACCGACCAGACGAGCTTCACGATCCGCCGGCGGCCTTGCGCCGGGCGGTGGCGCGGCGCTCGGAGAAATGCGCCTCGGCCTGTTCGTCAGGGATGTCGGGGCGCGTGTCCTGCAGCGCCTCCTGCACCTTGGCGCGGAACCAAGCGTCATGCGCCTCGCTGTTGGTCACGAGCTCGAGCGGCAGCGCGCCCTCATTCGCGGTCCGGGTGAGCAGGATGCGCACGGCGTCCGACACCGTCAGCCCCATGCCCTCGAGCACGGCGGACGCGCGGTCCCGCACGTCCGCGTCGATTCGGGTCTGAACAAGCGCATTCGCAGCCATGATCGCCTCCTTGACGAGGCAATGTAATGCAATTGAATGACGATTTCCAGCCCGTCAGAGGCCGCACATGCCTTCGCATTCATTCGGCCAGAGGTCGAGCTGGCCGCGATCCGCCTCGGTCGACAGGTCCGCCTCGTCGAGCGGGACCGCCGAGCGGTGCAGATAGACCTCCCCGCGGATTCCGCGCAGGCCGGACCGGATGGCGCGGTCGACCTCGACCGCATCCGCCCAGGCGGCCGGGTCGCGATCGCGCATGGCGCGCCAGACCGCATCGGAATGGAACGGGCAGCCGATGCACGCGCTTTTCGGGGGGCGCGGATAACCGTGGCGGTCGAGCCAGCGCAGGCAGTCGCTGCGCGCCATGCGCCGCTCGACGAGCGGCCAGCGATTCACGCGCCAGCGCTCGAAGCTCGGCTTCATCCGGACGATTTCATCCGTCGAGATGCCGATCCACTGCTCGACGACAGGGACAGCGGGGGATCGCTTGCGGGTCAGGCCGGCGAGTTCGCGCACCTTGCGGCGGATCGGGTCGATCTTGTAGTCGCCGGTGCATTGGCGGCGGATCATGCCGATCGAGACCTGGCCGCGCCGGTTCGTGGTGCGGGTGAAGGCGGGGATCGACGCCCAGCGCCGCCCGCACCCGGCGGCGATCAGGTTGTCGCGGATATTGCCTGCCGAGACGATGTGGACCGGGAACGGCAGGACGTTGGGCGACATCAGCCAGGCGAGGTGCTCATACACGGCGTCGGGCTCCCAGCCGGTGTCGGCGAAGATCGCGCAATCGGGCATCGGCCCGATTTCTTCATGCGCCGCCAGCAAGGCGAGCGTCGTCGATTGCACGCCGGCGCCGAGGCTGAGCACGCGCAGGCGGATCGGGGAGAGCTCGGCGCCCTCCCCTTCTGCAGCCGGAGCGGAGAGCATCACGCCGCCTCCGGGACCGTCGCGGCCTGCGGCTGCAGGCCGTGCAGATAGGCGCAGGCCCGTTGCGCGTGCGCGGCGGCCGAGAAGATGAAGCGCTTGTCGTTGGCGAGGACCGCGAGCCAGGATGCGAGGTAGCTCGCATGGTCGGCGCGCGGCTCGATCTCGGGGACGATGCCGAGATCGGCGCTGACGAAACAAGCGCCCAGATCCGCGATCAGCTCCTCGCGGGCGCGTTCGCTGCGATCGCTGTGATAGCGCGAGAGATCGCGGTTCAGCCGGTGCTCGGCGCCGGCCCAATGCACGGTCTCATGCGCGAGCGTGGCGTAATAGCTCTCCGGGTCGCGGAACGACTCGAAGGGCGGCATCTGGATGAGATCGAGCGACGGCGCGAAGAACGCCTTGTCGCCGCCATGCCGGATGGCGGCGCCGGTGTTGGCGAAGAATGCGTCGGCATGGGCGATGCGCTGCGCCGGCGCGGCGGGCGCCGCCGGCCGGGCGTAGAAGTGCTCCGGCAAGCCGTCGATCTGGTCGACGCAGAAGACCGAATAGGCGCGCAGGAACGGAATCGCGCGCTCCACCTCGTCGCCATGCTCGTCGGTCTCCGTTCTCGTGAACCGATTGGCATAGACGACGGTCGTGGCCGTCTCGCCCTTGCGGACATTGCCGCCGAGCTCCAGGGCCTGCTTGAACGTCATCCAGATCGGCGAGGCGAAGCCGCGCGCCACGGCCTCCGACCAGAGCAGCACGATATTGATGCCCTGATAGGGCATACCGTTGTGGCGCAGCGGCCGCGTGATGCGTCCGGCGCCGTTCGCAGCGCTCCACGGCTGAACCCACGGGCGCACGCCGCGTTCCAGGTCGGCGACGATGCGATCTGTGATCCGCGCATAGATGTCGACGCGAGACTTTGTTTCCTTACCAGTCATAATCCGAACCTCCGTTGGAGGCCGCGCCCATCGCGGCCCGTCACGGCGGTCCGCCGCGGAGGCCCGCACGGCCGCGCATCCGGTGAGGTTCATGGGCGAGGTGACTGTCGACGCGCCGGACCGGAACGTCAGTGGAGGACGGCTATGCCGTTGCGCTGCCGCGCAGGCCGGAGCATGGACCGAAAGCCGAGACGGGCGGCGATGGCCGCCCGCATCTCTCCTTTCCGTCCTTCTTTTCGCGTCCGCGCTGCGCGACATGAAAAAGGCCGGTCCCGAAGGACCGGCCGGACTTGGTCGGAGAGGAAGAAGGCGGGGCCGAAGCCCCGCCGGCGGCGTCACTCGAATGCCGCCATCTGGACCTCGGCCGCCTTGCGGCTGACGGTCTCGCCGGGATGCTCGGGCTGGCGCTCGAAGGGCTTCCAGCTCTCGCCGACGACGTGCTCGTAAGCGGCGACCGCGCCTTCGGCCGCCATGCGCAGCGCGTGCGCCTGCAGGCCGACCTCGGCGGCGAACTCGCGCTTGCGCTGGGCCGCGGAGTCGAAGCCGACGGGTCCGTCGAGGTCCTCGTCGCGGGCGTCGTTGGCCAGTCGCGCCGTCGCCTCGCGGGCCTCGGTCACGGCCCGGCTGTAGAACTGCCCGGCGCCGTGGGCGGAGCCGACATAGGAGCCGACGATGCGCTGCAGGTGGATCTGCATGGCGCGTTCGCTGAGGCCCTCGCCGAGCGCGTCCGCGGTCTCGGTGATGAGCCTCTGATGCAGGTCGCGGATGCCGTCGCTGTCGAGGATGGCGAGACCGAAGCTCTCGGCGATGCGGGTGGCCTGTGCGGCGTCGGGGCAGACGAGCCGGATCATTTCGACCGTGGTGCCGCGGCGAAGCTGGACAACGCGGGCGCTGGTGCGAGGTGCGCGAGCGGTCTTGGTCATGGGAGTGTCCTTTCCTGGTTGCGCCGTCGGGGTCGATCCGGCCCCTGCCGGACCCCCTTCGGGTGCGGTCGCCCGGCGCCGCCGGCACGAGGGCCGCTTCAAGACCCGGGGGCCGCCAGGCGAGCGAGGTCCGGTTGCGGACAAGCGGGGCTAAAGCCCTGCGCAGGCCGCGGCCGGGCCTTGCCGAGATCGGCGGGCTCCGGCCGCTTGCGGCTTGGTCTTGAAGCGGACCGCCGGGGGCGCAGACCGCAGCAAACCCGAGGGGAGGGCCGACAGGGTGCGGGCCGGGTTGGCGATGCCGGAAAGGACGGACCTGGCCACGCCGATCACCACGCTCACGCCGTGCCGTGCCGCTCGCATCCGCATGGCGGTGACGCGCGATGCAGCTAGACCAGACCGCCGCGCTGCTCTCCCGGCCGACAAGTGCGCCTGCCATCCTCGACAGCGGCGGCGTCTGCCGGCTGTGCCGGCCGGGACCCGCATGGGCCGGCGCCGCAGCGTTCGCGCAATGCCTCGATCGCCGCATCCTGCCGGGCGAGCTTGCGCGACAGGGCGTCGATCTCCGGCTGGCGTGCGGCCGTGATGGCGGCGAGGTTCGAGCGGTAGCGCTCGAGGAAGGCGCTCGGATCGGCGGGTTTGCCGCGGCGATATGCGACACGCTTGCGACCGAGCTGCGGGATCAGCGCCGTCATGCGCCGGATGATCTGCCGGTCGATCATGTCGAGCTGGCGCTGCGTCTGGCGGCGCGCCTCCTCCATGCGCGAAAGCTGCGCGATGCGTTGAGGGGAAGGTGTCATCGCGCCCTCCCCTGCCAGCCGATGAAGCTCGACGGGCCGGAATAGACCGGATGACGCGCCACATCGACGACGAAGCCGAAGCGTCCGACCTTGTATTCGCCGGACGGCACGAGGAAGCGCCGTTCCTCGGCGCCCGCGCCGCGGCGGCCGCCGGGCGTGGCGACGACTTCGACGAAGCCCGGCTGCTGATCCGATGTGATCGCCGACACGACGATCCAGTCGTCGGCGTGCCGCTGCTCGAAAGCGCGGCGATCCTTTTCAAGGGACTCGCCGGGCTGAAGGATCGTGCCGAAGATCGTTTCCCAGGCGTCCGGCCAGCTATCCTTGATCGTGCGCTCGGCGCAGCGCCGCTCATAGCTGGTGAAGAGATGCGGGAAGGTCAGCGCGACGATCGCCCAGCCTGCATCTTCCTCGTACCAGCCGCCGCGCGACCGCAGCATGGAATGGACCGTGCGATTGCGCTCGGCCGAGAGGTGGAAGCCGCCATGACCGGCGGTCGAATGGCAGATGACGCCCTCGGCATAGACGGTCGCGCCCTGCGACCGACCCCACGGCGTATTCGCCGTGGAGCCGATCTCGCGGCGGCCGAGCGCGCGCTTCTCGCGCTGATGCTCCGCGTTTTCCGCGACCTTGCCGCGGAAGGCCGCCTCATCGGCAAGCTCGCCGGCATGACCGTAGAAGTCGGATCGCTTCCATTCGGCCATCGGCCGGCCGATGCGCCAGCCGGTGGCGAGATAGTGCCGGCCGTCGCGCGCCGGCAGCATGGCGAAGGCCGTGTCGGCGACACAGGCGACGAAAATGCCCTCTGCTGTGCGGCCGAACGCGATCGGCGGAAATGCGGTCGCGGAATCCGCGATCATCGTGACGGAGGGTGCGGTCGTGCTCATGCGGCCGTCCTCCCCTCCACGACGGCAGCCGCGACCTCGTCGGCCGAGATCTCGCGCAGGACGGCGTTCGGATAGCCGTGCCGCGTCAGCCATTCCTGCGCGTCGGCGCGATGGCTGGCGAGATAGACCAGCTCGCCGTCGTCGCCCGGCCGGTCGAGCACCTGGACCGAACCGATCTTCGGTCGCTCGGTCACGACGAACGTCAGGCTGCTGTCGACCGAAAACGTCCGGTGGACGCGCAGCACCACGACGCCGCGACTGCCATAGTCGCCGGCATGCAAGGTGATGCTTGCGCCGACGACGGTATTGCCGATGCGGCGCTCGGCCTGCTTGCGGATGAGGCGCCCGCCGCTGTTGTTGTTCTCCCAGGCGGAGAGCTTCCTGCGATGGCGTTCCGGCGGGCGCGGCGCGCCGTCGGAGAAGCGAATGATCGAGCCGAGCGGCGCGAGGTCATAGATCAACTGTGCGGACATGATGTCCTCCTGTGCGGATGGTGGAAATGAAGCCGCCGCCGGCATGGGCCGGCGGCGGCGGTCGTTCGGGAGAGAAGAAGGCCGGCGCTATTCCGCGGCTTCGCGGAAGGCCTCGTCGTCAGCGGCTTCGCCGCCATCCTCGCTGTCTTCGACGAGTTCGTCGGACTCGTCGTCTTCGGCGACGGCGTTCGACGCGATCCAGCTCAGGAGCGCGGTCTTGTCCGGCGCGAACAACGCGGCCGGATGGACGAAGCGGCCCTCCTTGAAGTGCTCGACCAGGGCGGCCCGCGTGTCCTTCACCTTCTGGCGCGGCAGGACCGGCGTATCCTTGAACGAGCCCTCGAGCGCGCTGCGCGACAGGCACGACAGGAAGTCATCACTGCCCATGTTCGGCAGGAAGTTGTCGGCGCCGACGACATCGCCGGCGACGCGCGCGACGATGCCGCTGTCGGTACGGTTTTCCCGGCACGACAGCACCTCGGCGAGGATCGAACGTGCGGCGACGCGGAGCGCGTCGTTGTCGAGCACGAGCTGACCGTCCTGATCGAACAGGTTCACCGCATGGCGGGCGATCCGGCGGTTGCCGTAATAGGTCCCGCCGCTGGCGGACGCGACGGTGACGTTCTGGCCGGCGAAGGCGAGGATCAGCAGCGCCATCAGCGCGTCGTCCTCGATCGGCGCGCGGGCGAGCGCCTCATGCAGCGCGTCGGTGCGGAAGTCGCCGATCATCTCGACGCCCTTCCGGGTGACGTCCGGACGCGGCTTCGAGATGGCGCCGGTCTCATCCGCCGCATCATGAGCGGCCGACGCACCCTTGCCCTTCGCCTTCTTCGCCGCGGGCATGCGATAATGCACCGTCTGCACCCGGCCGTCACGGTCGAGATACATGGCCGTGCAATCGCTCTTCGACGGCTTGCCATAGACGCGCTCCGCCTTCGGCGGCAGCTTCACCTCGCCATAGTTCGTCGCCTCGGCGATGATGCCCTTCTTCGGGAGATTCGCCGTCATCCACTCCTGCTGCGCGCCGAGGAACGCCTCGACGTCCGTGGTGTAGCGGCTGTCCTCGTCGGCCGGAGCGAACAGGTCCTCGACCCACTGGATGCCGTAGGCCTGGGCGAGGTCGTCGCCGAAGCTCGCATGACGTGCGTACATGCGGGCCTTGGTCAGCGCCTGCGCGACGCTCCACCACGACACCTGCGGGTCGGCCTTGGACGGCTTGTGTTTCTTCCAGACCTCCTTCTGCTCGTCGGGCGAGGCCGCCGCGATCGTGCGGAGCTGGCGCTCGTCGGGCATGTCGCCCTTGGCCATATGATCGAGCATCGCCGGCAGCACATTCGCGAGCAGCCGGAGCTTCCTGACCTGCCGGACCGGCAGCGTGAGAGCGACGCCGATCGCCTCCTCCGTCCAGCCGAGCGCGACGAGACGTTCGATCGCGCGCCACTGATCGACCGGGTTCAGCGGCTCGCGCGCGATGTTCTCGACAAAGGAGCGCATGGCGCCGTTGTCGTTCGCCGGATCGTCGACGAGCACGTCGATTTCGTCGAGGCCCGCCGCGATGGCGAGACGCACGCGGCGCCGGCCGGCGTTGATGAGGAAGCCGTTGCCGCCATCGGCCTGCTGCGACACGACGGGCGGCTGCACGATGCCGACGGCCTTGATCGAGGCCAGCAACAGCGCGTCGGCCTGCGGCGTCGACTTTGTCTGGCGCGACTGGTCGGGATTCTCCACGAGCGCGCGCGGATCGACTTTCAAGAGATACATGGGATGCTCCTTTTCCGGGGTTCGCGGACCGCGCCTCGCGGTCCTTCCTCGTCTTCTTTCCGAAGACACCCCCCGGCCCGCGGAGCGGTCGGGCCGGCACAACTGCGGCCGAGCAGCCCTGCCCGGCCGGACAAGCAGGGCTCACAGCCCTGCGAAGGACGACGGGCCGGGCGCGCGCAGGCGGCGGTTGAGCTCAGGCGTTGCCGGCCTGGCCGATCTGCGAGCGGGCTTTCCCTCTTTTCTTCTTCACGCCGCGGCGGCCTGTTCGCCGCCACCCTCGACATCGCTCGCCAGGGCTTCCTCCACCTCGGCCAATTGCCGGCGCTTTTCGGCGAGCTCGCCGGCGAAGGTGAAATCGCCCTCGCCGCGCGCCTGGTACGAGGCGAGCCTGCGGCGGGCGTCGGCAAGGCGCTGGCGATAGCGCTCGCGCTCGCCCTCGAAATCGTCCAGCGCATGTTCGAGGCGCGAGATTGCGCCGAGCGGCGTGACCGTAACCGGCAGCTCGATCTCGTATTCCGATCCGGTGCGGAGCAGCATGGTGCCGTAGCGATAGCCGTCGCGGCCGAAACGCTTGCCGGAATATTCGAGATCGAAGCCGCCGATCGACGCGATGATGCTCTCGCCCTCCTGCTGAAGCTGGACGAGGGTGAGGATTTCCTTCATCAGCGCGCGGCCGGCGTCCTTGCGCTCGACATGACGCTTGCCGGCGATCGTCGCGGCGAAGGCGTCGCCCGTCGTCGGCACGAGGCGCTCCATATCCTGGCCGATCTCGGCGATCCGCCGGGTGCAGAACTCGATGTCGCGCTCCGCGTCGCGAAGCTGGCGGCGCACGGCATGCTGATCGTCGATATGGGCGGCGCGCAGCCGTTCGAGCCGCGCGATGTCGGCTTCGAGCCCGGCCTTGAGCATCAGGCGCTGATCGCCCGATGCGATCGCCTTCGCCATCGCGAACTGGCTGGCCTGGCCTTCGCCGAGATCCTCGAGGCGGCGGATCGAGGCGTCGCCGGACAGCGCGGCCGCGATGAAGCGGGCCTTGCGCTCATTGTTCTGCCACATCGTCGCGTCGAGCGAACCTTCCGTCGCATAGGCGAAGATGTCGATGACGTCGTGCTGATTGCCCTGACGCTCGATCCGACCTTCCCGCTGAGCGATCTGCGACGGAAGCCAGGGCACATCGAGGTGATGCAGCGCCTTCAGGCGGAGCTGCGCGTTGACGCCGGTGCCCATCGTATCGGAGGAGCCGATCAGGAAGCGAACCTTGCCGGCGCGCACGTCGCTGAACAGGCGCTGCTTCGCCTCCGACTTCTTGTAGTCCTGCATGAAGGCGATCTCGGACGCTGGCACGCCCATGCGGACGAGTTCGTCCCTGATCCAGCGATAGGCCGAGAAGCCGCGGCTCTTCTCGACGGAAATGGTACCGAGATCGGAGAAGATCATCTGCGCGGCGCCGGGGAGGTCATAGGGCTTGCCGTCGGCACGCACATAGGCGTTGTCGGCGGTTTCCCGCCAGATGCGCAGCGCGTTGCCGATCATCAGGTTCAGCTTGTTGTCCGGCTCGTCGTCATTGTCCGGATCGACAAGGCGAAGGTCGATCGCGGCATGGCGGCCGTCGGTGATGACGGAGAGCAGGATGTCGTCGCCCGGCTCCGGCGGGCGGTCGCGCATCTCGATCGCCTTGATGCGCGCATCGAGCTGGAGCTGGTAGCGCTTGAAGGCGGCCGTCGGCTTCGCCGTCACGATCTGGCGCTTGCCGGTCGAGATCGCCGGAATCTTCACGTAGCGACGCAGGTCATCCGGCATCACCACGTCGGCGAAGGACCGGAACATGGCGATCAGCTCGGGGACGTTGACGAAGGTGGCGAAGCGCGTAACCGGCTTGTATCTGCCGGAAGGCTGAAGCTCGAGCTCGGTCGATACGTCGCCGAAGGTCGAGGCCCAGGCGTCGAACTCGTGCAAGCCGCGCTCGAACAGCGCGGCGTAGCCGAGATAGCGCTGCACCGAGTACATTTCGCCGATCGTGTTGGTGATCGGCGTGCCCGAAGCCAGCACGAGCGCGCGGCCGGGATTCTTCGTCTCGATGAAGCGGGACTTCACATAGAGGTCCCAGGCGCGCTGCGAGCCGTTCGGATCGACGCCCTTCAGCGTCGACATATTGGTCGCGAAGGAGAGCTTGCGGAACTCCTGCGCCTCGTCGACGATGATCTGGTCGACGCCGATTTCCGAGATCGTGAGGAGATCGTCCTTGCGGGTGGCGAGCGATTCCAGGCGCTCCTTCAACCCCTCCTTCAGCCGCTCGAGCCGCTTGCGCGAGACGCGATCGTCGGTCTCGACCTTGGTCAACAGCGTCTCATAGAGCTCCAGCTCGTCCTGGATCATCTGCTGCTCGAAAGCGGACGGCACGCCGATGAAGCGGAAGGCCGAGTGCGTGATGATGATTGCGTCCCAGGTCGCCGTCGCCGCCCGCGACAGGAGGCGCTGCCGCTTGTCCTTGGTGAAGTTCGTCTCGTCGGCGACGAGGATGCGGGCGTTCGGATAGAGCGCGAGAAATTCGCGCGCGGCCTGCGCCAGGCAATGGCCGGGCACGACGAGCATCGCCTTGGCGATCAGGCCGAGCCGGCGCTGTTCCATGATGGCGGCCGCCATCGTCATGGTCTTGCCGGCGCCGACGGCGTGGGCGAGATAGGTCGCGCCCGCGGCGATGATGCGCCAGATGCCGCGCTTCTGGTGATCGTAGAGCACGAAGGCGCCGGACGCGCCCGGCAGCTTCAGATGCGAGCCGTCGAAGGCGCGCGGCACGATGTTGTTGAAGCGGTCATTATAGACCCGCGCCAGCCGATCCGTGCGATCCGGATCGGTCCAGATCCAGGTCTGGAACGCGGTCTTGATCTTCTGCAGCTTCTCCTTCGCCGCCTCGGTGTCGACGACGTTGAGGACGCGGCGCTCGCTGTCGCCGTCTTTGATCGTGTCGAAGATCTGCGGCACGGACGAGTTGAGGGCGTCGGCGAGAAGCTGTCCGGCGTGCCGACGCTCGGTGCCCCATTCCGACGTCCCGGCCGCCATCCAGGCGAGCTGCCGGGCCTCGACCGTCCACGACGCCAGCTCCGGCATGTGGTGGATCTTGATGTCCGCGCCCATCGTCTCCTTCACGAAGGCGACGATGTCGTCAGCCGGAATCCACGGCGCCCCGAGCCGCGCCGTGATGTCGGAAGGCCTGAGATCGGCGGGCTGCACATCGCGCAGCGCCGCGACATTGCGCTCATAGGCAGGATCGAGCGCCGCTGCTGCCTCGGCCGCGACGAGCTTCGACCGGACCGCGCCGGAGAGGTAGGCGTCGGCGCTCTGCCAGGAGCCGTCCGACGGATCGCGGAAGATGGCGCTGCCGAGCTCGGCGATCACGTCCTCGACGTCGCGATGCACCAGCTCCGCGACATGGTCGGGATCGACATGGCCGCGCTCGTTGAGCACGACGGCCAGCGCATCGACCGCGCTGGTGATGACGGGCGGCGCCGGCGGCGCGATCACGCGCTCGGTGAAGATCGGCCCCGGCCGCGCGGTGTCGGATTCGAGGTCGTAATCCTCGATCGACGCCACGAGCCAGCAATCGGGATCGTCGAGGAAGGGCTGAAGATTGGGGCGGCGATGCGTCTCGCGGACCTCGCCGGTCTCCTCATCCTCACTCGTGGAGACGACGGTCGTGTTGATCGGGCCGAAGCTGCGCACGAAGTTCGACCAGGCGATGCGCAGCCTGACCTGCGCGTCCTTCCACGGCCGATCGAGCTCCTGGCATTTCAGGACCTCGCGCACGGCCTCGCGGATCGGGATCAGCTTCTGAATGATCCGGACGTGCTTTTCCGGAATCCCGTCGGCGCTGCGGCCCTTGCGGACGGTGACGGCGACGGGACCGCCATCGAGGACCTGCATCAGGCCGTGGCGGGTGTCGAGGAGGTAGCTGCCCTCCCGCGCCGTAAGGCTTCCGCCGCCGGCCGCCTGCGCTGAGGGCGCCTCGTGCTCCGCATCGAAGTCGATCGGCTCCGGCTCGCCGTCATAGAGGTCATCCGGAAGAGAAGTGATCGCAGCGGCGAGCGCGGATTCGAGATCCGCGCCGGCATTGGGCAGGCAAGTGTAGGTCTCGCCGAAGGGGCCGGAGGTGAGCGCATGGACGCCGAGCACCATGTCCGGACGTCCGGCGAACCAGCGATTGACGCGAATGGCGCCCTCGTCCGCGGTCGCGGAGCGCACCTCCTCGAGATCGAGCCAGGACGGATTGCCTTCCGCCTCGCCATGCTTGCGCCGGCGGAAGAACAGCACGTCGACCACGACGTCGGTGCCGGCGTCGGCGCGGAAGCTGCCCTCGGGCAGGCGGATTGCGCCGACGAGATCGGCGTGCCTTGCGATCTCCTCGCGCGCGCCGCTGTCGGCCTTGTCCATCGTGCCGTGCGACGTGACGAAGGCCGCAACCGCGCCCGGCTTCAGCAGCCGGATCGCCTTGACGATGAAATAATCGTGGAGGCGCAGGCCAAGGGAGCGCAGCGCGCGATCCGAGCGCACGGTGCGATCGGAGAACGGCGGATTGCCGACGACAAGATCGAACCGCGCCGGCAGCTCCGTGCGCGCGAAATCGCCGGTGACGATCCGCGCGCGCGGCTGCAGAAGCCGGGCGATGCGCGCGGTGACGGGATCGAGCTCGACGCCGGTGACGTGGCTGACGTCGCGCAGGTCCTCCGGCATGAGCGCGGGAAAGAGACCCGTGCCGATCCCCGGCTCGAGCACGCGGCCGCCGCGCCAGCCGAGCCGCTGCACGCCCATCCAGATGGCGCGCACGATGAACTCCGGCGTGAAATGGGCATATTGCGTGCAACGCGCCAGCGAGGCGTAGTCGGCATCGTCGACGGCATCCTGCAGCTCGGCGCCGATCTCGTCCCAGCCCTTGGCGAACACGGTCTCGCCCGGGCGGCGGAAGACGCCATTGGCGAGTTCCGAGGCGCCGAATCCGGTGAAGCGGATCAGCCGCTCCTGTTCCTCGCGCGTGGCGGGCCGTTCATCCGCCGCGATCTTTGCGGCGAGCCGCACGGCCGCGATGCTGGCGCGGGCGCGCTGCTTCCAGCCCCTGGCGAGGCCGCGGTCGTCGGCGAGATGGAAATTGGCGCCCCGCTTGCGCGAACCGGATCGCGCGGGCCGCGCCGATGCGGCCGCCGGCGCCGCGGGGGACGGCGGCGGCGGCGGATCATCGTCGGGATCGTCATCGCCGGTGATGTCGGCGGCGAAGGCGGTGACGCCGAGGCCGAGGCCTGACGAAAGCGCCGTATTGCCGAAAAGATCGAGGGTGAAAGGGTCGTCCTGCGCCATTGGAAAGTTCCTTCTGCTGGGCGCGCGCGACCGCGCCGCCGCCGCGAGGGCGGCGGACGGCACGGCGTTGCGGGATTGGCGGGAGAGGCCGGCGCGGGCTAAGCCGCGATCGTCTCGGGCAGATGCCGGAGCTGAACCGGCAGCGTCGCCGCGATCTCGGCGTCGGTGAGCTCGTCGAGCGGCTTCAGCATCGTGCCGTGCCGGCCGGCATAGACGAGCACGGTGCGGCGGCCGCGCATGGCGGCGGGCCAGCGTTCGCCGGCATAGCCGCGCTAGTCGTCATGCGTGCTCGACCAGATATGCTCGAGCCGTTCCTCACGCGTCATGGCGCGGACCGGCCGCGACTCGCGCTCGATGATCGCGGCCTTCATCCGGTCGGGCGACGCGCGATCGGAGAGATCGCAATAGCCGTGAAACCAGCGCTGGCGACCGTCGATGACGAGCGCGAAGAAGATGCTGGTTACGCTGTCCGTCATGAACTCGCGCATCGCGAACAGATCGGCGCGCATGAAAAGCGGCGGCAGGATATTGAGCATGTAGTCATGCTCGGCCTCGGCGATCTCGAACCACTCTCCAGCGAAGAGCTGTGCGCATTCACCTGCGCCATAGGCGGGATCGCCGCGATGGCGGTTGAACATGCGGTACATCTCATGGCGCGTGGCGACGCCCTGGAAGACCTTGCGGATTGTCGGGACGGCGTGCATGGCGGCTCCTTTCAGCCTCGCGGGCCGAAGCGCGAGCGATCGCCTGATCCCTCATCATTACAGCCCTTCATCACGCCTTCCCGCGGCCGCCTCTCCGGTCCGGCGGGTCAAGGGCCGCGAAGCGGGCGAAGCCTCCCTTGACGCGCCGGCCGGGCATGCGGCATCGCGCCTTCATTCCTCCTCTTTCCTCCCTTCCTTTTCTTCCTCCGCGAGACGCCGCTCGGCATTGCCGATCGCGCCGAGCGCGGCCTTGAACAGCGCCGAGCCTCGTTCCTCCGCGAGATCCGTGGCGGCAACGACGGCGAGGCTCGCGGCATGGATGTCGTCGTCGCTCACCGCATCGGGCGACAGGCGTGTCAGTGCGCTGTCATAGGCGATGACCTCGCCGATCATCGTGCGCACCTCGGCTTCGTCGAAACGCAGGAGCACATGGCTGGGCGGCGGCGCCGCCACGGCGGCTTCGTCGCGGAACTGCGCGATCATCTCGTCGGTCGCGCAGGATCGGATCGCGTCGGCGGTGATGAGGGTGGCCATGCCGCCGAATCCGTCCGGACGCATCCGCGAGCAGGTGAAGGCCGACGTCACGACGATTTCCCCGAGCGTTGGCGATCGCCGCACGATGTCCTGGAAGATCGTCGCCCATGACGTCATGGACAGGTCGAGTTCGATGTGGGTGTCGGCATCGGTGCTCTCGGCCAGGCGCTCCGCGACGATCGAGTCGAGAACGCTGTCGATGCCGGCCGAGTCCCGATGCGCGGCGCGCAACTCGGCGGAGTCGACCTCGATGCACTCGGCCGGGCTTTCCTCGGCGAAGAAGTAAAGACCATCGCCATCAGCCTCGGCGCTGAAGATGTTCGACAGCACGAGGCGCTCGAGCGGCGTCATGTCGGTGTTGGGGATCGTCGTCTGCACGACGGTCGGCACGTAGTAGCTGGCCATGTCGGCCTCCTTAAAATGACAAAGCCCGGCGGGGCCGGGCGGGATTGCGGGGATGGTGGGCGCCGGCGCCGGATCAGTCCGGATCGCGGGCGCCGGCGAGGATGGCCTCGGCCTTGGCGATCGCGGACACGGCGCGGTCCTGCCAATAGGCGCGATCCGACGCCTCGGCGCCGCTTAGCACTTTCACCAGGCCGAGCAGGACCTCGAAGTGATCGGCCTTGCGCTGCACGGTCTCGCGATAGTGCGAGGGGACCGGCACGGACGGGCCGCTATAGGCGCTGTCGCGGCCTTCCCAGACGCCGGTGACATAGGTCTCGCCGGCGGTCTCGTAGTCCTGCTTCTCGTTGTCCCAGTCGTCGTCCTCGACGGCGAGCCGGCAGGCCTCGGCGAGGCTGTCCGCCTCGTAGTTGCGCTGCCGATAAACCGGCAGGCGATACGTGGTCTCGATCGTGAAGATGGGCATCGGAGTCGTCCTTCCCTTCGGGTGTTGAAGACACCCTCGGGTCGGCCGCCTCTCCGGTCCGGCGGGTCAAGGGCCGCGGCACGCGGGCGAAGCCTCCCTTGACGCGCCGGCCGGGCATGC
>NZ_JBXAHF010000008.1:0-100364 GCF_058794875.1 Afipia sp. GW823-FHT06G09
GGATTGTTACGTGCAGGAACCGGGTTGACCCCATAAAGCGCGGCTCCGGGCCGCACAACGTCATAATGAAAATCCTTACCAAGAAAGATTGCTGCCGAGTTCGCCAGTGACCGCGGCAATCCGGGAAAATGCTCGGCAAGCCGTCGAAATCTTGCAAGCTGCATCGCATTTGCTGCATGAGATGGCGTGTCCGCACATGCCAGATGGCTCATGACAAACCGGATATCCACGTTTGCAAATTGGGAGCCGCCTTTGACCCAGCCCGCAATCTCTCGCTGCGACATGCCCAGACGGTTCATTCCACTGTCGAACTGGATAACGGCCGGAAGCCGTCTCCCCAGATCGCGAGCATGCATCGACCAGGCAAGGCATTGATCGAAAGAGTTGAGAACAGGAATGAGTCCGGCTTCCGCACAGTCGGCCTCACCGCCGCTCGGAAGGCCGTTCAGAACGTAAATCGATGACTCGGACAAATGCGGCGAAAGCCGAAGTCCTTCGTCGAGATGCGCCACGAAAAAATCTCGACAGCCCTCGGCATGCAACACCGGGCCGATGTGTCGTGCACCGAGCCCATAGGCATCGGCCTTCAGCACCGCGCCACACCTCACGCGTGCGCCGAGCTTGCCCCTGAGAAACCGGTAGTTCCAGCGCACCGCGTTGAGATCAATTGTCAGCACCGCGCCCGCGTGCAGAGCACCGTCTTTTGTTATCGAACCCGCCACTCGAATCCACCCCAGCAAAGGCACCTTCAGACGCAGAATGCCAGCAGCACAGGAGGGATTCTCAGCGAAATATTGCCTTAAGCCACGATATTATTCATGAAAATAGCGGACATTGGCTATTATTTGGCGTATTCCTGCGTCGACAGCAGGGGCTCATTTTTATGATGGTGGAAACTGACTCAATCGACCGGAAAATCATGCGTGAACTCGTGCAGGATGCCCGGATCAGTCAGGTCATCCTTTCCGAGCGCGTCGGGCTCTCGCCCACCGCCTGCGCGAGGCGGCTGCAACTTCTCGAGAAGGCCGGCATCATTCGCGGTTACTCTGCGGATATCGATGCGGCCGGGCTCGGCTTTCTGATGACTGTGCTCGTCCACATTACCCTGGATCGTCAAAACGAGGACGCACTTACCGCGTTTGAAAGGGAGATCGAGAAATGTTCCGACGTCGTATCTTGTTACCTGATGTCAGGAAGCGATGATTATCTTGTGCAGGTCCAGGCACGCGACATGGAAGACTACGAACGCATTCACAAGCAACATCTGTCGCGCATGCCGGGTGTAGCACGCCTGCATTCGAGCTTCGCCATGCGCAGCGTCGTCAAGCGCACCATTTCTCCCGCAGCACTCAGCGGCTGAGATAGCGCATCTACTCTCCAAAGCTCTCAACAAGCGCGGCAGACGTTCCCGCTCCTGTTGAAGTGAGTTTGAGCTCAGCCGCGCGGAACGACGTGCGGTATCGTTCGCTGCTGGCGTCGCCGTAAAGCGTTGTCCGTTGGCGGGGCACCCGCTTCATTCCGCGGATAAGCGCCTCCATTTCACGTGGCGCCATCTCATGCCCATGCTCTGCACCGGCCGAACGAGAAATTGTTTCATCCATCAACGTGCCACCGAGATCGTTGACACCGGCCTGCAGGCAGGCACGAACTCCCGCTTCACCAAGCTTCACCCAGGACGTCTGAATGTTCGGCACCAGCGTATGAAGCGCCAGCCGACCGACTGCATGCATCAGGACAACCTCACGGAAGGTCGGCCCCTTGCGCGATCGGCCTTTGAGATAGATAGGTGCTTCCATATGAACGAAGGGCAGCGGAACGAACTCCGTAAAGCCGCCTGTTTCAGCCTGCAGATCGCGAATGCGCAGAATATGCCGCGCCCAATGCTCGTAGCGATCGACATGGCCGAACATGATGGTTGCCGTGCTGCGCAGCCCTTCGCGATGCGCCGTCTCCATGACGTCAAGCCACTGCGCCGTATTGATCTTGTCCGGACATAAGACTGAACGGACTTCGTCGTCCAAAATCTCCGCGGCCGTGCCCGGCAATGTGCCGAGGCCGACTGCCTTGAGTTCACGAGCAAATTCCCTGACGGAAATTCCAAGCGTCTTCGCACCCTGAAACACCTCAAGCGGCGAGAAGGCGTGGACGTGCATGTCCGGCACGGCCTTTTTCACCGTCCGGCATATCTCGAGATATTTGGCGCCGGTATAGGCCGGATGAATTCCACCCTGCATGCAGACCTCGGTGGCGCCGCGCTCCCATGCTTCTCGCGCCCGACGCCCGATCTCATCCATCGAAATGTCATAAGGCCGCCCACGCAAATTCTCGGCCAACTTACCTTTTGAAAAGGCGCAGAACTGACACTTGAAATAGCAGATGTTGGTGTAATTGATATTGCGGGTGACGACGTAGCTGACAACCTCGCCGTTGACATCGCGCCGCAGCTCATCCGCCGCGCGGCACACCGCCACAAATTCGTTATCTTCTGCTTCAAAAAGCATAACGATTTCTGCTTCCTCCAGCCGCTGTCCTGCCTGGGCTTTCCCGACGATTCTCCCGACGGCGCTGCTGGCAACGACAGGCGCGAGCTCTTGCAGCTTCGCCAGATCTTGCGCGGGCGGTTCGCAGGCTGCCCCGGGACACCAATCATCGCCGCGAGGCCAGCCGTGTCCATCCACGAAATTCAGTAGTGCAGTCTCAAGTGACCTATCGACCCAGCGCGCATGATGACGGGCATAAGCAGGGTAAATCGCAAGACGCTCTACGAGTTTCTTGCCGCATTGCGCGGTCGCTTCTTCAAGGCGCGTGAGGTGCGGCCAAGGCGCTTCCGGATTCACGTGATCCAGGGTGACTGGAGACACCCCTCCCCAGTCATTGATCCCGGCCTCCACAATCATGTCCAGCACGCCGGGACTGAGATTGGGTGGTGCCTGGATATTCATGTCCGGACGAAATAACAGCCGCGCGAGTGCGATGGTCCAGAGATGATCCTCAAGCGTCGCGGCCGGCACCCGCGCCATGCGTGTGTCCGGCTTCGGCTTGAAGTTCTGGATAATGATTTCCTGGAGATGACCATAGCGCTCGTCTAGTTCCCGCAGCGCCAACAGCGCTTCGATGCGCTCAAGCGGTGTTTCGCCGATTCCGATCAGCACCCCGCTCGTGAAGGGAACACCTTGCTCACCGGCGAGCGCGATGGTCTGCAACCTCGACGCCGGATCCTTGTCCGGCGAGCCGAAGTGCGGACCACCGCGCTCGCAGAGCCGCGACGATGCGCTTTCGAGCATAATGCCCTGTGAAATCGACACCTTACGCAACGCCGCGATGTCATCTGTTTCCATCAGGCCCGGATTGACGTGCGGCAGTAGGCCCGTCTCGTTGAATACGACGCGAGCCGCCTCCTCAAGATAGGCTAGCGTCGTGGAGTAACCCATCTCCTTCAATTCGTCCTGCGCGTGGCGGTAACGCAGTTCAGGCTTGTCTCCCAGCGTAAATAGCGCCTCCTTGCAGCCCGCCTCGCGGCCGGCGCGGGCAATCGAAAGCACTTCATCGAGGGTAAGGTAAGCACGCTGCCGTTTGCGCGGCGCATGAGCGAATGTGCAGTAATGGCAGACATCGCGACACAGTTGCGTCAGCGGAATAAAGACTTTCCGCGAGTAGGAGACCTTTGTTCCATGCACCTCGTCGCGCTGTTGTGCGGCGAGTCGCATCAGATCGGAAAGAGCCAAGCCGTTAACAAGAGACAGGACATCCTGCGCCGAGACGTCACTCCGACGAAGCACCTCCTGAATCAATCTGTCCGCCATGACACCAGAACCTCGTATCATTGCTTGTGCAGTGAAGGACATGAGATCGCCGGCCGCAAGAATCCGGAATTTGGCTCCCGCATGGATGCGTTAGCCGGGGCAACTGCGAAAGCTGCATCATGCCACCGCTCTGGTGCACCGATGGAGCGCAGATAGCGATCCGTCGCCGTCGCTGTATTCCGTTGCAGAAAGTGAAACAAATCCTCAGGCTGATCGATGTCCAATCCTATCCGGCCGTTCAGAACCACTTTTGGCTTGATGCCGATCTGATTGGCTGCACTGACATGACGCGCGAAACTCTGCGCACCAAAGCATAGCTCCAGCTGCCCCGGCAGGTTTATCGCCAACGCGTTCGTGCCGCCATCCCGCGTCGCAGGCACGATAGCCATATATCCGCGCTTCAGAGCGGCAAGCAGGCCGGAAATATCCTCGCTCAAGACCGTGGGCACATCGCTTGGCAGAATGACGACACATCGACCTCCGCGCTCCCCAACCGCGGCAAGTCCGGCCTTGATTGCATCATTGGTACCGGCCGCATAGCCATCATCGATCACTTCCACGCCGAGACGCAACGCTTCCATCGCGACCTCGTCTGAATTCGTGACAACGGCAATGTTTCGCGGCCCCAAAGCACCACCAGCAGCGCCAAGAACATCGGACAACATCATCCGCGCCAGCATGGCGCGCTCAGAATCGCTCAGAAGGGGTGAAAGCCGACACTTGGCCATCGCAAAGGACTTCGCCGGAACGACAATCCATGCATCGCTACCAATCACGACGCGCCTCCCGAATGAGGAGCAGCTTCTCTGCTCTGACCCCGCCGCTCAATGCGACGACAACTCCTTCACCCGAACCATGAGTTGACGGCCGGCTCATCGAAACAGATCCTGCTCTCTCGGACGCACCAGAGCCGACGCTGCGTTCATGGGCGCAGAACTTGAAAATCCACGAACGTGCACGATGGGTTGTGCTTCCGCGCCCTGCCCCATCACCAGTGACGCCGCTGCAGCCAGCTCGTCAGCGATGGCAGTTTCCGTCACCTGCATCGGCCGGCTGAACAGATCATGCACCCCAATCAAGCTCTGCAATGACGGTATTCCCGCGCTTCCCAGCGCAACGCCCACGACGCCATTGCGCCAAGGGCGGCCGAAACTGTCGTTCACAACAACGCCAACGCTCACGCCAAAACGCCGATCGAGACCAGCTTTCAAATCTTCACAGCTTGCATCCGGGTTCTCCGGCAACAGCAGCACGCGGTGACCCTGACTTTGCTCAATATTGGACTCGTCGATCCCCGCATTCGCCATGACAAAGCCCAAGCGATGAGCGACGATCATCACGTTCCTCCGCGTACGGACCACCTGGGTCGACTCGGAAAGTACGACCTCGATGTGCCGCGGGTCTTTCCCAACGGTCTTCGCAAGTTCCAACGCGCGAGCAGAGGGCGTCACATTATCGAGGTAGACGTATCTGTTCTCCGACTTTGACACGATCTTCTGTGCGAGTATCAAGACATCGCCAGCGATTACTTCAATTCCGGCGCGGATCGTTCCATCGGCGATGATCTGAACGAGATCGTCGCCCGGTTGAACCAGGGGGATATCGGGAAGGGCCGTATAGGTGATGCTCCTCGTCAAAGGTACGCTTCCTTCGCAGTTCCGGGTCTACCGCCGCTCAATTGTCACGGCAGATCATTTGGGCCCGGATCTAAAGAGTCCGGCAATCCAACGTCCAACCGCTGATAGCACGAGAGTGAAAACGTTCAGGGATTGCGGCTCCGTGTGCACTGACGGGGCAGCTTGCGGGGTGGCGGTCGTTCTTTCCGAGGCGGAGGTGGGCGCAGGCGCTGCATTAACCGCAAGCATCTTCTCAAGATTGCCTGCGAATATTTTGGTAATGCTGGCGGCAATTTCCTTGACGAGACTACCGCGGCTGAACTGAGCTAGCGTCCCGGTCATGCTGTAATCGACCTTCAGCGCAATACGCGTGGTGTGATCATTAACGGACAATAGTTGGTACACGACAGAAGCGTTCACGCGAGAGGCGCTCTTGCCATCACGTCCTGTACCCTTGATCGTGCCTGAATGGGCGGCCTCGTCGCGCGTAACTTCCGCATCACCCGCAAAAGCCGCCTTGATCGGCCCGAGCTGAACGCGAAAAACACCACTCGCCTTACGGTTATCCTCGACATTGGTGATCGCTGCGCCCGGAATGCAGGACGCGGTGGCACGAAGATCTTCGAGCGCGCGCCACACGACCGGGAGCGGATAAGTTACGTCGAAAGCCTGTTCTAGCTGCAAAAGTCTTTACTCCTTGGCTTCGGCGGCGAAAACGTTCTGAACCGCGCGTACGATCCCCTGATATCCGGTACAGCGACAGAGATTTCCTGACATCTCGCGGCGGATTCCAGCTTCATCCAATTTTTCGAATCGCGTTGTGACGTCGTAAGCCGTCATCAGCATGCCGGGTGTGCAATAGCCGCATTGCAGGGCATGTTCGGCAGAAAATTCAGCGCGGATGGCGCTCATTCTCTCGTCGCAATCAAACCCTTCAATCGTCCTGATATCGCGGCCATCGCAAGCGGCGGCAAGAGCGATGCACGAACGGGCCGACACACCGTCTATATGGATCGTGCATGCACCGCAGACACCGTGCTCGCAACCGACATGCGTTCCCGTCAGACTCAATTTCTCGCGAAGAAAGTCCACCAGCGACATGCGTGGATCGACGCTCGCGCTCAGAGGCTCACCGTTGATGGTCAGAGATATCTGGATCATTGCCGCGCTCCCGTCTGCAACGCCCGCATCACCGCGGCAGCATGGAAATGAAGATGACGGCCCTCCACAGATGGCGCGGCCGCGCCGAGTGCATGTCGAATGCTGTCGAGGGTGACGGCCTGCGTGTCCTTCGCAAGGAGGGAAAGCAGAACCGCGGGGGTTGACATCGCTCCTGCGACGACGCGGTAGACGCTGCGCGCTTCGTCATCGATCACACAGCCGATTGCTTCCGCAAACTCGCCGACCTTGCGTGTATGCTTGTAGTATCCCCACCTCGCCTTTGCGCTGAGGAGCGGAATGTGAACCGAGGTCAGAATCTCTCCCGGCTGCAACGCCACCGTGAAGTTGCCGAGAATGAAATCCGCAATCGACAACTGACGCGCTCCATCAGGCCCCGAAATGGTCACCTTGGCGTCCAGCGCCAACAAACACGACGGCCAGTCCGCCGCGGGATCGGCATGAGCCAGACTCCCGCCAATCGTGCCGCGATTGCGCACACCGCGATAGGCGATCCCCCCCGCCACATATCGCAAGATATCGAACGTCACGCCGGATTCCTGACAGAATTCAAGCGCCGAATGGGTCACAAGCGCACCGATGGATACTTCCGTTGACGATACCTCCATGGCCTTCAGCTCAGCGAGCGCGGAAAGATCAACGATCGCCGCCGGCCGAACCAGACGCAGGTTGAGCATCGGCATCAGGGACTGACCGCCCGCGAGAACGCGAGCATCGCCCTCATATCTCACAAGGACATCCGAAGCTTCGGCAAGACTGGCCGGACGATGGAATTCAAAGGAAACGGCCTTCATCACGCCAACCTTGCAGGGATTCCGGGCGCAATCCCGGCCTGCTCAAGGGCATCCAGAATCCGCGCCGGAGAGACAGGCACCTCGGCAACTTCTGCACCGAACGGAATCAGCGCATCGTTGACCGCATTCACGATCGCGGCCGGTGGCGCGATCGCACCACCCTCACCTACGCCCTTCAATCCGAAACGCGTGAATGGCGATGGTGTTTCAATGCTGAACAGGCGAATGTTCGGAATGTCACCGCACCCCGGCACCAGATAGTCCGCGAATGTGGATGCCTGCGGTTGACCTGACTCGTCGTATCGAACCTCCTCGAACAGCGCAGTCCCGATGCCCTGCACAATGCCGCCGAGAATCTGGCCTTCAACGATCATCGGATTGACCTGCGTCCCGCAGTCGTCGACAGCGACGTAATCGCGAAGCTTCACAGTGGCAAAATCGCGATCAATTTCGACAACGGCCACGTGCGTGGAATAGGCGAATGCGCCGGTATCCTGCTTGGGACGATAACCGCCGATCACTTCAAGACCGGCAGAGTCCATATCTGACGGCAGCTCAGCCGGTGAGAAATAGGCAATGCGCGCAATCTCCGTAATGGTCATCGACGCGGAGCCAGCATGGAAAGCGCCTTGACGGAATTCGAGATCGTCTACGGAACGCTGCATGAGATGCGCGGCCGCTTTGCGAAGGCGATCCAGCAAGCGGTCGCACGCATCAGCGACCGCACCGCCGACCATGATCATGCATCGCGATGCATAAGTGCCGGTTGAATAAGGCGTAAGCGCGGTATCGCCATGAACTACACTGATGTGATCGACATGCACGCCGAGAACATCCGAGGCCACCTGAGCCAGCGATGTTTCCATGCCCTGACCGTGCGACTGAACGCCCGTGCGAATATCGACGCCGCCATCAGGCGTAATGCGGACCGCCGCCTGTTCATGTCCTGGCATAAGTCGCGTGCCCAGCCCGGCGAGCGTCGACGTGCTGACACCTGTATGTTCGGTATAGGTAGCGAAGCCAATTCCAAGGAGCGAACGGCCATCGGCCAATCGCTCCTTTTGCTCGGCACGCAGCATATCGAGGTCGATAGCGTTCAGGGCCGTATCGAGACCCTTCCGATAATCGCCGCTGTCATAGAGCTTGCCGGTTACGGACTGATAAGGCATCTCCTCGACGGACACAAGATTTTCACGCCGAACAAGATAGGCCTCGCGCTTGACTGCACGCGCCAGCGCGTCGATCGTCAACTCGGTCGCGAAGCAGGCGCCCGGTCGCGCCACGGCGCGGTAAGCCTGAATCGGCGGCTTGTTTGTCGCCACCGTCTTCGCAGTCACGCGATAGTTCTTGAGCCGATAAGGCCCCGGCAGAATGCCGCTGGCCTGAATGGCATCGAAGGCACAGGTATGCGGCCAGATCGAATAGGCTCCCGCGTCGACAATGACTTCTGCGTCCAGTCCGAGCAACTGGCCTTGCTCGTCGCCATAGACGGTCATATTGTAAATGTGTTCTCGGCTATTCGCGCCCGCCGTTAAATGCTCGCGCCGATCTTCCAGCCAGCGCACGGGCCGCCCGAGCTTCATCGCGAGGTAGCCAAGGATCAATTCTTCCGGGTGAAGAATGGCCTTGTAACCAAATCCTCCGCCAACATCCGGCGCAACGACACGGATACGATTCTGATCGAGCTTGAGAAATTCGGACAAGCCGGTACGTATCAGATGAGGCGACTGCGTTGAGGAATGGACAACAAGCTGATTGGCCCGTTCGTCCCACAAAGCGACGACCCCGCGCCCCTCCATGGGCACAATGGCCTGACGCGCCAATTTGTAGGTTCGCGTCAGACGAATAGGCGCGCTTGCGCGCACCACTTCGAAATCCCGCCCCAACTCAAGCTGATGGAAGATATTTCCGGTCAGCTCAGGGTGGATCGCGGGCGCGCCGGACTCCATCGCCGAGACGGCATTTGTAAGCGCTGGAAGTTCATCAAAGTCAAAGAAGACCCGTTCGGCAATATCTTCTGCTTCGGCGCGGTTCGAACCTACGCAAGCCGCCAGAATCTGGCCGACGAAATTCGCCTTATCTCGCGCCATCACAGGATAAGGAGTCTTCACATAGCCGGCGATCGTTCCTTCCGCCAGAATCGGCTGAATCGCACCCAGATTCGCGCTTGTGAAGACCACCGCCCGATCATCCGGATCGATTTCTGCCGGCTTGAGAACGGCATGCGCGACCGGACTGCGCACAAACGCAACATCCAACATCCGAGGAAAAACGAGATCGCCAACAAACGTGCTTCTGCCATGCAGATGCCGACGATCTTCCTTGCGCGGAACGCGGGCTCCGATTCCGGTAGATTCCATCGTGATCTCCACTGACAACTTTCGACCCGTGAACTCAACCGCCGAGATACGCATCCCTGATGCCGTCGTCATGCAAGAGTGCCGAGGATTCCCTCTGCGGCGACACGACCCCACGTTCGATCACATAGGCGAGGCTGCTGTACTCCAGCGCCATGAATGCGTTCTGCTCGACCAGCAGGATTGAAACGCCCTGCTCGTTGATGCTTTTCAGCTTCTCGAATACTTCCTCGACGAGATTCGGCGCCAGGCCCAGCGACGGCTCATCAAGCAACATCAGCTTGGGGCGGGCCATGATAGCCCGTCCGATGGCAAGCATCTGCTGCTGTCCACCGGACAACGCCCACCCAAGCTGATTGCGTCGCTCGGCAAGAATCGGGAACAGGCCAAAGACGCGATCAAGATCATCGTCCAGCTTTTGCCCGCGGCCTGCCCACGGCGTCGTCGCCACCCGAAGATTGTCGTAGACGCTCAGGCCCGGAAAAACGCCGCGGCCTTCCGGCACCATCGAAACTCCCATCCGCGCGATCTCGGGAGTTGCGATGCCGGAAATATCCCGCCCCTCGAGCAGGACAGAGCCGCGTGCGCGCATTGCACCCATGATTGCGCGCAACGTGGTGCTCTTTCCGGCGCCGTTGGCACCGATCAATGTCACCATTTCTCCCTGTGGAACGCAGAGGTTGATGTTGTGCAACACCTCCACGCCGTCGGGATAAGCGGCGCTCAGATTACGAACCTCAAGCAAAAGCATTCTGCACATCCTTTGCCATTGCCCGCTTTCCAAGATAAGCGCTGATCACCTCGGGATTGGTTCGAATGTCCTGTGGCACGCCGCCCGCGATCTTCTTTCCGAAACTGAGAACTGTGATGTCGTCCGCGATGCGCATCACGAATGGCATATTGTGCTCGACGATCAGCACCGTCAGCCCAATCGCCTTCATCTTCTGAACACAGTTCACAAGGCGCTCAACCTCAGTCGGATTCATGCCGGCCGCCGGTTCATCCAGCAGGATCATCTTCGGACGCATGGCGAGGGCGCGCGCAATCTCAACGAGACGCTGCTGCTCATGGGGCAGCGAGCTGACAAGAATGTCCCGAACATGCCAGAGGCCAACGAACCGCAGGGCTGCTTCAGCGAGAGCATCCAGTTGCCTTTCTTCAGCAGCCGCCGACGGCAATCCCAGTACGACTGCAAGCCAGCCAGCGGATCTGGTCGCCCGGCAGCCCACCAGAACATTCTCTTTCACAGTCAGCGAATGGAATGACCGCAGGTTCTGGAACGTGCGGGCAATACCCAGCTTTGCGAGATTCCAGGAAGCGGTTTGCTGAAGTTTCTCACCGTCAAACGTCATGGTGTTGGGGGCTGGAACATAGACGCCCGAAACCAGGTTGATGAAAGTCGACTTCCCTGCGCCGTTCGGCCCGATCAACGCGTGAATCGATCCGGCCTTCACATCCATCGACAGGTCGTTGATTGCAACCAGTCCGCCGAACCTGCAAGTCAGATGGTCGATCGCAAGCATATTCGCATTCGCGGGCAAATGCGTTGCCTCTGCGGGCCGGAGCAATGCGATTGCCGGATCGTCCAGCGAAAGCTCGTCGGCAAAATCCGAGGCGGTCGCCTGCGGCACTCTCGCAGCCTTCCCCCTGTTGAAAAGACCGAGAATGCCCTGCGGCAAGAACAGCACGGTGAACGCAACACCTGCGCCGTAGATCACCTGATAATATTCCTTCGACACCCGAAGCATTTCCGGCAACGCCATGATGAAGATCGCACCGAGGACAGGTCCAAAGGTCGTTCCCATACCCCCAATCAGCACCATGCTCAGGACCTGCGCCGTCACCTCGAACGTGAAGGTGTCCGGACTGAGAAATCCTACGAGGTTCGCATAAAGCGCTCCGGCAAAACCAGCGATCACCGAGCTGATCACAAACGCGAGAATTTTCATGCGCGTGACATTTACACCCGTGGTGCCTGCGGCCATCTCCGCATCGCGGATGGCCGCAAACTCACGCCCAAACTTGGAACGCTGAGTCCGGTATGACGCGATCAGGACCAGAATGAGCACTGCCAGAACGAGGAAATAGTATTTCTGATCGTTGTCGAACTCGAAGCCGAACAGCTTTGGCGACGGGATCCCTGAGATTCCGTCTGTGCCGCGCGTCACTTCACGCCAGTTGTACAAAACGATACGGACGATTTCACCGAAGCCGAGCGTTCCGAAAGCCAGATAGTGCCCTTTGAGCCGCAGCGCAGGAATACCGATGATCGCACCTGCGATCCCCGCCGTGATGCCCGAAGCGATGAAAGCCGGCCAGAACATCTCGCCCGAGGTGCCATGCGTCATGAGCGCCGCGGTATAGGCACCGATGCCAAAGAATCCTGCATGGCCGAGCGAAATCTGACCTGCATAGCCCAACACGAAATTCAAGCTCACAGCAAGAATTGCGTAGATAATGCCCATGTTGATCAGACGCAGGAAATAATCGTCCTGAACGACGAACGGCAGCGCGCACAGAAGTGCCAGACCCGCAATGACAGCAAGCTTGCGCATGAATCAACCGCGCTCCTTGATCGCTTCGCCGAGAATCCCGCGCGGGAAGGCAATCAGAAAGAGAATGAGGATCGCGATACAGATCGCGTCCTTGTAAACCGACGACACATAAACGGCTGCGAGGATCTCGATCAATCCAATTCCGATACCTCCAATCACGACACCCGGAATGCTGCCGAAACCTCCAATGACAACTGCAATGAATGATTTGAGCAGCACTGCGCCACCCATGTCGCTGTCGACGAGAAAAATCGGGGCGAGCAGCACACCCGCGAAGCCGGCGATCGCACCGGACATGATAAATGTGATGCCAATCATCCGGCGCGGCCTGATCCCCATATACTGAGCCATTTGCGAATTCTGCGCCGTGGCTCTGAGCCGCCGACCGAGGTCAGTATGAAAGAACAGCACGTACTGCAAGCCAAGCACGATCGCTGTGAACGCAATAATGGCGAGGTTTTCGGGCGACATCGCAACAGAGCCCAATGTCACCACGTCCACCGATGTCATCGGCAGAGCCTTTAGAGGATTGGGGCCCCAGATAATAATCGCGAGATTCCGGGCCAGAATGGAGAAGCCGATCGTGACAATCACGAAGTGCAGATAGGACCGGTCTTTCAGAGGATAAAACAGAACCCTCTGAAAGACCCAGCTCAACACGCCGATCGAAGCAGCGGACACAATCACGGCGATCCAGTAAGGCATGATTGCCGTAGTGGTGACGAGAGCGAAAGCCCCCAGCATGACGAATTCACCCTGCGAGAAGTTGAGGCCGCCGGATGCGTTGTAAATCAGAATGAAAGCCAGGCCGACCAGGGCGTAAATACACCCCATCGCGATTCCTGATGCGATAATCTGTGCCATCACTCATCCGTATGCTGGGTTGCGTCTCGCTATCCGCGCTCAGTTTCGCGCGACAACGCTCGTTTTACCGTTGTCGTCGAACTTCATGATCACGCGCTGGTGCCACAACGTGCCTTCCTCGTCAGATTTGTAGTTGCCGAGAATACCGTCATAGGACTTGGTCTTGAAGCCATCGCGGATCGCATCCCGGTCCACACCTTTTTCCTTCATGATTTCGACCAGCATTTTGACGGCGTCATAGTCCTGGGCGATATACATGTCCGGCGGGAAGCCGGCGCGCTTCTTGTAATCTTCCACGAACTTCTTGACCGCGGGCCGATCATTCTGCGTGGGGAGCACGTCGGGCGCCTGGCAATACTTGCCGGCGACTTCTGCAGGCGTCACGAGCTCGCGAAGATAAGCCTTACAGGTGCTCGCGGACGCCATATAGATCGCCTTGCCGCCGAGCTGCATGAATTTCTTCAGGGTCAGCGACTCGTCGATCGGGTATCCCTGAACGAAAACAACTTCAGCACCTGCCGCATTCATGGTCTCGATTTGTGCGGTCATATCCTTGTCGGTCGGCTGATACGAGGCGACAGCAACCGGAGTGATGTTGCCCTGCTCCTTCAGCTCCTTGGTCAGGTAGTCACGTCCCTGATAGCCCCACTCAGCCATAACGTGGATGATTCCGATCTTGGTCTTCTTTAGATCGTTGATGATGAACTTCGCGAGGCCCTTTTTGTCCACGGCATCGTTGCCGCTGTCACGGAAGTAGTACTTCGCGCCGGTTTTTGTGACGCCGGGCGTCGTCGCGCCGCCAATAAGCGTAACCTTGGCTTTTTCTGACACCGGCTGCAGCGCGAGGATTTGCGTTCCAAGGCCCGGCCCGATCACAGCGACGGGCTTCGACTGCAGAACCTTGTTCAGCGCATTGATCGCTGTGGTGTTGGATGCCTGGGTATCCTCAACGACTAGCTCGATCTTCTTGCCGTTGATTCCGCCCGCAGCGTTCACTTCGTCAATCGCGAGATTGATGGCTTCGAGATTCGGCTTTCCGTATGGCGACAGAACGCCGGTGATCGGCAACACCGCGCCGACAATGATCTTGTCCTGCGCGAAGCTTGCGCTCGCCATGAGCGAGACGCCTGCAGCAACAACCCCTCCAATGAGAAGTGCGCGACCGTTGTTCCGTTTCATTTCAACACCCCTTTTTTCCTTTGAGCACGACATCGCACTCGCCATTCCCACCCTAAAAGGCACGGTAACAGCGAATTCTATGCGTTTCAATGTTAAAAACATTGTTTCTTTCAGAGAAACATCCGCGTATAATGCTGCATACAGGGCAAGGATCAACTCGAAAGAATAAGCAATGAGCGCGAAGTTTGAGCATGTTAGAGCTGCAGAATGCATCGCGAGCCGCAGCCTCTACGCGAGAGTCTTCGTCAGCTTGCGCCACGGCACCCGCACGCCCGCACGCGACAAAAAGGCGCGACAGGCAAACCCGCGCAGCGCCCTGGATGCCTCAAAAGCAAGCCCACTCGCAGGGGAAGAGACTTTCGCCATCGCCGCAATTCGCTCGCGGTTTTCGAGATATCACTCGAAAGGCGTCTCGTCGTGCGGGGCATTTCAACAGTTACACGGGGATTCCGGTCGGGCAGATGAGGGCTTCCCATTGACGCGCGACATCAAAAGCGAAAGCTTTCGTGAATACTCCAGAACTGACCGCAATGATCCATCAGGTAGCCGCCAAGCACCCTTCATATCCGGCCTGCCGCCCCGGGCATCACCTATCCGATACTCAACTGAACGCACTCGCTGACATTTTTGAAATCACCAGAACGCCGCCGCAAGAAAGATCAGGCCTCCCATGAAGGCACGCACTGAAGCCGGAAACCAATCCCTTATCCGAGGCCTCAAGATCCTCGAGTCGTACACTTCATCGAAGCAAAGCTGGGGCGTTCGCGAACTGGGGCGCACGCTGGATATCAATGCCGCAACGACTTATCGGCTGATCGCGACGTTGGCGGATCGCGGCTATCTGGAAAAGAACGCCGATACGCAAAAATATCATCTGGGACCCAAGGTCGTTCAGCTCGCCGCCAATTATTCGATGCAAAATTCGCTGATCGAGATCAGCCTGCGAATCTTCGCCAAATACGAATCGCAGTTTCCGTACAACTTCTACATCGGCGTCATGAGCTCCGACGACGTGACCTATATCGCAGTCCACGAGTCCCGCGGCCCTCTCAAAATAATCATCGAGCCAGGCCAGAGCGTCAGCCTCTACGGTTCGGCACTGGGCCGCCTGCTGCTCTCCCAGGAGAGCGACGAATTTATCGAAGCACTTCTCGCCCGGAAGCCGATGGAAAAGATTACATCCCTGACGGTTACAAACCAGAAGGAGTTTATGAAGCAGATCCGCCAGATCAGAAAGAGCGGCTATGCCGTAAACCGCGGCGAAATCTACGAGGAGATCGCCGCCGTCGCCACACCCATCACCGGCCTCGACGGCAAGGTCGTCGCCGGCCTCGCACTGTGCTTCCCGCTTCACTATCTCGACACGAAGAAACTCGATCTTGATGAAATCATCCGACTGTCTCAGGTGATCGCAGACGAGATATCTGCGGCCAACCGCAGCACGGTTATTCGATAGCCAGCTCGCCCCCGCTAGAGGACAACAAGCTGCCGCGGCGAGCCCGACGTCAGAAGCACGTTGGGGCCAGTTTCAGAGACCACGAACGGATTCTCCACGTGCACCGCGCCGACGCCAAACTCGTAGTACGGCGTTTCGATGTTGATCACCATGCCAGGCTCGATGACCACATCGCTGCTGTCGTTGAGGATCGGCTGCTCGTAAACTTCCGCACCGATGCTATGACCGACGTGATGCCGGCGATAACGGGGCTCGCCATTGTCGCGCACGGCCTGGACTGTCAGATGGAATACGTCCGCGCCCGTCATGCCGGGGCGTGTATGCTCAATTCCCGCACGTTCCCCCTCCGCCATGGCACGATACAGCTCCAGAATGCGGGCTGAAGGCTCGCCAAAGCTGAATGTGCGGGCCAGATCCGACCAATACCCGTCACAGGTGCAGCCGACATCGAACCAGATGGTGTCACCTTTCTGAAGCGGGGTCCGATCCGGCTTGATCTGGCCGCCCACGCTGTTCCGCCCGAAGCGAATCATCGTGAATTCGGGACGTCCACCTTGCGATACGATCGAGCGGTTGAACTCGAGATACAGCTCCCGCTCTGTCACACCCTGTTGCGCAATCGATACTGCGGCCGCGATGGCCTGCTCGGTGATAAGGCCCGCGCGTGCGATACGCCGCACTTCTTCCGCGGTCTTGACGCGACGCACCCACGCAAATGCTGCGGAAGCCGGAACGAAGTCTGTCGTCGCCAGTTCTTTCCTGAGCGCCGCTTCCACACCGATCCGGAAGCCATTCTCGTCCAGCCCGACGCGCTTTCCGGCAAGTCCGGCCTTCTTCAATGCGGACGCAAGCGCTGCCGCACCATTCGGTTGCGCGGGATTATTGGTGAGGCTCTGAAGACGCCGCTCGTGCTGTGGCAACGCTTCCCGGGTGTGATGTTCGCGATAGAAAACGCCAAAATTAACAGCTTCGACAATGTTGGCGGTGCTATCCAGCACCTGGTCGATCTCGCCTGTGGACGAAACGAAGGTGACCTCCTCAGGGGCGTCGCGCGTAATGACCGCATAGCATTGGCCGAAATACGGATGCAAATGCAGCGAAACACTCTTGATATCCGTCAGGTAATGCACGTTCTCCGTGGTCGCCGCGACCAACCCGTCCAGATTTTCATCGGACATTTTCCGCTTCAGCCGCTCAACGTGCGCCAGCATTCTTCACCTGTTTTATATATTGAAACACTATTTCATTATGTGTGACACGACATCTCGTCATCGTCAACTTGGAAACGGCTTGATTCGAGTATTCACCCGGGAAAGCCGCTGCTTCCGCCTTGACGATACGATCTCCCAGTGGTTCATTGATGAAAACAGCGTTTCTTTATTTGAAACAAATAACCGGAGATGAGAATGAAGATCAGCGTGGGACTCCCGACGGGCATGGAAGGCCTGATGTATCCGGTGCCTTTCTCGACCCCGAAGGACATCGTCGATATCGCGGTTCACGCCGAACGGCTGGGCTATCACTCGGTCTGGGGCAATGACCACATGACCACCCAGCACTATGTGCGCGAAGAATTCTCCACGCCTCCGAACTACTGGGAACCATTGATCACCTACGGCTTCATCGCCGCCGCCACCAAAACGCTCCGCATGGGCACCGGAATGCTGATTCTGCCAATGCGCCGCGACATCGTCGTGACCGCAAAGCAGATTGCGACGCTCGATCAGTTCAGCAACGGACGCGTGGAGATCGGTATCGGCGTCGGCGCATATCGCGAGGAATTCGAGGCCCTGCAGCCAAACTTCAAGGCGCATCGCGGCAATATGGTCGACGAAGGCCTGAAGGCACTGCGGCAGCTCTTCACCGAACGGTCCGCGTCGCACGATGGCGAATACTATCAGTATCGTGACGTTGAAATGTTCCCGAAGCCCCTTCAGTCGACCTTGCCGCTTTATCTCGGCGGCAACAATCCAAATGCAATCCAGCGCGCCGCGCGCGCAGGCGACGGATGGATGCCGGCCTGCGTCGAAGTCTCCAAGCTGCGTGAATGCACGAAGATGCTGCACGAGCTCGCAGCGGAGAGCGGCCGCGACGGAACCAAGCTCGAAGTCGCACCTCAGTACATCGTTTATGTCGGGAAAACCCGCGAACAGGCTATCGCCAAATTCAAGCAGTCGCAAATGTACAATCACCTTGTTTCATTGAGCAAATCGACACTCAAGGATCAGGGCGCAGTTGCACACGAGGACATCAACCTCGTCGGCGACGCCCAGCATGTCATCGACCTCGGGCTGAAGCTGAAAGAAGCAGGCGCTACCCATCTCCTCGGCCTTTACTTCGCAGTGAACACGGTACCCGAACTACTCGAGCAGATGCAGATCTTCGCGGAAGAAGTCATGCCGCATCTGGTGAAGGCCTAACGAGTATGTCGAACGCATCTCTTCCCACCCTGTCGATCGTCGGCGGCACCGGCGATCTCGGTTCCGGTCTCGCGCGGAGCTGGAGCCGTGCGGGATATCCCGTCGTTCTCGGATCGCGTTCGGCCGAGCGCGCTCAGGAAGCGGTTTCTCAATTGACCGCGGAAGGCTTCTCGAACGTCAGCGGCGACACGAATGCCGGTGCAGCCGCGAAGAGCGATATCATCGTCGTCGCAGTGCCGTTTTCCAACTACGAAGCAAGCCTCGCCGAGATCAAGGACGCTGCTAAGGGCAAGATCGTCGTCACGGCTGTCGTGCCGCTCGTCCCACCGAAGGTCTCGGTTGTTCAGCTCCCGAGTGCAGGCTCAGCAGCCCGGATCGCACAAACAGCGCTCGATTCGACCTCGCGCGTCGTCGGCGCGTTCCATAATGTCGGCTCGCAGAAGCTTCACGCCGGCGGAAAGGCCGACTGCGACGTTCTGGTCTTTGGTGACGATGCCGATGCGCGTGGTGAAGTGATCAAGCTTGCGGATGCCGTGAGCAATCGCGGCGTCGATGGCGGCGCGCTGGCAAATTCGGCCGCAGCGGAGGCTTTGACCTCCGTCCTCATCTCAATCAATCGCAAATACAAAGTGAAGGGCGCCGGCATCACCATTTCCGGCCTGGCGTAACGGAATCAAAACATGAGTTCGATTGACAGCAATCTCAAGAAGCTTGGCATCACCCTGCCGACGCCAGCCGCTCCGCTGGCTAATTACGTTCCGGCGGTTTTCACCGGAAATCTGCTGGTGATTTCCGGTCAGCTTTGTTTGAACGCAGAAGGCAAGCTTGAAGACACCCATCGCGGCAAACTGGGTGACAGCGTCTCGCTTGAGGCGGGACAGGCTGCAGCGAGGCTCTGCGCGATCAACGTACTCGCGCAAGCCAAGGTTGCTCTGCAGGGAGATCTTAGCCGTATTCGGCGTTGCGTCCGCCTAGGTGGCTTTATCAATTCAGCTCCGACATATGATTCCGTGCCGCAGGTTATGAACGGTGCGTCGAATCTCATGGTGGATGTTTTCGGTGATATCGGCCGACATGCGCGCTCGACTGTCGGCGTCGCACAGCTTCCGCTCGATTGCGCCGTCGAGGTCGAAGCCATGTTTGAAATCGCCCCGAGCTGATCGCGGCGCCACAGATAAAGCAAAGCCATGGCTCTCATTCTAGGTCTCGAATGCGTCCGATGCGGCACGCGTTACGCCCCTGATCACTTCGCCGAGGATTGCCCGGCCTGCCGTCCGGCAACCCGCAGCAACCTGATGGTCGCCTATGACGAGACCATGTGTCACCCCCGTCCGAAGCCGTCTGCGGAAGCCGGTTACGGGCTGTGGCGTTATGGCGATCTGCTACCGGTCAACCAAGCAGAAGGCGTCAGCCTTGGTGAAGGTGGCTCTCCGCTGCATCGGCTGGACCGGATCGGTGCAGACCTCAGCCTCCCGCGCCTCTACGGCAAGGACGAGACGAGAAATCCGACCTGGTCCTTCAAGGATCGCCTCGCCTGCCTTGCGGTGTCATCGGCCAGAAAGATGGGTGCCAAGGTTATCGTCTCAAGTTCGTCCGGCAATGCCGGTGCCGCCGCGGCGGCTTATGCCGCCAAGGCCGGCCTCCGCTGTGTGATATTCACCTTCAAGGGCACATCCGGCCCCATGGTGACGCAGATGCGCGCCTATGGGGCAGAAGTGATCGCCTGCGAGCACAAGGATGATCGTTGGACGCTGATGGAACATGCCGTTCGTAACTACGGTTGGTTTCCGACATCGCCATTTTTCGGGCCGGTCGTCGGCAGCAATCCATACGGCATCGAAGGGTACAAGACCTTGGCCTATGAGATCGCGGAGCAATTGAATTGGTCCGTACCAGACTGGTGCATTCTTCCTGTCTGTTATGGAGACGCGCTGCTGGGTATGTGGCGCGGTTTTCAGGACATGATGGCCTTAGGCTGGACCGACCGCATGCCGCGCATGGTCGCGGCCGAAACGTATGGCTCGATCGGCGCAGCCCTTGCCAGCGGCGTCGATACGCCGCCGGACATTCGCTCGAACTCAGCGTCTATCGCGGTCTCGATCAACGCCACCCGGGGAACCTTTCAGGCGCTGGATATCGTGCGAAGGTCGGGCGGCGCTGCAGTGACCATCGGGAACGAAAACATGCTTCGCTGGCAGGATCTGCTCTCCCGTCAGGAAGGCCTGTTCGTGGAAGCATCGACGGCCGCCGGAGTTGCCGCCGTGGAGTATCTCGTCCGTTCCGGCAAGATCGAACCTCACCATTCCGTCGTGTCCCTGCTCACTGCCTCCGGCCTGAAAGATCCCGTCACGGCAGAATCTTCGCTGGGCGAAATGATCACCCTGCCCGCGAATCTCGGCGAGTCGATCGAGCTGTTGAAATCCAGAAAGATCTTCCCGCAATAGTGCAAAGGCGGCATCTGACAGCAACATTTGGCCGCGTGAAGCTTCGATTGTAAAATCGCCAGTGTAGCATCGACTCCACATCAATTCCGCGTCGTTCGAATAAAGAGAAACATCATGCGTAGCGAATTCGGACTCTCACTGGAAGGCAGCGAAACACTCGATTCCCTTCGGGCCATGGCCAAACTGGCGGACGATAGCAAGGCATCAACCATCTGGCTTGCCTCGCATCTTTTCCAGCGCGAACCGATTGCAACAGCCGCGCTCATTCTTTCAGCGACGAAGAACGTCAAAATCGCCCTGATGGCGATGAGCCCCTATTCGGTGCACCCGGTCTACAGCACGATGGCTGCAGCAACCCTGAACGAACAATTCCCAGGCCGCGTCAAACTCTGTTTTGGCGTCGGCGCTCCCCGTGATCTGGAAGCAGCCGGGCTTACCGCCGAGCATCCGCTCGCGACGCTGCGTGAATCGATCCAGATCGCACGCGCGCTGCTGAGTGGCGAGACGGTCGAGCACGAGGGCCAGAAATTCAAGGTTTCGGGCCGGCGCCTATCGATCGGCGCGCAGGACCTGCCGATCTTTCTGGCCGCGTCGGGCCCTCAAATGCTCGAGCTCGCCGGCGCCCTCGCTGATGGCGTTCTCATCAGCGCTGCAACCTCGCCCGCCTTCATTCGCTGGACACTGGATCTGGTTCGCAAGGGCGAAGAGCAGTCCGGCCGGCGAATCCAGAAAACAGCCCTAGCTTTCGTGTCCACGGCCGACAACGAAGTCGCCGCGCACGACAGGCTACGGCGAATCCTGGCATTCATTCTGCGCGGCCAGCATCACGCGCGCAATCTGTCCCTTGCAGGAACATCGCTCGATCAGGCTGCTCTTGCTGCAGCCTACGCTCAAGAAGACTGGAGTACAGTGGAAGAGCTGGTCTCCGATGACGTGGTCCGGAATCACGCCGCGAGCGGAACACCGGAGCAGTTCAATCAGGCGATCAAGGCCTATGAAGATGTCGGGATCGACGAGATTGTCGCAGCTGGCGTCGGTGAAGTCCAGCAGCTGAAGCGCGTATTCGCCGCTGTCGGGAAATCGGAGTGAACTCGACCTTCCCCGAAATAGTCGCCCGCGGCGACGTCCGACGTCACCTGCGTCCAAAACTCGCGAAGCCGGTCAACTCGGGAGGCTGGCGGATTGCCCGCAATAATCGCAGCGTTAATCGCTCCAATCGAAATGCCTGCAATCCAATCCGGATGGATGTCGGCTTCGGCCAACGCCTCGTAGACGCCTCCTTGGTATGCCCCCAGAGCGCCGCCGCCTTGAAGAAGCAAAGCTATGCAATCGAATGTTGCGAGGTGCCGTTGAAACTGAAAGTTCATGGTTCGCGTGTGCTCTCGGTTCGCGATGCGCAAGCTTGCGTTCAGGCCGGTTCGGGACATGGCAAGCGTCGCAGTTCGCATTAATAAACTATACCGTATAGTTTTATTAACCTCAGATCAAGTAACCATCTTCACATGCTCGTGCTTCAGCTGTTTCGTCGCTGCGAATTCGTACTACCAGAGCGCGCCTGTGGGGCTGACGGACCGCGCCAAGAGTGATTTTCATGACCTCATTGCCTCCATTCTAGACTTGCGTCTCAAGGGCTGGCATCGGCGCGTTTTGCGCGAGAGTCGTGTTCGACGAATGGGTGTCATGCGCCGGATCAACCATCTCACGCGTTGGCTGGCCATCGCGGTGATCAGGGTGGATCCGGAACCACGCGACATAGAGCGCCGGTAGGAACAAGAGTGTCAGCAGCGTGCCGACGATGATGCCGCCCATCATCGCGTATGCCATCGGGCCCCAGAAGATCTCGCGCGCTATTGGAATCAACGCGAGACTTGCGGCGGCGGCGGTCAGGAGAATCGGCCGCATGCGATGCTCGGTCGCCTCCACAACAGCCTCCCAGGCCGGGCGCCCCTCCTTCCTCAGATCCTCAATCTGCACGATCAGGATCACCGAGTTTCGGACCAGGATGCCGATCAGCGCCAGCACGCCAAGGATGGCAACGAAACCGAGAGGCGCGCCGCTCGGCAGCATGGCCATAACGACGCCGATTACGGCAAGCGGCGCGACTGCAAACACCAGGAACAAGCGATGGAAGCTCTGCAGCTGAACCATCAAGACGGTAGCCATCACGAAGAGCATCAGTGGCACCACCGCCACGATGGGCCCTTGGCTCTTGGCGCTCTCCTCTACGGAGCCTCCGACCTTGACCGAATATCCCGCCGGCAGGTCCTTCTCGAACTCCGCTATCTTCGGCGCGAGCTGGTCCATGATCGTCTTCGGCTGAACGTTGTCGAGGATGCCCGCCTTCAGCGTTATAGTGGGAATTCTCGCGCGTCGCCAGATCGTCGGCTGTTCGAGTTCGTAGCGCAGATTGGCCAGGGCCCCGAGCGGCACCGACTGACCGCCGACCCCAGGCAATTGCAGATCGCGCAGCGTATCGATCGAGGCACGCTCGGCCGCCGTAGCGCGCCCTGTCACATTCACGAGGTAGATGCTGTCGCGAACCTTGGTAATGGGCGTACCTTCGAGCACGGAGCTCAATGCCGCAGCGATGTCTTCCGATGTTACGCCGAGCTGACGCGCCTTGTCCTGGAGAACGTCGACCTTGACGACACGCGCAGGCTCCATCCAATCGAACACAACGTGGCCGAGATCGGGATTGGTCCGGACGATGCCGGCGAGTTTCTGCGAGATATCCCTGACCTTTGCGATGTCTGGCCCGCTTACGCGGTATTGCACAGGACGTCCAACCGGAGGACCCACTTCGAGCAACTTGACGTAGGTGTCAGTGCCGGGAAACGTCTTCTGCAGATAGTCCTCGAACTGCGCCTTGACCCGGTCGCGCGCCTTGATGCCGCCCTTGGTCACGACGACCTGTTGGCCGAACCAGGTATTCGCCGTCTGCACATCGAATGACAGGAGGAACCGCGGAGCGCCAGTGCCGACATAAGTTGACCAGTGCTCGACTGAGCCATTGCCCTGCAACTGTTCGCGCTCAAAGCGCGCCATCTGCGCGTTGGTGTCTGAAATCGAGGCGTTCTGCGGCAAACTCCAGTCGATCACCAGCTCGCTGCGGTCCGAGGAGGGAAAGAACTGCTGCGGTATGAACTTCATGCCGAACAAGGCGATCAGGAAGGCCGCAACAGTCACCCCGATCGTGGTCCATCGGTGATGCATACAGAAGAAAAGCAAACGCGCAAATATTTGCGCCACCCGGCCCTTCTCATCATGATGGCCCTTCATTTTGGCAGGCAGGATAGCGACGCCGAGCAGCGGGGTGAACAGCACCGCGACGACCCACGACACGATCAACGACACCGCAATGACCACGAACAGAGTGAAGGTGAACTCGCCAGCATTGCTGCTGTTCAGTCCGATCGGAATAAAGCCGGCGACGGTCACCAGTGTGCCGGTCAGCATTGGAAAGGCGGTCGATGTATAGACGTGGGTCGCCGCCTTTTCGAGGGGATCGCCGATCTCAAGCCGGGCCACCATCATTTCGACGGCAATCATGGCGTCATCCACCAGAAGTCCCAGCGCGATAATCAGGGCGCCAAGGGAAATGCGCTGCAGGGAGATACCTGCATATGCCATCACGACGAAGGTAATGGCGAGCACCAGCGGGATCGCAATCGCGACCACCAGTCCGGCCCGCATGCCAAGACTGAGAAAACTGATTGCGAGCACGATGACCACGGCCTCGAACAGCGCTTGAGTGAAGCCCGAGACGGCCTCCTCGACAATGACTGGCTGATTGGCGGCCTGATGAACACCGACGCCGATCGGAAGATCGGCGATGATCTTCGACATTTGCTCCTTCAGCGCCTCGCCGAAGTGCAGCAGGTTCGCCCCGGACTTCATGCCGATGGCGAGGGCGATCGCGGGCTCGCCGTTGTACCTGAACAACGTCTTGGCCGGATCAACATAACTGCGCGTGATGGTCGCAACGTCAGTCAGAGGAAAGAAGCGGTCGTTGATGCGCAGATTGACCGCCTCCAGGCTTGCCTCGGAGGTGAACTGACCGTTCACGCGGACGCTGATCCGCTCGGGGCCTTCCTGGAATACACCGGACTGCGCGACCGCGTTCTGCCCCTGCAGGGAGGCCATGATGGAGCGAACGTCGAGACCAAGGGCCGCGATCTTGCGGGTGGAGAATTCGAGATAGATCACCTCATCCTGCGCGCCCAGAATATCCACCTTGCCGACGTCCGGCACGGTCAGGACCTTGGCGCGGATGTTTTCGACCTCATCGCGCAGCTGACGCTGCGTCAGGCCGTCGCTGGTGAAAGCGTAGATATTGCCGAACACATCGCCGAAGCGGTCGTTGAAGCCCGGCCCGATCACGCCTTGCGGGAAGTCACCCTTGATATCGGCGATCATGTTGCGCACGCGCACCCAGGTCGGCTTGACGTCCGACGCTTTTATCGTGTCGCGCAGATAGACAAAGACGGTGGTCTGGCCGGCGACCGTGACGCTCTTGGTATAGTCGAGCGATTCCAGCTCCTCGAGCTTCTTCTCGATCCTGTCGGTGACCTGGCGCGTCATCTCTTCAGGCGAGGCACCCGGCCATTGGGCCTGAATCACCATGGTCTTGATGGTGAAGTCAGGATCCTCCTGACGCCCAAGTTGAAGATATGCCCAAAGCCCTGCCGCCATGAAGGCGATCATGAAATACCAGACGAGCGAGCGATGGCCGAGCGCCCAGTCGGAAAGGTTGAACGACTTCATGGCTTCTGATCCTGTTCGATACGGACTTGCTGTCCTTGTTTGAGGCTGTGGATTCCGGCGGTCACGATGCGCGCGCCGGCAGCAAGCCCGCTGGTGACGCGGGCACCCGCTTGGTCGGTGGCAAGATCGACTTTTTGCAGCAACACCGTGCTCGTCGGCTGATCGACGACCCAGACGAAATTCGCGCCATCCTGGGCGAGCACCGCTGAGGCGGGGACGCGCAATGTCGGACTTTGCCTTTTGCCGAGCTTCGCCGTAATAGTCGTGCCTAAGCGGAAGCTTTCAGAGGGGTTGTTCAGTGCAATGCGGACCCGCCGCAGGCGCGTTGCGGGGTCTGCCTGCGGCGCGATCTCGCGAACCTTGCCTTCGACCTGAACCGCGGGGAGCAGCTGTAAGCCGACCGTGAATGGCAGGCCAATTTCTAGCGGCACCGGAAAATCTTCTCCGATATCGACCACCGCTTCCCTGATGTCGGGCCTCGCGACTGTCACGACACTTTGGCCAGGGGAGACCACCTGTCCGACCTCCGCACCCACCGCGGTAACGACGCCAGCGAAATCCGCCTTGATCTGGGCATAGCCACGTTGCTCGATGGCCTTGGTCAGGTTTGCCTGTGCGTGCGCTACCGATGCGTCGGCACCGGCGCGCGCCTGTTCGGCATTGTCCAGTGTCTGCTTTGTGGTGGCACCGGTTGTGATGAGGGCTCGCTGCCGCTCCTCCGTCGCCGTTGCAGTCGCCAGTTGCGCCTCGGCCTTCGTAAGCTCAGCCTTGGCCGAGCGTACCGCAAGCTCCAGAGCTGTGGCATCGATGACACCGACAGTTTGTCCTTCTCTGACGAGGTCGCCAACGGAGACGGGACGCCCGGTCAGACGTCCCAAGACGCGGAACGCCAGATTGGTCTTGTACTGCGGCTCAACAACGCCCACGGCGACGATGCCGTCCGTGCGGCTCGGCTCAAGGACCATCGACAGCACGGGTCGCACAGGCTCGGGCGCCTTCGAATCCTGCTGACATCCAGCCAGCACCAGCGAGGATACAAACGTGGCGGTCGCAATCATGGCGCGCTTGTTCATGATGAATCTCCCTCATATGTCACGGCCTGGCCAACGCTCAGCAGCTTGCCGCCATCGATAACAACGCGATCGCCCGGCTCGAGACCCGCCTTGATCAGCACTTCACGGGCTTCATAACCGCCGATCGTCACCGGCTGGAGCACAGCCGCTTTGGTCACCGGATCGACGATCCAAACCGCCGGCTTCGCTCCCGTCGCCGCTAATGCATTCCAGGGCAACGCAATCTGCTGTTGGGCTTTCGTTTTGATAGTCCCTGCAACGGCGCTTCCAAGCGTCATCGCTGCTGGTGAATCCTGGATGGCAACCTTGACGCGGATGGTCGCGCTCTTCCCATCGATCGCAGGAGAGACTTCCCTGACATGCCCGTTCGCCGTCACGGCCGTATCGGAGATAAGCGCCAAGGAGATACGGCTGCCGTCAAGATCGCCGAAGAAAAGCGATTCGTAGACGTCGAAGACGGCGTCCCGTTCACCGTCCTGTGCCAGCGAGAAAACGGGCTGCGCGGCCTGTACGACCTGGCCGACCTCCAAATTGCGCGCCGTGATCACGCCTGCCGCTTCGGCGCGCAGCGCGGTATAGCCAAGGGCGTCTTTCGACGTTCCAAGCGCAGCTTTTGCTGCCTCAAGCACGCCTTCTGCGGTTCGCAATCCCTCCTGCGCCTGATCGTAGACTGGCCGCGTGGTGAAACCGCTTGCGATCAGCGCGTTCTGCCGTTCGAAGGTTACCTTGGCCACACGCAGCTGGAATTCTGCAGCCAGCAACGCCGCGGTCGCGGCATCGACATCGGCCTGCTGCTCCGCTGGATCGAGCAGAGCCAGGACTTCGCCAGCCTGGACGCGGGCACCGACATCGACATAGCGTGCAAGCACCCGTCCGCTGACGCGGAACGAGAGGTCGGCGCGGAAGCGGGCCTGGATTTCGCCGGTCAGGGTGACCGAGGCTTGTCGGTCGCGCGGCTGCACGATCTCTGTGCGCACGATCGCGGGACGGGCGATGGGAGCAGCGGCGTGGTCGTTGCAGCCACTCAGCGCGATTGCGACAAGCGCGACCACAAGGCCTCCCGCACCACTCAACTTGCCCTTGCGCACGGTGCACCCAGTCACGACGACCTCCTCAGCTTTTGACGGCATTAACTACACTATACCGTATATTTTCTTTTAATTGCATTTCAGTCCCGGGCGTGTCAAGTGGGATCTACGCGCGCAATTTGACTAGGAGATCGTGATGGCGAAGACCAAAAGCCCGAAACGCGGCAGACCGCCCAAGGACCTTGCCGGCGACGTTCAGGCGCGGATTCTCGACGCAGCCCAGCAGCTCTTTCTCGAGAAGGGCTTTCGGAGTGCCAGCATCGACGATATCTCCGAGCTGGCCCCCGCGAGCAAACCGACCATCTATGCCCATTTCCCCGGCAAGGAGGCGCTATTCGCGGCTGTGGTGGCCCGGACCATCAACGGATTGACAGATTTTGAGGGGTTCGCGCCGACAGGCCGCACCATCCAGGAAAAACTCACCAATCTCGGCATTGAGATCGTGGAGAGATTTGTCGAGGACACATTGGATCTTACGCGCGCCACGATCGCCGAGGCGCGGCGATTTCCCGAGTTGAGCCGAAATGTTCACGACGCGGCGCGCGACCGCGCGGCTGGCGCAGTTTCGCAACTCTTGAACGAAGCAACGCAGCGAGCCGTGCGCACGTCAAAGGGACCTTTCAGCGCAAAGCGGAGCGTTGCGACCGCGCAAATGTTTATGGATCTCATTCTGCTTCCGATGCTCATGAGATCTCTGATGGGTGAGGAACTGAAGGATCTTAGAAGAGAGCTGCCGACGTTCTTGCACGAACGGGTCAATTTCTTTCTTGCAGCTTGTGCGGCGGACTGGAGGCCGTAAATCAGCCACAGACCCTGCTCGCTATCCTTACGCTGCAGCTTTGGTCGGCGATCGGGTCGATCGACCGACTCCACGGTACATGATGCAGGGCGCCTGCGCAGAAATCCATCATCTCGTCGAACGTGAGCCGAACGTTACCCGGATTGATCCGCGAAGGATTGAGATACCCGTCCATTGCTTCAAGCAGGCAATAGGTCAGCGACACCGGACTGGCTGGTCGAACCTCGCCGCTCGCCTGTCCGGCCGCGATGATCGGCCGCACAACGTCGCGGATCCGGTCTGCGTAGGAGAGCGCGACCGGCCAATTCTCACGTGCCGCAGCGGCCATTAGTTCGTGTAGCTGGCTGTCCGTCGCCAAGCGATGTTCATGAAGCTGCGAGATTGTTCTCAGGGTGGCCGCCAAGCGCTGCAGGGCCGAGCCGCCGCTGCGAGCCGCTTGGGCTGCGGCTGCGAACACCTCCTCGAACAACTCCGCTACGACCGCCTCTTCGAGAGCCCGCCTTGAGGCAAAGAAGCGGTATACGTTTGCCGGAGACATCGCGGTTTCGCGAGCGATATCGGCGACGGTAGTCTTCCTGTAACCGATCGCGCGGTAAAATTGAATCGCTGCATGCACAATCCGTTGATGGGTGCACGACGATCTGGCCTGGAGTATCCGCTCCTGCATCGCTGGCGACCTCAGCGCGGTCGGATTGTCTGCAATTCACATCGGCAGGCTTCGCCGAAGTCACGCAAGGGATCTATTTCCTCCATGAACTCAGGCAAGTCGACAAACTTGCGGTTCGGTGACAGGTAGGTTTCGATGATCAGGCGGCCTGCCCGCTCCGCGGCTTGAACCACTTCATCGCTGGACAGAATCCTCATCCGCCCGAGGAGCGCATACAGATTGACTAGTTGCGGAATCTCAGATTTGTCGTTGACGAGCGCGTCGGCATAGAGGCGAGAGGCTTCCTCGATGAAGCTTCGATAGAGCCGCTCGCGCTTGGAAATCGATTGGGTATGGTGGCGCTGGCGAAGCTTGCGGCGCCGAGCCACCCAGCCAGTCACGATCGTGGAGATGGCTCCGAAGGCCGAGCCTCCGAACGCGGCGAAAGCAGGAACATAAATCGTGTTCATGCGATTATTCCTCATCTCTTGCGCGGTACCGCAGCGATCCTGTGGTCCTGACCGAAGAATTGGCCGCTTCGTGCTCGAAGACGGCTCTGCAAGCATCGCTCAGGTCTGATTTTCTTTGCCTGAGACAGGCCTCCACATTTGTGGCGTCAGGAATGAAGCTGGCGCATAGCCGGAAGGCATCGGGCGTGCACGCGGCCCTCTGCTCGGAAGTGCCGCTGTTCTCCTGCGCAAAGGCAGCGTCGCCGCCAAACAAAGCCGCCAGTATGACGACTACGAATGTGTACCTCATCATAAGAAACCCCGGCTGAAGCAGTGTTTTTCGAACGGAAAACGCAGGCCTACGCTCCAACGTTTCCATCCTTAAACAGCTCGAATCTTTGCTCTTGACACAGCCCGTTGCCCGGGATGTATATGAACTATACGGTGTAGTATATTTACTAGGATGTCAACACTCTTCTGGTCGCTCGCAAGGGAAAATTCGGCTTGCGCTCGCATCCCTGGAGCTAGTCGTGAGTTTGTCTCTTGGGGACCGCGGCCAACATTCTTGCTGCTACGCCATCATGCGCCCTCGCACGCACCAATAGACCACCGGTTAGTTTTCACGGCCACTGGATTTAGCCATGTCGAAGAAGCGATTGTTAGCGATTATCTTCTTGTCCGCCACGCTTGCTGCTACGGGCGCAACAGCTCATGTCACCTATGACCCTTTGGATGTCGCAAATCGAGGCACCGCTGAACAGCGTGATCCCGAGGAGGCAGCGATTCGTCGCTTGCTCGAGCAATTTCGCGCGATGATACCGCTTAGTCAGGCGGTAGCGATCGCCGAGCATTTACATGCTGGTTCAAAGACTGCGGACGCTAACTTTGAGGTATCCGATCCGCCCATTTATCGAGTGCGGACGTTAAGAAATGAACGGATTTGGGAAAACGTCATAGATGCGAAGACCGGAAGCGTCACAGCAAGCGAAGTTTCGTCATTGAGGGAACTCGACAGAGAGTATCTGGGCAATATCATTGCCCTGAATTCAGTTGAGCAAGAGCTGTCGGACGCCGTACGCATCGCCGAGGAAACTACAGGGGGAAGCGCTCTTGCCGCAAATCTGATGAAACAGGACGGCAAACTCAATATTGTGGTCCTCGTTGCCAATGGAGATCGCTTGAAGGAGGTAGTGCTCGAGCCGTCCAAAGTCAGAAGGGGAAAGTCAGCACACTATTAGGCCGTCCGACAGCGCCGCCAACCCGCGCGCCCGGAACAAGGTCGTATGCCCTTCTGTCGGTTACGTTGCAGACCCTCATTCCATAACCGCTCAATTTGACGACCTTGAGGATTTGCGGGCCGCGCTCAACCATCACGCCCGAGAGGGCTACCGGCCCAATCGCGTCGCGGCGAGCCTTCGAACCGGACGCTCGCGCCTGATCGGCGTTCTGCTGCCGGACATCGCCAATCCGGTGTTCGCGCCGATTCTCGGCGGCATCACAGAAACCCTTTCGGCCGAATCCTATTCACCAATCATTGCCGATGCCGGTCAGGATGCATCGGTTCAGATCGCGTTCGTCGATAGTCTGCTGAATAAACATGTCGACGGATTAATTCTCGCGACCGTCTTCAGCGACGACCAGGTCGTCGGCTATTGCTTGGACCGCAATCTGCCCGTCGTACTCGTGAACCGCGCCGAATTCCGCGACCGTGTCTCGTCGGTTGTCTCCGACGATGAACGAGGCATGCAGCTCGCCGTGGATCATCTGGTATCGATCGGCCATCGAAAGATCGGTCACGTCTCCGGGCCGCTGCGCGTCTCGACAGGCGCATTGCGACGCGATGGTTTCGTGCGCGCGATGAAGAATCACGGACTGCCGGTCCACATCCAGGAAGCCTCGCAGTATACGCGCGACGCTGGAGCGGAACCTGCGGCCACGCTGTTGAAGAATAATCCCGGCATGACCGCCATCGTCGCAGCCAACGATCTTCTGGCGCTGGGCGCGCTGGACGCCGTTCACAAGCTGGGCCTGCGCTGTCCGGCCGATGTGTCGGTGGTAGGACACAACGACATGCCGCTGGTCGATCTGATCTCCCCGCCGCTGACGACGGTGCGCATCGGCCATCGCGAGATGGGACGAGGCGCGGCAAAACTTTTGCTCAGGGAGATCGAGACGCGGTCGGTCGCATCGGAACACATTGTCCTGCAACCGGAACTGATCGTGCGGGAATTGACGCGGCCGGTGTAATTCAGCGTGCTTGCTAAGCCTTATTCAGATGTCCTTCCGGACCGGCACTGAACCGTGCAACAAGAAAATCGATGAATAACCGGACCTTCACGGCGAGATGCCGCGTCGGAGGATAGATTGCGTAGAGTGTCAGCGGCGGCGCCTTGTAGTCGTCAAGAACGGTTCGTAGCTTTCCCAAGCGGAGAGCTTCGCCGGCGATGAACGTCGGCAACAGCGCGACACCACTGCCCTTCACAGCGGCATCTCGCAACACCTCGGCGTTGTTGGCGCACAGCAGCCACGACGGTTGAATCCAGTGATCGCCGTCTTTTCCTGTGAGCTTCCACTGATTGCCGGTCAGAAGGAAACCGTAGGTGAGCGCGGCATGATTGCGCAGTGCGTTCGGGTGAGCAGGAATGCCATGCTCTTCCAGGTACGACGGCGATGCACAGATGACGCGTTCGATTGGCGTGATCTTGCGCGCGATCAGGCTGGATGATTCCAGGTCCGCAATACGAAGTGTAACATCGAAGCCGCCCTGCACCGGATCGACCTGCTCGTCGCTGAGAACGAGGTGGATCTGGAGTTCGGGATTCATCTCCATGAAGTCGGCGATCGCAGGGCCAAGCTGCAGTGTTCCGAACGACATCGGCGCATTGACGCGAAGAAGCCCGCGCGGCGTGGATTGCAGATGCGCAACCGCCTGATCCGCGGCATCGACATCTGCCAGGATGCTCAGCGCACGTTCAAAATACATCTGACCGTTTTCGTTGGGACTGGCGTGGCGTGTTGTCCGGTTGAGCAGTTGAACGCCGAGGCTTTGCTCCAGTTCGCTGACGTATTTGCTGATCGCCGAGCGCGACAGCCGCAGTTGTCGTCCCGCCTCGGAGAAGCTGCCGAGCTCGACCACTTTGACGAACGCCCGAAGGCTGGCCAGCTTGTCCATGTGATTGATCCCCGAGAACGGCATTCGATGAGCCTGAAGACTGTCATCAAATCATAGACAGTGATGCCATGAAAGCGCGGATTGTCTTCAAATGAGAGCCGACCAATTATTCCTGCAACAGAGGCTGATCCGCCTCATACGCAGGAGAAGAAACCATGTCCGGCATTCACCACGTCACCGCAATCGCTGGTAACGCATTGCAAAACTACGACTTTTATACCCGCGCCCTGGGACTTCGCTTCGTCAAGAAGACCGTCAATTTCGACGATCCGGGCACCTATCACTTCTATTACGGGGACGAGGCCGGCAGCCCTGGCACGATCCTGACGTTCTTCCCGTGGGAAGGCGCTGCACCCGGCCGCGGCGGCGTGGGCCAGACCCAGCAGACCGCTTTCCGCGTTCCGGCACGGTCGCTCGGTTACTGGACGCATCGCTTCCTTGAGAAGGGCATCGCCCACGAAGCTCTGGAAAAGCGGTTCGGCGAGTCTGTGCTGCCATTCACAGATCCCGATGGCATGAGCCTCGCGCTTGTGGGCGTACCGGGCGCGGAAAACGAAGCGGGCTGGAGCAACGGCGACGTCCCCGCCGAGCATGCGATCCGCGGCTTCCATGGCGTCACGCTGTTGCTTGAGAACGCCGGCCGGACTGGCGCGATCCTGACCGACGTGTTCGGCTTCGAGGAAGCTGCGCGCGAAGGATCGGTGATCCGCTTCAAGGCACCCGGTCTCGCCACAGGCGGCGTGGTCGATATCTATGAGGCCAAGGGCTTCCTGCCTGGGCGGCAGGGAACCGGATCGGTTCACCACATCGCGTTCCGGGCGAAGGACGATGCCGATCAAGCCGGCATGGCGAAGAAGCTGATCGAGACGCACGGTCTGCATCCGACGGAGCAGAAGGATCGCAACTATTTCCGGTCGATCTACTTCCGTGAGCCCGGCGGCATCCTGTTCGAGATCGCAACCGATATTCCCGGCTTCGCCGTCGACGAACCGGTGGCAACACTCGGTCAGGATCTGAAACTGCCGAGGTTCCTCGAAGCCCACCGCAAGGAAATCGAGGCCGTGCTGCCTCCGCTTGGAAAGGCTGCGTAATGAGCAACGATCTGACCTTCACCCATCGCTTCGAGCCGGGAAACCGGCTCGAAGCACCACCGCTCCTGCTGCTTCACGGCACGGGCGGCGACGAGAACGACCTGCTGCCGCTGGGCAAGACGATCTCGCCGGGATCGGCACTGCTGTCGCCGCGCGGCAAGGTGCTCGAGCATGGCATGCCGCGTTTCTTCCGCAGGTTGGCCGAGGGTGTGTTCGACGAGGACGACGTTCGCCGACGCGCTGACGAGCTTGCGGATTTCGTGGAAGCCGCACGCGCCAAATACGGCATTGCGGTGCCTATCGCGCTTGGCTACTCGAACGGTGCAAACATCGCGGCTGCGATGTTGCTGCTCCGGCCGGATGTCCTTGCGGGCGCAATCCTGCTGCGTGCGATGGTGCCGCTGTCGCAACCGCCGCAGGCCGATCTCAGGGACAAACCGGTGCTGATCGTGTCAGGCAAGCTCGATCCGATCATCCCCGCGAGTAACTCGGCGCAGCTAGCAGCGCTGCTAACGAAGGCTGGTGCGAATGTTCAGCATCCGGTGCTGCCCACCGGGCACCAGTTGTCGCAAGCCGACCTGACCATCGGCCAGGAATGGATCAAGGCGGCTCGATTCTTGCAAATGGAGAGAGCGGGTTGAGCGTTTGAATAACAACGGCGAGGTACGTTCACGAAAGGCGCACCTCGCCGTCAGAACAGCCACTGCGCCCAGATCGCGACGAAATCACCGTCTTTCCCGCCAGCCAGCTTGACGCGATCACCGGGGACATAGTGAACATATGTTCCGGCGATATTCAGGTGCGTGTTTGCAGCCCACGCTACAGTCACGCTGGTCTGCTGTCCGATATATTGTCCGGGCCCGCCAGCCGTGCCTTTGACCGGAACGAGCGCCGAGGAATAGATCGCATCCGCCGTTTCCTGTTTCCAAAATGGATTCCAGCCAACATTCAGACTGAGCTTCGGCGTGATTGCGAAAGTGACGTTGGGCTGGAGGTCGAGCAGGTTCATCGGCGCGACAAGATTGGCTTCGGAGAAATAGGGCAGCTTGGGAAACAGCGGATTGAAAGTGCCAAGTGTACCGTCTTTCAAATTCTTGTCGCCGCTGATGGCGTCAGCTTTCAGGCCAAGTCGCGGCGAAAATAGCAGGCCGGCAAACGTGTACCCAACGTCAGCCGAGGCGGTCCATGCGCGGATGTTCGACGCTCCGAAAGAGCCGAACTGGAAGGCGCCTTCCATGTTCCAGTCGAATCCGTCGCGCTTTCCGAACAAGCGGGTGCCGATAGTCTCACGACGTTCCGTCGCGATCCCTTGGGCAAAGTTCGCATTCCGGCGATCAAGACCGAAGTAATAGAGATCAGCTTTCAGCGAAGGAGCACCCGGAACCGGAGCCGTTGCGTAAACACCCCAGAACGTCTGGTTCTCGTCGATACCATCGTCGAACACACCGGATTGAGGCGCAACCGGCCGCGAAACAAAAGCATCGACGCGAACATCCTTGGCGATGCTCCATGCGCCTCGTACGGCATCGAACGAGCGCCGGAAATTCGGACTATCGCGAACCGAAACAAGACGCGACGAACCAAAACTCAATTCCTGGCGTCCTGCCCGAAGCAGGACATCGCCCCTCTCCACCGGAAACGAGATTTCGCCGAAACCCTGCAGGAGATCGAGATCGTTTTTCTGGGTCGCTGGCGGTATGCCAGACCAGCCCGCTGTCAGTCCGCTCGCAAGCTCCACGAAGGTCCGGAAATTCGGTCCGTAGTGAATGTCCGCGAACAGGAATGCACGTTGCAGCAGATAGTCGTTGCGCGCAGGCGCGGCGAGCCCGAACAGCGGATTGCGCGACGATTCGAACCGTTCGCGCAGTTCGCCGCCGAGCGTTGCGTACCATGAACCATCCGCGGTCAGCGGAATGAACTTGACCGGGTCGAACGGATCGGTGCGTTTCGCCGGATCACGCAAGGCGGACCAGTTTTCGTCGAAGCGCGAACTCTGATAGGCAGGGCGGCCGGCGGCGTCCTGGGCAGCGACCGGTTGATTCATCTTCGGCAAGAATGCAAGCGCCAGCGCGAGCGGCAAAGCCCGCATGCCGCACGGAATGGCGCGGCGTCTCATGACCCCTTGCCCGGAATTGGCGGGACTGATCCCAACTCCATTGCGAGAAAATGGCGCACAACCGGACCCTCGGGACCGACATGATACTTCATTGTATCACGCTGCACATCGGCATCCGCATTCGATACACGATGATGCTGACGCAGATGCTCCGCCCATGATTCCACCATGAACCATTCGACGATCTTCTCAGGATCGGCCGCATCCTCGGTAATGCCCCAGCCATAGGCACCGTCGCGGAGGCGAGCCTGCGATAGCAGCTTCAGACCTTGGAAGAATTTCGCGCGATCGCTCAAAGCGATGCGATACTCGATCAGGATAAGCACCGGACCACGATCGTTTTCGACGGTGTCAGAAGCGAGCGGTTCGGGCCAGTGACGTGATGGCGTGAGATCCGCCTCGCCTGCTGGCAACGCAATGCGCTTGAGTATAAGAGCCGCCACGAACAATCCCGCGGCGCTGATCAGCAGCGCCGTCGGGATGCCGACAGCTCCGGCAACGCCGCCCCAGCCAAGACTGCCGCCCGCCATCGCTCCATTGAAGACCATGAGATAGACGGCAAGCGCGCGGCCGCGCACCCAGTTCGGGAGAATGGCCTGAGCGGCACCGTTGAACGTGGTCAGGGCGATAATCCATGCGGCTCCGAGCAGCAGCATCACAAGTAATGCGAGCCATTGCGGAAGAGGAAGAGCGAGGCTGCTCATGACCGCAGCAGTGACGACCGCCGATCCCAAAAGCAGCCCGTCCGCGTCGAGGCGTTGCCGCAGCGCCGGCAGTACCAACGCGCCGATGATCGCTCCGGCACCGACCGCGCCCAACAGGACGCCATAGAAACCGGCGCCGCCGTTGAGTCCGCGCGCCACCAGCGGCAAGAGAGCCCACACGGCGCTTGCGAATGCAAAGAAGATCGCAGCACGCAGCAGCACGATATGAAGCTCGCGGCTGGATCGCGTGTAGCGCAGTCCGGCTCTGAAAGCTCCGAAGAAGCGCTCCGACAGCGCATCGTCGGCCTGCGGGGCGCGCTTCCACCAAACCAGCGCGGCGATGACGAATATGTAGCTCAGGACGTCCGCACCGTAGGTCACCGCAGCGCCGAAGCCCGCAAGCATCAGGCCACCAAGCGCCGGTCCGATCGAACGCGCAATATTGATACCAAGCGAGTTAAGGGCGACCGCGCTCTTCAGATCCTGCTTGGGCACAAGCTCCGGAACGATGGCCTGCCAGGTCGGCGCCATCAGGGCGGCGCCGATGCCGCCGATAAAAGTCAGCCCGACGAGCAGATTCACAGTCAGCAGGCCGAAGTACGAGAGCACGACCAAGGTCGCGCTCACCGAACCCAGCATGATCTGAATAGCAATCAGGAATTTGCGGCGATCCAGAATATCGGACAGGACGCCGGCCGGAATCGCGAGAAGAAAGATCGGCAGAGTTCCGGCAGCCTGGATCATGGCCACGGCAGCGGGAGAGGCCGAGAGATCGGTGACGATCCATGAACTCGCCACGTCCCGCATGAAGCTGCCGGTGTTGCCAAGAATGGTCGCGGCCCACAGGACGGCGAAGACCGATTGGCGCAGCGGCGCAAAACTGCCGGATGACTTCGGAGGAAGCGAAGCGCTCTCTGTTTCTGCACTCAAGATGAAGATCCGTTCTGATTCAGATCATGCCAGGCGACCAGCAGAAAGCCGCTGATCAGGCCCAGATGTTCGAAGAATGAATTGGCGGCCATAAATCGCGCCGGAGGCTGCATCTCCCAGAACCGCAAGGCGACGAACGTCGCAAGCAGCGTGAACCCGGCCAGCGCCAGTGCGCCGATCCAGCGATAGAAACCGGTCAGGATCAACACTGATGCAACAAGCTCGAGAACGATGGTCGCCACCGCAAACGGCGCGGCCGGCGACAATCCGAAATGATTCATCTCGGCGATCGCGCTCGGAAAATCGACCGCCTTGTTGAATCCGCCCTGAAGATAGGCGGCGCAGAGCCCAAGCAACGCGAGCCATCTGACAACCGGAGAAGTCAGGACCGGGCGGACAATCGCTGCAAGCTTGGTGTTGATGGCATCGTCCGGCTTCATGCCCGCCCCCTGTCTCTGTCGTCGCCAAACGCCAGTCTGGCTAGACTGCCCAGCATGCGCAACCGAGCGCGCCCCAGAACGACTTCAGATCCGAGATCGGCAGCTTGCTCGACCACGCGGTGGCGTGGTCGTGACCATGCACGCCGCAAGTGTTGGCGCATCCGCAAAGGTTGATCGCCGTGCGGCGCAGCGAGTTCTTTCCGGCTCCCTCCGGCTCACCCCATGCGGCATAGCCCTTGAAGGTGCGCACCGGTGACCAGTCCGGCATTGCGGGCGGCGGCACGTTCTCGTCCAGCGCCGAGAAGTCGCCGGCGCCATAGACCATCTTGCCGCCGACCACCGTGAGGTCCGAGGATAGATGCGAAATCTCGTCCTCCGAGCATGTGAAGAAATCCTTCGACGGCACGATGAGGTCGGCGAGTTGGCCGGTCGCAATGCGGCCCTTCTTGCCTTCCTCGTTCGAGAACCATGTCACGTTCTCCGTCCACATCCGCAGCGCGGTTTCGCGGTCGAGGCAGTTTCGCTGCGGATAAATCCTCAGGCCGCCAACGGTCTTGCCGGTGACCAGCCACGACAGCGACACCCACGGATTGTATGACGCAACGCGGGTGGCATCCGTGCCCGCCGACACTTTGACGCCCTTCTCAATGATCTTCTTCACCGGCGGCGTCGCCTCAGCCGCGCCGAAGCCATAGCGCTCGACAAAGTATTCACCCTGATAAGCCATGCGGTGCTGAACGGCGATGCCGCCGCCGAGTGCCGCGATCCGATCGATCGACTGATCGGAGATCGTTTCGGCATGGTCGAAGAACCAGTTCAGTCCTTGTAACGGAATGTCCTGATTGACCTTCTCGAACACGTCGAGCGAGCGCGAAATGGTTTCGTCGTAGGTGGAATGAAGCCGCCACGGCCAGCGATTCTGGGCAAGGATGCGCACCACGCCTTCCAGCTCGCCTTCCATCTCAGGCGGCATGTCGGGACGCGGCTGGCGGAAATCCTCGAAGTCCGCCGCGGAGAACACCAGCATTTCGCCGGCCCCGTTGTGACGGAAGTAGTCGTTGCCCTGCTTGTATTTCGACGTCTGCGTCCAGTTCAGGAAATCCTCTTTCTCCTGCTTCGGCTTCTGGGTGAAGAGGTTGTACGCAAGACGAATCGTAAGCTGACCCTCGTCCGACAGTTTCTGGATCACGGCGTAATCGTCGGGATAATTCTGGAATCCTCCGCCGGCGTCGATGGCGCCGGTGACACCGAGCCGGTTCAACTCGCGCATGAAGTGGCGCGTGGAATTGACCTGGTATTCGAAGGGCAGCTTGGGTCCCTTTGAAAGGGTAGAATAGAGGATACCCGCATTCGGCTTGGCCAATAGCAGGCCCGTCGGATTGCCGTTCGCATCGCGCGTGATCTCGCCGCCCGGCGGGTTCGGCGTATCCTTGGTGTAGCCAACGGCACGCAGCGCTGCACCGTTAAGGATCGCGCGATCGTAGAGATGCAGCAGAAATACTGGCGTGTCCGGGGCGACGGCATTGATTTCATCGATGGTCGGCAGACGCTTTTCGGCGAACTGGTGCTCGGTGAAACCACCGACCACACGAACCCATTGCGGCGGCGGCGTAATAGCGACCTGCCGCTTCAGCATGTTCATGGCATCGGCAAGCGAGCGCACGCCGTCCCAGCGCAGTTCCATGTTGAAGTTCAGCCCGCCGCGGATGATGTGCAGGTGATTGTCGATCAGGCCCGGCAACACGCGCCGCCCCTTGAGATCGATCACACGGGTGTCGGGACCGGTATGCGCCATCACTTCCTGATCGCCTCCGACCGCAAGGAACTTGCCGTCCTTGATGGCCACTGCACTGGCGGTGGGATTGGTGCGATCCAAGGTGGTAAAGAGGCCATGGTGAAGAACAAGATCAGCGCTCACGCGGGTGGCTCCTTTTGAAGTTGGATCGTCTACGGCAAAAGCCGATGAAAGACCCGGCAGCACCAGGCCCGAGGCCGCGCCGATGAATGTACGACGTGTCGGCATTACACTTTATCCTTCGCGTCGGGAGAGACGAACGGCGCCGGTGGACGCACGCCTTTCGGCAAATCACCGAATACATGCGGCTTAACCTGATGATGCCACGAGTTCGCGGCCGGCTCCCGGCTCAGCAGGCCTCGCACCAGCGGCGGCAACTGTTCACCGATGAGGATACCCAGAAGACCGATCAGAGCCACCACCGGCGGTGCCGGCGACCGGACACTGATCAGGCTGTAGATGACGCCGACCATAAGGCCGGCGCCAAGCGACAGAAGGTAGATCTTCATCTCTGAACCCCCGTTGCGGAGATAGCGAGCGCTATTCGGCCGCCTTTGCGCCGCCTTCGGAGGCGTGCTCGCCAAGCGCCCACTTCGAGAAGCGAATCTGGATTCCATACGGCGAGTGCGCGCGCTGGATATCCATCATCCCTTCGTATGTCTCGCTACGCGCCCAGTCCTGCTGAAGTTCATAAGCATATTGCGACGAGGTGATCGGGACTGCGCCGGCCTGGATGGCACGTTCCATGGCGCGGTTATGAGCCTCGAGCGAGAGATCGCCGCAAGAATCAGCCGCGATATAGACCTCGTAACCTTCACGAAGCATATCCAGCGTCGGGAAAAGCACACAGGCTTCGGTCCAGAGACCGGCGAGGACGAACTTCTTTCGGCCGGTCGCTGCCACGGCCTTTCGAAAGTCGGCGTTGAGCCACGAATTCATTGACGTCCGGTCGATAACCTCTTGGCCCGGAAACACCGCCACGACCTCCGGCATGAAGGGACCGGAGAACGAATCCGCAGCCACGGTCGTGAGGATGGTCGGAATTTTGAACAGCTTGGCAGCCTTCGCGAGAATCTGGACGTTGTTCACTGTCACCAGACGGTCGTGTGACTGGACACCCTGATACATCGCAGGCTGAAAGTCGATCAGCGCAAGTGCGCTGTTCTGCGGGGTGAGCATTTCAAGCTTTGACATCGGGATTCTCCACAATTCCATGAGTGAGTGCGGGCAGCAACGGAAGCAGGGTTCGAGCTTGGATAGTGCACGTCGATGACCGGCATTGCTTGGACAAACGCGTCGCTCGTTGCACGAACGCGCGACGCTTGGGCAAGAGGCGACAAAGTGACCTACTGTGCTCGCGCGGAAATCCCCATAAGCGCTTACCTCGCGCGAGACCGCCGACCTGTCCAAAACCCCTTCCGGACGTCCAAGCCGCAATGGGCGATTCAACTAAGGTGGCGTCGCTCATCATGTCGCTGAAGGAGAAAACTATGGCTTTGCTGAAATTGCGGGACGGCACCGAGCTCTACTATAAGGATTGGGGCAGCGGGAAACCCGTTCTCTTCAGCCATGGCTGGCCGCTCAGCGCCGATATGTGGGATGCTCAGATGCTGTTCCTCGCGAGCCATGGCTATCGTGCGATAGCCTTCGATCGCCGAGGTTTCGGTCGGTCCAGCCAGCCGTGGAGCGGTTACGATTACGATACCTTCGCAAACGACATTGCAGAACTGATCGACCACCTCAATCTCAAGGAAATCGCACTAGTCGGCTTTTCAATGGGTGGCGGAGATATCGTGCGATACGTGGCACGCCACGGCTCTGCGCGCGTTTCGAAACTCGCGTTGATCAGCGCCGTAACACCGCTGTTCGTCAAGACCTCCGATCACGACGGCGTTGACAAGACCGTCTTCGACGGAATCAAGACGGGCCTCGTCAAGGATCGACCGCAGTTTCTGGACAACTTCAGCCCATTATTTTATGGCACGAACCACGGTATGAAGGTGTCTCGAGGGGTGTTCAAGCAGACACTCCAGATCGGCCTGCAGGCGTCGATCAAGGCGACGATCGATTGTGTCACGGCGTTCTCTGAAACCGACTTTCGCCCGGATATGGCAAAAATTGACGTCCCGACGCTTGTGATTCACGGCGACGACGATCAGGTTGTGCCATTTCCATTCACCGGAAAACTTGCAGCCGAAATGATCCGGGACGCTAAGCTCAAAGTCTATAAGGGAGCGCCTCACGCGACAGCAATAACGCATGCGGATCAGCTTAACGCCGATCTTCTGGAATTCCTGAAGGCGTAAACTGGCAATTGATGAGGAGGTACCCAGATGACGGAACGTGATGCGCTGAAGCTCATCGAGCCTAAGGATTGCGCGCTGTTGCTCGTCGATCAGCAGGCCGGCCTGGCGTTCGGCGTAGGCTCCATTGACCGGCAGGTCCTGCTGAACAATGTCATCGCTCTGGCAAGGACGGCGACGGTATTCAGCCTTCCAATCGTCGCCTCGACCTCCGCGACGAAAGTCTACAGTGGCCCTCTCATGCCGGCCATTGCCGCGGTCCTCCCCCAGGTAACGCCGATCGATCGCCGAAGCATGAACGTCTGGGAGGACGACAAGGCGCGCGAAGCGGTGTCAGCGACCGGCCGACGGCGCCTCATCGTCTCGGGCTTGTTAACGGAAGCATGTGTATCCTTCGCCGTGCTCTCGGCAATCTCCGCGGGATACGAAGTGTATGTCGTCGGAGACGCATGCGGCGGTTTGACGCCGGAGAGCCATTCTCTCGCCCTGCGCCGTATGGAATCCGCTGGAGCCCATCTCACATCGTGGATTCAGATTCTGTTGGAGTTGCAGCGAGATTGGACGAGAAAAGACACCTACGAAGGCGCGCGAAGCATCGTCGAGGCTCATGCAGGCGGCTACGGGATCGGCTTGTCCTACGCCCGCGACATGATCCATCCGACATAACGGCGAGACTAGCCTTCCGATCGAGCCCGTCGCCATGCGCCGGGACTGGCGCCTACGTTTCGAGAAAAGACCCGCGTGAAGTAACTCTGATCGCCGAAGCCGCAAATTAAAGCGACGTCGGCCAGCGGGAGCTTCGTGGTCAACATCAGACGCTTGGCCTCATCGATCCGAAGTTGCGACAGAAATTCGTGCGGTGCAACGCCGGTGCTGCGCCGGAACGACCTCGCAAAGTGGCTCGGCGTCAGCTTACATTCCGCGGCGATGTCGGCGATCGTCAGATGACTGGCGAGGCGCACCCGCATGATCTCCTTGGCACGTCGCTCCTGCCAAGGAGCGAGGCCTCCACTTGAGGCTCTGTCCCTCGGACGCAAGCCGCCGTAAGTCTGCGCAAAATGTGCGAGCAGGCTCAACCCGATCTGGTCAATGAAAAGCTGATTGGTCGTCGTGTCCTGCTCTACTGCGCTGAGCAGAACGCTCGACAGGGTCGACAGAAAGGGATCACGCTGATTTCTGCTCCATTTAAGCGTCGGCACCGGCTTGGCCCCGTGCTCACGAGCAAATTCGTCGAGGGCAGTCCGCGGAATATAGTAATGAACCGCATCGAAGGGGCCTTTGAACTCACATTGGGGATTGTCCATGAGATTGATAACGCTGACAGTCCCCGCGCTGAAAGCTCCCGAATACCTGGGCCGTCCGGCGAGCCAGCAGGCATGTCTCTCGAGATCTCCGAGCTGATGCAGGATGCTGAAAGCCGGTTCGGAAGGAATGGCTGCAGTCCGCTCTCGCATAAACCGAGAACAGGTCAGCCGTGTCATCGCGAGTGCTAATTGACCTTCCCGCTTGACGCGCAGCAGGCAGTCCCCGTCCATTCCGAGATGCTGACTGAGGCGACGGCCATAGAAGCCGTCGGAAGCACTATCAGACTCTTCAGTCATTGGAGCATCCTAAGCTATCCGCCGTTGGATATGCAGTCGACCGAAAGGATACATCCCATCCCGCCGATCGAAAATTCCACCTTCGTTTACCTGATACCTGAGGGCCTTCAACAGCAGAATGGCTCGAGGAAATCCGATTGAACGAGAAACAGTGTAACGAAACGATAGGGGAGAAATATCCGACTTGATAATCCGTTCCAGATCCACATTATCTGTGAAACTGTTTCATAAGTAGGCGAGCCATGGACAATCGCATTGGGGAAATGCAGGTCTTCCTCCGGGTGGTAGAAGCCGGAAGCTATTCCGAGGCGGCCCGTCGACTTTTGATGACGCCCTCTACTGTCAGCAAGCTGATCGGGAGGGTCGAGACGCGGCTTGGCGTCAGACTGTTCGCGCGATCAACGCGTCGGCTGTCGCTCACGTCCGAGGGGCAAATGTATCTTGAAAAGAGCGTCGCGCTGCTCGCCGAGCTCGATAGCATCGAACGCGGCATTTCTCGGGGCGCGGCAGCCGCAGGCGGCACGATCCGCATCAACACTACGGTCGCCTTCGGTATTCTCGGCCTTGAGCCTCTGCTCCCTGCCTTTTGGCAAGCTCATCCCGATATTGTGGTTGATATCTCGCTCTCTGACGAAATGGTGGACCTGTACCTCGACCGGACCGATGTTGCCTTCCGCGTCGGCCCTTTGCAGCCCTCAGCGCTGGTCGCCCGACGCATCGGCGTCGTGAAAAGAAGGATCGTCGCGTCTCGCAAATACATCGATCGTCTGGGTGAGCCAAAACGAGTTGAGGATCTTGTGCGTCACAACTGCCTGGGATTCAATTTCCGGCGCTCCGCCCCGGTCTGGCCTCTGAAAGATAGCGGGCGAATAGTCGACAGGGCGGTCTGTGGCTCGCTCCTTGCAAACAACGCTCAAACGTTGCGACAAATGGCAATAGCGGGCATCGGCCTTGCTAGGCTCGCCGACTATCATATTCGCGACGATATCGCGGCCGGCCACTTGGTCGAAGTGCTCAAAGGTACAGCCGGTGACGACGAGCAAATTCATGCACTCTATCACGGCGGGCCCGGGCGGCCTTTTCGCGTGGGAGCATTCCTTGATTTCGTCTGCCCGCGACTCACTGATTTCATGGAAGGGAGGGCCCCCAGCAATCGCCGGACACTTCAACCGAGTGGGGGCAAGATGGCCTGGAGCTCGGCACGGCGCCCTTCAAGAAAGGCGGGAAGCTGAAGCTTCTGACCCAACCGCTCCGGCGCTTCATCGACCGCGAAACCAGGTCCATCGGTTGCAATTTCGAACAGAACACCACACGGCGCCCGAAAGCCTACCGCATTCAGATACGTACGTTCGATGGGATCAGTAACCGCGATTCCATAATCCTTCCGAAGCTTCTCAACCATCTCCGAGCGATGATCGACATCAGCGGCGCGGAAGGCCACGTGACGTATCGTTCCACCGCCAAGCCGTCCTCGGGACCCGGGTCCAAATAGACGCAACGTAAGCAACCCGCCTGGCCCGTCATGGGCGACAAAACGCATGACATCCTGCGATCTGGAAACGCATTCAAATCCCAGAACATCCTGAATGATGTCGATGGTAGCGTCCGCTGCGCGCACGCTGAGGGTTACTTCGTGAAGTCCCAGTACCGAGTCAGAGTCCGCACCAACCGGCCGGCCGTTACTCGACTCCACCAGGGCAAGAGAGGTTCCCTCGGGGTCAGTAAAACACAGCATGAAATCGCCGATTGGCGATCGGTCCTGCCTGAACGCAACTTCGGCCTGATCCAGACGCTCAGCCCACCTCTCCAATGACCCTGAGGGCACACGGAAGGCCGTCTGCACGACCTCGCCTACTCCCACCATTCCTTGTGGCACGCAATTCCATGCGAGAGTGCTGATAACGGTGCCCGGGCTACCGGCCTCATTGCCGAAGTAGATGTGGTAACTTCCCGGATCATCATAGCAAACGGTCTTTTTGACGCGCCTAAGCCCCAGAACATCGCAATAAAAGTGCGCAACCCGGGGGGCGTCACCGATAATCGTCGTAAGATGATGGATTCCGCGCGAAGTCACTTCCAAAATCCGTCCGATGAGTACAGCGACGATCCGAGGTCAACGGCATCGAGACGGCACCTTTGGCGAAGAGCCGCGCGACGCGCCATACCCATACAACCAAGCTGATAGCCTACGCTTCGACAGTCTTGGACTTTAGCGCGACAATCTCGATGCTGAAAAAGACAAAATGACGACAACTTCCGCAGCACGAAATCGTACAACCGACAGCGAGAATCAGCAATTTTTTGCCACTCGCATCATAGACATCCATTTCCAGCGGCTGACTTGCAAACGACGTGATTATCCCGTTTCGACTTAAGGATCGGGAACCGGGATGCATCCGCTTGGGCCAGTTACGTTAGATCGTATCCGCCGTGACAGCGAGTGTCTCGCGCAGCCAGCGATGCGCGGGTTGATCGTCAAAGCGACGGTGCCACAGCATGGTGCTTCGTAGTTTTGGTGCGTCGAACGGCAGTTCTCTGATTTCGATCGGATAAGCCCTGCGGAATTCCTGGGCGATCTGACGGCCGAGAACAGCCACCAGATTGGATTGAACCAGCACCGCTCCCGCCGACAGATAGGGTGTCTCCAGCGCATTGGAGCGCGACAGGCCGCGCGCTGTTAACGCCTCATCCACGAAGCTGATGTCCTCGCCGCTGGAAGAGATTGCCAGGTGCGGCAGATGAGCAAAGGCGGACAAAGTCAACTTGCGGCGCAAGGCCGGATGCCCTCGCCGCAGAACCGCGACATAACGGTCTTCGATCAGCGGCTGCGAGACGAAGCGTTCGGCGGGTGCTTCCCGCGCCGAGATGACGAGATCGAGTTCACCTCTTTCCAGCAGCTCCAGCAGATCGAGTGTACCACTCGGCCGCAGCGACAACCGGATATGCGGAGCCTGCGCGCGGCAAGCCGCGACAATTGGGGCCGCCAGCACGACCGCTGCATAATTGTTGACGGCGATCACGAATTGGCGGTCTGCGGTGGACGGCGAGAACGTCTCCGTTTCCAGCGCGATCTGCAAATCGTTCAACGCCTTTCGCACGGGCAGCGCAAGCTGTTCAGCACGCGGCGTCGGCATCATCCCCGCTGGTGTGCGGACGAACAGTTGATCCTTCACAAGGTAACGTAGCCGGTTCAACGCATGGCTCAGCGCTGGCTGGCTGAGCCCGAGCGCTTCCGCCGCCCGCATAACGCTGCGCTCGCGCAGGATAGCGTCGAAGACAAGCAGCAAATTGAGATCGAATGTCCGCAGGTTCATGGCGGCTCCGCGAACTATTCATTCCATGAATTTGAATGTGAAATCAATGCATTTGATTGATTTTATTGCTGCCCCGATATTCCCCTCCATGAGCAAAAAACCCGATACCAGGACGGCTCCTTCGGCGCCTTTCGATGACCGCCCCACATCCGGCTCTCGCGCGCAGGCTTTGGTCGCGGTCCTGACCGGGGACCCGGACGGAGAGCCCGCCAAGCCGCTCGATCTGGCGCGATGGAAGAGCGTCAATCCGCTGGCGGACTGGATCCGGATCGACATGAGAGAGGCGCCGCCATCATCGAATGGAGCTTGGCTGAGAGGGCAATTGTCGGAACTCCTAGACCGCAGACATATGCAACCGGCTCAGATGGTACTGCTGGGCCGGCGCAATGCTGGCCGCGCCGCACTCAACCTCGTTCTGGACGGATCACTCACCTGCGCCGGAATTGTTGGTGTCGACATTCCGTGCGCCGCGCCCCGCGGCACGATTGCCCCGATGACCGCAGGCATCCGGCTCGTGTTGCACGAGGGCAAGGTAAGCCGCACCGACGAAGGCAATCTTATCAATGTCCTGCGCCGAGAGCACGCCGACACCCGGATCATGATGCTTCCCTCTGTCGGTTTCGATGTTGCGGAAGCCACCGTACGCGCCACTGGCACCTTCCTGTTCGAACTCATCGCCAAAGCCAGTTCGCACGCCATCAATCAAGGACGATCGAATCATGTCTAACGTCGTCAAATTCGGCGCCATCGTCTTGTTCGCCGGTATCCTGACCGGCGTAGCTATTGAGCTTACCCGGCCGATGGGACCTGCGACCGTCGGCCAGGGCAGCAGTCCATCAGCAGCTCCGAAGGCAACGACAAAAAAGGCCGCGCAAACGCCGGCGATCCCGGTTACCGCGGCGACGGTTCAGCAACATGACGTGCCGATCGTGCTTGAAGGGCTCGGCACGGTAAAGGCACTCAACACCGCAACCATGCGCACGCAAGTGCAGGGAACGCTCGACACTGTCGATTTCGTTGAGGGGCAGGAAGTCAAACGCGGACAACGGCTCGCGCAGATCGATCCCCGTGTCTACCAGGCCCAGGTCGATCAGGCGGGAGCGGCGCTCGGACGCGACAAGGCGCTGCTGACAAACGCCCAAGCTGATCTCAATCGCTACCTGCCGCTGCTCAGCCGCGGCTTCTCGACGGCCCAGCAGGTCGACACCCAAAAGGCCCAGGTTGCGCAACTCCAGAACACGGTCAAATCCGACGAAGCAGTTCTCGAAGGCGCACGGACACAACTCGGCTTTACCTCGATCACCGCGCCTTTCGACGGCATTACCGGAATCCGCCAGATCGATCCCGGCAACATCGTTCACCCGACCGATGCAAGCGGCCTTGTCGTCGTGACACAGGTGCAGCCGATCACCGTCATCTTCACGCTCCCCTCCGTCGCCATCCCGCAAGTGCAGCACGCGCTTGCGACCGGTCAGGCGAGCGCGGAGGCATATGACGCCACCAACAAGATCAAGCTCGACGAGGGACAACTCCTGCTGGTCGACAATCAGGTCGACGCCTCGACCGGCACGGTGCGCCTCAAGGCGAGATTCCCAAATGCACAAAAGACGCTGTGGCCAGGCGCCTTCGTCAACGTTCATCTCGTGATCTCTGTACGGCACGACGCGCTGACATTGCCGTTGCCGACCGTACAGCAAGGACCTGCGGGACCCTTCGTCTATGTGATTGCATCAGATGGGACGGTGACGGCGCGGCCGGTTTCGGTTGGTCAGTCGCGCGAAGGACAAGTGATGATCGATAGCGGCGTCACGGCGAACGAAACCGTCGTGCTGGCCGGTCAGTACCGCCTCACCGAAGGAGCAACCGTCGAAATCGTGCACGGGGACCAGCAGAGCCGGGTCCAGAACGCATCCACAGCCAGCGCGGGAATGTTGCCATGAGTATCTCTGCAGGCTTCATCCGCAAACCGATCGCGACCGCACTCCTGACGGTCGGCATCACGCTGGTCGGCTCGCTTGCGTTCCGGCAGCTCCCGATTTCCGCGCTGCCGTCAATCGACACGCCGACCATCCAGGTGACCGCGCAGCTGCCGGGCGCCGATCCACAAACCATGGGCTCGTCGGTCGCAACGCCGCTTGAACGGCAGTTCGGGCAGATCGCAGGGCTGACGCAGATGAGTTCGAGCAGCGGGCTCGGCAACACACAAATCACGCTGCAGTTTTCCTTGAACAGGAGCGTCGATGCGGCCGCGCAAGATGTTCAGACCGCGATCAATGCCGCTTCGGGCCAGCTTCCGAAAACCATGCCGTCGCCGCCGACCTACCGCAAGGTGAACCCGGCGGATGTGCCGGTGCTCCTGATCGCGCTGATGTCCGACACTCAGCCGCTCACGAAGGTCAACGACTATGCCGACAGCATCGTGGCCCAGAAACTGTCGCAAGTACCGGGCGTCTCTCTCGTCACCATCGGTGGCGCGCAGAAGCCGGCCATTCGCGTCCAGGTCAACCCGGCCAAGCTCGCCGCTGCCGGCCTCGATCTCGAACAATTGCGAACGACGCTAGGTGCCGCCACCGTCGATCAGCCGAAGGGGGTGCTTTACGGCCAAAAGCAGACCTATACGCTTGCTACCAACGACCAGCTTCTGGCGGCAAGCGAATACGACAACCTGATCATCGCTTATCGCAATGGCGCACCGGTGCGGCTGCGGGATGTCGGCCACGCTGTGGCCGGCGCCGAGGACATTACGCTGCATGGCTGGTTCAACGACAAGCCGGCGGTCGTCCTTGCAATTCAACGCCAGCCCGGCGCCAACGTGATCGACACGGTTGACAGAATCAAGGCGATCCTTCCCCAACTGGTGAGCGGCCTGCCGTCGGACATCAGAGTGGAGATCGCCTCAGACCGCACGCAGACGATCCGCGCGAGCGTAAGCGACGTGCAGTTCACGCTGCTTCTGACCATCGCGCTGGTGGTGGGCGTGATTTTCCTGTTCCTTCGCAAATTCTGGGCCACCGTCATTCCCGCCGTGTCGGTTCCGATATCGTTGATCGGCACTTTCGGGGTGATGTACCTGCTCGGCTACAGCCTCGACAATCTGTCGCTGATGGGCCTGTCCATCGCGGTGGGCTTCGTCGTCGACGATGCCATCGTGATGATCGAAAATATTTCACGGCACATCGAGGAAGGCCTCGCCCCGCTCGACGCGGCACTTAAAGGCGCCGGCGAAATCGGTTTTACCATTCTGTCGATTTCGGTGTCGCTGGTGGCCGTGTTCATCCCGCTCCTGCTGATGGGCGGCGTGATCGGCCGCATGTTCCAGGAATTCGCCGTCACCGTATGCGTCGCCATCGCGGTCTCCGTGCTGGTATCCCTGACGTTGACGCCTATGATGTGCGCCTATCTCTTGAGGTCCTCACACGAGGACAACCCTGGGCGGATATCGCGCGCGCTTGAAACCGGATTCCTTGCGCTACAATCCGGGTATGAGGCGGTGCTTCGTCTCGCGCTGCGCTTCAAACTCACGACGCTCAGTATCATGCTCGCGATCATCGCGGCGACCGTTGTTCTGTTCGTTGTCATTCCCAAAGGCTTCTTCCCGCAGCAGGATACAGGCATGATCACGGGCATCACGGAAGCTGCATCCGATGTCTCACCGGATCAGATGGCAAACCTGCAGCGCGGCGTTATTGACGTCATTGCAAAGGACCCTGCGGTCGCCAATGCCACCGGCTATATCGGCCCCGGCGGTCCGACCGTCACGGAGAATAATGGCCGCCTGTTCATTCTGCTCAAGCCGCGCGATCAGCGCGACGTCAGCGCCGATGAGGCGATCCGCCGTTTGGACAAAGGCCTTCAAAAGCTGCAGGGCGTTCAGGTCTTCATGCAGGCCACGCAGGACATCAACCTCGCGAGCCGTCTCTCCAAGACCCAGTATCAGTACACGCTCACCGACGTGAACCAGGGCGAACTCAATCAGTGGGCGTCGCAACTTTACACCAAGCTTCGAAGCCTGCCTGAACTCGCCGACGTCGCCAGCGACCAGGCCAATACAGGCCGCCAACTGAAGCTTCAGATCGACCGCGACGCGGCATCGCGGCTCGGCATCGATCCCTCCTCTGTGGACAATACGCTCTACGATGCCTTCGGCCAGCGCCACGTCGCGCAACTGTTCACAACACTCAACAGCTATTATGTCATCCTGGAAGTCGATCCGTCGTTTCAGCTCGGACCTTACGCTCTAAACCGGATTTACGTTCGCTCGTCGAATGGGTCCATGGTGCCGTTGAGCCAGATCGCCACGGTCACAACCGGGACTGCACCGCTTGCGGTGAACCATCAGAGCCAGTTTCCCTCCGTCACGCTCAGCTTCAATCTGGCACCTGGGACGGCGGTTGGTACGGCAGTGGCTGCGATTCAAAAAGCGACCACCGACCTACACTTCCCCAGCACCATCGCGACCAGCTTCCAGGGCAACGCCCAGGCGTTCCAGTCGGCATTGAGCAGCACGCCAATCCTGATCGCCGCTGCGCTGATCGCCGTCTACCTGATCCTCGGCATGCTTTATGAGAGCGTCATTCATCCGATCACCATTCTCTCGACATTACCTTCGGCCGGCATCGGAGCGCTGTTGACTCTGATGGCATTCGGCTTCGGCCTCGACGTGATCGGACTGATCGGGATCATCCTGTTGATCGGCATCGTCCAGAAGAACGGCATCATGCTGATCGATTTCGCGCTCGAAGCCGAACGCCATCGTGGGCTGACAGCGGAACAATCGGTCTTTGAAGCCTGCCGGACCCGCTTCCGGCCGATCCTGATGACGACGATGTGCGCTGTGCTAGGGGGCGTGCCGCTCATGATCGGCACAGGAACCGGATCGGAATTGCGGCAGCCGCTCGGCTTCGCCATGGTTGGAGGATTGTTGATGTCGCAGCTCTTGACGCTGTTCACGACGCCGGTCGTCTACATTTATCTCGACCGCATCAACCACTGGTTTGGCCATCTGCGGCGTAAGTCGCGCACCTCTGACGCCAAGATCGCAATCCCACGTTCACCGGCGGCGTGAAGGCGCGCAATAAGCCAAAGGAACACAGCGTGATCCCACAGGAAATAACACACTTCAAATCTCGCACACGTCTGGCGATTCAAATAGGTTATTGTACGTATATGTATCGCTGCAATGATCGGCGCGCCGGTCGACGCTGAGGATCCGGACACACCGCCACCGGCGATCGGCTACCTTCCTAGCATCAGCGACTTCATGATTGCGGCGATCCAACCGCGCCACATCAGGCTCTGGCTCGCGGCGCAGGCCCGCAATTGGGATTTCGTCGGCTATGAAGTTGGACACCTGAAAGGCGCGTTCAATCGCCTCGGCCAAGCGCATCCGGTCGCGGGCGACATTCCGTTACAGGACATGATTGCCTCGGTGACGCAACAGCCGTTTGCGGACCTCTAAGGCAAAAGATCAAGCCGCATTCGGCAAGGCCTATTCCGATCTGACGTCCGCGTGCAACTCATGTCATCAAGCCGCGAGCCATGGAGTCTACCGCCGCTTCGTTTCGCTCATCAGCAACTGGCCGAAATAAACCGCGAAGCCAAGAAACGCGGCGGCCCACGCGACGGCAGCGAGATACAGCAACAAGTGGCTCCAGGCAGAGGCCATGACCGCGCAGACTCTGGCAAGCGCCGCAATCACAACGGCTGCATAGATTCCTTGCGTGAAGGCAGACGCGGTCAACGGCTGGCCCGTATGACCGAGGCTGGCACGCGTCATTACTGCCAGCGTCATGACCCCGGCAGCGCCCACCATCCACGCGTGGATGCCGGCGCTGGCAGGGACCAGATTGAAGGCCGAGGCGGCACCCAATAGAAAACCCGCCGGAATGAAAGCGTATCCGACGTGCAGAATGAGAACGAGGCGCTCACGAGATGTGCGATCACCCGCCCATCGGCCGAGGCGGATGACGTGCAGGACGCCGATCAACGCAAGCAGGACGCCGATCAGCAAACCATCTTGATGAACAACCCACATCAGCAGGGCCACCGCGCTTAAGATGACGACCGCCACGTCGAATTTTGCGAAGGGAGATGGTAAGCGACCAGGGTTTTCGCGCACCAGCCAGTTGCGTGTGAAACTTGGAATGATCCGGCCGCCGATCAGCGCGATCAGCAGGACAATAACGGCAATACCTGCGCGAACGCCGTATTCGGCCGCGCCTGCAAAATGAGCTTCAAGGTGAAAAGCGATGTTGCCACCGAGAAGAAGCGCAACCAGCGCCACGACCGTGAGATTGCGCCAGTTACGTCCGGCGAGAATTTCACGTGCGGCGGCAGCCGTGATCAGAGTCAAAAAGCTGACATCGATCAGTAGGGCCGCCAACCAGCCGATGCTGACCGAACATGTCACGGCCAGACGTCCAAGAATCCAGACGATCACGAGTGCGAGCAACGGCATACCCTGAATCGGCAATCGTCCAGTCCAGTTCGGAATCGCGGTGAACAGGAATCCAGTAATGATCGCCGGCAAATAACCGTACGCCATTTCATGGACATGCCAATCGCGCGGAGCGAACGCAGTCTGAAGCGTCAATTCTCCGAGAAACACCGGCAGCCAGGCCAGAACGGCAAGCCCCGCATAAGCCGATCCGAGCAGGAAAAATGGCCTGAACCCGTAAGACAACACCGCGGGTCCCTGATAGCGCCGCAGCCGCGGCACCGGAGTATCTTGGACTGTCATGATGCAACCGTTTCTCGATATGGCGGCGATGAGACCCTTACGTGCCAAGGCTTCTGCGCAAGCCAAAGTCAGCATACGAACGCCCTTACTCCCGCAGGAGGTGTCGAGCAATCTCAAGCGAAATCATCGCACCATGGCCGATCGGGTAACCCACCGCGACTGATATAGACATATGCTCGTCTCCGCAGGTTCAACTGTCTGTTCAAAACAGACGGCAGCTATCCGAGTTTTGCAAGCCACTCTCCGATTTGATCGGTGCCTTCAGACAGCTCCGTCGAAAATTCGCCGGCAAAATTTCTCCAGGCATCCAGGTTGCGCGCCGGAACTCCGATAATTGCAGGAATGTCACGCTCAAGTGCTTTCGCCATCAGGCCACGCATTCCCCCGCCGTCGGCTTCCACCTTGCCGAACTTGTTCAGCACAAGAAGCGCGGGATTGTTGTCGAGGCTGCTTTCGATTTTCATGGAAGCCTCGACCAGCGCGGCTACGTCAAGACGACACCCCCTCGCGCCGGCACCGCGATCTTCCAAAAGCAGAGTACGGTGACCGCTCGCGAGGTCTTCAAGCAGCACGTCGCATCGCTTGTCGGCCCCTTCGAATGCCGGGTGTTGCAGAACCCCCGAAACGACCAACTGGCGGGATCGGCATTCTTTAACGATCCATTTGAATATCTCGTCCGGATATTCCTCGTTCGCGTAGACAATCGCGGCAAGGCGAGATTCAAGCGGTCGGGCCGAGTTAAACGCCGGGACGGAATGCAATGCAGTCATCGGAATTGACCTCGATTGGACGCGCCCCGATCAGTTCGAGGCAATACGGGATCGCCGGGAAGATGGCGTTTAGACAAACATCGATAGCCGCGGGACGGCCGGGCAGATTGACGATCAAGGAGTGATTGCGCGTACCGGCGGTCTGACGCGACAAAATTGCCGTTGGGACGTGGTCCAGACTCACCCGCCGCATCAACTCACCAAAGCCCACCAGTTCGCGGCCAATGACCATACGCGTCCCCTCCGGGGTGAGGTCGCGCAGAGCCGGTCCGGTCCCGCCCGTTGTCAGGACGAGATCGCAGCCCTCACGATCCGACAGTTCGATCAACGCACTGGCGACGCTTTCCACGCCATCGGGAATGATCTTGAGAATGACGATCCAGTTCGAGCGAATGACCTTGTCCAAAAAGTCGCTGATTGCCTTTCCGCTCTTGCTTTCATACGCTCCCCGGCTAGCACGATCGGAGATGACAAGGATGCCGATGCGCGCGAGCGTTTTTGATCCAACAACACTTTCAGACTTGTCGAATCCGAGACTCATGAACAGCCCCCGCTTCCTCCGCACGTACAGCCCGCGTGCGCATGGTCACTGTCGGCGTGAGACGCCGGCGGGGCTTCGTCCTGCTTCAGCGACCATCCAACCATATACGTCAGGCAACCCGCCCCGGGGTCTGTGGCGCGTTCGAGAACATTCATCAGGCCGAGCCAGTCTTCGCTGCCGGCAAGGTTGGCAAAACGCCGGACAGCTCCAGACGCATACTCGCCGACGCTTTCCCCGAACCGGGTCGTCATGACATCGACACGCGTCAGCAAGACAATATCGCCACAGGCAACCAGCGCTTCCGCGGCACGGGTTTCATCGTTAAAGCTGCGGATGATTTCACCGAGTTGCATGAGGCGCTCCTCTCTATTGGACCAGCGGTGTATCTGCGGCGGCAAGCGAAATGCCGGTGATGTCGGCCCGGCCCGCAAGTATCGAGATGTATTGCGCAAGCGCCCGGTGTTCGACGCTCGATGCCAGATAATCGGCAATCCGCTCCCGTGCGATCTCGAAAGGCAACATCTGTCCTTCCGCACGACGATCAAGACGCACAACGTGGAAGCCATAACGGGTTTCGACGATGGCAATATCCCCCGGTTGCATCCGCTCCAACGCCGTCTCGAATTCCGGAACGGTTTGTCCGTGGGTGATCTGGCCGAGATACCCGCCCTGCAATGCCGAGGTCGTGCAGGCAGAATGATTGGTGGCAAGATCCGCGAAAGTGGTGCGGTCGGATTTCACCGCCGCAAGGATCGTATCGGCATTAGCCCGCGCGTTAGCACGCGCAACCACGTCGCCACGCGGCGCGGCGACAAGAATGTGAGCTACCTCATAGAGATCTCCCGAGCGGAATCTCTGGCGGTTCTGTTCGTAAAACCGCCGGCAGGCCGCTTCGTCCGGTTCTGGCGTGATGACTTCGCGCTCGACCAGTGTCCGCATCGCCGCTTCGTCCGCAGTCTCGGTGCGGCCATCGGGATCGCTCAGCGGCATCCCCTCGATGCCTAAGCGCGCGGTTTCCTGGAGCAGCAATTCCCGCACGACCAAGGCACGAGCCGCGGCCTGCCACGCCAGAATCGGCTTTTCAGCAGGATGGTTCTGCACTTCCCTGGCGATCGCCTCGCGGGGAATCATTACTCCGTTGACACTGATCGTCTTCGGCTTCGGCAGGACATTCGAAACTGAGCAATCCATGGATTTACTCCGCGGGTTGGACCGGCGGCGGGACAACCCGGCCTCCGTTCCGGCTGCGCACAACCTGATAACCGCGGCGGCCGAGATACCAGACGGGAGCGCTCCAGACGTGGACGAGACGCGTGAAAGGAAAGAGGAGAAAGATCGTCATACCCAGCATCAGATGGGCCTTGAAGATCGGATGCACGTCGAGGACATAGTGCGCAGCATCCGGCTGAAGCATGACGATGGCCTGCGCCCAGTTCATGAACTTCACCATCTCATGACCATCGAGATGACCGGCCGACAGGGGAATGGTCGCAAGACCGAGCAGCAACTGCGCAAACAGGATCAGCAGGATCGCGGTATCGCCAAACGAGGAATTGGCGCGAATGCGCGGATCGAACAATCGGCGATGGGTCAGGAGAGCAATGCCGACAAGGCACATCAGGCCCGCCACGCCGCCGGCGACCATCGCCAGCACCTGCTTGAAGCCGTGGGAGATGCCCATCATATCGAATACACGGATTGGTGTGAGCAGGCCCACGAAATGGCCGACAAAGATTACCAGGATGCCGACGTGGAAAAGGTTCGAACCCCACATCAGCTGACGGCGTCGCAGCAACTGGCTCGATCCGGTGCGCCACGTATACTGCTCTCGATCGAACCGAAAGAGGCTCCCGAGCAGGAACACCGTGACGCAAAGATAGGGATACCAGCCGAAGACAATAGAGTTGAGCGTCTGCATCATTGTTGCCTCCCTTATTGGGCTGACGGCGCGGGTTTGATCGCACGCGTGGCATGACGAAGGCGCGCGGCGAGGCTTTCATGCCCGCACGCACTCTGACCTTGCGTGCCAGGGCCGAATCTAACCTCCTCTTCTTCCCACGCAGCGTCGAGTGCAACGAAATCCATTGGATCCGGATCGGGGCCTTTCAGAAGTTCATCGACAATCGCCCGTTGCGGCGCTTCGGCAACGATCGCCACAAGCGTGTCGAAGATAGCCCTATAGCTGGACTTGCGCCGGCCGAGCCGCTCGGCCATTGCGGCCAGGATATGTGCCGGCTGGGCGAGCAGATCACGCGCCGCGGCCACGGGTTGCGTCGACAGGAATTCGAGAAACAGCGGAACAAAGTCCGGCAACTCGGTGGCGGTGATGGAAAAGCCGCCATCTTCGTAGAGCTTCTTCAGATCGACCATGGCCTGCCCCCGGTCGCGGCTTTCACCGTGAACGTGCTCGAACAGATGCAGGGCAAGCGTACGGGTGCGATCGAACAACAGGCCGTAGTCCTCCTGAAGGTCGTAAAGCTCCCCAGTTGCGATTTCATCGATCAGGATGTGAAGCGGGCCCCGCTGGGCGGCCGGCACGAGGTTCTCCGAATCCAGCACTGCTCTGAATTCCGGGGCGGCCATAATCAGATCATGGGAGGGATGGGTGAGAAGCGCCGAAAGGATTTTAAAGGTCTTCATCACAAAACCTCCATCGGTGTTTTGTCCTTGCGCGGCGAACCGAACAGATTCACCTCGGTTTCGCCACCCGAGCATCCGTTACCGAACGTGAAGCCGCATGAGCCGCGCAAATCGTAAGCATCGGCGCCGACTTCGCGATGGGCAGTCGGAATGACAAACCGATCTTCGTAGTTTGCAATCGCCATGATCTTGTACATTTCGTCGATTTGTTCGGCTTTCAGCCCAACCCGCCGGGCAATCGCCTCATCGACGACCCCGTCGATCGTCTTCGCGCGCATGAAGGCGCGCATGGCAAGCATGCGTTCCAGCGCGAGCGTCACCGGCTTCTCGTCCCCTGCGGTCAGCAGGTTGGCGAGATACTTTATTGGAATACGGAGTGACTTGACGTCGGGCATTTCTCCGTCGGAGCCGATCTTGCCGGCAGACGCGGCGGAGGTGATGGGCGACAGCGGCGGGACGTACCACACCATCGGCAGCGTGCGGTATTCCGGATGCAGCGGAAACGCCACCTTCCATTCCATCGCCATTTTCCAGATAGGCGATATCCTGGCTGCTTCCAGCCATGCATGGGGAATGCCCTGCCGCTCCGCCTCCGCGATCACCCCCGGGTCGGCGGGATTCAGAAAAACATCAAGCTGCGCCTGATAAAGATCGCGCTCGTCAGGCATGCTGGCTGCTTCGGCAATCCGATCGGCGTCGTAAAGCACCACGCCGAGATAGCGGATTCGGCCAACGCAGGTTTCCGAACACACGGTCGGCTGGCCAGCCTCGATCCGCGGATAGCAGAAAATGCACTTCTCCGATTTTCCGGACGACCAGTTGTAATAGATTTTCTTGTACGGACATCCCGAGACGCACATGCGCCAGCCGCGGCACTTGTCCTGATCGATCAGGACGATGCCATCCTCTTCACGCTTGTAGATCGCGCCCGAGGGGCACGCAGCAACGCAAGCCGGATTCAAGCAGTGCTCGCACAACCGCGGCAGATACATCATGAAGGTGTTTTCGAACTGGCCGTAAATCTCCTTCTGCACGCCTTCGAAATTCACATCCTTCGAACGCTTGGAAAACTCTCCGCCGAGAATTTCTTCCCAGTTCGGACCCCATTCAATCTTTTCCATGCGTTCGCCGGAAATGAGCGAGCGCGGACGGGCGGTCGGCATCGCCGCCATCTCCGGAGCCTTCTGAAGGTGCTCATAGTCGAAGGTGAATGGCTCGTAGTAGTCATCGATCTCAGGCAAATCAGGATTAGCGAAAATATTCGCCAGCACGCGCCACTTACCGCCGATTCGGGGTGCGATCGAGCCATTGCGCTTGCGCGTCCAGCCTCCTTTCCAGCGCGCCTGATTTTCCCAATCCTTGGGATATCCGATGCCCGGCTTGGTTTCGACGTTATTGAACCATGCGTATTCCATGCCTTCCCGACTGGTCCAGACGTTCTTGCAGGTCACACTGCAAGTATGACATCCGATACACTTGTCGAGATTCAGCACCATTGCGATTTGGGCCCGGATTTTCATTCTGCAGCCTCCAGGGCGGGATTGGTTGTGGCGAGCGGCGTGTCGAGCCAGTCGATACTTGCCATCTTGCGAACAACGACAAATTCATCGCGGTTCGAGCCCACCGTGCCGTAGTAATTGAAGCCATAGGATTGCTGAGCGTATCCGCCGATCATATGCGTCGGCTTGAGCACGACACGAGTTACGGAGTTGTGTATGCCGCCGCGCTGACCGGTCTGCTCGGAGCCCGGCATGTTCACGATCTTCTCCTGGGCATGATACATCATGCACATGCCCTGCTTGACGCGCTGGGAGACCACCGCGCGCGCCACCAGCGCTCCATTGGTGTTGAAGAGTTCGATCCAATCGTTATCAACGATGCCCGCGCCTTTCGCGTCGGTTTCGCTGATCCAGACAATCGGTCCGCCGCGCGACAGCGTGAGCATCAGCAGATTGTCGGTATAGGTGGAATGAATGCCCCACTTCTGGTGCGGCGTAAGGAAGTTCAGCACCATCGTCTTGTTGCCGTTCGGCTTGCGGTCGATCACGGCGTTGACCGATTTGGTGTCGATTGGCGGACGATAGACGCAGAAGCCTTCGCCGAATGCCCGCATCCACAGATGATCCTGATAAAGCTGCTGGCGGCCCGTAAGCGTCCGCCACGGGATCAGTTCGTGGACGTTGGTGTAACAGGCGTTGTAACAGACCTTTTCCGACTCCAGTCCGGACCATATCGGCGACGAAATGATCTTGCGCGGCTGCGCCACGACATCGCGAAAGCGGATCTTTTCATCCTCCTTCGGTATCGCGAGATGGGCATGATCGCGACCGGTGAAGCCGCCGAGCGAATTCCAGGCCTTGACCGCAACCTCCCCGTTGGTTTCCGGCGCGAGGCTCAACAAGACTTCGCAGGCATCGATGTCCGTATGGATACGCGCGAGGCCCTTACTCGGCCCCTCCTCGGTCACCATGCCATTCAGGTGCTTGAGCAGGTCGACTTCATGCTCGGTATTCCAAGTCATGCCCTTGCCGCCGTTGCCGAGCTTGCCCATCAACGGCCCGAGCGACGTAAACTGCTTGTAGATGTTAGGATAGTCGCGATCGACCACCGTGACTGCAGGCATGGTCTTGCCCGGGATCGGATCGATCTCGCCCTTCTTCCAGTCCTTCACGTCGAAGGGCTGTGCGATTTCTCCCACCGTATCGTGCATGATCGGCGTGAGGACGATGTCCTTTTCAGCACCAAGCACTTCAGGTGCAACCTTGGAAAACGATTTGGCAATGCCCTTGTAAATGTCCCAATCGCTGCGCGAATCCCACACCGGATCGATCGCCGCCGTCAGAGGATGAATGAAGGGATGCATGTCAGACGTGTTGAGATCGTTTTTCTCGTACCAGGTCGCGGTCGGCAGCACGATGTCCGAGTACATGCAGGTCGTGGACATGCGGAAGTCGAGCGTGACAAGAAGATCGAGTTTTCCCTCTGGCGCGTCCTCGTGCCACACGACGTCGGCCGGCTTCTTTTTGCCGTCCTTGCCGAGATCCCTGCCCATCACGCCGTGGCTGGTGCCAAGCAGGTGCTTCAGGAAATATTCGTGACCTTTGCCGGATGCTCCGAGGAGATTGGAACGCCAGACAAACATGTTGCGCGGCCAGTTCTTCGGATTATCCGGATCGTCACAGGCGAGCTTCAACTCGCCCGATTTCAGGGCCTTCGCGATATAATCCTTTGCCTCCAGTCCGGAAGCTGCGGCCTGCTTGGACACCTCGATCGGATTGGCCTGAAGCTGCGGAGCGGACGGCAGCCAGCCCATGCGTTCTGCTCGCACATTATAATCGATCAATGCGCCATCCCACGGACCTGCCGGCGCAGTCGGTGACAGAACTTCCTTTACGTCCAGCGTCTCATAACGCCACTGGTCGGTATGTGCGTAGAACGCGGAAGTCGAATTCATCTGGCGAGGCGGACGGTTCCAGTCAAGGCCGAAAGCCAACGGCAGCCACCCGCTTTGCGGCCGCAGCTTTTCCTGTCCGACATAGTGCGACCAGCCACCACCCGATTGGCCAACACATCCGCATATCACCAGCATATTGATGATTCCGCGGTAATTCATATCCATGTGGTACCAGTGGTTCAGACCGGCGCCGACAATCACCATCGAGCGACCACCCGTCTTCTCGGCGTTCAACGCGAATTCTCGCGCCACCGTGATGATCTGATCGCGCGGCACGCCGCTGATCTTTTCCGCCCAGGCCGGCGTGTAAGGCTCCACGTCGTCGAAGTTCTCGGCGATATGAGTGCCCCCCAAGCCCCGATCGACGCCGTAGTTGGCAACGAATAGATCGAACACCGATGCGACGACCGTTTCGCCGTCCGCAAGCTGGAGCGTCTTCACCGGAACGTTGCGCATCAACACGTCCGGGTGATCGGTGCCAAGGAAATGATCGTGCTCGCGGTTACCGAAATACGGAAATCCGACCAAAGCAACGCCATCCTGGATGTCCATCAGCGACAGCCGAAGTTTCGTCTTCCGGCCGTCAGCCGTTCTCTCCTCGAGATTCCAGTTGCCCTTCTCACCCCACCGGAATCCGATCGTTCCATTCGGCGCAACGATCTCACCGGAATTTTCGTCGTAGGCGACGGTCTTCCATTCCGGATTATTGGTCTCACCCAACTTCTTGTCGAAATCGGATGCACGGATGAAGCGCTCCGGAACATAGTACTCGCCTTGCTTTACTAGACGCACCAACATCGGCATGTCGGTGTATTGCCGCGCGTAATCGTTGAAGTACTTCGCCTGTCGGTCGATATGGAATTCACGCAGGATGACGTGGCCCATTGCCATGGCAAGGGCGGCGTCGGTACCCTGCTTCGGCGATACCCACAGATCGGCGAATTTCGACGCTTCGGAATAATCCGGACAGATCACGACGCTCTTGGCGCCCTTGTAGCGAACCTCGGTATAGAAATGAGCATCCGGCGTACGTGTCTGCGGAACGTTGGAGCCCCACAAGATGAGAAAGCCCGAATTATACCAGTCTGCGCTTTCCGGCACGTCCGTCTGCTCACCCCAAGTCTGCGGGGACGCCGGCGGCAGGTCGCAATACCAGTCGTAGAACGACATGCACACGCCACCGAGCAGAGAGAGATAGCGCGCACCGGCGGCATAGCTCACCATCGACATCGCCGGAATTGGCGAGAAACCAAAAATGCGATCCGGCCCGTAACTCTTGACGGTGTAGGCGTTCGCCGCGGCAACGATCTCGTTGACCTCGTCCCAACTCGCGCGCACGAAACCGCCGAGACCCCGCTTCTTGGTATAGGACGCGCGCTTCTCGGGATTCTCGACGATCGATCTCCACGCCGCGACCGGCGTCATCATCACCCGCGCGTTACGCCATAATTTCAGCAGCCGGGAACGTACCAGGGGATACTTTACGCGATTTCCGGAATAGAGATACCAGCTGTAGCTTGCGCCGCGTGCGCATCCCCGCGGCTCGTGGTTGGGCAGATCGGGCCGAGTCCGCGGATAATCTGTCTGTTGAGTCTCCCAAGTGACAATACCGCCCTTGACGTAGACCTTCCACGAACAGGAACCCGTGCAATTGACCCCATGTGTGGAGCGAACGACCTTGTCGTGCTGCCAGCGCTTTCGGTACCCGTCTTCCCACGATCTATCTTCTGTCGTCGTGATGCCGTGGCCGTCCGCGAACTCGGCGTTCGCGCGTGTAAAAAACGTAAGCCGGTCAAGAAAATGGCTCATCGTTTCTCTCCTTACTGAGCTGGCTGGGTGACGGACGTCGCTGCGCCACGCCGTTCGATGTCATAAAGCAGGCCGCCCTTGCGGGTGTAGACGACCCAAGTGATCAAGACGCACGTGACGTAAAAGAAGAAGAAACCCCATAGCGCCGCCTGCACGCCGCCGGTGAGATCGATCGAAGTGCCGTAAGACTTCGGAATGAAGAATGCGCCGAACGCTGCGATGGCTGACGTGAAGCCGGTAATTGCAGCGGATTCCTTTTCTGCCTGACGCATGCGTGTCGTAACATCGGCACCCGGCATCAAGCGATCGATCTCCTTGCGCATGATGTTCGGGATCATCTGGAAAGTCGACGCATTGCCAACGCCCGTCGCGAAGAACAGGAACAGGAACATGGCGAAGAAGCCCCAGAACGCTCCCGGCTGATCCTTGATGCCGATAAAGTAAAGAATTCCGACAACCCCGATCATCATCGCCACGAACACCCACAGCGTGACGCGCCCCCCACCGCACCTGTCGGCGATCCAGCCGGTCGCGGAGCGCGACAGGGCACCAACCAGTGGTCCCAGGAAGACGAACGGCAGAGCATCAATTGCGGGGAACTGCGTCTTTGCCAGCAGCGGGAAGCCCGCCGAGTAGCCAATGAACGAACCGAAGGTACCGGTATAGAGCCAACACATAATCCAGTTGTGCTTACGCTGAAAAATAACAGCCTGGTCAGCGAAGGACGCTTGCGCCGAGGCGATGTCGTTCATCCCGAACCATGCAGCGAAAGCACTCACGGCAATGAACGGCACCCAGATGAAGCCGGCGTTCTGCAACCACAGCGGCGTCTGCTGCGTTCCACTCGTCACCATAGCCGGATCGCCGCCAATCCAGCCGAACACACCCGCCGTAATCACAAGCGGCACCACGAATTGCACGGTGCTGACCCCGAGATTGCCGAGCCCCGCATTGAGCGCGAGAGCATTGCCCTTTTCGGAGCGCGGGAAGAAGAACGAGATATTCGCCATCGACGAAGCGAAGTTTCCTCCGCCCAGCCCGCACAGCAGCGCAAGCACGAGGAACAGGGCGTAAGGTGTCGACGGATTCTGCACGGCATAGCCGATGCCGACAGCCGGAATCATCAATGACCAGGTCGCCAGCGTGGTCCACAACCGTCCCCCGAAGATCGGCACCATGAACGAATAGAAAATACGCAGCACAGCGCCGGAAATGCCCGGCAACGCAGCCAGCCAGAACAACTCGGCCGTGGTGAATTTGAAGCCGACCGCCGGCAGTTTCGCCACGACCACCGACCACACCTGCCAGATCGCGAACGAGAGCAGCAGTGAAGGGATCGATATCCATAGATTGCGCCGCGCAATAGCCCGTCCGGTCGTATCCCAGAACGTCTTGTCCTCGGGACGCCAGTCGGTCAGCACGGCTCCGGACAGAGCACCGATATGTTCCGGCTTATGGATTTCTACCATTTCCGGCAATTCGGGCAGCTTTTTCAGCGCTTCGGCAGAAGCACCGCGCTCCATCTGCCGGATAGCAAGATGCATCCAGGCAAGCGATGCGGCCACCAGAACGAACAGCAGCATGAAGCAGCTCGTCCACAGCCCCGTGAGATCGCTCAACACGCCGAACACGATCGGAAGCACGAATCCGCCGAGTCCGCCGATCATACCAACAAGTCCGCCGACAGCGCCGACGTGCTTTGGATAATAAACCGGGATGTGCTTGAACACGGCCGCCTTGCCGAGCGCCATGAAGAAGCCGAGCACGAACACAGTAACGGTGAAGGGCACAAGGCCCATTTCCATGTGGAAACTCACCGGCCCCGACACGGTCCGCACGATGTAATCGGTTGGCGGATAGGACAGGATGAAAGTACAGATTACGCCGACGAGGAATGTCCAGTACATCACCCGCCGCGCGCCATATCGGTCCGACAGATGTCCGCCATAGGCACGGAATACGCTGGCGGGAAACGAGAACATGGCCGCGACCATGCCCGCCGTTTTGACGTTCACGCCGTAGACGTTGATCAGATACTGCGGCAGCCATAGCGAAAGGGCGACAAACGCACCGAACACGAAGAAGTAGTAGAGCGAAAAACGCCAGACCTGGATGTTCTTGAGCGACTCAAGCTCCAGCCACGCACTCTTCGGCTTCTCATGATTTCTGCGACGTTCGAGAACAACGGGGTCCTCCTGTGAGAACAGCCAGAAGATGATGCCCATCGCGCCGATCGCCAGCGCCCAGACCTGAGCAACGGTCTGCCAACCGTAAGCAACCAGTACGAACGGCGCCACGAACTTGGTGACCGCAGCTCCGACATTCCCCGCGCCGAAAATGCCGAGCGCCGTCCCCTGCTTGCCTGCCGGATAGAAACGAGACACGTAGGCGACACCAACCGCAAACGAGCCGCCGGCGATCCCGACGAAGAGTGCTGCAATCAGAAACTGCGGATAGGTATGAGCCCATGTCAGCATGTAAGTTGCGATCGCCGCCGCCAGCATGACAACCGTGTAAATGCGTCTGCCACCGTATTGATCGGTCCACACGCCGAGGACCAGCCGGATCAGCGAGCCGCTCAAAATGGGCGTGCCGACCAAAAGCCCGAACTGGGTTTCGTTAAGACCTAATTCCTGCTTGATGCGGATGCCAATGATCGAGAAAATCGTCCAAACCGCAAAGCAGATCGTGAAGGCAACGGTCGAAAGCCAAAGCGCTCGACCTGGAGCCGTATCGACTGGACTTGACCCGTTCATAGTGCATCTCCAAACCTGTATGGATTGGAGATCACTTCTCAGGGCCGGAATTGATTTGCGCTGGATCAAGCTGAGGTCATCAGCCGTGACTTATATAAAAATTGGCATTGTTGCTTGACGTTATACACATTATGAAATGATGTTTGTTGCACTCACAATTGATAAACATCACAATATCCCGGCAACCTTGATACGGAGCGATGCCGTTGCGTCCCCATGAGCTCCAACAGTTGCAGGAATTGCCGCTGTTCTCCGAAATGAGCCCGACAAGTCTGGAGGGTTTGCTGGATGCTGCGCTGCTCCAGCAATTTCCTGCTGGCATCGACCTGATCCACGAGGGGGCTCAAGCCGACTTCCTGCATGTGCTGATCGACGGTCTCGCCGAGATCTATACCGAGCAGGATGGCGCAGAATGGGGCATCTCTCTGGTCAGTCCGGTTTCCACGTTCATTCTCGCAGCTATCGTCAGTGACCAACCGTACTTGAACTCGGCAAGAACCTTGATCGAATCGCGTGTGCTTTTGATCCCAGCAAAGCGGGTTCGTGAAATTTTCGATAAGGACGTTGCCTTTGCACGTATCGTCGCAAAGGAACTTGCGTTCGCTTACCGCGGATCGGTCAAGAAGCTCAAAGGATACATGGCAAGATCTAGCGTTGAACGGCTTGCCAACTGGATATTGGCTGAGGCTCAAAAGGACAGTCATCAAGGAAACGTCGTTATTCCGTTCGACCGCGGCACGTTGGCCTCGCATATCGGCACCACGCGGGAAAACCTGTCGCGAAATCTCGCATATCTGACGGACCACGGTGTCCGGATTCGAGGGCGTGAGATCGTGATCGACGACAAGGATCAACTCGCCGTCTTAGCGCGTCCACAGTGGCTCATCGACGATCCGACATCGTAGAACACACGACGATTATTGGTTTTCCAAAGTATTTCCGCAGAGGTTGGTTGATCTGCTCCCTTTAAAGTGGTCCTCAAGTATGATTTTCGGATGGGGGATGAGATCGATGGCGAGGAAGAGGCATCCGGCTGAAGAGATCGTTGCAAAGCTTCGACAGAATCGGGCGAGCTTCGGTCTACCGAGCGCTTGGATCGTAACGGGTCAGCGACGCATCAATATTCTCGATTGAATGCTGGAATCGTAATGCCAATACTACTCCGGTTCACTAGTTGACGAGTGACTTGTATAACTCAAGCATTTCCGGAAGAGACTTGCTCAATCGTTCTGCCGCCCTTATGGCAAATACTTTTTCGCCAGTGGATGAGAGTCTTCTCAGCAGTTGCTTCAACTTATCGTCCATATCATACGATAGACTGCTTGCCCCAAGCATTCGCTCTAAAATTTCAACCACCGCTTTGGGGTTCGTATCATGTAGACGGACAAATTCTCGACAAAACGGTATGCGTTATAATTTGCATTAACGTACGGTGCGGTGGCTAGAAGTATAGGCGAATGCGATTCCAGCAATATGAGCGTCAAATTGCTCCGCAATGGACATCGCAAAGTCACTTGCATGATCCCGCACTGCATCTTGCTCGATATTGAGAATGATATCCTTAATCATGCAATTCTCCAGAAAGCCGATAATGAGGAGTGTGCGCCCTCCCCGGTCGCGGGATTGACGCATATCAAGAAGTCAGCCTTTGGGAGCGAGGAGCGACCGGCGACAACATTGATTTGGATCAGATACGGTCTGACGGAACATGCTGTTTTTAAGCATGGAACATTTGGTTGCACCGTCCGGCACAATTCCGCGCTCCCGGCTCAAGATTCGCTTCTCGAATATCGACACGGGCCGAGAGAATGTCGTGATCGTATCACGGCATTCTCATGCTTTGCGTCCGGACGTCTTCCGGGGATTCAGCAGGATTGAGCTACGTTGCGGAGACAAGTCGCTTCTCGCAACCTTGTTGATAACTGACGACGACGCTGTCGTGGGTTCGGATGAACTCGGCCTCGCCGCTCCTGCATTTCGCCGCCTGAACGAGCCTGAGGGCACGCTCGTAAGCATCTCCCCCGCCCCGCTGCCAGCCAGCCTCGATGCCGTTCGCGCCAAGATTGAGGGACACAGATTGGATCCGCGGCAGATTCAAGCCATCGTCGATGATCTGGTCCACTATCGTTACTCCGATGTGGAAATTGCTGCGTTCTTGATTGGATGCGCCCGATTTCTGACAACAGAGGAATTGCTCGCACTGACCCGCGCGATGGCGGCGGCCGGAACGCAACTTCGTTGGCAGCAAAATATTGTCGTCGACAAGCATTGCATCGGCGGCATTCCCGGCAACCGGACATCGATGATCGTTGTTCCGATCGTGGCGGCGCACGGACTGCCAATACCGAAGACATCGTCACGCGCGATCACTTCGCCGGCAGGGACCGCAGATACCATGGAAATGCTGGCGCGTGTCGATATCGGCATCTCGGAAATGAAGAATATTGTTGCGAGCTGTAACGGCTGCCTGATCTGGGGCGGGCACGTCAATCTCTCTCCTGCTGACGATATCCTGATTTCCGTTGAGCGCATGCTGAGTCTTGATACAAATGAGCAGATGGTTGCTTCAATCATGTCGAAGAAGCTGGCGGCAGGCGTTACACATCTGCTGATCGATATTCCCATAGGTCCTTCGTCGAAAGTCACAAACGTAGGCGATGCACTGCGTCTCCGGAAACTCTTTGAGCTTGTCGGATCAAGTTTCGGTATCGCAGTCGATGTCGTCACCACCGACGGCCGCCAGCCGGTAGGTTACGGCATCGGCCCAGCACTCGAGGCTGACGATGTCATGGCCGTTCTGGAGAACCGACAGGATGCGCCGGCGGATTTGCGGGAGAAATCACTGACACTTGCCGCGCAACTGTTGGAATATGATCCGGATCTGCGAGGGGGCGCCGGCTACTCCAGAGCGCGCGAACTTCTGGAGAGCGGCGCAGCCTTGAAAAAAATGCGAGACATAATTGCCGCGCAGGGCCCCTCCGTCTGCGCCGCCGAGCCTGGCCCTATGCAAAGTGATGTGCTCGCAAGAACAGACGGCACCGTGGCCGAAATTGACTGCTTAAGAATAAATCGTATTGCGCGTACAGCGGGTGCGCCAATCGACAAAGGAGCAGGAATCAAAATTATAAAAAAGATCGGCGAACACGTTTATCGAACGGAGCCCTTATATCGAATCTATTCATGCGATCCCTCGGGATACGATCTCGCGATCCAGGCTGCTGCCGATAATTCCGGCTTCACAATCAGATAAGGCGCCTCATGGATAGAGTTTGCCTTCAATACATTGAAAGTTCGGCGGGACCCGCAACACGCCTGGCTTTACGGTTGGGCTTGGTCGCCAGACCAATCGACATTCATCGATTTCCAGACGGCGAATTGCGCGTGACTGCGGCCGCTGCGGCTGAGACGACCATAATCCATGCATCGCTCGACCAGCCAAATGAGAAACTGATCTCGCTACTGCTGGCTGCGGAAGCTCTGCATCGTAATGGTACAACCCGGTTAGTACTCATCGCGCCGTATCTTTGCTACATGCGACAAGATGCTGCGTTTCACAGAAATGAAGCCCTCAGCCAGAAGGTCGTCGGGGAACTTCTGTCGGGGACTTTCGACCGGGTAATTACCATTGACGCTCATCTTCACCGCATAAAAGACATCCGCTCAATTTTTAAGTCGATTGAAGCCGAAAACTTGTCTGCAGCACCAGCCATAGCAAGTTATTTGCAAGGCTTGCCTCTTGATCCTGCGACCGTCGTGTTTGGGCCCGATGAGGAATCCCGGAATTGGGTAAGGAATCTTGCCGGTCGACTGGGCCTCGATTTTGCTGTCGCAGAGAAGACCCGTGATGGCGATCAATCGGTAAGGATCACTCTTCCAGACCGGGAGTTTCGCGGACGCCCTGCTCTGCTCGTCGATGATATCGTGTCCTCCGGCGGCACATTGATGGCTTGCTCACGCGCCCTTAGATCCGCTGGCGTTGAAGCTATCGATGCCGTCGTCACTCATGCGCTGTTTCCCGCAAGCCGGATTGGTGAATTCGTCCAAGCCGGCATTCGTTCCATCCGGTCAACTGACAGCGTACAGCATCCAACGAATGTCGTCTTTCTCGATTCCACGCTCGCTGACGCTTTGCGCAATGAATTTGGCGAAGGTGTAGAGAAGGGCTCGTCATCATGAGTGTGACCATCCAGTTTTGCGGTGCCGCTCACACCGTCACCGGATCATGTTATCTGTTTACAACAACCAGAGCTCGTTTTCTGATCGACTGCGGTCTCTTTCAGGGCCAAAAAACGCTGAAGGCATTGAACTACGGCGACTTTCCCTTCAGGCCTTCAGACCTCGATGTCGTTCTTCTGACCCATGCTCACATAGATCACAGTGGCCTGTTGCCGAAGCTGGTGAAAGAGCATTTCGCGGGTCGCATTGTGGCGACCCGGGGAACAATTGATCTGTGCTCCTACATGCTGCCTGACGCGGGCGGTATTCACGAAATGGAGGTTGTCACATTGAACCGGCGAAATCTCGCTCGCGGCAGGCCTGCGATTTCTCCGATCTATACGAAATCCGATGCGGTATCGTCGCTCGCTTCATTTCAGCCGGTCGAGTACGAAACCTGGTTTGATGCGGCTCCAGGAGTTCGCGCACGCTACTGGAATGCGGGGCACCTGCTCGGTTCAGCCTCGATCGAACTTGAGATTTCCGACGAGGCGAAGTCAGGCTCTCCCCTACGCATACTCATGTCCGGAGACATAGGACCCGACGTCAAGCTTTTGCAGCCACCGCCGCACGCTCCTGCGGAGTTTGATTACGTCATTTCCGAGTCAACCTACGGCAATGTTGATCGTCCGCCGACATCAAACGTGTTACGTCGTCAAAGGCTCGCGAAGGAAATTTCCGACGCTGCTGCCGCCAACGGCGCCCTGATCATTCCTTCGTTCGCGGTGGAACGCACTCAGGAATTACTCGTCGACATCATCGACTTGATGGAACGGGAACAAGTGCCTGCCGGCTTAGTATTTCTCGATTCTCCATTGGCGATCCGGGCAACGGAGGTATTCCGTCAACATGCATCAGAACTTGATGGCGGAGTCGATATCTCGCAGATCCTGCAGTCCTCGCATTTACGTTTTTCCGAAACATCCGACGAGAGTAAAGCGATTGAGAAACTCTCTGGGTTTCACATCATCATTTCAGCGAGTGGCATGTGCGACGCAGGCCGCATCCGGCATCACCTCAAGAACTGGCTATGGCGCCGCAATGCGACTGTGCTCCTGGTTGGATTTCAGGCACAGGGAACTCTCGGCCGCTTCCTTTGGGATGGGGCAAAGGCCGTACGCATCCAGGGGGAAGAAGTTCACGTCGCGGCCCGGATCAGATCGATGGACGATTACTCGGGTCACGCCGACGGACCAGAACTCGAACAGTGGATTTCTGACAGGCGCCCAATTCGCCGGGGTCTCTTCCTAGTCCATGGAGAAGATGATGCGCTGACGGGCCTGCAGCAGCGGCTTGGGCGGAACGCCTTTCCAGAGGCCCGTATTCATGTGCCGGTGCTGGACGAGGTCTACGAACTGATGGGGCCCGTCCCGAAATCTATCGATTCGACGCGAAGGCGGCGCCTGACACCCGATGCCGTCGTCAAGCTGGATTGGCACAATGATATGTCGAAGCTCATCCTGGACATCAACGAAAAGATCGACGATGCGGCGGACGACCGGGCGCGCGGCGTCATTATCAGGCGATTGCGGCGAGCGCTCGACGATGAAGCTTAAAAAAGGCCGTCAGCCCGCGCGGCGCATCAACACGGCCCGCTAAAGCGGCTGTAATCATTTATCTAAATGCGCGAATTCATCAAACGGCTAAATGCGAATTGGGTAGCTAATCCACCCGCCGTTTAGAATTTGTGAGTTGAAATTTTCCCCACCGCTGCTGAGATTAAGGCTTTCCACCCGTTGGAGCGGCGTCATGGAACGCTTCATTCACAACGAGAATATACGGCGTTATCGAAAGCTGCTTGAGGAAGAAAAGGACGAGGAAAAGAGGAACGTCATTCGCAAACTTCTCGCAGATGAAGAGGCGAGGCAGATTCCCAATCCAGCGGTCCAAAGCGATAGGTCAAGAGGCACCGAAACAGACGCTGAGCAGTCTTAGGTTCCAATTTGACCTGCGTATTATCTAACCTCAAACATAATCATACCCATCACCGTTTCGATTAGCCGTCGGCTCTATCGGTGACTGGGATGTTGCGCCCCTGCCGCCTGCTCCGACATCGGTCATGCCAACCCGCGCTTAGAACGCTGCATTTATTGCGCCTATGTGCCTCGAGATGCGCCAGATGGCGCTTAAAGCAAGACTTTTTGAACTAGCCTTCGTTTTGGACATTGCAAGCCTTGAAGCATCCCTGCAAGAACTTGGAAAGGCTCGCCACGTTACAACCGCGCGACGAGGCAGGGCTTTGCTGCGCATAATCGCATGACTTTGGGAGCATTGCCCGTGGCCAAAGCGAGATTGGCCCCGGGGGTGCCTCCTCAAGTAGACACGCACTGCCCGGATCGGCTGGTGTAGCGCGAGACCCCGGTTTAGCCGGATAAGCCAATCGAGTGATACTGGTGATTGACCGATATCAAACACCAAGGATTGGCCTTTAATTTACATTTCCCGCCTCAAAACAAGGAGTGCGGAGATGTACAGCCCGGAAACGGTTGCCATTTTACGTTCCATCTTGAACGAAACATGTGCCTTCATTTCGCAGACCGATACCTCGTTGCGAACACACGTTGCTGTCCGACTCCTTGAGGCCGCACAAACTCACCAAACCTCGATCGGCGAACTGCGTTTGGCCGCAAGGCGTGCTCTCCACGAAGCCTCTGAGATTAAGCTCTACAATAAGAGATGAACTGCGAAAATCATCTGGAAGGAAGCCCCTCCCCAGAATGCCGTGGGGCGCGGAGGTGCTGCAATCAATCAGGACGCATCGGCCGTTACTGCGTCGTAAATGTCCTCCTCTTGCGCGGTGTGCATTCGTACCAGCGTTTCGATCGCCTCGATCACACGTTGCGCGTCCCGCACGAGATAGCGGTCGATTTTCTCCGAGGGCATGTCCTCGACGATCCGACTAAGCAGCTGGCCAAGATGCAGGATTTCGCGATGAGCACGGCTCATTTCAGCGAGACCATGACGCTCGCGCAGAACCTCTGCAAGCTTCGGATAGACGCTGTCTTCGTCATCGCGCTCGTGTTTCACGACGCTGCTCTGAACAAGTTTCTGAGCTTCCCTGATCAACGTCCTGGCGGATTCGGGCGTCTCGTCGTCCAGCGCATCCACGATCCTGCGCAGGCGGTCGAGGTCCCTGAACAGCGCTTGATGATCGTGATGTAATGTCAGCCCCTGCTCCAGAGTTATGCGTCGGCGACCCGTGCCGAGGGCTGGCTGGAGCGCACGTAGCGCGTTCAGGATGACAGAAACATCGATTACCTCTTGCACAATCGCCGCCGGCACGGGTGCAAGCCAGCCGAAAGCGGCGGCCACCATTGCCGCGAACGACAACCCCATGCCGACCAAGATGCTCTGCAGAGCGATCCGCCGCGACCGCTGCGCAATGATGATCGCCTCACCAACGCGGTCGAGGCGGTCAGCCAGGATAACCACATCTGCCGCTTCGGACGAGGCGCTGGCACCCCGCGCCCCGAGCGCAACCCCGATGTCGGCCACGGCGAGCGCCGGGGCGTCGTTGATACCATCGCCGACCATAATTGTCGGATGCAACCGCTGTTCAATGCGTACCGCCTCGACCTTGTCGGAAGGGACGCGGTCGGCCAGCACGGCATCGAGGTCGAGCGCCGCTCCGATGGCCTGCGCCGCGGCGGCCCGATCACCCGTGACCATCACGATTCGCGCGATTCCTGCATCACGCAGCAGCCTGATCGCTCGCGGCGTGTCAGCGCGCAATTCATCGGCCAGCAACAGCGCTCCTATCGGATGTTTGTCGACGGCGACAAAGACGATCAGAGCTGACCGCCACGAAGCGCGCCGGATTGCTCGGAGTTCCCACGGCGACAGCTCGGCAGTGGAGCCAAGCATCTGCCGCGAGCCAGCGGTCACCTCCCGTCCCTCAATCAAGCCGCTCAGGCCGGAGCCCATCGCTTCCTTAACTCGCTGGGGCGTTCTCAGCTCAAGGCCACGCTCGACGGCCGCCGCCACCACGGTTTTAGCAAGCACGTGGTGTGAGGCCTGCTCCAGCGATGCGCCAAGCCTCAGAACTTCGTCCGGATCTTCCCCGGGTGCGACTTCAATCGAAAGCAATCGCGCGCCTCCGACTGTGAGGGTGCCCGTTTTATCGAACAGGACTGTATGCGCTCGCGCCAGTGCCTCCAGCGCGCCACCGCCCTTGGCCAAAATGCCGCGGCGGGCCGCTTGCGCTACGCCAGCAATGAATGCGACCGGCGCAGCCAGGATCAGCGGGCACGGCGTCGCCGCCACCAGCACGGCTAGACTACGAGTCAGATCACCTGATACCCACCACGCCACGAAGGCGAGCGTGATCGTCACCGGCAGAAGAATTAGCGCGTACCGATCGGCCAATCGCACGAAGGGAGCCTTTGCCGTTTGCGCCGCGGTCACCATGCGTACGATGCCCGCATAAGTGCTTTGGCCGGCAGGTGCAGTAACGGTCAATTCGAACGTCTCGCCCGCGTTCAACGAACCTGACAAAACGGCGCTACCGCGCGCTTTTTCAACTGGGATCGGTTCTCCAGTCACGGCGGACTCGTCAATGGTGGCTGAGGCCGAGCCAACGACGCCGTCGACTGGCACGATCTCGCCAGCCCGTATCAGGAGTTCTTCACCGATCAAGACGGCTTCGACCGGAACTTCTTCGATACGTTCGCCGCTTTTGCGGTGAGCTTGACGCGGCGCACGATCGACCAGCGACCGCAGGTCGCGCTCCGCGCGTGCGACGGCAATATCCTCTAGCACGTTGCCGCCGGAATACATCAAGGCGACCACGGCTCCAGCAAGCGGTTGGCCAAGTGCCAATGCCGCGCTCATGGATAGCAGCGCAATCGCGTCGACGCCGAGGCGGCCGCTGAGGAGATCCCTGAAGATCGAGAACGCCAGTCCTGCGATCACGGGGCCTGTGCCTAGCTCCCAGGCAACATCGGCCAAGTCAGGCCGGCCAATCGTCCGCGCAAAAATTCCGCCGACTAATCCCGCGATGGCGATCGCGACGAGGGTCCATCTCAAGACACGCTCAAACGGCATGCTCTTCTTCCGTGGGTGCTGAACTCTTCCGTCGGTGCCGAGCGTTGCTTTGCCTAAAACCGAGCTTCGCCGCATGAGCGACATCAAGGCCACAACCCTTAGGCCATCATTGGATGACGACCATGACTTGGATCAAGATAGGCTCAATCGCTATACTTATCCTAAAATAAATACGCACGCTGCCGGCGTGCAAGAGAACCGATGACGAGCCCACCAGCGACGAGACGCTTTACAAGGCACGTTGCCGTCCGTCTTGCAACTATCCAGTCCAACCTGACAAGGAGTTTTACGATGACTAAGTCCAGGTTCGAAATTCAGCCGTCTCTTCATCCATTGATGACAAGCGGGCGTTGGCGAACGAATGTTCTTCGATCCGGCCTTGCTGTCGGGCTCATCTTGGGCGCCTGGCACTTGATGTGGTCGACACTTGTTGCGGCAGGACTAGCGCAACCCGTTGCCGATTTCGTTTTCTGGATGCACTTCATTAAACCGGTTTACCTTGTAGAGTCCTTCGATGCATACAGAGCGATTGTTCTGGTATCACTCACCTTTGCAATCGGCTTTGGAATTGGAAGCATGGGAGCGATTATTTGGTACTCGGTCGCTCGTTCTAGCCAATGAGCCTTAGGACGCTCAGTAAGCTTTTGTTGAGCCAACAGCTTCGCGAAGAGCGGCAATGGCTTCCGGGAAGCCATGTTTATGAATCACCAAAGCTCCTTGTCCTCGCTCACTTTCTCACAAAGCTTGGTCCAAAAAAGCCCGGTTAGGTCACATCCAGCTTGCCATAGGTCTATTCCCCCTCATTAAAGAAGTGAGCTTGCGATCATCGCAATGCGCGCAACTACGCCTAGCGCAGGTACCCAGATCGGCACGCTGACATGAGGATGCGATGACAAGGTACGGCGACACCGAAGTCTGAGCAAAGCGGTATTGACCAGGGCAAAGACCACAAGTGTCGCTAGCGAAGTTCCTTCCGCCAGCCATGCGAACGGGACTGACAGCGCAAGCGGAATAACAGAGGCCACAATCAACGCAGTTGCCACGACAGGCGTTCCGGTAGCGGAGTGAACCCCTGCAAGTACGCGCGGCAAATCCCCATCACGCGCTAATCCATAGATCACACGCGACGCCATGGTCATCTGGGCTAGAATGGTATTCAGTGTCGCTACAATAGCGATGAGGCTGATCGTCCTTGGATTGATCTCCGCCACCGCACGAAATACCAGGCTGAGCGGTGCCGGTGACAGCGCAAGGCGTTCGATTGACACTGTAGAAACAGCAACCGCCGCAACGAGGACGTACAGCGTCGTCGATATCAGAAGCGTCAGCACCATCGCACGTGGAATATTACGTTGCGGCTCTTTTGCCTCTTCAACCACATTAGCAAGATCCTCAAATCCAATGAAGGCGAAAAAGGCCAGCAGGCTACCGAACGCAATCCCGGACAGTGCCGTGACTTCGAAGGGTGGAATATTCGTGAGGGCAGCCGCGATCGGAATGTTCGAATGGACAGCGAAGGCGATGATCGCGACAAGGCCACCCACTTCGATCAGCGTGAACAAGCTCGCCAGCATCACCGATTCGAGAATCCCCCATGCCGCAACGGCCCCGAGTATTAACACGACTGCGATGACGATAAGTTCCTTTGGCCAATCCAGAAACTGCTGGATATAGCCGGCAGATCCTAGTGCCACAGCGGCCGAGGAAACCGTCGCGATGCCGATCGTCAACAAGCTTACCGAAATCGAGAGTGGGCGCGATTCGAAGGCGGCCTTTATATACGCAGCCTCGCCTGCGCTAACGGGAAACCGAGTGGACAGTTCAATATACGAAGCAACCGTAAGTGCCATGATAACCGCGGCGAGAAAAAACGACCACGATGCATAGACCCCGGCATGCCCAGCGACCACTCCGATGAGCACATAGATACCCGCGCCGATCGTGATGCCAGTTCCATAAAGAACCAGCAGCGGCAGCCCAAGTCGCCGCTTAAGTGTCGTAGCCGCCGCATTGAACCGCATGCTTGCGATAGTATGAGGTGGATGGTCTGTCATAAACCGTCCGAGCGCGACGGCATCCACACAAGGGTGCGGTCGCGAAACACATAGTGATGAACAAAAGCCGCAAGTGCGTGAGTGGCTGCCAAGATCATCAGCGCATGAGCAGATAATTCGTGTATCTCCATCCAAGCGAGTAGGCTGCCCAGGACCAAATTACACTCCGAACGGATATGTATCCGGAAGCCCGGCTATCTCTGCCGAATCCAGCGGCGTGACTGCCTGGGTGTCGTCAAACCAGATATATTCATCGAACTGCCGCGGCAAACTTGCCTGGAAGTAATGGCTCGCGCGTTCGGTTTCTGGCCTGTAGATCACGCCGATGGCTCGCTGAAGCCGGTCTTTGCCGAGGCTCTTTGGACCGCAGAGATCGCCGCGGTGACGCAGGCCCAACATGAAGCGCGGAAGGCCCACTGAATGACACAACTGTTCATAGCTATTGCGAAGCGACGGACGGACGGTCTTGACTTCCATCGGCCCTCCCCAATCAGATGCCGCGGCCACCGTTCCGCTGTGGGTGCCGAACCCAACCAAATAAGCCTGTTCTCCAAACTCCCTGCGGCAGAGCTGGCCTATATTGTACTCGCCCCGCGCGCTCATCTCGGTTGCCGCTGCGTTGCCGACATGTGAATTGTGCGCCCATACCACCGCTTTGCTGTCGGGCCCATGGAATGACAGAAGATTCTTCAGAGTTTCGAACATGTGAGTGTCACGCAAATTCCACGACGCACGCGAACCGTAATACATTATCCGGTAGTAGCGCTCGGCGTTGACGACAAGGCGCGCGTTCTGCTCAGCATCCAGAAATCGTTCGCCGTCTTGCTCCGCATAGGACCGCCGTTTCGCCAGGAGGTCGGTGAGTGCGCGCACGACATGGGATTCGCATGTCGGATAGGAGCCGGTCAATGCAGCATGGCCATAAGTGGCGGGATCACGCTGCCAAGGTGTCAGGCAACCATAGCGCTCCCGGGCGACACGCGCCGAGGCGGGATCGACGTCGTCGAGATAGTTCAGGACCGAGCGAACGGAGTCATAAAGGCTGTAGAGATCAAGACCGTGAAAAGCCACACGCTTGTCCTTCTCTACCGTGCCGTTATGCTTCCGCAGCCAACTGACGAAATCGCGCACCTCTATGTTCCGCCACATCCACGTTGGAAATCGTGCGAATGCCGTCCATTCTGAAGGCGGATACTGGAAATGCCGCACATAGTGATCGACCCGCGCCGCATCCGGCCAGTCAGCCTCGATAACCATGAAGCTGAATCCCTTTTTAACGATTAGATCGCGGGTGATACGCTCACGCATCCGATAGAACTCGGAGGTGCCGTGTGTCGCTTCGCCTAGCAGAACGATACGCGACGAGCCAATACGCCCCATCAGCGGGCTGAGATCCGCGGCTTCAATGGATGGAAACGGTTCGGCGGCATCTGCGAGGTTGCGGATCAGCACCTCATCGCCAATTGGAATTGAACGCAGCGCCGGCCGCGCCAACCCGCTTCGCTTGCCTTTTCCGGCTGTCCATCCCTCCTCTCCGATTAGTGGGACGAAGCGTACGTCAGCGATATCCTCACTATGGTATTTATCCTTCGAAACCCGGACGACCCGCACCAATTCTTGAGTACGCTCGCTAGAGCCGATCGGGATCACCAACCTGCCACCGATCTTCAACTGCTGCTTGAGCGACTCTGGAACCTGCGGGCCGCCCGCTGCCACCACAATGGCATCATACGGTGCATGTTCGGGCCAGCCCTTGCTGCCATCGCCGTGCAGGACATGAACATTTTCGTATCCGAGTTCGGAGAGCGTCGATGCTGCCTTTTCAGCGAGCGGACCGAGGCGTTCGACTGTGTACACATTCGCAGCAATCTCGGACAGCACGGCGGCGGCGTAGCCGGAGCCAGTGCCGATCTCGAGCACCGTCTCGCCCCCCTTGAGCAGAAGCGCCTCGATCATGAAGGCCACGATATAAGGTTGGGAAATGGTCTGCTCCCCGGCGATCGGAAGTGGCGAGTCTTCGTAGGCAAATTCGCGAAGGTTTTCTGGCAGGAACAACTCGCGCTGCACCTTGCCCATGGCTTCAAGGACGAGTTCGTCCCTTACGCCGCGCGCGACGATGGTATGCCTGACCATCTCTGCCCGGAGCTCCGGAAACGGCTTGATATGATCAGGGCGGTTTGGACTCGATGCAAACGATTCCATCATGACGGTTTCCGCATCATAGATAAGCGGGACACATTCAAAGACGATTGCACTTCCATCGACTTGATCGACATCAATATCCTGATACACCAGAATGCAGATCGAATGACGCCGACCGGGCCGCTCTCACCACGCAAGACGTCGATAGTTTGAGGGCGGCGCAGCCCCCGCAGCGCGGGATCGAGATAGACAATGCTCGATCAGTTCCTTCTGGTTTCCCTTGACCTGCCTCAATTCCAAACCATGCGAGACCCCTATAATCAAAGTGCAAATGGTTACGAGGCGCGACATGTCGAAAGTGCCCGTCCTCCCCACACTCTCGATTTCGTCGGCAACGGCGTACGTCGTCGCCACCAAAGCGCGCCAGTTTGGTGCGAACATCGGTCTCCACAGAGACTCCTTATGCATGAAAAGCCCACTATTTGCGGGCCTTTCTGCACCTAAAAAATAATAGTCTATGAAAGCCGCACTGGCTGGCTGGCGACACAGTGTTGATCCCGCTGGTCTCTGCGCAAATTCCCTGCAAACAGGGAATTTTACAGGGAAATAATGCAAATCTAACCTATTTGAGCACCTACCCAAGACAGAAGCAGGCTAAATATCGATATATTTCACCGATTCCTTAAAACAACGATCAGGGAAAAATTTCGACCAAGCAGGGATTCAAGTGTACGCGAGCAGGGAAAATAGCCATCGCGCCCAGCAAAATCGAAGTTAGACGGGCGCGATAATTTGAATAGATACATTTCGGCATCGATCCAGCCCGGCAGGTTGCGTTTGCGGTTAAACCGTAGCGCGCATGCCCCGCGGCCAATGCCTGGACAAGCAAATTACTCGCGGCCTTAGCGGCCACGTCGCGTTCGTTGTGAGCCGTGCCAACCAGCGAGGCCATGTCCAACGAAGCGACCGAGCGGCCGAATGCATCTCCCAGCGCCGCTCGCGCGATCGTGTGCCACAAGATCGGTTGGTACGTATGGAAGATGCCATCAAGATTTCCGCCCGTGGCATCGACCTGCTCTATGCCTTAATCATCGTTCGGCTGGACCGCGAAGACCCGTCTGGATCAACGTCACAACAAGCCCGACAGCGGAGTGGATTGCGAGTCAGATAAAAGAGGCCTTCCCTTAGGATAAGGCCCCAAAAATATTTCAACCGCGATCGAGATCAAATCTAGGGCGCGATCGTCACACACCGATTGCGCGCAATGGATATGCGGGAAAAGCGCGCTGCGCCAGCTTCACCTTGGTGAAATGCCCTTGCCGAGCGGTTGATCGGATCGCTCTGGCGTGAGTGTGGGCCACATCATTGTCTTGGGCAACGTGCATCTGCGCTAGATTCTGAAATAGGTCAGAACGCATTGATTCTTGAACAAGAATGCGCCGATTTCTCGCCCGGTTCGGCGCACCACGCTTGATCATTTCACGCGCCATCTTGGACGGACTCCATCACCAATACGCCCGTATTTAAGTCTTTGGTCCAAACAACTCTTTCCCTATTGACTTTTCTCGGAACAAACGATCCGTCTCGCCAAGACGTCGTCAACAGAGAATTGTCCTCAATCACGAATTGTCTCCTGATTCAGACGATGCCTCTGAGCACGTTAGAGATCGACTTGCTCAGAAATCGGTAGCCTATCAGGCCAGCAGCGATTGCTCGGTCTGCTTGTCGAAGACATGAATACTTTGCGCATCGAACCCGACATGAACATTCTCGCCGAGACCAACCTGTGAATCGGCTCGCACTTGGACACTGATTCGCTTCCGATCCGATATCTGGACCTCAACGAGCTTTTCCGAACCGAGCAACTCTACCAGCGAAACTCTACCAGCAAGGGCATCGGGACCAGCTGACGTCATCAAACTCAAATCCTGAGGGCGCACGCCGATCACCGCAGCAGAACCTGTTGCCTTCGCGCTATCTAACGAAGGCAATGGCAGGGCAGCCTCGCCAATCTTGAAGCGACCGCCCTCGACATCACCTTCCAGGAAATTCATCGGCGGGCTTCCGATAAACCCGGCGACAAAGAGATTTGCCGGCCGCTTGTACACGTCTTCAGGCGTACCAAATTGCTGCACGACGCCTTTGTGCATAACGGCAATCAGATCCGACATGGTCATAGCTTCGAGTTGATCATGGGTCACATAAACAGTGGTCGCGTTGAGATCCAGGTGAAAACGCCGCAATTCACCGCGCATGGTCACGCGCAGTTTCGCATCAAGATTGGAAAGCGGCTCATCCATGAGAAAGATGTCAGGCTTACGGACCATGGCACGACCAAGCGCCACTCGCTGTCGTTGACCGCCAGACAGTTGCGCAGGCTTCCGGTCAAGGAGATGATCGATCTCGAGAATCCGGGCAACTCTCTCGACCGCCGAGGCAACCTCTGACTCAGGTGTCTTGCGCACGCGCAATCCGTAACCGAGGTTTCGTCGAACCGTCATCTGCGGGTAAAGCGCGTAAGACTGAAACACCATTGCAATGTTGCGGTCCCGCGGCGCAAGTTTGTTGATCTCGCGATCGCCAAACAGGATGCTGCCCGCAGAAATCTCCTCCAGGCCCGCGATCATCCGAAGTAGCGTTGTCTTGCCACAACCGGAGGGGCCCAAGAGCGTCACGAACTTGTTGCTCGGAAATACGAGATCCACGTCCTTGAGAATAGAAACGCTACCAAAGCTCTTGTTGATGCGCTGTAACTTAACGTCCATTTTCTTTATCTTTCGCTAGATTAGCCCTTGACCGCGCCAGCGCCGAAACCGGCGACGAGATGGCGTTGCAGAGCCATAAACAGAATCGCCATCGGCACCGTCATCAGAACAGACGCCGCCATCAACAGGCCCCAGTCCACATGCGTTCCTTCGAAGAACAGCATGACGCCGACAGTGAGGGTGAGATTATCCAGCGAGTTGATGAAAACACGGCCGAAAAGGTAGTCATTCCACGATACGATCATAGAAAAGATCGATGCCGCTATAATCCCTGGCAATGCTGTAGGCAGGACGACGTCCGCGAAGACCTGATATCGGGATGCTCCGTCGATAAGAGCCGCCTCCTCAATTTCAATCGGAATCGAACGCATGAACGCCCACATGAGCCACATGCAAAACGGAAGCGTAATGCAGACGTAGCCGAAAACGAGACTGAGCAAGTTGTCTGTGAGTTCAAGCCGAACCATCATCAGAAAAAGCGGAAATACAAAGATGATGGATGGCACCATATAGCCAAGCAGACTGAAATACGGGATCGCGCTTCGACCCCAGTATCTGAAGCGGGTGACGCTGTAAGCCGCCAATGTCGATACAACGATGCTGATGAGCGTCGATCCGAGTGTCACGATCACGCTGTTGACAAACCATCGCGTGAAGAACTGCGCGGGAGAAGGGCCGATCTCCTGCTTCCCCTCGCCGGATTGATAGTACTGTTGGCGGCCGCTCAGCAGCGCTTCGTAATTCTCGAACGTGGTCGTTTGAGGAATCAGCGTCGGCGGCGTGGCAAATATCTCGGATTTCGGCTTCAGCGAAGTGGACAACGCCCATATGAGCGGAAAGCAAACCGCGAACGTCACGAGGCACAAGAGCACATACAAGGAGATCTTTTTGGTCGTAAGCCAGAGGCTATCGGCGTTCACGGTCACTTCTCCTCGGTACCAAAGCCCGCCACGCGTAAATACAGAACGCTTCCGACCATCAGCATGACCATCATGACAACCCCTGTCGCCGCGCCAACGCCAAGTCTAAGACTCGCCATCGATTGTTCGAATGAATAGACAGCAAGATTGAAGGTCGATGTTCCAGGCCCGCCCTTGGTCAGCAGATAGATTTCTTCGAACTTGTTGAAGGTCCAGACGGTGCGGAACACGATCACGACAATCAGGACTTCGCGGAGCTGCGGCAGAGTCACATCTAGAAAGCGCCGGAATGCACCGGCGCCGTCGACCTTGGCTGCATCGTAAAGCTCTAGCGGCACCGCCTGCAGCCTTGCAAGAACACAGATCACCACAAACGGCGTGTACTTCCAGACATTGAGCATGATTGTAGAAGCCATCGCCATGGTCGGTGTAGACAACCAATAGATCGGCTCACTAATCAAGCCGACGGACTGAAGGCTGTAGTTGATTACGCCGATCTCGGGATTGAAAATCCAGCGCCAGATCAGGGCGATAACGACGGTCGGCACGATATAGGGAAAAAGCAGAAGTCCGCGAAAGATTGCCATCCCAAACAGCTTGCGATGGAGCAGCAGCGCGATGCCTACACCGAATACGGTCTGGAAGAGGATGGATAGCAGGGTCCAGATTGTGCCCTGTGCGAACGAACTCCAAAACAGCGGATCCGAGAATATGTACTCGAAGTTCGCCAGTCCCACGTAAAAAATCAGATCGGGCCGCAGGGGATTGTAGCTGAAGAACGCCATTCGAATGGCTTCAACGATCGGATAGACCATAAATAAGACGGCCGTAACGACGAATGGGGCGATGAAGAGCAACCCCACGAACCGATCGGACTGCAAGAAATCGAGGCGGCGCATTGTCTTTCCGTTCCAAGATGGTGCCGGGCAGCGCCCGCTGCCCGGCTAACTCATTCAGCCAAGCAGGCGAATGTTCTCGCGGCGAATCGCTTCCAGTTCCCGAGCACCCCATTTGGCTGCTTGTTGAGGAGTCTGGTTGTCGATGACAACCTTTTGGACGGTCTGCGCCAGGATGGAACGGCCGTGGACATATCCAGAGAGCGGATTGGCTCCCATCAACAGCTCATTCGCAGTGCTGCTCGAGTTGGGAAGCGAGCCGGTATAGTAGGTTTCCACCGTCTTTGGCTTGGATTTGTAGAACGGGTGATTCCTCAACTCCGCCGAATTGGCTACGTCCTTGTACGTCGGCGCAACGTTCGGCATCAGCGAGTGGCAGTATTTTACCAACCACTCCTTGCTGGTCTGCTGGTACAGCAGCGCCTGCTTGACTTCTTCAATATACGGATTGTTTTGCGCGGGAACGCACCATCCCTGGAAGTCATTCCAATTGCTGCGCCGCTGCGTTCGCGGATTACGCGCGTGATTGAACGCCTCCGTTGCCTCGAAGATCGGCTTGGCTTCTTCGGCGGCACGACCCAGTGTCCGGCCCCAATAGAAGCTCATGGCGGTTTGGCCCGTAACGTGCGCGTCGACCACCTGAAGGAAGCTGTACTCGACAGCGCCCTTGGGCATGTAAGGCAGCAGTTCCTTAACGAAGGTCAGCGCTTCAACTGTTTCGGGGCTATCGAACGCCACTTCAAACTTGTTCGAGGTGTCGAACATGCGTCCGCCCGCCGCATGAAGCAGCGCCGCAAAATGATAGTCCGTGCAGAGGTTTCGGCCGAGCGCCATGCAGAAACCGGCCATGTTCTGCTTCTTCTGCGTGATCGTCTTCGCAGCATTCAGCAGATCATTCCAATCCCATGTGTCCGGGTCCTTTAACCCGAGCTCGTTCACGATGTCGGTGCGGACGAGCAAGAGATGCGGCTGGTGGTGCGCCGGGATGACGTATTGCTTGCCCTTCCAACTGCCCCAGAAATCCCATTTGACGCCGTCGACGAGGCGATCACGTCCGATTTTGTCGACCATGTCGTCGACCGGAAGCAGCAATCCCTCTGCCATCAACTGCATGGCAATCGGCGATTCGACGCTGATGAGTGAGGGAGGACGACGAGCCGCCAGATCCGTCATCAGTTTGACGTAAACACCGTCCCACGGAATGGTTTCAATTTCGAATTTGAGGCCGGGCGCATTCTTCTGTGCCCACTCGTTCATTGCCGCCACGCCGGCACCACCGTATGGACCGGGTTCACCCCAGACGCGGATCGTCCCCGTCTTGGAGCTTTGTGCGGACGCACCTCCCCCCGTAAACAGGCTTTGGGCCCCGATACCGACAGCCGCCGCTCCGCCGAGAAAGCCTCGTCGATCGATCAAAGGCCGAGTCTTGGTTGTGTCCTTATTCGTCATGGAATCCTCCCTGGATGTGCGACGTTGCTAACTCGCCGTTACTTCGGCTTTTCTTTGTATGAGACCTCGCAATATCTCTTGCTGGTGACCCGATACCCGGTTGAGTGTGCGAACCCGTTCCGCGATCGCTCCCTGTATATGTGGCTTTCTTGCGAGTCCTTCCGCGGCGGCCTGAGCGGCGACAGCCTCAGCGACCATCGGGCAAAGTTCAGAATCTAACGGATTGGGTAATACATTCTCCGGCCCAAGCTGTGCGGTCGTTACATGATCCGCGATCGCCCGCGACGCAGCGAGACAAATCGTCTCGGTGATGTTCTTGACCGACACATCGACCGCGCCACGCATAATTCCCGGAAACGCGAGCACATTGTTACATTGGTTCGGCGCATCGAAACGTCCGCTGCCGGCAATTGCAGCGCCCGCCGCTATCGCCTCGTGCGGCATGATTTCCGGCACGGGATTGGCGCAGGCGAAAACGACAGCAGATTTGGCCATCGACTGAATATGGCTCGCATCAATCAGAGGACCCGTGCTTAGGCCAACGAAAGCATCCGCCCCCTTCAGCGCTTCGGCAAGGGTTCCCTTGATCCTCGATTTGTTCGTGATGGAGGCAAGAGCTGCCATGTGCATCGATGGCTGCAATTCGCCCTCGCAAAGGACGCCGTGCCGGTCACACACAACGACATCGCCGGCACCCCAGGCAAGACACAGCCGCGCTGCGGCTGTACCAGCTGCGCCCGCTCCGTTTACAACGATACGGATATCTTCCTTCTTCTTGCCGACGACCTTCAACGCGTTCATCAAGCCGGCAACTATGACCGTTGCCGTGCCGTATTGATCATCGTGGAAAACAGGAACGGACAATCGTCTGGTCAATTCCTCAACGGTCGCGAAACAATGCGGCGAGGCGACATCTTCCAAATTGAATCCGGCGAAGGACGGCTCAAGCGCGGCGATATGATCGACCAGTTTGGCCGAATCTCGCACATCAAGGCAGAGTGGAACCGCATCCAAGCCCGCAAGTAATTTAAACATGATCGCCTTGCCTTCCATCACAGGAATGGCAGGGAGTGGTCCGGTGCGACCGAAGCCGAGCACGGCGGTGCCGTCGGTCACCACCGCAATCGTATTCGCGCGGTTTGTTAGAATGTCAGTCTGACTCGGATCGGCTACAATCCTTTGCACCAGCGTGCCGACACCCGGCGTATACAACGTGGCAACATCGCGCAGCGATCCGACGTGAACCTTGGGCACGACCTCCAGTTTGCCGTGCCCGCAGAATACGTCGCGCACGGCAGAGACAGCTGCCTCCTGTGTAACTATCCAGCGCGTATCGAAAACCGACATCAAGAAGCACTCCGGCGGCGCTGTGCATATCGCTGCTGGCGAACCGTTGCCGTCAGTTCATGAGCCAACATTCCCTCGCTGGCGCACATGCGCCCCATAATCGGAGCAATGCTCTCGCTCGCTTCCGGCGTCAGGCGCTGATACGTGACGGTCTTCAGGAACTTTCCAACCCACAGGCCACCGGTGTAACGCGCCGCACGTCCTGTCGGCAGCGTGTGATTGGTGCCGACTCCCTTGTCGCCGTAAGCAACGGTGCTTTCCTCACCGACGAACAAGCTGCCATAGTTCTTGAGACGGTCGAGATAGTAATCATTTCGGCTTGTCAGGACTTCCAGATGCTCGGGAGCATATTGATCGCTCAAGGCGATGGCAGCATCGTCGTCCTGCACGACAGCAACCTCACCCCAGCGGCTCCAGGCGGCCGACGCGATGGCAGCGGTCGGCAAGGTCAGCAATTGACGCTCAATTTCGGCAATGACTTCGCCTCCAAGCTTCGCCGATGTGGTGATCAGCCACGCCGGACTATCCGGCCCATGCTCCGCCTGTCCAAGGAGATCTGTCGCAACGAGCGCGGGATCGGCACTATCATCCGCAATGACCAAAATTTCTGTAGGACCGGCGGGAAGGTCTATTCCGACGAGTCCGAACAACTGGCGTTTGGCTTCGGCGACATATGCGTTCCCGGGACCCGTGATCATATCAACCGGGCGCATGCCCACGCGGCCATAGGCCATCGCGGCGAGCGCCTGCACGCCCCCTATCGAATAAATTTCCGTGGCACCGGACTCTGCCAGAGCATACAGCGTCGGCGGGAAGATTCCCCTTCCCTCGCGCGGCGGCGCCGCACCGAGGACATGGTTGACACCCGCTACGCGCGCCGTTGCGACACTCATGATTGCCGCGGAGATGAGCGGATACTTTCCGCCCGGGATGTAGCACCCGACGGTGTCGACCGGGATGATCTTTTGGCCCAGCGTAATACCGTTACCGAATTCAGCTTCGAATTCAGAAAGCGAGTCCCTTTGACGTTTAGCGAAATCGGTAACTTGCTTCTTACAGAACGCGAAATCTTCCTTGAAAACCTTGCTCATGGTCTTGCGAGCCGTAGCAATTTCGTCGTCAGACACGCGGAAATCTTCGGCGTTCCATCCATCGAGGTCACGCGCATATCGGCGAACGGCTTCATCGCCGCCCTGCTCAATATTGGAGATCATGGTGCGAACGCGATCAATCAAATCGCGATTGTCCTGCCGGGATTGCTGCTCTGCCCGCTTCAAATAGTCGACCATTCGCTATCGCCTCATAAACAGTCTGAAGAATGTAACCGGTTACATACCATTCCCCGTCTGGTTGCTCTTGTCAACTCCCAGCGTTTGCCTTCTTCTGGAGAGGATGAAAGACAAACCAAAATCAGTGACGATTCGCTGGCTTGCTGAACAAGCAGGGGTTTCGGTCGCTACCATCAGCCGCACTCTCCGCAATCCTGATACGGTTGCACCGCAAACGCGGGAGCGAGTCCTTAAGCTCGTCAATCGGCACCAGTTTGTGCCGGACGGACGGGCGGCCACGTTCTCATCGCAGCGCACGGGCGTCGTCGGGTTGATCGTCCCGACAATTTCAAACTCGATCTATGCGGAGTTCACGGAAGCTATCCAGAGCAGGCTGCAAGCGGCCGACCTCAGCCTCCTGATTGCAAACGCAAACTATTCAGCCGACATCGAGCGCGAGATCATTCGCAAGCTGATCGAAAGCCGCGTCGAGGGCGTCATCCTTACTGGATACAAACGTGAGCCAGCTCTGTATGAGCTCCTCCGCCACTATCGCATTCCGTTTGTGGTAACCTGGTCGGTAAGCCCTAAGGCGTCCATTCCCGCTATTTCCTTCGACAATCGCGCAGCGGCGGCGGAAGCCACGGAAATGCTCATCAAGCTCGGGCATAGACGGATTGGCCTGATATGCGGGATGACCACGATCAACGACCGAGCTGCCCAGCGACTGGAGGCCTATCGCTCGGTTCTCGCGCGATATAAAATTCCGTACGATCCGGAGCTCGTGTCGGAACAACCGTTCGAGATTGAGGTGGCCGCAGAGGCTGCCACTCGGCTTCTCTCATTAGCGAATCCGCCGACTGCACTGTTTTGCGCGAACGATATTCAAGCGCTCGGCGCTTTATTTGCTTGTCAGCGATTGAAGATCCGTGTGCCGAAAGACGTTTCCATCATTGGCTTTGACGACCTGCCAATCACAAGAGTAGTGAACCCTCCGCTCTCAAGCGTTCACGTCCCGGCAAAGCGTATGGGGCACGCCGCGGCAGAGGCGCTGATCGATGCTGCGCGCAAGAGCATCCCTGTGAAAAGCCAGATCATTGCTACAGAGCTGATCATGCGTGATAGCACCATGCCGGCGCCGGCTGCGCAGTCCAAGCTTCGCTAAAGCGAAGCTTTCTAACAGGCCTTCTCCGAACCCTGCTCGGTCTTGATACCCGCGCTCGTGATCAAAACAAATGCACAAGAGCAAGGCTCATGGAGATGAGAGCGATCAGGGACAGCGATACCGCCCCAGTCACTCTTGCTCCGATCCTGCCAAGGAGCTTTAGGTCGACGCCTAAACCGAGGGCCGCCATCGAGACAATGGTTAGAAATCCTGCAATCTTGGTAATCGGCAGGATAGCGGCATCAGGTATCAAATCGAGCGACCGCAGGGTGGACAGCAAGAGGAATCCGGGAATGAACCAGGGTACCCACGTGAAACGGTTGCGAGCACCGGCGGTTGTGACCATACAATCTTCTTCCCAAATCTTTTTCCCCGATATCGTAAGTGCGATCACCATAGGTCCCAGCATCAAGACGCGCAGCAACTTGACCAATGTGCCAATCTGCACGCTTGCAATTCCCACCGGCACGGTTGCGGCCAACACCTGCGGTACGGCATAGACCGTCAGTCCGGCCAGGATTCCGTATTGTGAGCCGGTCAGGTTGAGCAGCGGTATAAACAGCGGCAAGCCGATGACAGTCAAAACCCCAAGGATCGCAGTGAATGAAATCGACGCTCCGACGTCGTCGCTGCTTGCGCGGATCACCGGAGCGACCGCCGCGATGGCGGAATTTCCGCAGATTGAGTTACCGCAGGCAATCAGGATCGACATCTTCGTCGATAAGCCGAGCATCCTGCTGATGCCGTAGCTGAATGCCAAGGCAGCAGCGACAGTCCCGGCGACCACCATCAGCAACAGAGGTCCGGACGCAGTGATCGCCACAAGACTGAGCGACGTACCGAGCAACATCACGGCAACTTCAAGAAGCTGTTTGGCGCTGAATGCGATACCAGCTTGCCAGCGTTCGCTGGGCTGCCAGACGGCGCGCAAGACCATGCCAACGAGAATCGCGAGGACGATGGCGTCTACATAGGGATGACTGAGGGCAAGCGTCTCGACCGCCTGCCCCCCGAGCGAGACGGCGGTAATGAGCAGACAAAGTGCGATACCCGGAATTCGATCGTGCCAGCGGTCCAAGCGATCGTTATGCGGCCTGGTATCAGCCGTCTTGGTTGGTCGAAGCATCCTATTCTCCGGGGCGGAGAATAAACTATGCAACATATGGGTATTCGAGGGATAATATCGTTTTCGTCTAGGCCGATAGAGAGAAGTTATGCCTCTGAATCTTCATCTTCTGCGATTGTTCGCGACCGTTGTGCGAACAGGCAGCTTCTCCAGCGCAGCAGACGCACTTCATATAAGCCAGCCTTCGATATCAAAGGGCGTCAGAGACTTTGAACTGCAACTCGGTTGCAGGCTTCTTGATCGCTCGCCGAAAGGAGTGAAGCCGACCCGTGAAGGCGCCGCGTTGATGCGTCATGCCGAGATCCTGTTCACAGCCGAGAGATCGGCGGAGGAGGAACTGCGCTCCTTCAGAAGCCTCGAAAACGGATCTTTGCGGGTCGGAGCTAGTACGACCATCGCGACTTATCTTCTCCCGGAGTATCTAGGAGCGTTTCATAAAGCATATCCAGGCATTGAACTTCACCTCACAAGCGCGAATACCCGCGATATCGCCGATCTTATGCTTCAGCACCAAATTGAGGTCGCATTGGTCGAAGGTCCGATCCATGATGAAGGCCTGGATTCAGATGCATGGCTCACCGACGTCATGGCGCTGATCGTCGGTCCAAATCATCCATTTGCGTCCGCAATAGAACCCATCGATCCGCAGGAACTTGTAAAGGAAACCCTGATCGTTCGGGAGCCGGGTTCCGGCTCTCGCGAAGTGGTCATGCAAGCTGTTGCGAAAATGGGAATCGAGCCGATGCGAACCCTCGAGATCGGAAGCACCGAGGCGATCAAACAACTCGTTGCTGCGGGCCTTGGCGTTTCCATCGTCTCGCGCGCGAGTGTAAGGGAGCAGATTTCGCTCAAGCGCCTCAAAATTGTTGAGGTACACGATCTTCATATCGAGCGTACGCTCTGGAAGATTAAGGCGGCTGGCAGAATCGATATTCCTGCTGCAGCTGCGTTTGAGCGCTTGATTGCGTCCAGGATATAATCAGCAAAATTGTCGGAAGACGCCGATATCATCATCGGTACTTATCCGTAGTAGATGATACGTGCTACGACCAATGTAAGAACGAGCAATAAGAACAGCCTCACGCCTACGCGCGAGACAGCCCCCGTCTTTCTTGATGGGTCCGTCCCTTGGACCGTTCTATCGCCGAAAGGATCAAGCAATTCGTCTTTGGACATGACAAATGGTCGCAACTGATTCTTGCGATCATTTGCTCCGAAATACGACCGATAACAATGGTTGCCGATTGCCTTTTCGGACCTGCGGAGGGTGAATTCGCCTCCCGGATCGCCTCCTGAGAGAAATTATGACCAAAGTGTTCGTTGCTTCGTTCCGTCGCATTCCATAACCGCTGATTACGCGAATTGTGCGTGACTATAGTCTCGCAACGTTTTTTGCTTTTCCTTATCAGTCGCCAAGTAGATAGATTTCTCTACTTCTCTCACCAGTTATCTGACTAAAATCATTCGGCGTGTTCTACTGAGGACCGTGTCTCTATCGTCGATGGGGCACTTTCGAGATCATTTTGAAGTCGTGAACTGGATCAGGATATTGTCGCTCGGCCGAAATGTTCAAGAGAAAGGAGACGATGCTATTGAAGCGTATGCTGACCGATCCGTACGACGCTTCAGGTTTGATCGCTACGTATGCAGATGGAATGGGTGCTTAGTTAGCCCTCAAGATATACCCGCATCAGATCAGTATTAGCTCGCAGTTCGGATGCCGATCCTTCAAGTACCACTCGCCCGCGCTGCAGCACATAAGCCCGGTCAGAGATATTAAGCCCGAGCGCCGCGTTCTGTTCGGCGATCAATACCGTCACACCGGATTTCTGCGCCAACTGAACCAAACGCTCCGCGATCTCATCGACAATGCGCGGCGCCAGTCCGAGGGATGGCTCGTCCAAAACGAGTAGACGGGGTGAACTCATCAATGCCCGCCCGATCGCCAGCATCTGCTGTTCGCCGCCGCTTAAGGTTCCGGCGACCTGACAAAACCGATCACCGAGCCGCGGAAACATCGCGAAGACGCGGTCAATCGCTGACTGTAACGATGAACCGCGCAGCTCAGGCTTGGCAAAAGCACCGAGCTCGATGTTCTCGCGAACGGTCATTTCGGAAAATATGCCCCGCCCTTCGATCACCAGCGCGAGACCGCGCCGGACCCGCTCCGCCGCATCCAATCGGCAAACATCCTCTCCGCCAAAGCTGATCTCACCCTTTACCTGCTGCACAAGTCCGGTGATCGCATTAACCGCGCTGGACTTCCCCGCGCCGTTCGCGCCTATCATAACAACGATCTCGCCTGCATTGACCTGAAGATCGAGATGCTCCACCGCAAGGATTGTCCCGTAGCGAACCTGAAGTCCCCGCACCTCAAGCATGGACGTCGCTCCTCTCGCCAAGATAGGCGCGCCGGACATCGGCATCAGCGATCACCTCTGCCGGCTCTCCATCCATGATCGGACTACCGCTGTTCAACACCAGAATGCTGTCAGAAAGCGGAATCACGAGACTCATGATGTGATCGACCAGAACGATGGCACAGCCCCTTTCTTTCTGCTCGCGCAACAAGGTAGCCAGTTTTTCAATTTCCGTAGACGACAGACCGGCTCCGGGTTCATCCAGCAATAGAAGAGCAGGACTTGCGGCCAACGCCGTGCCGATTTCGATCAGCTTGCGTTCGTACTGGTTTGCTTCCCCGGGAAAGGCGTGGGCGACGTGCACCAGATCGAGATGGTGCAAGATCATGCTTGCCTCGGCCTCGTAGCGGTTACCGAGTACCGAAGCCCCCAGCACCATGTTTTCGTAGACCGTCAGTGTCGGGATCAATCGGGCATGCTGGAATGTGCGCCCGAGCCCGAGACGCGCGCGGTGATAGGCCGGCGTCTGCTCGACAGGCTGTCCGCCGAGTTTGATCGTGCCGCTGTCCGCGGCGATTGCACCCGAGATCAGCGCAAGCGCAGTCGATTTCCCTGCCCCGTTCGGTCCGATGATCGATTTGATCTCCCCCGCGCGCACGTCAAAACTCAATCCCTTGACCGCTTGCACACCGCCAAATGCCTTGCCGATATCCCTGACCGCCAGAACCGGCTTTTCGCTCGATATGGATGGCGGCCCGGCCGGCGCTTCCTCGGGCAAGAAAAACGAGCGTCTGCGCACAAATCCGGCCAGTCCGCTGGGTGCGAACAGCATGATGATGGCCAAGATCGATCCAAAGATCACTGGCTGCCATGTCGCGGCTTCACGCAATAGCTCGGGCATCCAGCCCAGCAGGACGACACCGAGGATACCGCCCCAGATGCGTCCCATCCCGCCCACGACCAGCATAATGACCAGTGTCAGGGAATAGTTGAGGCCGAACGTATCGGGCGCCACGAATTGAACGTTGTGAACGTACAGGCTTCCGCTCAGCGCTGCGATCGTGGCACTCGCGACGAACACCATGACCTTGAGCGAGGTGACGTTGATCCCGCGCGCGGAAGCTGCCGTTTCATCGGCATGGATCGCCCGCAGCTTCAGGCCAAGACGCGAATTGGCGAGATTCCACACAACCAGAAGTACGACGGCGACAACACCAAGCACGAGATAGTAATACACCAAGGGATCGCGCAGGATGTAACCGCCGATCTTGAGCCGCGGAATCGAGATGATTCCAGAAGAGCCTCCGCTCCATTGCGATGTCACGCGGACAGCCGCGTCGAACATCACCGGAAAACCCAGCGTCGCCATCGCCAGATAGTAGCCGCGCAGTCGAAGCGTCGGGACCGCCACGATCGCTGCCAGCAGGGCTGCAGCAAGCATGCCGACGGGCATCGCTGTCCAGCCCGAAAACCCAGCCTTGGTGGTCAGCAGGCCGGACGCATAGGCGCCGATCGCGACAAAGATGCCATGGCCAAGGGAAAGCTGTCCGGCGTATCCGAGCAGAAGATCCAATCCCACAACGACGAGGATATTGAGAAGCAGGAACGTCCACACGCCCAGGACATAAGGATCCTGCGAAACAAGCGGAACGATCGCAAATGAAGCAAGAATGCCCAGCATGGGCCCCTGCCTCATCGATACAGCCGGCATGAGAGATCGCACCATCATCGGGCCGATCCCGGCTCGGCGCGGCCGAACAGGCCCTGCGGCCGGACGAGAAGGATCACCAGAAGCGTGAGGAACGCGTATGCATTCTGCAAGTCCGACGATATCAGGCCGACGCCCAGCCCTTCCAGCAAACCCAGCACGAGCCCGCCGATCACGGCACCGAACGGATTGGCTAATCCGCCGACAATTGCGGCCGTAAACCCCTTGATAGCGAGAATGACACCGTTGTCGTAAGACATCATCTGCGAGGGTGTGATCAGCATTCCGGCGAGACCGCCGATGGCGGCGCTGGCCAAATAGGCCAGCAACGCCATGCGCCGCGGACGGATGCCGACCGTCCGGGCCGCGCGGCTGTCATTGGCGCATGCACGCATGGCCTTCCCGATCATGGAGCGGAACAGGAAGACCCATAACGCGACGCAGACAAGGGCGGTTATGACCAGAATGGTGATCGTTGCGTAGTTGACGCTCGCACCGAACACCTTGATCGCACCTTGCGGATATAGCGCATACGTCTTGTAGTCTGTTCCCCATATCTGATGGGCGAGGCCTTGCAGCGCGATCGCGACGCCGATCGTGGTCATGATGTAAGTCAGTTCATTGCTGCCTTTTCGCGCGGTCGACAGCAGTCCCTGCAATGCTCCGCCCATGACGATGCTGGCGGCAAGCGACAGGGGCAGGGCGACAGACGCGGGAATGTCGAACAAGGCCAGCGACACAGTCGTGAGTCCGCCGTAAACGACGAACTCGCCCTGTGCGAAATTGATGACCTTGCTCGTGCTGTAGATCAGGCTGAAGCCGACGCCGATCAGTCCATACACCGCACCGATGGCAAGTCCTCCGGCGAGGAACTGCGGAATCGCGCCCCAATCCATGATGGCTTACTTCTCGTAATCGGCGAGACGCCAGCCGTCCTTGTCAGCGATCATCATCACCAGCGCATCGCTCTTCAGTCCACCGTGGTCCTGAGCGGTGAAGTTGAAGACTCCGGTCACGCCGACATAATTCTTCACCTTGTTCTCGAGCCAATCGCGAATCTGGGCGCGCTCGCCGCTGGTTTCCCGGATCGCCTGCAGGACCATATTGGCGGAGTCATACGCGACACCCGCAAACATGTCCGGCGCGATACCGAACTTTGCCTTGTATTTGGTGACGAAGAATTCAGAAACCTTCTTCTGCGGGTGCGAGCCGGGCAACTCGCTCCACACCAGAACAGGCGCACCGACAATCGGCTGCCCGATCACCGCGTCACCAACGGCATTCCGGAATGCGCTGTTGGCTTGGCCATGCCCGGAGATGATCGGAGTGGCCAGTTCAAGTTCGCGCGCATTCTTATAGACGATGGCCGAAGGCGCGCCGAGGCCATGCATGAAGATCGCATCGACGCCCGCCGATTTCAGCTTGGCAAGCTGCGGCTTCAGATCGGTCGAATTGGCTGGGAACGATTCCTCGCGATCGAGAGAAACGCCAGCGCTCTTGGCAAGTTTGCGCATGTTGTCGCGCCCGTCCTCGCCATAGGCATCGGCGGAATAGAGAATTCCCAACTTCTTCCATCCTGCGCGGCGCGCGTAATCAAGCACCTTTGCTACCGAGAGATCGCCACCCTGTCCCGGACGGAAAACCCACTTGCGCTCGGCGACCGGCTCGATCACGCCGATGCCGGACACCGGGCACAGCAGTGCAACTTCCGCTTCGGTGACAATCGGAACGGCTGCCATCGCGCCACCGGTCCGGCTTGGCCCAACGATTGCGAGGACCTTTGCCTGATTGATCAGCTTGCGCGCGGCAAGTACCGTATCGGTCTCCGTGCTCTTGCTGTCTTCAAAAACGAGTTCGACCTTGTTGCCGCGGATACCGCCGGCTTGATTGGCTTCTTCCACCGCAAGCATGACGGCGTTGTGTTCCGGCTTGCCGAGGAAGGATGCGCCGCCGGTGACATCGAGCATTGCTCCGATTTTGTAGGTTTGCTGAGCGGCAGCGGGCTGCGCGACGACCGCAATTGCGGCCGCTGCGACGGCTAGCATGGAAGTGCGAAGATAGTTGGCTGACCTCATATGACGTTCCTCTCTCGCATTGTGATGTTTTTGGTTTCTTCTGATTCTTTCGACACGATGCCGGCCTTGTGCGAAATCGTTTGGTCAGGCGGTCAGACCTGAACCTCCTGCTTGTCCCAGTAAGGCTGGCGCACGTCGCGCCTCAGGATCTTTCCGAAGGACGACATCGGAAGCTGATCGCGGAAATCAATCTTCCTGGGGACCTTGAAATTCGAAAGAGCTTCCTTGCAGTGCGTGATCAGCTCCGCCTCGGTTGCGGAGTGCCCCTGCTTGAGCACGACAGCCGCGACGACAATCTCTCCCCATTTCGGGTCCGGCGCGCCAACGACGGCGACCATGTTCACCGCCGGGTGCTTGTACAGAACATCCTCGATGTCATTCGGGAAGATGTTCTCGCCACCGCTTATGATCATGTCCTTCTTGCGATCCACGATGTAGAGATACCCCTCTTCATCGAAGCGTCCCATGTCACCGAGCGTGAAGAAACTGCCGCTGCGGGCGCTTGCGGTCGCTTCCGGATTGTTGAAATATTCCCGGATCAGCGTGGCGCCGCCGATATGAATTTCGCCGACTTCGCCCTGCGGCACGACCTTTCCGTTCTCGTCCCTCAATTCGACAAACATGCCGATCACCGGACGTCCGACCGATCTCACCTTTCGGGCCTGGTCTTGAGGTGGAAGGTTGGTGACAAGACCGACTTCCGTGCCGCCATAAAACTCGTTGAGGCCCGCATGAGGGAAGCGCTTGAGGATAGCCTCCTTGGTATGAGTCTGCAGTGGAGATCCGCCACTGACGACAATCCGTAGCGATCCGAGATCAAACTCGTTGATCTCGTCACTCGTCATCATCGCAGCCCACATGGTCGGCACCATGAAGGCCCAGGTCGCCTTGTAGCGATCGATCATGCTGAACACATTCGCCGGCGTGGTATCGCTGGTGACGATAACCGTTCCCCCGCAAAATAACTGAAGCAGTGAAAACAGTGCAGGCGCTTCATGGAAAAGCGGCGCGGCCACGAATTCTCGATCATTCGCCGTGATGCCGTAGATCGTGGCCATCCGGCGCAGGCAATCCGCAAATGCGCGGTGCGGATTGACGCATCCCTTCGGGAAGCCGGTCGTCCCTGACGTATAGCCCTGGAAATAGCAAGCATCGAGATCGGCCGGAACGTCAGGGACCACCTCGGCGCCTGCTTCTATCAATCCTTCGTAAGAATAGACACCCTCACCGCCGGGTCCGTCGGAAACGATGTGGCGATCACCAATCGAGGGGAGCTTGCTGCGTAACGAGCTGACCGTGTCACCAAACGCAGCGTCGTACACAAGCGCACTCGCACCGGAATGGTTGACGACATATTCGATCTCGCTTGCGACAAAGCGGAAATTGAGCGGCACAACAGCCACGCCCATCAGGGCCGCCGCCTGATAAAGTTCAAGATAGCGGCTGCTGTTTTGCATTAGCAACGCAACACGATCACCCGGCTTGATTCCAATCCCGGAGAGAGAGTTCGCTAGACGGCGCACCCGCGACCACAGTTGTTCGTATGTCTGAGACCCCAGACTAGATATAATGGCTGTCTTCCGTGGCGTGTACGTCGCAAACCAATGCAACGCATCCCCGATACGGCTCGGCATGGCGCCCTCCCTGTCGCTCGTTTATTCTTCGAACGATCGTACGTTTGATTATTTTGTTCAATGAAGCAGCACGTCGCAGGGCGGGCCCGGAAATTCCGGCCCCGTGTTTTCTGAATCAATCCGGAAGATTGTAGCCGACCTCGGCAAATCCAATCAGATCGCCGGTGGAATCCTTACCTTCGACCAGCACCTGAACCCAGTTCTTGCCGGGACCATTGAAGTGCTTCTGCTTGACCTTGGCCGTCGCGGTGACCGTTTCACCCACCTTCACCGGCTTGGTGAACTTGGCATCGACGTAGCGGATGGAGCCACCGTTCTTTCCGATCACGCCCCATGCCCGCGTCACCACCGATGCGAGAGTGGACATGGTCATCATGCCGTGCCCGACGGTGATAGGCATTCCGAAAACCTGGGCGCGCGCCGCCCATTCCTCGTTGGTATGGACAGGGTTCATATCCAGCGATGCGAGCGCGTAGTGATCGATGGCGGACTGAGCATAGGACTGAGCGACGCCCGGAAACGCGTAGCCGGTGTTGATCTCGCCGAAGGTTGGATTGGACATTGAAACACTCCTCGATTAGGCGTTTGCGAAGCGGGCGACATCCGCCTGCGTTTCGGGAAGAATCAGCGAGCACCACCAGCGCGCCTTGAGCACGCCTTTATCATTATGGAAGTCGAGCAGCATCTGCAGGTAAGGCTTGCCGCGCTGAACGAATTTCTGGGAAGTGGTCACTGTCGTTGTAATGACCTCGCCGTACTTGAACGGCTCGATGATCTCAATTCGCTGCTGGGGGTTGCGGGCGCCGGGGGTCCGAATCCAGGTGCCGATGCCCTTTTCACCGAGACTGTAAAAGGCAATCGTGGTGACAAAGATCGGGTGCTGCAACAGCTCGCCGGTCGGCGAGTTCGTGCGGGCATAGTCGGGATCGACCATCAGCGGATCGGTTTCGCCGCATGCCTTGTTGTAGTCGAGGATATCTTCCTCGGTGATAACGAAAGTGCGCTGGGCAGGACCGGATTGGCCAACGGTGGCGTCTGCCCAGGTCTCATAGTCTTCCCAACCGGTCATGAAATCTTTGGGAAAGTGCCGCTGCTTCTCGGTTGTGACGAATTTATCTAGACGTGCGGGGACGGCCATGGCTTCCTCATCTGGAGTTAATTGTTATTATCGAACAACTGTTAGAATATTTCTTATCGAACGATCGTTAGAAAATCAAGCACTGCGAAAGGAGGTCCTCCATGGCATCGACGACACTGGCTAAGGCAAAAAAAGCCAAATCGGGCAACAAGATGCCAGGTGAAAAGCAGAAGCTGACAAAGGGTGAGCAGGCGCGGGAACGAATAATTTCTGTCGCCGAAGCGCTCTTTAACAAGCAGGGATTCGACGGAGCATCGATGCGTGACATTGCGGCCGCCGCCGAAATGCAGCCCGCATCGATGTATTATCACTTCGACTCCAAGGAGGAGTTGCTCTGGGCCGTCTGGGAGAAAGGCGGGGTCGAACTGCTCAACCGCGTGACCGATGCGATCGCGCTCAAAACCGATCCATGGCAGCGGATGGAAACAGCGTGCATTGCGCATATTACCGGGTTGCTCGACTGGCGGCGCGCAAACCAGGTCTTGTTCGTAATGCCTCCCTGGCACTACCCGGAAAGCATCAAGGCTAGGGTCATTTTCCTGCGCGATGAATATGAAAAGATCTTCACGGGCCTGATCGAGGAGCTCCCGCTGCGCCCCAAGGTCGATAAGCGTTATCTCCGCCTCACCTTGATCGGGGCCCTCTCCTGGTCATTGTTCTGGTACAAGAAGGATCGCGACACACCGGCATCGATCGCAAAGCAGATTTTGGTCATGCTCCGAACCGGTGTTGATAAACCTACGTAAGTCACTACGAGATGGAACGACACCAATCGATCAGATCAGTTGCTAAGTGGCGACGCCCGAACCACTGCATGGACGTCACGCAGTGGTTTATTCTTCTGTCTCTGAAACGAGACCCTAGAAAACGGGAATTCTTCAATGGTTGAATGGAGACTTGGCCCCAATTTCGGAAGATGATGGTTCCAATCGGGTCTCTGTGGAGACTGGGTATGCACAAAAAGCCCGCTATTGGCGGGCCTTTCTCACGCTCAGGTAAGAAATTCTACAAAATCCGGACTGGCTGGCTGGCGACACAGTGCTGATCGCGCCGGTCTCGCGGCAAATTCGCTGCTAACAGGGAATTTTACAGGGAAATGTGTGATTTTGGAGGACCTAGTGGAGAGTTCTATCGAGAAATCGCTGTGCGACAACTACTTATGAAACTAGCGGCGCGAATTAACAGGGAAGACATTTCACGAATAAGGGTAATTTCTGCGGTTACAGGGAATTTCAACTGCACATATCGCCAATTCGCACAGCTTGAAAAAACTGCACCCGCCTGCCCAGATTATGGACGCTCCTACATCGCCTTGACGATGTTTTCGGTCATCTTCTTGGCGTCGCCCAGCAGCATCATGGTGTTGTCACGATAGAACAGCGGGTTGTCGACGCCGGC
>NZ_JBXAHF010000009.1:0-1600 GCF_058794875.1 Afipia sp. GW823-FHT06G09
CCGTCCGGCGTCATCGGCCTCAAGCCACTCCAGAATGTGGAGCAAGACAGGTCTCCACCATTCGGGAACAGATCCCTCAGAGAACGATCAAGTGGCGCACGCCGATCCGGCGGCAAATTCACCTTATAACTGCCGACTTCAGCGGTGCCTCCGACACGAATGCGATCCCCAAGCCGCGTGATCGCAACCTTGTAGGTCTCATCCATCACCGTTGACTGCGGCGCCGACGCGTCGTCAATAATCGGCACAGTGATCGAATAGCCCTTAACTGGATAAACCGGAATATCGATGTTCAGCGGACGCAACAGCAACGGCGAGAAACTGCCGAGCGCCATTACGTATTTGTCAGCTGCGAATATTCCTTTGTCTGTCGAGACATGGATTAAACGCCTGCCGTCGACATCAATCGACTTGATCGTCGTATCATAAACAAACCGAACGCCGAGGCCGACGGCGATCTTTTCGAGACGCTCGGTAAACATCTGGCAATCGCCGGTCTCATCGTCAGGCAGACGCAGACCACCAACAAAAGTGCTTCGTACTGCGGCCAGTCCCGGCTCCGCATGCACACACCCGTCACGATCCAGCACCTCAAAGGGCACGTTGTACTGACGCAGAACCTCGACATCGCCGCCAATGCTGTCGAGTTGCGACTGCTTTCGAAATAACTGAAGTGTGCCTTGGCTGCGCTCATCATAGGTAATGCCGATATCGGCGCGCAGTGCACGCAAACAATCACGGCTGTATTCGGCGATGCTAACCATGCGCGACTTGTTGACGGCGTAACGCGCCGACGTACAGTTGCGGAGCATCTGGAGCATCCAGCGCCACATCGCAGGATCAGCCTGCGGCCGTACTACGAGCGGACCATAACGATCAAGTATCCACCGCACCGCTTTCACCGGAACACCGGGACCAGCCCACGGCGATGCATAGCCTGGCGACACCTCGCCGGCATTAGCAAAACTAGTCTCCAAAGCAGGACCCGGCTGACGGTCGATCACCGTCACTTCGAAACCCGCCTTTGCGAGATAATAGGATGTCGTCACGCCGATAACGCCGGCGCCCATGACCAGAACCTTCATGCCTGCAATTCTCCGACAAGTTCGGCCCGCGATACCTCGGCAGCGCCTACATAATTTCGTTCATACCGATGACCCAGTCCTGTCAGGACTTCGTAGCCGATGGTGCCCATCGCTGCGGCGAGATCGTCGACTGACTGATGATTGCCGATTACTTCAACTCGCGAACCAGCCCCAAGGCGATCAGGCGAAAGTTCGCTAACATCGACCGTGATGCTGTCCATTGACACGCGTCCGGCAATCGGCAGCGGGTGGCCTTCGAAATGGACCACACCGCCTTTGCCGAGCGCACGATGCAGACCATCTCCATATCCGATGGACAATGTCGCCAATCTCGTCGCCCCGCCGGAGCGATAATCCCAGCCGTAGCCAACATGGTCGCCCTTGTCGGCTTCCCGGACCTGAATAACCACTGCCGAAAGCCGAACTGCTGCACGCATGGGATTGTTACGTGCAGGAACCGGGTTGACCCCATAAAGCGCGGCTCCGGGCCGCACAACGTCATAATGAAAATCCTT
>NZ_JBXAHF010000010.1:0-872 GCF_058794875.1 Afipia sp. GW823-FHT06G09
AGGGATCTGTTCCCGAATGGTGGAGACCTGTCTTGCTCCACATTCTGGAGTGGCTTGAGGCCGATGACGCCGGACGGTCCGCCAATCATCGGCCCCACGCATTTCGACAATCTCTATCTGAATACAGGCCACGGGACGCTGGGTTGGACGATGGCCTGTGGTGCGGCCCGCGTCGTGTCCGATCAAATTGCCGGTGTCACACCAGAAATTCCCGCCGATGAGCTGTCGATCCGGCGTTATCGATAATCGCAGCCCGCTGGCAAAGAAAATCGCCGGTCGAAAGAGAACGATGCTCCAATTAAGAAATAAGGATGGCTTGCTATGAATACGGTAGAAACGAAATTGCGAGATCGTGGCTTTGAAATTCCGGCGCCGGCAGCGAGTTTGGCCAGTTACGCCCCGACGCTTCAGGTTGGAAATCTGGTTTATATTTCCGGTCAGCTTCCGATGAGAGATGGGAAGTTGGCCTTCGAAGGGATTGTAGAATGGAATATCGGGGTTGAAGAAGCGAAGAAGGCTGCCGAGTTATGCTTGTTGAATATCTTGGGGCAGTTAAAGGCGCACCTTGGATCGTTGGACGGTGTGCGGTGTGTTAGACTTGGTGGTTTCGTACAAAGTAGAAGCAGCTTTAAGGAGCACGCAAGCGTCCTGAATGGGGCGAGCGACCTTCTGATCTATGCCTTTGGCGATCGTGGTAAGCATGTTCGTGCTGCAGTTGGATGCAGCTCCTTGCCACTGAACGCTGCGGTCGAAGTGGAAGCAATCTTCCAGGTTGATGATGTCTCTGCGAGTTCACTGCGGGAGGCGTCATGAAAATTGCGATAGCCAAGGAAGTCGATGCGGCGGAGCCGCGTGTTGCGGCGACGCCCGAC
>NZ_JBXAHF010000011.1:0-565 GCF_058794875.1 Afipia sp. GW823-FHT06G09
GCCGCTTTCGGTGGTGACGACGGGTTCGCAACCAACATCGTCGGCCTGACTGGTTCGAGCCGCGACGCTGCGTTCCTCGGCGGTGGCCAGATCGGCGCTGACTACCAGTTCGCTCCGAACTGGGTTGTCGGTATCGAAGGCCAAATCTCGGGCCTGTCGAACAACGATCGCCGCTTCACTGTCGGCGTTGACTCGATCCGTGATCGTTCCGACTGGCTCGCTTCGGTTACCGGCCGCCTCGGCTACACCTGGGGTCCGGGCCTGATCTACGCCAAGGGCGGTGTCGCGTTCCGTGACGACAGCGGCCTGGCTGCAACCGCTGGCTTCCTGCCGGCTGTGACCGATCGCAACTCGACCGGCTACACCGTCGGTGGCGGTCTCGAATACATGTTCGCCCCGGCCTGGTCGGCGAAGGTTGAGTACCAGTACTACAACTTCGACACCACCAACGTTGTCACCAACGCTGGCCTTGGCGCGCTGTCCTACAAGGACGACCTCCACACTGTGAAGGTTGGCGTCAACTACCACTTCAACTGGGGTGGCCCGGTCGTCGCGAAGTACTAAG